>JAJCYQ010000061.1 GCA_029262835.1 Bacteroidota bacterium
GGGGCGCTCCGGGCCCGCCCCCCCCCCGACCGGGACCGGTAAGACGGCGGCTTTCGCGCTGCCGCGGCTCTCGCGGATTGACATGAAAAGCCGCGACGTGCAGCTACTCGTGCTTGCGCCGACGCGCGAACTCGCCATCCAGGTGGCCGAGGCGCTGCAGCGCTACGCGAGCCACATGTCCGGCTTCCACGTGCTGCCCGTCTACGGCGGCCAGGCCTATGGCGGGCAAATTCGGCAGCTCAAGCGCGGTGTGCAGGCCATTGTCGGCACGCCCGGACGCGTCATGGACCATATGCGAAAGGGGACGTTGAAGCTGGACGGCCTGAAGGCGCTCGTGCTCGACGAAGCCGACGAAATGCTGCGCATGGGGTTCATTGACGACGTCGAATGGATCCTGGAGCAGACGCCCGCAAAGCGCCAGATTGCCCTGTTCTCGGCGACGATGCCGACGCAGATCGTCCGCATCGCCAAGAAACACCTGTCGAACGCCCACGAAATCGCCATCAAGGCGGAAACGGCCACGGCTGCACTGATTGATCAGGTGTACTGGCTTGTGAGCGGCATGCACAAGCTCGACGCGCTGACCCGCATTCTGGAGGTCGAGCCGTTCGAGGGGATGCTGATTTTCGTGCGCACCAAAATTGCCACGACCCAGCTGGCTGAAAAATTGGAAGCACGCGGCTATTCGGCCGCCGCGCTGAACGGCGATATGGCGCAGCCCCACCGCGAGCAGATGGTAGAGCGCCTCAAGTCGGGTAGCCTCGACATCCTCGTAGCCACCGATGTGGCGGCGCGCGGGCTCGACGTGGACCGCATTACGCACGTTGTGAATTACGACATTCCAAGCGGCACCGAGTCCTATGTTCACCGGATTGGCCGCACGGGCCGCGCAGGACGCGAGGGCAAGGCTATCCTGTTTGTGGCCCCACGCGAGCGGCGCATGCTGGCCGCCATCGAGCGCGCGACGCGCCAGAAGGTCGAGCCCATGAAGCTGCCGACCGTTGAAATGGTCTCAAACAAGCGCATTGCCGACTTCAAGCAGCGTATTACCGATACGCTCGGCGCAGGAGAGCTCGACTTCCTGCAGCGCCTCGTGGAGCAGTACCAGGAAGATCACGACATCCCGGCCATTGAGATTGCCGCCGCGCTCGCCAAAATGACGCTCGGCGGTCGCGACCTCGTTCTCAAGCCCGATGCCAAGCGCGGCCGCTCGGACGATCGCATGGGGCGCCGCGAAAAGGAAACGAGCGACCAGGGCCGCTCCCGCGGGCGCAGCGACAGACAGGAGAAATCACACCGCAGCGAACCATCAGGGCGCGGTGAACCCTCAGAACGGGGCCAGGGCCGCGTGGGCATGCTCACCTACCGCGTTGAAGTCGGCAACGCACACGATGTCAAGCCCGGTAATCTGGTGGGCGCTATTGCCAACGAGACGGGACTCGATGCGCGCTACATTGGTCACATCGACATCCGCGATGACCACAGCCTTGTAGACATGCCCGCTGGTATGCCGAAAGATGTGTTCCTCGCGCTGAAAAACGTCTGGGTCTGCGGCCAGAAACTGAATATTTCTACGCCCGGCGAAACCGGTGGCACGAAGCCGCCCCGCAAGCGCGTACCCTCCAAGCACAAACCGGCGCCGGGCAAGAATGGCGCCCAGGCGCGCAAGCGGCGGTTGAAGTAGGCGTCTCGGCCCCGCAGAGCCGCCCGTAGAGCCAGCCTACCGGCTGAATCCTTCAAACTGCGTGTAGTACGCCATCGGGAGGTCTTTCGTGGCCTCGCGGAATGCATCACTCACGCGGCCATAGCAGTCGAGCCGCACGGGCGTGACGAGCGCCATCAGGTCGCCGAGCACCGGGCCGACGTTCGCCAAATGCGCAAGCGCCGCCTCGCTGTCCGCGTAGCGCTCGTAGATGTGCAGGCGGTCGCCACGCTCGGAAAGCGACCACTCATAGGCGAGCGCTCCGGGCTCTGCCTTCGTTTTATCGGCAAACCGGGTGGCGAGCTGGCGCAGAGCGTCCTGCTGTCCCTCTTTTACATCGGCCACAAGGACCCAGTATACGTTCTCCGTCAGCGTGTCTGTCATGGCATGGGTTCGGTTTGTGTGTGCCTGGTTTCAATTTGTGTGTACTTGGAGCGCTGTCGCATCAGGCATTGAGCGTTCCCATAATACGCGCAAATTCGGTTGCATGCCCACCGGGAAGGTGGCGGCACGCGCCACCCTGGACCGCGACCCGCCCGCCCGTCATGACGAAATCCGCACGAGGCGGCTCGGCGGAGAACACAAGCGCGGAGAGCCACGTGTGCTCGGAGTGGCCCGCGAATCGCGCATCACCCAAGCCGAACGCCACCAGATCGGCCGGCGCGCCGACCGCGAGACCCGGTTCGTTCAGGCGGCCGCCCAGCAGGCCGGCTGCCTGGCAGCCACCCCGAAGTACGCGCGAGAAAAGCACATCGGCCGCCGCTTTGTTACCGTTCGCCACGTCGGCGACCGCTTTGTCGCCAGCTGCCGCGTTGCCGAACCCTGTCGCTGGCTGCACGGCGCCCGATGCCACGTTGCGTGCGCCCGTCAAGAGGCGCTGCCCGTACTCGAGCCAGCGCAGCTCCTCGTACGCATTCGTGCCCACCTGGCTGTCCGATCCGATAGCCAACGCGCCACCCGCCCGGAGCCAGGGCGCAAGGCTGAAAAACCCGTCGCCCAGATTGGCTTCCGTTGTCGGACATACGCAGACGACGGCCCCGGTCCGGGCCAGCGTCTCGGTCTCGTCTGCATCCATGTGCGTCGCGTGCACAAGACACCACGCCGCATCCACATCCACTTCGCCAAGAAGCCACGCTACGGGTCGCTTTCCGGCCCAAGTCAGGCAATCGTCCACTTCCCGGGGCTGCTCGGCAATATGCAAGTGCATGGGCCGCTTGTGACGGCGCGCCCAGTCGGCCACGCGCCGCGTCATGTCCATCGATGCCGCGCGCAGGCTGTGCACGCCCGCTCCAACCCGGAAAAACGTCCCCTCCAGCCGCAGCGCGGCTTCCAGATGCGCCATATAGTCTTCCTCGGCCAGCACGAACGGACGCTGCCCAGCCGTGGGCGGCGCCCCACCAAACCCTGAATAGGCGTAGAGCACGGGCACCCAGACGAGTCGGATACCCACGTCGCTGGCCGCGCCCGCGAGGGCCTGCAACATGGCATCGGGTGCGTCCGCGAACAGGTAATGGAATTCGACGACGCTTGTGTATCCACCCGCGAGCAGCTCCGCATACAGCTGCCGCGCCACGACGCGGAGCGCATCCGGCGAGATGCGCGCCGCCAGGCGGTACATCCCGTCGCGCCAGGACCAGAACGAATCGGTTACCGGCCCGGCACGGAGAGATGTCGCGCCCGCGCCACCCGGGCCCAATGACGGCGCCTCGGTCTGCGCCACGAGCGCCCGCTGGAACGCATGGCTGTGTGCATTCACCAGGCCGGGAAGCGCCGCATCTACCCGAATATCCCCGCCGCCCGCCATCTGACCCGTCTCGATGGCCACAAAATGCCCGTCGCGCGCCGTAAGCCGCACATTCGGCGCCCAGCCGCGCTCGAGCCACGCGTGCTCTGCAAAAATGGTTGCGTCCCGGTTCATGGTCACAATATCGCGCGCGTTTTTTCCATGTGCCAGACGCGTCCCCTTTCGCCCGAACTGGAGACCCGCTACCTTGCGTCACAAGCGTGTCGACGAATCACCACACAGCAAGCAGGACGAACGCACCATGCCGGACTGGGATCTACTCATTACAGACGCACGCCTGGCGACGATGGCGACAAGCGGGCGCTTCGCCGCCGTGCCGTATGGCGCCATCGACAGGGGAGCCGTCGCCCTCTCCGGCGGCCGCATTGCCTGGCTGGGCCCCGAGGCCGAGCTGCCCGGGGCTTCGGCCACGCGAACGCACAGCGCCGAAGGCCGCTGGATCACGCCCGCGCTCATTGACTGCCATACGCACCTCGTTTTTGGCGGCAGCCGCGCCGAGGAGTTCGAAGAGCGCCTCATGGGGGTGAGTTACGAAGAAATTTCCCGCCGTGGGGGCGGCATCATGTCGTCGGTCCGGGCCACGCGCGCCGCGAGTGAAGAGGCGCTCGTCGACGCCGCCCGGCATCGCCTTGACGCGTTTATTTCGGATGGATGCGCGACGGTCGAAATCAAATCCGGGTACGGGCTCGATCTCGACGCGGAGCTGCGCATGCTGCGCGCCGCGACGCGGCTTGGCCAGGAAGCGGGCATTACTGTCCGGCGCACGCTGCTCGCCGCGCACGCGCTGCCGCCCGAGTTCGAGGGCCGCAGGGATGCCTACGTCGATTTCATCGTGGACACCGTACTGCCCGCCGCCTACGAAGAAGGGCTCGTCGATATGGTCGATGCCTACCTCGAGCGCATTGCCTTCAGCGCGGACGACGTGGAGCGCATTTTCGGGCGCGCGCGCGGTTTGGGCCTTCCGGTGCGCCTGCACGCCGATCAGCTTACGGCAGGCGGCGGCGCGGAAGTAGCGGCGCGCCTCGGAGCACTCTCGGCCGATCACCTTGAGTACACATCGGAAGCGGGCGCGGCCGCCATGGCCGCTGCCGGCACCGTCGCCGTGCTGCTACCGGGGGCCTACCTCATGCTCGGCGAAACGCAGTCGCCCCCCGTTGCGGCGCTCCGCGCGGCGGGCGTGCCCATGGCCGTCGCCACGGACTGCAATCCCGGCACGTCCCCCATGGCCTCGCTTCGCTCGGCCATGTCACTGGCGTCGGCGCTCTTTGGCCTGACGCCCGAGGAGTGCCTTCGCGGCGCGACGGTGCACGCCGCGCGCGCGCTCGGCCTCTCCGACCGCGGCGAGCTGGCGGTGGGCCTGCGCGGTGACCTCGCCTTCTGGGACGTGGACCATGTGCGCGATCTGACCTACTGGATGGGCACGCGCGACCTGGCCGCGCTCTGGGTGGGGGGCAAACGCCTGAAATAAATGTAACAATAAAAGTTACATATGCATTTTTCGACAAAAACAGCCTTCAGGGGCCCCGAGGCCTGGCAATGAGCTGACTTGGCGTGTAGTTTCATACCGCAGGTCGCTGACGCCAGTCCGGGCTTCCAGGCTGGACTTTATGGCCCGAGTTTCCCGCTCGACCCGCGCCCTGCATCCATCATTCAAGTACCTCTACCGATATACCATGTCGACCTCCACCGTCCAAGCTGTCAATCCTGCCACCGGCAATGCACACGAAACCTCCTACGAGGTAGCAACGCCCGCCCAGATTTCCGCGGCAGCCGAGGCCGCCGGGCGCGCCTTTGGCCCCTACAGCGCACTCCCGGGCGCCGAGCGCGCCGCGTTCCTGCGCGCCATTGCCGACGAACTCGAGGCCGCACGCGAGGATATCGTGGCCATGGTTCCCGAGGAAACGGCGCTCCCCGAGGGCCGCGCGGGCGGCGAGCTGGGCCGTACGATGGGTCAGCTGCGCATGTTCGCCGCGCTCATTGAAGAGGGCTCCTGGGTCGATGCCCGGATAGAGAGCGCGCAGCCAGCGCGCGAACCGCTCCCCAAGCCGGATGTCCGCTCCATGCTGATCCCGCTCGGACCGGTAGCCGTCTTCGGCGCCAGCAACTTTCCGCTCGCCTTTTCAGTAGCCGGAGGCGACACGGCCTCGGCGCTCGCCGCCGGATGCCCGGTCGTAGCCGTCGCCCACTGGGCGCACCCGGGCACAAGTCAGCTCGTCGCCAATGCCGTGCTCCGCGCCGCGCAGAAGACGAATATGCCGGACGGCGTGTTCGCGCTGCTGCAGGGCACCGGTCAGCAGGTGGGCGTACCGCTCGTCAAACACCCGGCCATCAAGGCAGTCGGCTTCACCGGTTCGCGCCGGGGCGGACATGCCCTTGCCGACGCAGCCCGGGCGCGGCCCGAGCCGATTCCGGTGTTCGCCGAAATGTCGAGCATCAATCCCGTTGTGATCCTTCCCGGCGCCGCCTCGGGCCGCGCCGCGGCCATTGCCCAGGGACTCGCCGGCAGCGTCACGATGGGCGTCGGGCAGTTCTGTACGAATCCGGGTCTCGTGTTCGTACCCGAGGACTCGGCCGAGACGTTCGCCGGGGAACTGGCGGCAGCGCTTGCCGATGTCAAAGGAGGCACAGCGCTGCACCGCGGTATCGCGGAATCCTACGCGGCAAGTATCGGCGCCCGCACGGGCCAGGGCAACCTGGAAGTCGTCGTTGGCGGCTCCGGTGCCGCAGAGGGCACGGAGCAGGGCGACGGAGCCATGCATCCATTTGTCTTCAAAACGACGCTCGAAGCCTTCGCCGCCGACAGCCGCCTGGCCGAAGAAGCCTTCGGGCCGGCGACGACGCTCGTGACCTATGGGTCCGCTAAGCAGCTTGCCGACGTGATCCGCGGCCTCGAGGGCCAGCTTACCGGTACCATCCACTATGACGCATCAGACCGGCCGCTCAACAGCGACGTGGTCGACGCACTCCGGAGCCGTGTCGGACGCCTGCTCCTGAACAGCTACCCGACGGGCGTCGAGGTCTGCAGCGCCATGGTCCACGGTGGCCCCTACCCGGCGACGAGCGACGGGCGCGAAACCGCCGTTGGAACACCCGCCATTTACCGCTGGACGCGCCGCTTCTGCTGGCAGGACATGGTCGAGGAAGCGCTACCCGCCGAGCTGCAGGACGAGAACCCGCACGGCATCCGGCGCATGGTCGACGGCAGCGTGGAAGGCGCCTGAGCCGTCGGACGTGGGCGTCCGGTAGAGGCGGTGATCTTTCGCGTCGTTTCGGTGTAACAGGCGGCATGAAGAGCCGACACACCGCGGGCCCTGCCCGCACCTGGCAGCTGAAGGCTGCCGCACCCCAGGAGACCATAGCCGCCCTCGCCGAAGCGCTGAACAACCTGCCCGAGCCACTGGCCCGGACGCTGTGCGTGCGCGGTATTACAACGTTCGAGGCGGCCCGCGCGTGGTTTCGCGCCGGGCCGGCGGACCTGCACAGTCCCTGGCTTATGCAGGACATGGACGTCGCCGTTGATCGGCTCCAGCAGGCCATTGACCGGAATGAACGGATCGTGGTCTATGGCGATTACGACGTGGATGGCACGACGGCGACGACGCTTCTTGTGCGCTACCTGCGCGATGTGGGCAACAAGGCGGCCTACTTTGTGCCGACCCGTTTCGAGCACGGCTACGGGCTCTCGAAAAAGGGCATTGATGAAGCCGTTGCGGAAGGCGCCGATCTGATTGTGGCGCTTGACTGCGGCGTTACAGCCATTGCCGAGGCCGAGTACATCGGTAGCCTTGGGATCGACCTCATTGTGTGTGACCACCACACGACGCTCGATGTGCTTCCACACGCGGTGGCTGTACTTAACCCGAAGCGCACCGACTGCGCCTATCCGTTCAAGGACCTCTGCGCGGTGGGCCTCGCTTTCAAGCTGGTCGCCGCCATGGAAGAGCGGCAGAAGCGCAGGCGCGGAGATGTGCTCGAGTTTCTGGACCTGGTGGCGCTCGGAACGGCGGCCGATGTGGTTTCGGTGACCGACGAAAACCGGATCCTGCTGCGCGAAGGACTGGTACGACTGCGGCAGGGGGCGAGGGTGGGACTGCGTATGCTTGCCGAGGAAGCCGGACTTCGCCTGAGTTCGTGCACGGCATCCCAGATTATTTTTTCGATTGGCCCGAGGATCAACGCGGCCGGTCGTGTCGGTAACGCCGAGCGGGCCGTTGCGCTCATGCTCGCGGTGGACGAGGTCGAGGGGTCAGCGCGCGCGCGCCAGCTGGAGCGGCTCAACGACGAACGGCGTGAACTTGACCGCGAGGCGCAGACCACCGCCTTCGAAGCGGCCGACCGCCTGCTGGCGCGCGGTCACCGCCATACGCTTGTCCTGCACAACGAAGACTGGCATATGGGCGTGATCGGCATTGTAGCCAGTCGCCTCGTGGAGCGGCATTTTCGTCCGACGGTCATGATGACGACCGTGAATGGAATGGCCAAAGGCAGTGCGCGCTCGGTAGCCGGAATCAACATCTACCAGGCACTCGAAGCCTGCAGCGATATGCTGACAGAGTTTGGGGGACACGATTTTGCAGCGGGCGTGACGCTCCCCATTGACCGCGTGGATGAATTTGCGCAGCGCTTCGAAGCCGCCGTAACGGGCGCCATCACAGCTGACGTACTGACCCCGGTCGTCGAAATGGATGCCGAACTGCCGGTATCGATGATTGACCAGAAGCTCTGGAAGACATTGCGCCAGTTCGCGCCCTACGGCCCGGACAACGAGATGCCGGTCTTCCTGGCACGCGACCTCGTGGTGACCGGCCCGATATCGACCGTCGGCAAAGACCGCTCGCACCTGCGCTTCGCCGTGAGGGACGCCGGCGGAGGGCACAAGCGGAATGTGATTGGCTTCAAGCTGGCCAAGCATCTGGATATCGTGACCGAGAGTCAGGCAACAGGTGCGCCGCTTGAAATGCTCTATGCCGTGCAGGAAAACACCTGGAACGGGCGCACATCGCTGCAGCTCGAAGCAAAAGACATCCGACTCGGGGAACAGTTGTAATGACAGGTTAGTACAGGCAAGAATCCGTAGCGGCTGTGCCCGCGCGTTCCTGTACACGTTTTCCAAAGTTCTTCCCGATGGATCTGCTTCACGCCCCCTGGCCCTGGTACGTCTCCGGCCCGCTGATCGGCCTCATTGTGCCCGCCCTGCTACTCGTAGGCAGCAAACGGTTCGATGTCTCCATGAACCTGCAGACCATGTGCGGTCAGCTCCGCTGGCGCGACCAGTCGTGGAATCTGGCCCTCCTCGTCGGCATATTCCTGGGCGGAGTACTCGTGGCCACGCTGCTACAGAATCCAGATCCCGTGGCTATTTCCGAGGCCACGCGCCAGGACCTCGCGCTACTTGGCATCACGGATTTTACCGGCCTGGTGCCGAAAGAAATCATCTCGTTCGGCAACCTCGGATCGGCCGCCGGCCTCATCATCATGATCGGTGGAGGGTTCCTGATTGGATTTGGAGCCCGCTACGCCGGTGGATGTACGTCCGGACACGCCATCACCGGCCTTGCCTCCCTGCAGCCGGCGAGCCTCGTTGCCATGGTCGGCTTCTTCACCGGCGGCCTCGTGGCGACGCATATTCTGCTCCCGCTGCTGCTCGCAGCGTAAACGCATACCACCGCACACCCATGAAGCTTCGCTCACTCTTTCCCTACCTCCTTATCGGCCTGGCTTTTGGCATCCTGGCCACCAAGGCCGAGGTCATTTCCTGGTTCAGGATCCAGGAAATGTTCCGTTTCCAGTCTTTCCACATGTACGGCATTATTGTGACAGCCATCGCGGTGAGCGCCGTATCGATCCAGATCATTCGCCGAAGCGGCCTTGTCGCGGCCTCCGGAGAACGCGTCGACATCCCGCGTATGCCGCTCAGCCGATTGGGCACACAATACTGGCTCGGAGGCACCATTTTTGGCCTCGGATGGGCGCTCACCGGCGCCTGCCCGGCGCCCATGTTCGCGCTGCTTGGGAACGGCATTGGCGTCATGGTGGTTCTGATCGCTTCCGCGCTGGCAGGCACCTATACCTACGGCCGGGTGCGGCGCTACCTGCCGCACTGACGCGTCGCTCGGGCCTGCCCTTCTTTACGAACTGATCTGGCCGCCCGGCCTTCCGCATGCTTTTCAGACAGATTTTCGACGCCAAACTGGCCCAGTACGCCTATCTCATAGGCTGCCAGGCCACCCGCGAAGCCATTATTTTCGATCCTGAGCGCGACGTTGACCAGTACGTCGCGCTCGCCGAAAAGGAGGGCATGACCATTGTCGCAGCGGCCGACACGCACATTCACGCCGATTACCTGTCCGGGCTGCGGGAGTTCGCCGAGCGCGGTACGCGCGTCTATGCTTCCGACGAAGGGGATGCCGACTGGAAGTACGAATTTCTCCGCGGCTCCGCCTACGACCACGTCCTTCTCACCGATGGGGACACGTTCGACATCGGCAACATCCGCTTCAAGGCCGTGCACACGCCTGGCCATACGCCAGAACACCTGTCCTACCTCGTGACCGATCTGGGTGGCGGCGCCTCCGAGCCGATGGGGCTCATTTCCGGCGACTTCGTTTTCGTGGGTGATCTCGGGCGGCCCGACCTCCTGGAATCGGCCGCCGGCGTCGCGGGCGCCATGGAGCCCTCGGCGCACCGCCTTTACGCGTCGGTCCTGCGCTTCCTGGGTCTCGATGACTACCTCCAGGTGTGGCCCGCGCACGGCGCAGGATCGGCCTGCGGCAAAGCGCTCGGCGCGGTCCCCGAGTCGACCGTGGGCTACGAGCGGCGCTTTAACGCGGCTATCCGGGCGGCAGACGCAGGCGAAGAGGCCTTCGTGCGCGCTATCCTCGACGGGCAGCCCGAGCCGCCCATGTACTTTGCCCGCATGAAGCGCGACAACCGCCAGGGCCCTCCGGTGCTCGGCACACTTCCGGCGCCGCGCCACGTGTTCGCAGGTGACGTCGAGGCGCTCATCGCCCGCGAGGATGTCGTTATTCTCGATACGCGCCTTGACAAAAGCGCCTTCATGGCGCATCATCTGCCCGGAGCGCTCTATGCGCCACTCAATAAATCGTTCAACACCGCGGCCGGGAGCGTCGTCGAGGAAGGCCAGTCCATCGTACTCGTTGTGGATGCGGACAGCGTCGAGACGGCCGTCCGGGATCTTGTCCGGATTGGCCTCGACGACATATCGGGCTACCTGACGCCCGATACGCTCGACGCCTACGTGGAGGCAGGGGGGCGCGTGGCCTCTATTCCCGAAATGAACATACAGGACCTGCCCACGCGCGCCCGGGAGCGTCCCCTTCACGTGCTCGACGTGCGCGGCGCGACGGAATACGCCGAGGCGCACCTGCCCGGCGCCCAGAACGTGGCCTACACACGGCTCGTGCCCCGCCGCAACGAGATCACGACGACGCTGCCTGTCGCCGTCCACTGCAAGTCGGGCGCGCGCTCGGCCGTTGCAGCGGCGCTGCTGGCGCGCTGGGGGCATGAGGTCATCCACGTCGGAGGTGATTTTGATGCGTTTGCACGCGCCGAAGGGCTTGGCGCTGCCGACGGGCAGGCGACAGCGGCGACTCCCTGAAGCGCCCTGTGAAACCAGTGCCCCACAACGCGTCCTGGACCCGTTTTCTGCCAATTGTCCGTACGCTGGCCAGCTATGACCGCGGCCGCATGCTGCAGGGCGACATCTTTGCCGGGGTTACGGTCGGCGTCATGCTCATTCCCCAGGGTATGGCCTACGCCCTGATCGCGGGCATGCCGCCTGTGTACGGCCTCTACGCTGCACTCGTGCCACTTGTCGTGTACGCCGTACTTGGCACATCCGGCCAACTCGCCGTGGGCCCTGTGGCGGTCGTATCGCTCCTCGTGGCCTCGGCCGTCGGATCCATTGCGGCCACAGCATCGACCGAATACATACGCCTGGTACTCGTTCTCGCGCTGCTCACGGGCGCTTTCCAGATCGGGCTCGGGCTGGCAGGAATGGGCGCGATCACGGCGCTCCTGTCGCGGCCCGTGCTGAGCGGCTTCACGTCGGCCGCGGCGATCGTGATCGGAACGTCCCAGATGAAACACGTGCTCGGCGTTTCCATTCCGCGCGGCGATTTCCTCTCGACCCTTTCTGCGCTCTGGCAGGCACTCGGCGACGTGCACGGACCCACCCTCGCGATGGGTCTCGGCGGCGTGGCCATCATGCTGGCCGCGCGACATGTCTCGCGCCAATCCGGCTGGAACATACCCGGCGCCATGCTGGCCGTAGCCATGGCAACCCTGATGACCTGGCTATTGAATCTTGACGACATGGGCATATCCATTGTCGGCGCCGTTCCGCGGGGACTGCCTTCGCCCGCCCTTCCCACGGCCTCCTGGAGCGAAGTCCGCACGCTCGCCCCGACCGCCGTCATTATCGGTCTCATCGGGTTTGTGCAGTCCGTGGCCGTTGGGCAGAGCTTTGCGACGCGCCGTGGCGCGCGTATCGATGCCTCACAGGAGCTGCGCGCTCTCGGCGCGGCGAACCTTCTGGGCAGCCTCTTCCAGTCCTTTCCTGGAGCGGGCGGCTTTGCGCGGTCGGCCGTGAACCACGATGCTGGAGCGCACACGACCCTTGCCAGTCTGATCAGCGCCCTGATCGTACTCATTACGCTGCTGCTTCTGACGCCGCTCTTTACCCACTTGCCGCATGCCCTGCTCGGCGCGATCATCCTTCTTGCCGTAAAAAATCTGATTTCCTGGGGAGAGTTCGCCCGCCTGGCCCGCACGAGCCGGCCCGACGCGGCGATCCTTGCGGCGACCTTTCTGGCGACCCTCTTCCTGGGGTTCGTCCTTGGAATCGGGCTGGGCGTGATACTTTCTCTCGCGCTGTTCACCTGGCAGGCGTCGCGCCCGCACACGGCCTGGCTGGGCCGGCTTCCGGGCACGAACAAGTACCGTAACGTGTTGCGCTACAATAATGTCGATATTCCGGATGGGCTCCTCATATTGCGAATCGATGCTTCGCTGTTTTTTGCCAACATGAACGTCGTGCGCGAGGAAGTGAACCGCGCGCTGGAGAAGCATGCGGCCACCCGCATCGTGCTCATCGACATGTATCCAGTCAACCGAATCGATGCCTCAGCACTCCATGAACTCAACGTGCTCCTCAGCGATCTGGCCGAACGCGGCATTGACCTCCGTTTTGCGGCCGTAAAGGGACCCGTTCGCGACAAAATGGAAAAAAGCGCCCTCGGACGGCGTATTCCGGCCGAAGCGCTGCAGATGGATCTGCATGAAGCAGTCCTGTGCGCGGAAGGGTATCTTGCAGCATGAAGTCACTGTTCCCATCGCTCGCGGGCTACACGCGGCAGGCGCTCCGGGGCGATGCCATATCAGGACTGACCGTTGGCGTGGTGCTCGTCCCGCAGGGAATGGCCTACGCCCTGCTGGCCGGTCTGCCAGCCGCCTACGGGCTGTATGCCGGTCTCGTGCCTCTTCTCATCTACGCACTGCTCGGTACGGGCCGCCACGTCGCCTTTGGTATCGTGGCCGTGGACTGCCTCATCATTGCCGCCGCTGTGGCGCCACTTGCCCAGCCAGGGAGCCCTGAGTACACGGCGCTCGTGCTGCTCGTTACGCTGCTTGTCGGTCTTTTCCAGCTGGCTCTCGGCCTTCTGCGCGTTGGATTCGTGGTCAACCTGCTTTCGCGCCCCGTGTTGACAGGGTTTGTTTCGGCGGCGGCCATCCTCGTCGTTCTGAGCCAGATCAAGGGCCTCATGGGCCTTCCAGTGCCCATGCAGACCAACGCCGTCGCGCTCTTCAGCACGGCGGCCGCGGCCGTCTTCGCCTTCAACGGGCCGACATTCGCCATCGGCGCGGGCAGCCTCGCGCTGCTTGTCGGGCTGCGCCGGTTCTACCCCCGCGTTCCGGGTGCGCTCTTGGCTGTTCTCTTCACGGGCCTTCTGGTCTGGCTCTTCGGACTCGATGCCCGCGGCGTGGAAACGGTCGGCGTCGTGCCGAGCGGCCTGCCCAGTCCAGCCGTGCCCGCCGTAACCCTTGACACCGTCCGCGCGCTGCTGCCCACCGTCGCCACGCTCTCACTCATCCAGTTTGTCAACACGATTTCGATCGGCAAACTGTTCGCCTCCCGCTACGGATACCGAATTGATGCCAATCGCGAGTTCGTGGCCGTGGGCCTGGCCAATGTCCTGGGCAGTATGTTCCTCTCGCCACCGACGTCTGCGAGCTATTCGCGCTCGGCCGTCGCCGCCGAAACGGGGGCAAAGACCACGCTGTCAAACGCCGTGGCGGCCACCGTCGTTCTCATCAGTATCCTGTTCCTGACGCCGCTCCTCACGCACCTGCCCATTGCCGCCTTCTCGGCCATCATCATCGTTGCCGTCGCGACGCTCGTCGATGTGCGCGAGCTGCGCTACCTCCTGCGCACGAAACGCACCGACGGCCTGGTGGCGCTCGTGACTTTCCTGGCGACGCTTCTCATCGGTATCCAGCAGGGTATTCTGGTCGGCATCGCGCTGTCCATCCTGGCGGTCATGGCGCGGAAAAGCAGGCCCAATATCTCCGTGCTGGGCCTCATGCCCGGCACGCAGATGTTCAAGGAACTCGAACACCACCAGGACGCGCGGCCGCTCGCCGATATCCTGGCGCTCCGGATGGATGCGTCCTTCACGTTCATAAACTCCGAGCGCCTGCGCGATGCCATCCTCGAGCTGACCGCGACGACGCCCTGCCGGGCGATCATCATTGACGCGCAGCCCATCAATGACATGGACACGACAGCGCTCGCCGTGCTCAGCGAACTGCACGAGAGCCTTGCATCGCGCCACATTGCCTTTGTCTTCGGCGGCGTAAAGCCCCCGGTCATGGCGCTCATCAGGCAGTCCGGCCTGATCAATGAACTCGGCGATGCCTGCTTTTTCATGAGCCCCTACCAGGCGGCCGAAAACCTGATGCACATGTGGGGCCGCGAAATACACACTTCAACGTCGGCGCGCTCTGCGCCGTGAACGCGAACTGCCGTATCTTTGCCCACATGTACTACTTCTACGTCGACCAGGTCCGAAAAGCCAAGAAAGGCGTTCCGCCCGAGCGCTTTTCCCGGAAACGGCTCTATCGGTTGCACCGGGAGGCAGAGAAGGACGCCGTTAAAACAGCCCGGAGGGAAGTGCTTGTGGTCGATACGTCGCGGCTCGAAGCACCGGTTGACGAGGCCGGAAAGCTGCCGAAAGAAGCCCTGGTCAACGTCGGTCCCTACCTGCCCACGCGCGAAGTCATCGCTGGCGGCGGCATTATTACGCGCATGGGCAAAAAGAAGATGAAGGTGCTGCTCATTTTCCGCAAGGGGAAGTGGGACATTGCCAAGGGAAAGCTCGACCCGGGCGAGACCATCAAGCAGTGTGCGCGGAGGGAAGTGTGCGAGGAGCTGGGTATCCAGAACGTGCAGGTTCTCGATTTTCTGGATACGACGGTCCACGGCTACGCGGAGGACGGCTCCTTCATTGTAAAGACCACGTACTGGTACCACATGCTGACTTCAGAGCGTGATTTTACGCCGCAGCTCGAGGAAAAAATCACCGACGTGAAGTGGTTTTCGTTCGAGAAAGCCCTCACCGTACTCGGGCATACGACGCTGATTCACCTCCTGCAGCGCGTCGAGGATAAACTGCGCGCCGCGACACCTCCCCGGAATCCGAAAACGCGCCGAGTGCCAAAGTAGCGCCGCGCCGGACGCCTGACGTATATTCACAGGGTCTGCCCGCCCACCCGCACGCTGGTCCCTACGAACAGAGGGCGCTCTGCGTGCCCAACCCAACCCACCCGCCGTGAATCTGAAAACGCTGGATCTGAACGTGAAACGCAGACGCACCGTCCGTACCAAGAAACACCACGACCTGGGCGACCGCAAGGTCGGCCTCCCGGCTGTCGTTGTGTTCTGGCTCGTTGCACCTGTCGGCGCTGCTGGCGCTGTGCTGCCGTTTGCCATGGACCTCGGATGGGCCTGGATGACCTTTTCAGCCATCTTCGTGCAGGTCGCCATTCTAATGACGAACGACCGCCGCGGGTTTATCAGAAGCCGTGAAGTCCGGCGCGCCTACGAGGCCCGGCGCCACTTCTCCATGTTTGAGACGATCGTCCTCTTTCTGCTCATCATGGTCGACATCCTGGTCGTGGCCTTCGCCTTCCTGACAGCCACCTCGCCCTGACGTCCGGCAATTGTCGCCGCTCCGCCCGGTGTCGCGGCATTACTGCCCGACAAGAAACACGGCATTGGCCACGAGGCGGCGTCCGCTGTACCAGAAGGCCCTGTAGAGCGGATCGTCCATGAAGTAGACGACGCTCCCGCGCCCCATGGATTCGGCCCCGAACGAGAGCGTCCCGTCTATCCGGTCTTCGGCCTCGTAGCCCGTGTGCCCTGACACCCGGCGGCCCAGGACGCCGACATTCCAGGCCGAACCGTCCAGCATGACTGCATGACCGGCGCCCCGGCGCGAGAGCATCCAAGAGGACGCGCCAAAGCCGTATCCGAGCGGATGCGTCCCGTCTACAGCCACCTCAAAAATGGCCCCCGGATTGTCTGTCGTGAGGCCATCCCGCTCGCGCTCGGCGTACCGCTTCGTGCGGGCCTCCTCGGCGCGCACGCTGTCCGCGGGCACATCGGCCTTCTCGATGTCCTTGAGCGCAAACCCCTCCTTTCCAGCCAGCCACGAGGCGGCGCTGCCAAAAACTACCAGGCGGCCGCCCGACCGCACCCAATCGCTGAGCGCACCGAGCCGTTCCTCGTTCCAGACCGAGGACCAGTTGCCAGATGGCAGCACCACTACGTCCCAGTCGCTGAGATCGGCGCGGGCAAGATCCTCGGGCTCCATCCGCGTGATGGGATACCCGATCACCTCATCGAAATAGTGCCACAACTGCCCCACCGATGCGCTCGACGCCGGACTGCCGTGCGGCATCACAATGCGCGGCGCCGCGATGTGGCGCACGTCACCCGAGCCCAGGTCGGGGCCTGCGTCGACCATGCCAGTAGGCGAAAATGCGGCCGTTTCTCCATGCGCCGCACCGATTTTCGAGAGCAGGACGCCGAGCCCATCGCCAAACTGTTCGTTTCCGCGCCGGGTTACAATCAGCGTACCCCGCGGAAATACATCACCGCCCTGCGTAATCGGCTCCGTGTTGTATCGCACGCGGATGCCCTGTTTGAGAAGCGCCGCCAGGAAAGCCGGGTCATCCCCCTCGAAGAACCACGCATATGTGCCGCCTGGCGCCATGGCCTCACGCGGGGTCATACTGGATGCGCCGCTCGGCGTAAGCTCAATGGCCGGATCCTCAAGAAGCGAGAACGCGTCCAGGTCGTAGGCATACGGAAGCGCCCAGGCGGTGATGTCATACGTCAATGAATCGGGCAACGGAGAGGTGCGCTCAAACAGCACGCGTGCCAGCACGCTGCGCGGCTGTGCAGATGGCACAATGATATCGTCCTCATGGGGTGTCACCCGCGTCGTGGCACCCGTGCGCCAGGCAACGGCTTCCATACGCGCTCCCGCGCGCGCCGGCCGGCCATAGCGTATGCCAAGGCCATCGAGATGGCGCATGAGCGCACGCTGCGCCTCGAGGTTCTCTTCGCCCCGGATCAGCCAGGCACGGGCCGGATCGCCCTGTTCCCGTCGGGAGGCAGCCGACGGCGAGGTGCCATCGAAGAAGGCCGAGAACTGCTCAATGAGCTCTCTGGCGTGCTTCGATGCCACTTCAACAGTCGACATGCCTGTCGTATAGTGCCCCGCAATGCGGTTCGAGAGGCGGAGCGTATCGCCCTCGGCGGTTTCAATAGCGAGCCCGGCACGGCCCGATCCGCCCTGCTCGTAGGTCATCCCGATAGCGCCGTTATAGATCGGAAAGGTGTCGCCGTAGCCCGGGTAGTAGAGGTCAAAAACCTGACGCGTGAAGTAGAGCCATCCGTTGGCGTCGAAATAGGACGCGTGGTTGCGCCCAATGGTCTGCTGGAAAGCGCGCTGCCAGTCGGTAATCACCGGGTGATAGGGCTCGGCGGCTGGCGCGAAGTAGTACGGGCTGTCCACACCCTGCTCGTGAAAGTCCACATGGATCTGCGGCAGCCAGCGCCGGTAGCGGGCCATGCGCTGGCGCGTTTCGGTCTGCGTCATCCACGACCAGTCCCGATTGAGATCAAAATAGTAATGGTTCGTGCGCCCACCCGGCCAGGGCTCATTGTGCTCAATGGCACCGGGCGTGGCATCGGCCTGCATGCCCACCGTGCGGTTATACCAGTTCACGTAGCGGTCACGCCCGTCCGGATTGATCATGGGGTCCATGATGACCAGCGTGTTCTCGAGCCACGACCCGGACTCGGGGTGCGTCGTGCGCGCCAGATCATAGAGCGTCTGCATGGAAGCTTCGCTGCTGACCGATTCGTTGCCGTGTACGTTGTAGCTGAGCCAGACAATGGCGACGCCGCGTTGCTCTCCTGCTCCCGAAGATGCGCTTTCCACTCGCGCCGCGCCGCCAAGCAGCGTCATCCCGTCTGGAGCAAGGCCCGCCCTGCGCAGATTCGCTTCCCGGATGGCCTCGCGGCGGGCCAGGTTGTCTGGCGTGGATACATAGACGAGCACGAGATCGCGCCCTTCATAGCTTTTCCCGTACGGCTCCATGTCGACACGGTCGCTGTGCGCGGCCACATGCTCGGCATAGGCCAGGACCTGTTCGTGCCGCGTGAAGCGATCGCCGAGCCCGTATCCCAGGAAGTCGGCGGGCGAGCGCAGCTCCCCGGTTCCGGCCTGCGGCACATCCTGGCCAGCCTGCGGCAGATCCTGCGCCGACACGACCGGCGACGCGACGAGTCCGGCTGCCAGGAGCATCCACGCCGCCATACCGTGCCAGCCAGATGGACGCTGAATGGGATGCGTGCGGCCGGTCAGAGTAAGCTGTATCATAAATGCGCCTTTTGCCGTTTATTTCTGCTTGTTGAATTCGTTTACCCGAAACATAGGACGCTATCGTGAGCCCTGCCACCAAAAAACGTACTTCACTGCGCGCCGCGCTTTCTCTTGTCACTGCGGGCCTGGTGGTAGGACTCTTCATCTACGGCCTGCCTGCACCTTCGTCGGACGCGGACCGCGCCCTCGATCGCGGCGCTGAACCCAAGTCCACCAAAGCAGAAAAGGGGCATCCGGACCGCTTCCAACAGATGCAGGCGCATATCCGCACGGCAGAGGGCGAGAGCAAGCAGGGCTACACGCCGTCCTATCGCATTGAGGCGCTCCGCGCGGCTCGCGCGGCCCGAAAAGGCGCCGCTGCACTGCTTCCCTGGGAGGAGCGCGGCCCGTCAAATGTGGGGGGGCGTACGCGCACCATCGTCGTCGACATGCGTGACCCATCGGGCGACACCTGGCTGGCCGGGAGCGTGGGTGGTGGTATCTGGCGCACAACAACGGCCGGACAGGACTGGGAGCCGCTCACGGACGACTGGCCCACGCTGTCCATATCATCCATTGTCCAGGCGCCATCCAACCCGGATATCGTCTATGCCGGCACGGGAGAAGGTTTTTTCAATGTCGACGCCATTATTGGCACCGGCATTTTCAAGTCGCTCGATGGGGGGCTCACGTGGTCGCAGCTCACATCGACCTTCGGCCTGGCCGATTTTAATTTCGTGAACCGGCTGATCGTAGATCCGCAGGACGAAAATATCGTTGTCGCCGCCACCAATACGGGCCTGTTCAGGACGGCCGATGGCGGCGCTTCCTGGGCGCTGGTCGCCGACCCGGGAGGCCGTGTTGCGCAGGTGGTCCATGAGCCCGGGGATTTCAACATCCAGTATGCCGCCGTAACGGGCGTAGGGGTCTGGAAATCCCTGGATGCGGGGCAGTCCTGGAGCGCTTCGAGCGACGGGCTCTCTCTCGAACCCGGTGCACGTGTTGAGCTTGGCGTATCGCCCGTCCGGCCGGGTCGTGTCATTGCCATGGCTGAAGTCACCGAGGGGCAGGAAACCATCCATGTATCGGACAACCGGGGCGCGCTCTGGGGAACGCTCGCGCAGTCGGGTACAACCGATATTGCACGCGACCAGGGCTGGTACGACATGGCCGTAACGCCGCACCCGTTCAATGAGGACGTGGTTTTCGTGGGCGGCGTGAACATGCACCGCGTCACGCTCAGCGGGGAAGGCACCTTTTTCAGCGCCGAGGTCGAGGAAAACGGAACGCGCTCCTTCCTGACAAAAGTCAATTTCGGTGGCGAATTCTGGGATGGTGGCATGCGCCTCGGAACGGCGGACGATGAAGCCGTGATCGCTCCTGAAGATATCGTATCGGCCGAAATCCGTTTCGGTCCCGGGCGCTCCCAGAAGGCCCACCGCTTCACACCTCCCGACGGCCCGGGCATCGCGTTCTCTTCATACCCATTCGCGGACTATGTGGACGTGCCCTTCGAGGTATGGGATATCGAGAACAACCGGCAGCTGCACGTCTCTTTCCGGGACCGTCTCGGAGACGGCGCCTTCAACCTGATTCCGCGGGACGACAACAACCTGGGCCGCGAGTACATCCTGATTCACGCCAAAACCTATACCCCGTCGGCACCGGACCCACAGATTTCGGCGAGCGGCGGCCTGGTGCAGGATCTGATGTATTTCATCTGGCCCATGCTCCAGGATGAGGTGGAATGGACGCCCGAAAACCTGCCTGAATCCTCACTTCGATTCACGCTGACATCGGGCACGGCTCCGGCGGCTTTTGCCGAGACGCAGATGGGCGCTGCCGTTCACGTGGACCATCACATCCTGCTACCGCACATCACAGACGCGGCGGCCGAGCAATTTGAGCTCATTTCGGGGAACGATGGCGGCGTATGGCATTCGCCCGACGGCGGCGCGACGTGGAACGAGCGCAGCCGTTTTTACAACACGAGCCAGTTCTACGGTCTGGACCGGAAGCCAGGGGGTGCACAGCTCTACGTGGGCGGCATGCAGGACAACGGAACGTTCCGCTCGTTCGCGCCCTTCATGGGCAACGTGCCGGGCTGGACGCCGGCTATTGGAGGCGATGGATTTGACGCCGTTTGGCACCAGGAAAACGACACCTGGATGATCGGCGGATTCCAGTTCAACGGATTCCAACGATCGCTCGACGGCGGTGTGAACTGGTCTTCTGCTACCAGTGGACTCACCGATACCGGCGAGAGCCCCAACGCACCGTTCATCAACTCGCTCGAACGCAATGTCTTCGACTCGGATATTCTGTTCGCCATTGGTGGATCGGGGGTCTGGAAGAGCACAGATTTCGGGGCGTCGTGGCAATTGAAACCGATCGCCGCCTCGGCGTGGGGCTTCCGCTCGTCATCGCGCGGCGTCGTACGGCCGTCGCTCGCCTCGGGCGACGTGGTCTGGGCCGGCTTTGAAATGGATCCGGTTGACAATGGCGGCGGCGACATCCTCGGCCAGATCCACGTATCGACCGACGGTGGGGAAACGTTCTCGGCCACGACGCCATCCCCACTGTCTCCAGCGCCGCTTTCGGGACTGGCTACGCATCCATCCGACCCGAACACCGCCTATGCCCTGTTTTCCGTATCAGAACAGCCGAAAATTCTACGCACACGTGACCTTGGCCAGACGTGGGAGGATATCTCCGGGTTTGACGAGGGGTCAAGTGGTGTGCTGAGTGCGCGAGGCTTCCCCAATGTCGCCGTCTACGACCTGCTTGTCATTCCGGACTTTCCGCACATCCTGTGGGCCGGAACGGAGGTTGGCCTGTTCGTGAGCGAGGACGGTGGCGCATCATGGCAACTCTCAGACAGTGGACTGCCGTCCGTATCCATATGGCGCATGAAGGCGCTTGGAGACGAAATTGTGATGGCAACGCACGGCCGCGGCGTGTGGGTCGTACCCATTGATGCCGTGACGCCGCTCACCACGGACGTTTCGGACGCCAACGACGCGCTTCCGCGCGCGCTGGCTCTGACAAGCGTCTACCCGAATCCGCTCGGCCGTGAGGCAACCATTACCTTCGAACTGCCAGCCACCGAGCAGGTGCGCCTCGAAGTGGTGGATCTCAGTGGCCGACGCGTCGCCGTGCTGGACGATGCCGTGCGCGTCGCCGGGCGCCACACGGTCCAGTGGAGACCGGGACCGCTTGCCGCTGGCACATACTTCATCCGAATTACGACGCCCTCGGGGAGCGAGACACGTACCGTCGTGAAATCCGGACGCGTGGAATGATCTGCGAGTCTTCTTATCGCAAATAATACGTTTCTGGACGTACTCTCACAGCGGACGAACCGCCGCTTTTTCCTCGTCCACGAATTTTGCAGATCATGTCCTTTTCCCGAGTCCGTGCCACGTGCGTGCGCTGGACGCTTCTCCTTGCCGGTGTGCTGCTTGCGTCCGCACTCCTGCCCGACGCCTCCGTTGCCCGCCAGGCCAACGTGCGTGTGGTTTACCAGGTGGAAGAGGTTCGCAGTGGACGGTTTACAGCCAATGTGTTCCTGACCAATGTGACGCCAGCACCCATCGCGTCCTGGTCCCTGGCGTTCGAGTTCCCATCGCCTATTGATCAGATGGACAACGTCACCTGGACGCAGACCGGCGGACTCTTCCGCGTGCAGGGCGCCGGGTGGACACACCGCATTGATCCCGGCGAGGTGGTATGGTTCACCATTCATGGCGTCGCGAGCGGACCCCTGGCGCCACAACCGGCCTCCTGTGCCTTCAACGGGGCCGCATGCACCATCGAGGACGCCAACGAGCCGGATCCAGCTGAAACCGATCTTTCTCGGCTGCGCGTGGCGGCCTGGATTGCCGAAGAAGACCAGACGACCTACACGGGACACATTTTCATCCGCAACCCGACGGAAGTGGATCTCGAGCCGTGGCGTATGACGTTCTCCACCTCGTCCCTCATTACCGGTATGGAAGGGGTCGATTGGACGCGTAGCGGTTCGTCCTACGAAGTGCGCGGAACAGGTGCTACAAGTACCATCCGCGGACAGGATTTCATCTTTTTTACCTTCTCAGGCGTGCATTCCGGGAGCGCTCAGCTGCCCACATCGTGCCAGATAAACGGCGTTGCCTGTACGTTTGTGGAGCCGGATGAGCTCATTGAAACGCCGCGTATGAACCTGTTTTTCAAGGTCGAGAAAATTACAGGATCGATTTTCGAGGGATTCATCGAGCTGATCAACCCGGCGGCCGAGGACCTGTCTTCCTGGACGCTGCGCTTCAATCTGGAGGACCGGATTACGTTTGTGGGCGGCGACGTGTCGTGGTCGCGGGCCGGTGACCTGTATACGCTGCACGGGGTCAACGGCAAGCGGCGCGTCCGCGGAGGCGGATCGGTCTTTTTCCCCATCGCGGGTACGTTCGAGGACGATATTGAGCCGCCAAGCGACTGCACCGTCAATGGGGTCGTGTGCCTGATTGAAGCCGAGGGCACGACCGTGCAGCCGGGCGAAACCGATCCCGGGACGGGCGGCGGCGACACGGGCGGCGGTGACACGGGCGGCGGCGACACAGGCGGCGGTGACACAGGCGGCGGCGACACGGGCGGCGGCGATACGGGCGGCGGCGACACGGGTGGCGGCGATACGGGCGGCGGCGATACGGGTGGCGGCGATACGGGCGGCGCGTGCCCGGATGGGGTAGCGCCCACCTCTGAACTTCCAGACATTGATTTCCGCTTTTTGAGCCTGACCTCGTCGCAATACGTTGCGCTCGTTCGTATTACGAACAACACGAGCGGATTCATCCGTGGCTGGAGTCTGCAGTTTTCCCTCATTGAAAATATGAGCGTTGGACGGCACTGGGAAAGCGTGTTCACCCAGAACGCAGACGGATCTTACCTGGTCACGAACATCGAGTCGAATGCCTGCATTCCTGCAGGTGAAAACATCACGTTCGGATTCGACGGCAGTCACGACGGCACGTTCGCCGAGCCCCTGGGCTGTGCTTTTGACAGCCGCTCGTGCACGTTCCTGCGCATGGTCCAGGTCTCCAATGAATCGGAAGTGGGCCGTGAGCTTCCAGGCGGTATCCAGTTGGGTACGGCCTACCCCAATCCGTTCCATGACGAGGCGAGAATCGACGTCAGCCTCGGACAGACAAGCCACGTCCGCGCCACGCTGTGGGACGTATCGGGGCGTATGGTGCGCGTCCTGCACGAGGGCGTGCTCGCGGCAGGCAGCCACCACGCGCTGCGCATTGAAGCCGGTGCGCTGCCCGCGGGCCTGTATCTGGTGCGCGTCGAAAGTGGGCAAAGACACGCTGAAACACAAAAAATCCTCCTTGGACGCTGATTCTTCACACTTCCTCTGACCACACCGCTTGAAATCACCTGTGCCGCAGCCGAGTATATGAAAGAAGTTGTTTGCCACTTATTGGTGTCCGTCATGGACAGGTCCCGGCGCGCGTATGCCCCTCTCGCCGCCACAGCACTCCTCATGGTGCTGGTGGCCGGGACGGCTGCGTCCCAATCCGCACCGGGCTCCAGGGTGCTTGCGACGGGGTCCCACACGGTCCGGCTCGGCGTCGCTCCCATCATGGTCATGGCGGTCAGTGGCAATCCGATGCCTCTCCTTCTGGACCGCAATATGGTCGCAGGTCGCACCACGGTCAGCGATGAAAGCACATTTTACAATCTGACGTCCAACGTAGACAACGTGCTGATTGAAGTCAGTCTGGACCGGCCCATGCCGCGCGGCACGCGCCTATCGGTATCGCTCGCCAGCACGCTTGGGCGGTCAAGTGGATGGGTCAACGTCACACGCGGGGGCCGAGAGGTAGCTGCCGTTACAGGCATGTCCCGGGGGCTTGAGAACGGACAGACCATCTCCTTTAAACTGGAAGTCGGCCCCCAGGTGAAGGAGCTTGATTTCGAGGATCGACTGCTGACCATCACGCTGACCGATCCCGTCTCGCGCCAATCGCACACGGCCTATCAGAGCGTACAGTTCGGCGTCATGTCCGCGCTTTGATTACGAATGCCGCAGCGCCCGTGACGCCAAAAGCGTGCTGAATACGCTCTCAGGCCGCCTGGCGCAGTGATACCTCGACCGAAGGGCGCATTTTTTCGAGCGCCCGCCGGCGAATCTGCGACACGCGGGCTTCGGATATCCCGTAGAGCGCACCGATTTCGACCTGCGTGCATCCCTCCCTGAAAAACAGGTCCAGAATGTCCTTTTCGCGCTCGCTGAGCCCCTTGCCCGCCCGCGCGAGGTGACGCGATACGTCGGCCCATTCGGCATCCTCGAAGGCTTCCGACGCCATCGTGTTTTCGAGCATTTCGACGAGTTCGGTTTCGGATGAGTCGCCGACCGGAGCGTGGAGCGAGAGGCGCTCCCGCCGTCTGGCATCGAGCCGCGTCGCTTCCACATGGGAAACGTCCACATCGAGCGCCGAGGCCACGTCCTGCACGGTCGGCCACGCCCCGTGCTGCTGCGCCAACTCGTTTTCCACGCGGTACATACCCGCCACCTTCGCACGACGGCGCCTTGGAAGGGAATCCACGCGCCGCATGAGGTCAATGATTTCTCCGCGGATGCGCACCCACGAAAACGTCACAAACCGGACATCCCGTTCGGAGCGGTACTGGTCAAGAGCCTGCAATACGCCCACAACACCCGCCTGGAACAGATCGTCGAAGGACAGGATATCGCCCACGGGCGCCCGGAGCCCGGATATGATATGCCGGATGATGGGGTCCATGGAGGAGACCACCCTGTCGCGATTTGCCTGCGTGGGATGGGCGAGCCAGGCGCGGACGTGGTCCTCGGTCTTGTACGTAGATGACATGGCGGCAGTCGGTTGGGTTTGCTGCCTGTTTCCATGTCAATTCGAGTGCCGGAAGCGGCTATGCACGCTTCATGGGCTTGGGGAGCCGTTTTAAGGGGACCGGAAAACCCCGCCTGTTTCGCTGCCGGTACACGCGCGCTGCGCTCGCGCAACAGAAGAACGGTTCGGACAAGTCCCATACGCGCCGGAAACCTATTGTCCGGCAAGGCGCCGGATGGCCTCCCACTCGGCCCCCGATAGCGGGCCGCGGGCCGGCAGGACGAGCCGCGCACCGAGTGGCAACACGTCTGGCGAGCGGAGGACGTCACGATTGGCCTGCCAGATCCGGATCCAATGCCACTGACTGGCATAGTGCCGGCGTGCCAGCACAAAGAGCGTATCACCTTCTTTGACGCGGACCGCTTCCTGGTCGGCTACCTCTGGCGTCGCGGCCGTACTATCTTCCGCGGCGGCGCCCGGCCGCGCGGCCGCACCGGGCTCGCCCGATGCCGACACGCTCACCGCAACACCCGCACCGGACGTTACAAAGCGAATACGCCGCTCGGTCGGTTCCAGGCGCAGAACGGCCTCGCCGACACCCCCGGGAATAAGCGTAACGGTCTTCACGGCAGGATCCGTCCGATACTCGTCGGGGAGTGTCCTCTCGAGCACAGACACCTCCCAGGTCCCGGGTACGAGTGGGGGAAACTGTGCGCGGCCAGCGCCGTCTGTCAGGCGGCGGAATCGCATGTCTCCCGAGCGCGCTTCAACCACCAGGCCAGACAGGGCAGACCCATCCAGGCCGCGCCCGAGCGCCGCATTGAGCGCCGCATTTTCCCTTCCGGTCGTAATCGTCGCCGTCAGGCGTGCCGCCTGCACGATGCCGACATCTACCCTGCGCGGCGAAGCCTCATCAACCTCAAGCGGAAACGGCAACGTCGGCATCCGGCTCAGCCCTATGCTTTCCTGGTCGAGGAGGATGAACCGCTCCTCGCCCGGCATGATGAGCTCGGCGCGTCCTTCACTGTCGGTTTCCGCCCGGACGCGTCCTGCCGAAAAAACGACGCCCTCAAGAGGCTCGCCCGTTTCTTCGTCGCGCACACGGAGCGATATCACAGTATCAGGATCGGGGCCGGTGAACGGCGCCCTGACCGTAAACGGTATCCTGTAGGCCAGGCTGAAGGTTCCTGTGCGCACGTCGGAAGAAAAGCTGGTCTGCGACCCGCGGGCGCGGAATTCCAGTTCGTGCGAGGACCAGAGATCGGCCGCGATGCGCGCATCAAAAAGTGTGAATGTCTGCGAAAACGTACCCGACTCCCGGCTCTGGAAGGCCGACGCCGATGCGCTCAGGCCGCGGCCTGCGTCATAGGAAAGCGTGGAGCCGATGGTTACGCGCTCCTGATTGGTTGGGCT
Source organism: Bacteroidota bacterium (assembly GCA_029262835.1). GTDB lineage: Bacteria > Bacteroidota > Rhodothermia > Rhodothermales > UBA10348 > 1-14-0-65-60-17. Next base: position 26,722 of record JAJCYQ010000061.1, read on the forward strand.
GAAAAAAGTAACTCCTTCCAGATACGACGCCGTAAGGCTGAGTGACCAGGACCCGAGCACTTTGAACGCCGAACCACGAACGGACGAGAACGTGCCCTCGGCAAAGCCTGCGTCGTCAATTCGGCCCGCCTCGCCTGCTGCATTGATCCCGAACCCGCGGCGATTGAAGTTCACACGCAGCATAACGCTCTCCTCGGCCCGGTCCAGCCCCGTCTGCTGCACGCGCCGGTCCTGGAACTGGCCGAGCAGCATGGCCTGGAGGCGGGCTCCGCCGACGGCAAAAGACGCCCCGGCACCGCCGCGGAAAAGCCGGTTCTCGAGTGCGCGATCCGCACTCCTCTCCGCATCGAAAAACCGGCGCTCCGCGCGGCCCAATCCCTCGAGCCGGATCCAGTGGCTGCCACGCACGGCAAAACTGCCCTGTACGCGCTCGGAATTCTGGATCCCTCCGAGGAAAAACGGGTCGGCCGCCTCGGCGCGTCCCGAGAAAACAATCCATGGAAGCGATCCCTGCGCCGAAATCTGCACGGCGTTTCCTTTCCCGACGTCATATTGTCCGTGCGCCACCTCGGCCGAGAGCTCCGTGCCATCGACAGCAAGCCACCGGGCCGCCACGGACGCGGCCTCACCCGGTTCGAATTCACCACGGGCGAGGGCGCTCACCCCAACGGCAAACCGGCGATGGGGCCATACCTGCACGCCTCCACCGGCACGCTCTGTCTCCGGAAACACATGCCGTGTGCGCGAAACAAAGGCCGTGCCCTGCAATCGCTCACGGTCGTAGGACACTTCACTCCCAAACCCGAAAAATGACGTGTCGAGCAGGTCGGACACCTGGTAATTCTGGTCCCCCATCCGCAAGCCAACGCGCTCTCCTTCTACGGACGCTGCATACTCGTCCCGCTCCCCGAACGAAGCCGAGGAGCGCATGTCCGGTCCGCGAAGTCGGGCGGCAACAACCCGGCCCCCGATCCTGGTGGCGGGAAGGTCAAGCTCGGCCTGGAAATCGGCGACGCCAGATTCCGTGGTCGCGCGCGACGTAAAAAGCACAGGCAGTCGCCCTTCTTCCAGTTGTCGGGCCTGTCGCCTGACGGGCACGATCTGCGTTGTGACACGGGCTTCGCCTGCCGCGGTGTCGCCTCCCGGAGGCTGCGCGGTGACCCGGAGCACGTGCTCCAACTCATTGACCAGATCGTCCCGCGAGCGGGCTGAAACGCTGATTTCAGCGCGTGCCGCCGGGGCAAGCTCCACACTCCCACTCGACACGCGGACGTCGTAGCCGAGCGAACTCTCGGCGATGATCTGAAACGTCGCCGTGTGATTACCGGTGTTCTCGACAGCGAGCGTTGCCGCGATGGGCGCGCCCGCACGCACGCGCGACACCGCCTCGACAAGCGAAACGTCGACTTCCGTCTGCTCGGCTACCTCTATGACGGTTTCGGCGCCAGCCAGTACGCCCTCGTCCTCAGACTGCGCTTGGCGCAGACGGAACGACACGCGCCATGCACCCGCCGCGGCAGACGCGGGAATCTGAATCGATACAATGCGCGTGGCGGGACGGCCAGGTCCGGCCCGCATTGCGGCCGGCGGTATGAGGATACTCCAGCCGGGAGGCAGTGCAGGATCTATCCGAAGCATCCGCGGCGCGCCCGACAGCACGCGGACAGGCAAACTGACCACCGACCCGGGGTCGGCCTCGCGACGCTCGGGGACCGACATGGAGACATCCTGCGCCCGGGCGGCCTGCGGCGCAACCACACAGGAAAGCGCCAGGCCAAGAAGCAGGAGGGCGGTCTGTGTGCCCCTCATACCGGACATGGTCAGAGGGTCAATTCAAACTGACCACCGAACACCGCATCGCTGCCGGCATCGACCACAAAAATGGCCTGGTAGGTACCGGCAGGAAGGCCTTCAAGTTCAATGCGCTGCCGGGTGGACGTATTGGGGTAGAGTCGGTACTGGACTCCGGGAAAGGGCCCGAACTCGGCACCATCGGCATCAAAAAGGCGCATGTAGACGTCGGGGCGCATCATGACCTGGCCCACATTGAGCACATCGATCTGGAACACCGTGCGTCCGTCCTCGAGCGCCTGGAGACTGACATTTTCAAGCTCCACTCCCGGCTCCGCGCTTGCCGAACGGACGTGCGTAGCCAGTTGCACGCCGTAGCGCGTGACCTGCCGAAACCCGACTTCCCGCTCTGCGGGAGGATCCTCGCCGAGCGTCGATTCGGCCGACTCCCGGTCAATCGCCTCCACCATCAGCATGCTCCACCAGGAGCCGACGCCGGCGCTGTCAGGCACATTGATCTGGTAGGAAACAGTGACCGAACCGTTCGGCGGCACGGTCGCCTGCTCCGGCGAAAACGTAATCCAGGGAGCGTTCGAGCGCGCCGTCGTTCCGGGCTCATCGTACACGTTCGTGCCATCGGCAAAAAACAGATAGTCCCGCTGATACACGCGCGCCTGCTGCAATTCATTCGTCTCGTTGTCAATCGTAACCGACCCGGTGAGCGTAGCGCCGGGTTCGGTTTCCAGATCATGGGCCAGCTGGCCACGCACCGTAATCTGCGCCGTGGCCACTAAAGGCGCGGCCAGGGTCAGAATAGACAGGACCAGGAGCCGGTAGAAGCAGGCATGCGCCATGGGTTACTGCTCGGTAAGGGTGAACGTCACTGTATGCTGGTCGCTCAGACCGGTTTCACTGGATGCGTCGCCAATCGTCGCCTCCGCAATGTAGCGGATGTTGGCAAAGCCTGCTTTCTTCTTCTGGATATTCACGATCAGATCCGTGTCGTGCATGCCATCGCGAAGCTCGACGCGGCCGGCCGGCGTGCCGCGTTTGACGCGCACGGCCTCGGCGTAGAGCCTATAGGTCTGGCCAGGCGCAAACGTCGAGACGGTTACTTTCGAGCGCGCCTCGGTCCGATTCCAGAGAATGCGCGTCGACTCGTCCGTGTCCTGGAACGCATCGCCGCCATAGGGCGAGGGTTCGACACTCAGCTGTACGGCGCCTCCGCCAAGCATCATCAGGCGCTGGGCCGACGCTGGTGCGGCCAGTACGCCGAGCAGCGCGCCGAGGGCAAGGATATGTAGGAGTCGGTGGTTCACAATCTGTAACTGTACAAATACCGTGCCGGTCACAATTCCCAGGATGGAAGATCGTTTCTCTCGGGGTTCATCCGGTAGACAGGGCAGGCGGCACGCGCGGCGGCGTCGAGCCGGATCCAGTCCGGACGCTCACCGACCTGGCGCGCCGAAACGAAGCGGTGCATACGCGCGACGCGCAGCGGATCGGGGGTAATCTGGTAGAGGGGCTTCCAGGTTGTCTGGGCAGATGTCATGGTCGTGGCGGTTGGTGTTGGCCAGAAAGAGGGCAAACCCCGTACCAGACCGGTCGCCATGCGCTGCATCCATCAGAAACAGGCGCGAGGAGCACCTTGCGAGACCGGTAGGCCTGCGCTGTGTTTCGATTCCGAAACAGTCCTGGGGCAATGGCGACACGGTGCGTATACTTGTATGCTCGTGGGCCGAGGGTCCGCGATTCGGGCAAACGTATCAAAACCGTGTTTCCGTGAGCAGTCAGCAGGCACCGTCCACGTCCGCCACTATTCTCGTTGTCGATGACAGCAAATTGAACCGGGATCTGCTCGGGGAATACCTCGATGCACTCGGCTACGCGTCTGAGGCCTGCCAGAACGGGGAGGAGGCGGTCACGCGGCTTGAAGAGCGCCCTTTCGATGCGGTTCTTCTCGACATCGATATGCCCGAGCTCGACGGATATGGCGTGCTGGAATTCATGCGCACGCGCGACGAGCTGCAATTCATCCCGGTCATCATGATTTCCGGCCGGGACGACGTTGCGAGCATTGCCCGCTGCCTGGAGTTGGGGGCAACCGACTTTCTGTCCAAGCCATTCAACCCGAAGATCCTGGAGGCGAGGCTCTCTGGAAGCCTCGAGAAGAAGCGGCTTCGCGAAGCCGAGCAGGACCTGATACGAATGCGCGACGCCCTCACCCATATGATCGTGCATGATCTGGGTAACCCACTGTCGGTCATACAGATGAACCTCCAAATGATGCGCATGCTCGGCGAGGGAGACACGGAGCGGCTGGGGCATCTGGATCGGGCGGCCTCGGCCATGGGAACCATGATCGAGTCCATGCTCGATCTGTCCAAACTGGAATCGGGAACGATGCCCGTTCATCCGACCGACGTCGACATGGCCGCTTTCCTGGATCAGGTGGAGGCGGAATACGCGCCGTTTGCCTCGGACCGCGAGCTGTCACTCGTCGTGGACGTGGAAGAAGGCCTGCGGGCGAGGGCCGATGCACTGCTCCTTGGACGCGTCGTCGCCAACCTTCTGGCCAATGCGCTCAAATATGCGCGGCCGGCCACACGCCTGCAGATTGCCGCCACCCGTCGTGATGGAAGCATACGACTGCTCGTCGAGGATGACGGCCCGGGTATACCCGACGAACTGCATGAGCGCATTTTCGACCGGTACTACCAGGTGGAGTCGGCCGACTCAGGCATCCGGGCAGGCGTTGGTCTGGGGCTGGCCTTCTGTCGACTGGCCATGGACGCGATGAATGGCGCAATCCGGGCGGAATCGGCCGAGCCGCACGGAACGAGATTTATCGTTACGCTTTCGGCGGCCTGAGCACAAGCACCCTGCGCCTCAGTACGGGATGCCGAACTTCTTGAGCTTGGCGTAGATATTTGAGCGCTGCAATTCGATCTCGTCAGAGAGCCGGGAAATGTTGCCCTCACATTCGGCAAGCCGGCGGCGAAGAAAGGCGGCCTCGGCCGCGTCACGGAAGTCGGCGATTTTTGGATGCTGCCCGGCCAGGTAGGCGATGGAGTCCTGCGGCGCCTTGCCCGGGTTGGCGAAGAGCTCCACGTCTTCGGCGCCTATCTCATCCTCGTCACTGAGCACAATCAGGCGCTCGACCGCATTGTGCAGTTCGCGCACGTTGCCACGCCACGGAAATGTGCGCAGGAGCTGCAATGCGCCCTTGGAAAAGTGTTTGCCGGGCATGCCATTGCGCACACTGAGCTGCTCACAGAAATGTGTAGCCAGGAGATCAATATCTTCCGTGCGCTCGCGAAGCGGAGGGGACTCAATGCGGATCACGGCCAGCCGGTGGAACAGGTCATCGCGGAAGGCGCCCGTCTCAATGGCCTCTTCCAGGTTCTTGTTCGTCGCCGCTACGACACGCACATCGATGTTGATCGCCTTGTCGCCTCCTACGCGCCGCAGCTGGCTCTCCTGCAGCACGCGCAGCACCTTGGCCTGCGCGGTCGACGACATGTCGCCCACCTCGTCGAGGAAGAGCGTCCCTCCATCTGCCTGCTCGAACGAGCCGATGTGTTGCTTGTGTGCGCCCGTGAAGGCACCTTTTTCGTGGCCGAACAACTCGCTTTCAATCAGTTCTCCGGGAATGGCGGCGCAGTTCAGCGCAATGAACGGGCCCTCTCGCCGATCGGACAGGTGGTGCACCCACTGGGCAATGAGTTCCTTGCCGCTGCCCGCCTCGCCTGTAACAAGCACGCGCGCTTCCGACGGCGCGGCCTTCTCGAGCAGCTTCTTGATACGCTTCATGGCCGCGCTTTCGCCGAGCAGCGGCGCAATGGAGGTATCAATTTTTTCGAGACGCGCCTTCATACGCGAATGCTCGCGCTGCAGCTTATCGGCATTGAGCGCGTTGCGGACGGTCACAAGGAAGCGCTGCAGGTTGGGTGGCTTGGGCACGAAGTCGTACGCCCCCTCCTTGATCGCCTCTACCGCCAACTCAATCGTGGCATTTGCCGTGAGCATGACGAAAGGAAGTTCTGGCCAGCGCGATTTGGCCGCCTTGAGCAGCTCCATACCATTCATTTCGGGCATCATCATGTCCGAGAGAACGAGGTCGAAGGTGTCTTCTTCGATCTTCCGTAGTCCTTCCGCTCCATTTCCGGCTTCGACCACTTCGTACTCCTGGATGGTCATCAGCTCCTTCAGCGTGCGGCGAATGGAGGGTTCGTCATCGACAATCAGAAGACGTGGCATGAGCGTTCGGAGTAGAAGATTCAGGACCGGCGGACGTTGAGGGGAGCAATATACTGTGCTCTGGCGTGTACCTTTATGTTTTCAACGCGGCAGCATGACCCGACTTGTACCTATCCGACATCTGTGCCGGCTCTTCGTGATTGCAGCCGCACTTGGCGCATCGGCGCCTGCGCGTGGCCAGACGCTGGAGTTTCCGCATGTACGACATTTTTCGCCCGCCGAGTATGGGTATCATCCGGGAAACCATGATATCGCCGTTCTCGATCAGGGCCTCGTCTACGTGGCCAATGAGGAGGGGCTTCTCGAATACGATGGACTGACGTGGCGACTCTTGCCGCTACCCGGACGCCGGACGCCGCAAAATCTGGCTGTGTACGAAAACACCGTTTATGTAGGGGCAACAGCAGAACTCGGACGGCTGGCTCCCGACTCGCTCTACAGGCCCGGCTTTACATCGCTTCTCGGCGCGGCCAGTGAGGCCCGCGGCCGCTTCGATGACGTGATCGCCGTCATACCCCACGGGGAGGGGGTATACTTCGTAACCGCCAACAGACTCTTCGATGCCCGGCGCGACACGCTCCTGACGGCCGCAACCGACGCTCCCGTCCAGCACGCTTTCCCGGCCGAGGGTACGCTCTGGGTGTCGCAGTGGGGTCGCGGACTCAGCCGTTTCGATAATGGAAATTTTTCGCTGGCCGGAGGGGCAGCGGCCACGTTCGCCCGCGATGCTCTCACGCTCTCGGTAGCCACGTCCGATTCGACCCACCTCCTTGTATCCGAGTCAGGCGCATTCATGCACTTCCAGAACGGACGGGTTACGCCCTGGGATGCCTTTCTCGCCGAGCGACTCGCAGGCTACACCCTGCTCTCGGGCGTTCGGCTGCTCGATGGCCGGCTCGCGCTTGGAACGCGTGCCAGCGGGCTCCTTGTCCTGGATCAGAAAACATCTTCCGTAACCAGACTTGACCATACAGCCGGCCTGCCATTCGGCGAAATCCGGTCGCTGACCCTGGACAGTGCCGGCCGCGTCTGGCTCTCGACCAGCGACGGCCTGGCCGTCGTCGAGTTCGGAAATGCCCTCTCCGAGCTGCCTGAGAATGCCAGGCCAGCTGGGGCCGTGCGGGCGCTCGAAGCGCACGGCGGTCAACTGTGGGCGGGCACGGAACGCGGGCTGTTCGCCGCCGTCCTGCCCACAGCCCCGGATCCTGCCCAGGCCGGTACCCCAGCTCCGATCCGATTCGATGCCATGGCCGGCTTGACGGTACCCGTTTTCGATCTGCTTTCCACGCCCGAAGGGCTCCTTGTCGCCGCCGGGGACGGGATACATATCTGGCGGGGTGCGGGCCGTCCGGTGGTGCGCGTGCCGCTTCCTGGTGTGCCGCGGACCATCGAGCCGTACGCGATTGCTACGGATTCAGCCCAGGTAAATACGTGGCTTGTCGGACACACGAAGGGCCTCACGCTGCTCGAACTGGACGCGGGTACAGGCCGGTGGACAGCTACGCAGGACACGCCCGAAAACTTTGGGTTCGTATCTCATGTGGCGACCGAACCAGACGGAACCATCTGGGCTGGGCTTTCTCCATCCGGGCTTGTTATGACACATTATGACAGTACGTTTGCCCGCCCGACCCGGTACGATGAACGAAGTGGCCTCAGCGCGGGCCTGACCCGGCCCATCACGATCGAAAATCAGCTCCTGTTCCTTGGCCGATCGGGGCTTAAGCGCTACGACGCCGATGCCAACCGATTCAAGAGCGATGCCACACTCATCCGACTCGTCGACGGCCCTCCTGACCGGGTGTCCTGGGTCGGAGAGGATGGCCTGGGCCGCGCGTGGATGTTTGCTCCTTCGCTGTCGGGCCGTATCCGGACGGATGACGACGCCGACGGAGCCATCGAACGGTTTGAAGACCTGGAGAGACTTTCGGGCGCGCGGCTTGCCGACTTTCTTTGCACGTCGCAATCGTCCTGCTGGCTGGGGACGGACCGCGGCCTCTTCCTTTTCGATGAGTCGCGCGTCCGCGAGCGGCGCCAGACGCCGGCTCCGCTCATTCGCCAGGTGCGTACACGTGGACGTCTTCTTTTCGGAGGACTGGCTCCTGGCGACCTGCCATCGTTCACCCTTCCTTTTGATGAAAACGGCTTCAGCATCGCCTTTGCTGTTCCAGATTTCGACCAGATAGGATCCATCCGCTATCAAACCCGCCTTCTCGGGGCGGACGACTCGTGGTCCGAATGGTCGCTCAATCCGGCCGCCTCCTGGGCTGGCCTCATGGAGGGCGCGTACACCTTCGAGGTCAGGGCCCGCGGCACAATGGGCCGCCTCAGCCCGGAAACCCGCATGACGTTCGTCGTCCGGCCACCATGGCATCGAACGTGGTGGGTATATCTGCTCTACGCTCTGTTTCTGACGACATCCATCTTCCTTGCCGGACGCGCCCTCTCCCGCTTTCATGTTTCGCGCCTGGAGGCATCGAACCGCCGCCTTGAAGAGCGCCTCGGTGCGCAGACCGCTGCCCTCGAAGTACAGCGCCGTGAGCTGGCAGAGCGCAACAACGAGCTCACGGGTCGAAACCGTCAGATCCAGCAGGCCCAGAGGCAACTCCAGATCCAGATCGACGAGTTGCGCATGACCAAAAACCGTATCGAAGAGCAGGCTCGCCAGCTCTCTGCACAAAACACAGAAATGGATATCCAGCGGCGCGAAGTGGACCGACAGAAACGGCTGCTTTCAAAAGCCAATGAAGCGCTCGAGTTCAGCAGCGAACGCGCCGAGCGCTTTGCCGAGGATGCCGATCGGGCCAACCAGGCCAAGTCCACCTTCCTGGCGAACATGAGTCATGAGATCCGTACACCCATGAATGCCATTCTCGGGTTCACCGACCTGTTGGCGCAGCGCGTCGTTGACACGGAACAGCGACGCTGGACCGGCCACATCCAGACATCGGCGCGCAGTCTGCTCACGCTCATCAATGACATTCTGGACCTCTCGAAGGTGGAAGCAGGAAAGCTTGACCTGGAACCCCGCCTGGCCGACATGCATCAGCTCGTGCATGACATGGGTGTCGTATTTCGTCAGAAAGCTGACGAGAAGGGAGTTGAAATGCGAACCGAAGTGGCCGATGACGTGCCGCGTATGGTCACGCTCGATGACCACCGGCTGCGACAGGTCCTGCTCAACCTGGTGGGCAATGCCGTCAAGTTTACGTCTTCTGGACATGTTGTACTGCGCTGCCGACTCGACGCGCCCGTGTCTGGCGGCACGGCAACGCTCCGCATTGAGGTCGAAGACACGGGCATTGGCATAGCACCTGACCAGCTCGAAACCGTTTTTGGGGCCTTCGACCAGGCGGCCGGCCAGACGGCTGCCGAGTATGGCGGCACGGGCCTCGGACTGGCCATTTCAAAACGTATTGTGGAGCTCATGGGGGGCACCATTTCCGTCCGCAGCGCGCCTGGCCGGGGCTCCACCTTCGAGGTCATGCTTGAGAATATACCCGTCAGTTCTGACTCGGATTCGGCGCAGCAGCAGCAGGACACCCATCAGCAACAGGACCAGCACTTCCTTCCGGCGCGCATTCTGGTAGCAGATGACAACGCACGCAACCGCGAACTTCTGCGTGCCATGCTCGAACCGCTCGGACTGACTGTCGAGGAAGTCACAAACGGTGTCGGCGTACTTGAAAAACTGGCCGACTACCCGCCCGACCTGCTGCTTCTCGATGCCAAGATGCCCGTCATGGACGGGCTCGAGACCGCGCGGCGCATTCGATCGGCGCGCGCGCTGGCCGACCTGCCCATCATCGTCGTCAGCGCCGCCGTCATGAGTAGCGATGTGGCCGAGCTGCGCCGCCTTGCCGATGCCTACATCCCCAAGCCGATTTCGCGCAAGGACCTCGTTCATGCACTCGCCCGGTTTCTGGCGCAGGACGTTACACAGGAGCACCTCCCGCATCCACCCGGAAGCCAAAACGACACGGCAGCACCCGCCGCAGGCGGCATGAACATCACCAGCGAACCACTGCGCGCTGCGCTTGACGCGCTTGCGCCAAGCTGGGAAGAAGCCAGGCGGCGCCTCGTTGTGGGAGATATTGAATCGCTCGCACATTCGCTGGATGATCTCGCACGGCAGCATGAGCACACCGATCTTGCCCACATGGCCCGCCACCTGTCAGATGCCGCGTCATCGTTTGATCCGGACCAGATGGAGCGCGCACTGGATGCCGTCCGCCCGCTTGTACATCCGCCAAAGAACACATGACCGAGACCCCTCTCCCTGCCGCACATGTACTCATTGTCGACGATACGCCGAAAAATCTCCAGGTTCTCGGAAGCGTCCTCCGGCAGGCCGGCTACGAAATCAGCGTGGCCGTCAATGGGCTGAAGGCGATTGAAGCCGTTGAGCGGGCCCGTCCGGACCTTGTCCTGCTCGATGTGATCATGCCCGTTATGGATGGTTTTGAAGCCTGTCGTCGGCTCAAGGAAAAGCCTGAAACGAGCAACATACCCGTCATATTCCTGACGGCCAAAGTCGAAACGGACGACATCGTGCGGGGCTTCGAGCTCGGGGCGGTCGACTACGTGACGAAACCCTTCCAGTCCGAGGAGCTGCTCCAGCGTGTCGATACACACGTGACACTGGCGCGCCTGCAGGCCGAGCGCGAAGTTCGGATCGGCGAGCTGCAGCGTGCACTTGCTGACATCCAGCGGCTTCATCGCGAGCAGGATGCCTTCCTGCGACACGAGGTAAATAATGCGCTCGGACCTATTTCCGGGTATGCCGAACTGCTCGCAGGAGCCGCCAGTGACTGTCTTACAGAGCGCCAGATGACATGGCTTGCGCAGATCCGGGATGGAACGCGCATGGTGGAAAACCTGCTGGGGGCGATGAAGCGCCTGCAGTCATTCGAGCAGGAAGATGTAGTGCTCAACAAGCGCCCGTTGGACCTCCGTGTGCTCCTTGAGGAGGTAATGCACAGTGGCCTGCAGTCAGATAAAGATAAACCGGGACAAGTGGTGCTCGACGTGGCCTCTGGCGGGCCGTTCCTGGTCGAGGCCGATGCCGATTTCCTGCCCGGTGTATTCACGAATCTGACCAAGAACGCGCTCGAGCACGTGGTGGACCAGAGCGACGAGAGCGCGCGGCGCGTTCGCATCAAGCTCGTGCGCGAAGACAACAACGCGCGCGTTGACATCCACAATGGCGGCGCAGAAATCCCGCCTCATCGACTGGAGACCTTCTTTGAAAAATTCAACTCCACGAAAACAGATCGCGGAGGCACGGGTCTTGGAACGACGTACGCCGCCGTGGTCACGCGTGCCCACGGCGGCGACATCTCGGTCCGCTCCTTACCGGGCGAAGGGACGACCGTTACGGTTCGGCTACCATGTGGTGTGCAGACCGGTCAGAACCATGAGCGTTGACAGGCTGTGCGTGACGTTTGTGCCAGGAACGGCCTGACCTGGAAACATGGGGCTCTGCCAGACGCCGGATACGGTATCTTCAAAACCGTATTGAACGGCGCTCGAAAGCGCGATGCGCTCAGACAGTTTCCACGTGAAGCCGCCCGAAATACGCTGGGTCACGAGGGCCGGTGACGGCGAATTGAAAAAGGCCGTCTCCGATGTAATGGGACTTTCATTCCATCCATATCCGGCGCGCAGCGTGAGGCGTTCACTTGTCGGGTACTCGGCGCCAACAGCCACGACCATGATGGACTTCCATCCAAAACCCTGGACGGCCCCTGTCTGGTCGAAACCCGACTGCTCAAACCCTTCTGTTCCGGAAAAATCTATCCAGCGCACATCACTGGCCAGTCGAAGGCCCGAAGAATGGGCATAGGCCAGACCGCCGGAGACAATCATCGGATAGTCCAGATCGAACGAAAAGTCCGCTGCCCCTGCCAGTTCCGGATTGAACTGGAAAGACTCGAACTGCTGCCGGCTCTTGAACGACACCGCTGCATCGAGGCGGCTTGTCACGCGCGCCGACACGGAGGCCTGGAATCCAAAACCCATGGCCCAATCCGCCGGTGCGTCGGGATACTTGGCAAGCGGCGTACCGTCGGGAAGTTGCCCGAATGCCGTCGGGGTCGTTGCCGGGAAAACTGACAGCTAAAGGGATGCCATGTTCAGTACCGGAGCAACACCCACGTGCACGCGATCGCTGACCTCAAAAGCAACGGTTGGCGATACCTGCATGAGAGCGAATTCGGAGAACATGTCTCCAAAACCCATGCCACCATCCGGCATCTGCGGCGTCAGAATGGGGTTCGTCGGGGACGTGTCATAATCCACACCAAAACCGCCAACCCCGAAGAAGCTGATTCCTGCCGCCCACGGCCTGCCTGTGGGATTGAATACGTATCCCAGCGATGGGATGGGGAAGGGACCCGCCCCGCTGTCGGACGTGCCCCGAAGCGATTGTCCGGGTCCCATAGCACCGAATGCGCCCGCATCCACGGCCGACGTCATGCTCGCCGTCGGCATGAGCAATTGCAGACTCACGTCGAGCTGTTGTCCCTGTGCGCTCATGATACCCGCCGGATTCCAGTGCAGCGCTGACAGCACATTTCCAGGCGCTGCCATTCCTGCTCCGGACATGGCCTGGTCCACGGGACCGACTCCGTTCATGACATGTCCGCTCTGACTCCAAACGGGAGCGGCGGTGAAGAGGAAGAGAAGTGTGGCTGCGGCGAAGTACCATATACGTTTCATGACCTGCCTCCTGGTTGTTGTCGCGGTTTGGCCGGACGACCGGCGTTACTTTCTTCCCGTAAGTACGCAGCGGCAGCCAGAGTCTGTGACATAAAATCAACCACCGGACTACGAGGTAAACCTGTCTCCATGCGCCGGAATAAACCTTACAGCACGTGGATCATTGCTCCACGTCGGCATGTTTGACAACGTGTAATAACAGGTAGCCATGTCCTACGAACATCCCGGAAAACCGCGACACGAACAGGTTTCTGACTGGCTCAGAAACCAGATTGAAGAAGGCGCGCTCGCGGAAAACCAGAAATTGCCCAGCGAGAGTGCCCTCGGGTCCCGTTTTGGCGTCAGCCGCATCACGGTGAGGCGCGCACTGCAGACGCTCGAGTCCGAGGATCTCATTTATCGGCGCCAGGGTCTCGGCTCCTTCGTGCAGGACAGGCGCCTCCGACAGGGTCTCATCCGGCTAACTGATTTCATTGAAGACATGCAGATGGCTGGCCTCAGGCCAGCCTCGCGCGTGCTGCACAGCGCTGAAGAAGAGGCGCCGTCCCATGTTGCCCACCGTCTCGGTTTGGCGATTGGTAGTCCCGTTTTGCGTCTCGACCGCCTTCGACTGGGCAATGGGGACCCGATCGCCATGGACAGGACATGGCTTCCCCTGAACTATGCGTCACTTCTCGCCGCACACGACCTGGAAGACGACACCATTTTTTCCATTCTCGAGCGTGAGTATGGTATCTGTGTCTGTCGAGGCCGATTCCGGATCGAGTCGGTGAATGCGCCGAACGATGTGGCCCAGTTCATTGATGTCCCCTGGGGGCGCGCGCTGCTGCTCATTGAGCGCACCTCCTTTGCCGAGGGAGACCGTCCCATTTATTACCAGCAACGGTGGTATCGCAGTGATCGCGTTGCCTATGAAATCGAGTTGCGCCGGCGTGACAACACTCCGCCCGGCGCACCCCTCCCCCTCGCCGAGTTCGAACCCGTCTTCAAACGCTCCTGAATCCAGATTATACCATGCTTTCTATCGATTTTTCAGGTGTAGACGCCCTCATTCCGGACAACACGCTCCAGGATGTTCTCCTTCGCGCCGCTTCCGCACACAACCTGCTCGCGACGGGCACCGGACCTGGGTCCGAGTGGCTTGGATGGCGAACCATGCTCGACAGCCCGAACGATGCCCTGCTGGAGCGGATTGACCGGCTCGCCATCGAAATCCGGGAGGAAGCCGATGTGCTCGTCTGTATCGGTATCGGCGGCTCGTATCTGGGCGCCGACGCTGTTATTTCGGCGCTTGCTCCCGCATTCCAGGCCCACGGCGTGGAGGTCATTTTTGCCGGACATCACCTCTCGGGCGCCTACCTCTCTTCGCTCATCCGCCACCTTGAAGGAAAGTCGGTCTACCTGAACGTTATATCGAAGAGCGGCACCACACTCGAACCGGCACTCGCTTTCCGCGTGCTCGGCGCGTTCATAGAACGCTCATTCGACAACCCGGAGGAGCGCATTGTGGCCACAACGAGCCGGGACAGCGGAGCGCTGCAGCATCTTGCAGCCGACAGAGGATACCGGCAATTCGTCATTCCAGACGACGTGGGCGGTCGTTTTTCCGTTCTCACGCCCGTCGGACTGCTGCCCATCGCCGTCGCCGGCAATGACATCCGCTCTCTTTTCTACGGAGCGGTCGGCATGCACACGACGACGGGACGTGCGCCCCACGTCGACCCACACACGCTACCCGATGCAGCGCAATACGCCGCGCGTCGCATTGCGCTCTACGAGATGGGATTTAAGACGGAAATACTGGCCACGATGGCTCCTGAACTCACCCGCTTTGGCGCCTGGTGGCAACAGCTCTTTGGAGAATCCGAGGGAAAAAACCACAAAGGCCTTTTTCCAGCTGTCTGTACCTACACGACAGACCTTCATTCACTTGGTCAGTTTGTCCAGGACGGCGACCGATCGGTTGTGGAAACCTTTTTAACCGTCGAGAACGAAGCTGACCAGCTTTCCATTCCCGCCTCGGACCACAACCTGGATGGGCTCGACTACCTGGCCTGTCGTTCCTTCAACGACGTCAACCGTGCGGCGTTTGAAGGCACGCTCGAGGCCCACGGCTCCGGCGGCACGCCTGTCATGCATATAGAGTTGGCTCGCAGGACGGCAGAAAACCTGGGAGCGCTCATCTACTTTTTTGAGCACGCTGTGGCGACGGGAGCCTATATGCTGGATGTCAACCCATTCGATCAGCCGGGCGTAGAGGCATACAAAAAAGGGATGCTCTCACGGCTCAAGGCGGGATGAGGGCTGTTGACAGGTCCCTTTCCCGTTGTTGGCAGGCTGTGGGTATGTTGTCTGAACTTCGCTGACAGGCCTATTTCATCATGCGCCCCACAAAGCACCACCAACTTTCGCACAGACAGTCCCACGTGGAAAAGCGTCTCGAATCCACCATCACGGGTAGACCCTGGCCGGTTTCCGGCTTTCTTTCCACATATCCACACCGCCTACTACTACTTCCTCTTCAAATTATTTCAAAAGATTAAGAAAGAGGCGTGTGGACAACGGCCTTGCTGACTCCCATCGCGTATCATACTTTCGAACAGGACATTACTTCGTACGGCCCCATGATCAAGCGCATTCTGGTTGCTCTCGACACTGATTCTGACACCCCGGTAGCTACCCGGTATGGGATAGACTTGGCCAGGCGTTCGAATGCCCGTCTGACGGGACTGGCTGTCGTTGACATGGGCAGTATTGAGTCTAGCGCGCGTGGCGGCGGCATAGGTTCCATGTATTATGCGGAAAAGCTGCGCGAGAAACTGACTGAGGAGACGCGCGAAAGGGCGCGCCAGTTGATTGCCGAGTTCAAACAGATCGCCGACAAGTCAGAATGTGATCATATCGAACTTGTGGAAGAGGGCGTTCCCTTCGAACGTATCGTGGAAGACATGAAGTACCACGATATACTCGTAATAGGTCAGGATCCGCATTTCTTCTATGCACATCCCAAGAAGGAAACAGAAACGCTCGCACGCGTCATTGCGCAGACCATAGGTCCCAGTCTGGTCGTGCCCGGATCCTACCGCCCGGTGGGGAGGGTGCTGTTTGCGACCGATGGCGGCGAGCCCGGTGCCAGGGCGCTCAGGAGGTTCATCCAGATGTTGCCGTTTGGGTCGGATTTTGAGCTCGACGTGCTTCATGTAGAGTCGAAAGACTCGGCCGAAAGCGCACTCTACCTCGAACTCACGCGCGACTATCTCGCCGACCATGGGTTTACGCCCAACATTATCCACATGAAGGACACCAATGTAGAGGCCTGCATTCTGAGTGAGGTGGAAAAAAGGAACGCCGACCTGATCGTGGCCGGTGCGAAAACGAAGTCAGGAATGCGTCATATGCATCTGGGAAAGTCTACCAAGGTGCTCTTGACGAAGGCTACCGTTCCGGTATTCATAGATCACTGATTTCCTGCCGTCATCTGGAACGCGCCGTGCTGCGCTGTTACGTGGACGCTGTCGGCATAGGTGCGCCAGCGGGCCACGATTTCCTCATCCGGGTGTCCAAAGCGGTTCCGGCGCCCCGCGCTGACGATTGCGACATCGGGTCTTGTTCGCGATATGAAAGGGACCGAACTGCTGGAGCGGGATCCGTGATGGGCTACTTTGACGATATCCGCATCGAGCATGGGTCCGAAAGCTGTGGTGACAGCGTGTTCAGCGCCGCGCTCCGCATCGCCAGTTAGAAGAAAGGACGTCGATTCCGCCTGCAGGCGCAGGACAAGCGACGCTTCGTTGGTGGGCAACAGGTTTTTTTCTGGTGGATGCAGCACATAGAGCCTACCCAGTCCGCCGAGATCGAGCGTGTCGCCGCGGTGCGAGCGCGTGTTATCCACGAATCGTTCGATGGGCATGGTCGTGGCAAGGTAGCGACTTCCCCCCGTGTGATCGGCGTGTGGATGCGAGTGGATAAGCAGGTCAATCCGGCGCTGGCCACGTGCGCGCAGATGGCGTTCGATGGCGCGGCCATTGAACTCGGAGGCGCCTGTATCGATCACAACTGAGAACCTTCCGGAAAGAATGATAACGGTTGCATCTCCCTGTCCCACATCCAATTGTGTGTATTCCATACTGGCTGGGACAGGCCAGCTCGCAATGCCGATAGCGGCCACGACGAGCGCCAACGTAGCGCGTCGCACGCGTCGGCGACGCGGGGCAGGAGCCAGTATCAGCAGAATAAGCCAGGGCCAGAGTATGACATGCAGTCCCACCAGGCGCGTCCAGTCCGGGAGCTGACTTCCCCAGAGTGCGGCGTGCTGGAGGAGGGTAACGAGCAGATCGGTTACCCACGCAGAAAAAGGGCCAGGATCCACAAGAATCATGGCGCCCATGACCAGAATGGGAGCCATGATGGGGACGACGAGAGGACTGGTGAGAGCTCCTGATACAGGTACCTGACCCATGTGCACAGCGAGAAGGGGAGCTGTTCCCAGCGTGGCGACAGCCGAGACCAGGATGCTGGCCAGAAAAGGACGACTGCGCAGTCGTGAGAGGGTCGGCAGAAAAACCAGTATAGCCGCAACAGCGGCAAAAGACAGCGAAAAACCCGCCGTCATAAGGCGTTCGGGGGCCGCGATGGTTCCAGCCGCAAGCGCCCACCACCACGCAACCCAGGGCGAGTAGGGCCGGCGCCGCGCGAACGCCCCGAAAAGGACAATACCCATGAGGGCAGCCCGGGAAACAGACGGCGATGTGCCCATCCAGACGGCGATACATGTGATACCTATCATTGAAAAGGAGCCGGAGAGGGCGCGCCGAACTTCCTCGCTCACGGGTAGACGTCGGAACAGGGACCTTGAAAAAGTGAGAACAAGAAGCGCGAGCAGGCCGATATGAAGTCCCGATACGGCCAGGACATGGGACAGTCCGGATGCGGAAAATTGCGCGCGGACGCTGCCGTCCAGTGCTGTCCGACTGCCTGTCAGCAAGGCGGTTACGATCGAGGCGGAGCGCGGATCAGGCAGGCGTTCGTGTATGCGGTGTGCAACCAGTCGGCGGGCGAGCGCAACGCGGTGGGTGAGCCGGTTCGGGCGATGGTCAATGCCTATCCAGAGGGGATGCTCCACGAAGGTGGCGACTCCGAGCGATCGGGCGAGCTGCCGCTCGTCGAGATCGTACGGGTTTCGTGGGGGGTGTGGCAAGCGCATTGTCCCGCGAACCATGACGTCATCACCAACGTGGACAGGCGCTGGACTTTCCAGCGGAGTGGTCACCTGGACGCACCCGCTCGGCTGACACACAGTAAAACGGTGATTGTGGATGGCGGTGACAGTTCCCTTGACGAGACCTACCGGGACCGGAGGGGGGCGGTGTATGAATAGAAACCCGGTCGCGATGGCAAGCGCAAGGAGGAGCCATGTCCGCGCCGTGCGATGGCGGCGCAGCGCGATGAGCGCGGCGGCCAGCGTGGCCCAGGCCGGCAGCACAACCCACGCAAGAGGCGAAAGGTCTTCAATCAGGCCTGTCCAGCCTGTAAGGATGGGTCCCGTGAGGAGCAATATCGCGACGCTGATCCGCGGGTCGAAGCGGGAAATGAGCCGAGCCATGATAGTAAGACACGGCTACGACACGGAAATAACTCCCGGTGCGGCGGACCCTTCAGCACGCTTTTTATACTTCTTTGGTGAATTGATGCTTCCTGATTGCCTATGTGGGAAGATGCTGTCTATTCTTACGGCATTCATCCATCGTTATTTGAAAGGTCATGAGCACCCGTAGAGAGGCCAGAGAGCGCGCCATGCAGGCCTTGTATGCGTTTACTGTCGGCATGGACAGCGCTGAACACGTGCTCGAGACCATTATTGATGAGCAGATGGAGGACCGGGAGGGTCGCGCGTTTGCCAAACGGCTTTTCCTGCGTGTGCTGGACATGCAGACGGAGGCTGAACGCCTCGTTTCCGAGTATACCCAGAACTGGGAGTTGTCCAGGATTGCCCTGATTGATCGCCTGGTGCTGCGTATGGCCATTGCCGAACTGATGCATTTTGAGGACATACCGCCAAAGGTGACGATCAACGAAGCCATTGAGGTGGTCAAAAAGTATTCGACCGAGCGTTCCGGGCAGTTCGTAAACGGCGTGCTCGATGCCATACTCGATGATCTCAAAAAAGCGGGCTCGCTGAAGAAGAAAGGGCGTGGACTTATCGATACGGACGCTAACGTAAAAAAATGATATGGGACTTGTAGTGGTAGGAGACATTCACGGCTGCGCCCGAAGTCTCGACGACCTGTTGGCTGTGCTTCACCCCGGAGCGAACGATCACATCGTTTTCGTCGGGGACTACATGGATCGGGGTCCGGACTCGAAAGGGGTCATTGATAGGTTGCTTGCCCTTCGCGAGACCGTTTCGTGCACGTTCCTGCGCGGCAACCATGAGAAACTCTTCCTCGACTATCTCGACAGGGATGAATATGAGCTTTTTGCTGTTAATGGCGGCATTACGACGCTCGAGAGCTACCGCGACGAGGATGGCGTGATTTCCATTCCGAAGGAGCACATTGATTTCGTTCGCGCCACCGAAATGTGGTATGAAACCGAAGACGTAGTAATTGTGCACGCCGGGTTTGACCCCGGGCTGAGTATTGCCGAGAATCTGGAGCGGGCCGACCCGGAGGTTCTTCTCTGGGAGCGCAGTCACCTGAAGGAGCCTACGCTGAACTGGGAAAAAACGGTAATCTGTGGGCACACGCCTGTTTCAAAGCCCATCAACAAGCGAAATCTGATCAATATCGATACCGGGTGCGTGTTTCACGGCAACCCGTCGCTCGGAACGCTGACAGCGGTTCGTCTTCCGCAACGCACGTTTATTTCCGTGCCGTATTCGGGCTAGCAGCCAAGCCGCCTCGGAGCTCTCAGGGACGTAGCCAGAGCCCGATCCGGATGGCAGGTTTGATCGTGCCCAGGTCTACGTACCATACGCGACCCTCCGGTCGTCGGTGAGATATCCGCACGGAAGGCTCTATGAGAAGGGAAAATCGGCTGTTCCGGGCTACTGTATTGTCACGTGTTGAGAAGGAAAGAGCCGGGCCGGCCCGGACACCAAGATCCACATCGTACCCACGATAGGCTACGTTTCCAACCGTTCGCTCGACACCGAAGAGTCGCAGTGAGGCGCCAAGCAGAAGCGCCAGACGGATCTGCTCGGTACTTTTTCGGAGCAGAGGATCGAGTTCTGCCACCAGATGCGCTTCTCGCGTGTGCATGCGGCGGGCGCCAACAAGCCCGATCGCGGCGCCATAGCCTCCCGCGCCCGCCAGGCCTGCCTGCACAAAGATCCCTTCAGGCGCCTGCTGGCGCGCGTCAGCGCCGGGAACGGCAAGGGTAATAAAGGCCACGCCGAGGGCGACGCCGAGCACGCATTTTCCATGCAGACGAAACAAAAGGCCGTCTGTTTGCTTGATGCGGGCAACTTCTCGCACGACACCCTCCTTTTATGGCTCTTCGATGTGGAATAGTGGGATTGCCGAATGTGGGCAAATCCACCCTGTTCAATGCACTCAGTCAGGCTGGTGCGGAATCTGCAAATTACCCGTTCTGCACCATTGAACCCAATGTAGGCATGGTTCCCGTTCCCGACGAGCGGCTGGTGGAACTTGGACGCCTCAATAACTCGAAGAAAGTGGTACCCGCCACGATCGAGTTTGTGGATATTGCCGGCCTCGTTGCAGGCGCTTCAAAAGGCGAGGGACTTGGTAACAAATTTCTGGCCCATATTCGAGAGGTCGATGCCATTGTACACGTCGTGCGTTGTTTCGACGATGAGGACGTGGTGCATGTCTCCGGGCGGGTCGATCCCGTTTCGGACATCGAGGTGATTGAAACCGAACTGCTGCTCAAGGACCTGGAGGCGGTTGAGAAACGGATGGAGCGCACCACGAAAACAGCCAGGAGCGGTGACAAAGTGGCGCGGGAGGAGCTGGCGTTCTATGAACGCCTGCTGGCCCATCTCTCCGATGGCGGCGTGGTCCGGGCGTTGTCGGTCTCCGAAAAAGAGGAGGCCTGGCTGCGGTCTCTCTTCCTGTTGTCTGGAAAGCCGGTGCTCTATGCGGCCAATGTCTCCGAAAGCGATCTTCCCGATGGCAATGCCCATGTCGAGGCGGTGCGTGTGCGCGCGGAGCAGGAAGGTGCCGGTGTCGTCGTGGTTTCGGCCGAGCTCGAAGCCCAGGTGGCCGAGCTCGAAGCGGACGAGCGCGCAGAGTTCCTGTCGGAGCTCGGCCTGGCCTCTGGAGGCCTGGAGCGGCTCATCCAGTCTGCCTACGCCCTGCTTGATCTGATTACGTTTTTCACATCGGGGCCGACGGAAAGCCGGGCCTGGACCATATCGCGTGGCCTCAAGGCGCCCCAGGCCGCCGGGCAGATCCACTCTGATTTCGAGCGGGGCTTTATCCGGGCAGAAACCATTGCCTACGAGGACTATGCGCGCCTGGGCAGCGAGTCAAAAGCCCGTGACGCCGGTGTCATGCGCAGCGAAGGCAAGGAATACACAGTGCGAGACGGAGACGTACTGCTGTTTCGCTTCAACGTCTGACAGCAGTTCGCGGCGAAGGCGCCAGTCAGCGCTGCCGGCCGAAGTGAAACATGATGAAGGGCGTCGTGAGCACGTTGTCAGCTGCCTTGACCGAGGGCTCGAGCAGTTCGATGGGCTCGTTGTAGACATTCATCCGGAAACCGAGTCGAACGCCCTGGGTGAGGCCCTCCAACTCGCCAAAATTGGCGCCGATACTGATTGAAAGCCCGAGGCCCGGCACCAGGTTGCCCCTGAACAGGCCGCTTACGACGCCGAACGTGCGCTCTCCTTCATCGAACGTGTCGTTGCCATTCTCATCCCGGAAATAGGGGTAGTTCCATCCCAGTACAGGCCCCCCGGCTATGTGAAAATAGGGCCGGAAGTTGTCCTCGATGAACGGCCGGAAGAGGCGCCGCTCAAGTCCGATGTAGACGGGTATTTCCAGCAGGTAGGTTCGCTTGTTGGGGACATCCCTGTCGCCGAATCGGTCGAAGAAACTGACCTCGCGCTCGTCCTCTGCAGCAGAAAGACTGATTTCAAGGGTGGCCGTCTGGTCATCCCTCAACAGTTTTCGAGCATATCCACCCAGCCCGAAACCGGAGTTCGTGAGCAGTACCTGGGCGCCCAGACCACGCGGCGCCTCCTGCTTGCCTGGCTCGCGAAGCGGCTCGGCGGACTGGGCTTGGGCCGTGCGCGGCAGACTCCACGCACTGGCGGCGAGCAGGAGCGCTATGCAGGCAGTGATTTTCGGCATCGCAAATCAAAACAACCCATCCGTGCGTATTGTTCGTCTGTGGATGCACTTTTACCCCGTGTTTCCCCATGATAGTACCAACCGGCCATTACGAAAACGAACCTGTGCCCACCATGAGATACCTTCCACTGCTGCTCCTTTTGATCCTGGCAGCATGCGCGCCCGAAGCACCACACGAGCAATCGGCCGACCCCGTCGTATCTGTAGCGCTTCCACCCCTCGAAACGCATGCTGACACGCTGGCCATGCGATCTTTCAACGCTGTAGGAGGGCCGGAAGCCTGGGCGCGCGTCCGCTATCTCAAATTTGATTTCGGACGTGAAGCCGGAACCGACAAGACGGTATTCCGCACGCACCTGTGGGACCGCACCACGGGTGATTACCGCCTGGAATGGGATCAGGACGAGGACCGGATCGTCGTGGTATTCAATGTAAACACGCGCCAGGGAACGGCGGCCGCGAACGGGGAGGTGTTGCCCGGCGCCGAACAGGAAGATCTCCTGGCGCGCGCCTACCGCGCGTACATCAACGATACCTACTGGCTGCTGGCCCCCATCAAACTGCTCGACCAGGGCGTTTCCCGGACTCTGGTTCCCGATTCGTCTACGGCCGAACAGGAAGTGATCAAACTGACGTACGACAACGTCGGGCTCACGCCGGGAGACCAGTTCTGGTTCTGGCTCAACCGCAAGACAGGCCAGTTGCAGACGTGGGGCTATATTCTCGAAGGGCGTGAGGAGGCGCCCATCACCAAGTGGGATTGGCTGGGATACAGGCCATACGAGGCCGGAGACGTGACGGTCCGTCTCTCGAGTCGTAAGACCGATATGGCGGGCACGACGCACCTGATGACAGACAATATCTCGCTCCCGGAGTCGGTCGACGTACGGGCTTTCTCCAGCTTTGAGCCCCTCTTTGAGGAGGAGGCGTCCCACTGATGGATTATCGGCTGGCCATCGCGCAGCGCTACCTGTCGGGACGGCGCTCGATGCCTTTGATTTCCAGAATCACGGCGATCTCGGCAATTGGTGTTGCGCTCGGTGTGGCAGCCCTCATCGTGGTCCTCTCGGTGCTGAACGGGTTCTTTGATTTTGTGCGTGACATGCTCGTTTCGCATGACCCCCACGTACGGATTGTACAGGTCGATGCGACGCGTGCCATGGATGAGGAAGCGCTTGTGGCGCTCTCGACCCGGCACGCGTCGGTCGTGAGCGCCGTGCCCTACATCGAAGGAAAGGCGCTCGTCATGCACGATGCGTCTGCGGACGTGAACAAGATCGTGCGCGTTCGTGGAGTAGATCCGGCGCGCGTACCGACGAATTCGGGCGTTGCAAGTGCAATTTCATTCGGAAATTACGCGCTCGCAAGGCAGAACCAGCGGCCAGGCATTGTGATCGGAAAACGGCTCGGTGAGCGGCTGCTACTTACGCCCGCCAGTCCGGGCCAGCCGGCCTCGCGTATTGCCCTCGTTTCGGCACCGGCCATTGAGCGCATGTTTACTCGCGTGCTCTCCGGAAGCCCGTTGCAGCAGTTCGAGGTCCGGGGACTGTTCGAACTGCAGACGGTTTTTGACGAGAGTTACGTAGAGATACACATCGATGAGGCGCGGCGGCTGTTCGACAGGCCCGATGGACTGAGCGGCGTGGATGTGCGACTCGCCTCGCTGGAGGATGCCGACCGCGTGAAGGCGTTTCTCGAGCAGCACCTCGACCCGGAGCAGTTCACCGTTCAGACCTGGTATGACCTGCAGCGCCCGCTCTACGACGTCATGCAGCTCGAAAAGTATGGAGCACTCATTGTGCTGATGCTGATCGTTCTGGTAGCTGCCTTCAACATTGTTGGATCGCTGACAATGATCGTGATCGAAAAACGGCGCGATGTGGGGGCGCTGCGCGCCATGGGTGTCACAAAGCGCGATATCAAACGGATATTCCTGATTGAGGGGCTGTTGATTGGCGTGGCAGGCAGCGGTGCGGGCGTGTTGCTTGGCGTCGCCGTTTCTTTGGCGCAGAAACAGTTCGGCATTGTGAAGCTGGCCGACGCAGGGTCTTTTCTTATCGATGCGTATCCGGTTGCCGTGCGCGCTACCGATGTCACGCTCATTGGGATCCTGGCGCTGGGCCTGTGTGTACTTGCCGCATGGTATCCGGCGGCGCGTGCGGCGGCCATCCATCCAGCCGAGGCGGTGGCCATGTCGGGCTGAACAGGCTGTTTCCAGGCGGCGCGCCTCCGGCTTCACGAAAATTAGGCGGAACTGGCCCGAATGAGGACGGTTGCGAGGTTGCTTCGATACGGTTCGGAGCAGTATATTTTCCAGTCTGTGCCGTTTGTGCGGCCGAGAATCGGGAAACAAGCTTATAATCACATGGCAAAGAAAGATCAGCTTACAGGGAAGGGTCCAGTGGCCGGCAACCACGTTTCCCATGCACACAACAAGGCCAAGCGGCGTTTTGAGCTCAACCTGCAGAAGAAACGCTTCTTCGTGCCGGAAGAGGACCGCTGGGTGACGCTCCGTGTGTCGGCCAAAACCATCAAGACCATCAACAAGAACGGCATTACGGCTGTACTCAAGGATGCCCGTGCCAACGGCATCAACGTCTGAGCTGACTCGAGGTAACTACTATGGCAAAAGCGAAAGATGTCCGCCACAAGGTGATCCTGGACTGCACGGAGGCTCCGGGCTCGTCGCGGTATTCCACGATGAAAAACCGGCGCAACACGCCAGGCCGGCTTGAACTCAAGAAGTACAACCCCGTACTGCGTAAGTACACGTTGCACCGGGAAACGAAGTAAGGACGTAAACCATGGCAAAGAAACAATCGTTCGGTGACAAGGTCCTCCGCCAGAAGGCAGAAGCCAAGAAAATGGCCAAGGTGGTCCTCGCCGAAAAGAAAACAAATGGACAGTATTCCTTCCGGCACAAGATGGTGCACGTGGATAATGTCCAGGATGAACTCAAAGAAGCCAAGACGAAGCTCTAGGCTGTCCATATTCGGGGTGTAGCGCAGCCCGGTTAGCGCATCTGCTTTGGGAGCAGAGGGTCGCAGGTTCGAATCCTGCCACCCCGACACATATTTTTTCCGGCGGGTCCGACGTTCCTGCGCCCGTAGCTCAACCGGATAGAGCAGCGGTCTTCTAAACCGCAGGTTGCAGGTTCGAGTCCTGCCGGGCGCGCCACACCATTATGGTGACGTGGCCGAGTGGCTAGGCAAGGGTCTGCAAAACCCTGTACGGCGGTTCGAATCCGCCCGTCACCTCCAACAGAAAAGGCCCCTTCGTGGGGCCTTTTCTGTTGGATTGATGCGGCAGGAGTCGAACCGCCGCGCGGTTCAAAGAGGAGAGTGCGATATTGGGAGCCAACCGACTCCGATGCCTCATGAAACTCTTCCTGCTTTCTTTCGCCTCTTCCATAGCGGCCATGCTGGCCATTGATTCGGTATGGCTTCGCAGCATGTACTCGCGTTTCTACGAGCCGAACATTGGGCATCTGCTGGCGGAAAACGTCAAATACGGGCCCGCGGCTGCTTTTTACGTTGTCTACGGCGTCGGCTTGACGCTGCTCGTGCTGCTCCCAGCACTGGAGGCCGGATCCAACCTGTTGCGTGTATTCCTGTACGGCGCCGTATACGGTTTCGTCGCCTATGGCACGTATGACCTGACAAATCATGCAACGCTCCGCGACTGGCCGCTCATGGTGACGGTCGTTGACATGGCCTGGGGGGCCGTACTGACGGGCACGATAAGTGTAGTCTCCAACGTTGTCACTCGCCACCTCGGCTGAATCCCGATGTCGAACTCGACCCTCATTCTATCAGCATTCCTGCTGGCCTGGACGCTGCTCTGGTACACACTGTCCCGGCTGCTGCAACGGATGGATATCGCAGACATTGCCTGGGGAATGGGTGTGGCCGTGATGGCCATGCTTTCACTGGCGCTCTCCTCTGATCTGTCGACGCCCCGGATCGTTGTGAGTACGGCTGGTCTCGTCTGGGGCCTTCGACTCGCCTGGCACATTTACCGGCGCAGCCACGGCCGGCCGGAAGATGCGCGCTACCGCGCCTGGCGCGCGGAGTGGGGCTCGCGTGTTCATGTCCGCAGCTTTTTCCAGGTGTTCGTGCTACAAACGCTACTCATGGCAGTCGTTTCGCTGCCCATCATCGTGCCCAATCTCCGGTCCCCGCCCACCGATGGGGAGGTTAATATGGTGCTCTTGACCGTGGGCGGCCTGCTCTATGTCACCGGGTTGCTGTTTGAAAGTATCGCCGACTGGCAACTGGCTCGTTTTCTCTCTGACGCGTCGAACACAGGCAAGGTCATGCGCGTAGGTCTGTGGCGGCGCTCGCGGCACCCGAACTACTTCGGCGAAGTCGTCCTTTGGTGGGGTATCGCAGCGATGGCTCTTGCCCAAGGCGCACCGGCCGTGGTGCTCGTCAGTCCGGTGCTGGTAACGCTGCTTATTTTCAAGGTATCCGGTATTCCGATGCTGGAAGAGAAGATGGCGCGAGACCCCAAGTATGCCGATTATATTGCCAATACCAATGTGTTCTGGCCTTTCTGATGTCCCTGCCCGGTGAACAAATCATAGCCGCATACCGCGAAGGCCTGCGTGTGGGCGAAATTGCCACAGCCTTCGGCGTTACCCCGTCCCGCGTTCACCGTATCCTGGAACAGGCTGGCATGCCGTCACGCGAGCAGGAGAAGAAGGCCAGGGAAGAAGAGCGCCGACAAATACGTCAGCGCATTATGTCCATGGCGCGCAAAGGGTTTCGCACGGTCACCATTTCCACGATGACCGGTGTGGCCCACGCCGACGTACGCCGCATGGTGTCCGCCGCATACATCGTATCGCGAGATCATACCGGCGCAGAAGTGCTGCTACCGAGGCACGAGAAAAACCGGATAGAGCGCCCGCGCAAGGAGCATTTCCGATCTGGCTGAACGCGGTCTGTCTCGGTGCGTCATGTTCATGGACGGTGGCCTCAGCGGGCTTCTGGATGCGACCTCCACGTCGGGAGGCAGCACGGAGAGCATCTCGCCATCCAGAAGGCTGTGATACAGGGTGCGATGAACTACCGGACCCGTGTAATGAGCACCTGTGCACGGCGGCTCCGGCCCGTGAAGACCGCCTGGTAGGGCCCGGGCGGCAGCAAGGAGAGGTCGACCACGCGCTCGCCCGCCGGAAGATCGAACGCGCGCACACGGCGACCGGCGGCGTCGAACAGATCGACCCGTCCAGGCTCCGAAAGGCGCATTGTGAGACGATCCCGCACGGGGTTCGGAAAAAGGGTGATCGCGGCCGGTCGCTCGGCGGACTGCGGCCCGTCCTCGATGCCGACGTCCGTGACGACCGTGACCTGGGCGCTCGAGAGCGCC
This sequence comes from Bacteroidota bacterium, assembly GCA_029262835.1. Classification (GTDB taxonomy): domain Bacteria; phylum Bacteroidota; class Rhodothermia; order Rhodothermales; family UBA10348; genus 1-14-0-65-60-17. The sequence continues at coordinate 54,183 of JAJCYQ010000061.1, forward strand.
GACGAAATGCCATCGCTCACAAGCACACGGATGGGGTGGGTACCGATCTGGCCGCCGACGGGTGTCCATGTGAATAGCCCGGTCGTCGGCGACAGGAACGCGCCCGCCGGAAGATCATCGGCCGCAAAAAGCAGGAATTGGCCATCGGGGTCTGTGGCCTCGTAGTCAAATTCCAGCCGCTCTCCAACGCCAATGCTGGTATCCGGGAGCGCCGCCGTGAACGTTGGAATGGCGTTCAATACGCCCGTTACATCGAACGGATTGAGCTGCAGGTTGAGATGGAACGCATTCTGACAAATCCACCCCGAAGGATCTGAAATGAGCGCAAGCAGCTCCGACTGGCGCCCATTCGCGACGCCGATATAGACCACATTGTCGCAATGGGGCAGTGATACGGCTGTAAATCCGTCCGCGAGCTGCGTGGGAAGCGCCGTATCGAGGTCGCTGACGGCATCCAGCTGCCAGGCATCTTCGAGCGGGGTGTTGTTGATCCCGTACAGAAACCGGATGGTACCACTGGCGGACACCTGGTAGGCAAAGAGCTGATCGCCAGCTGTGCCAAGACCCGGCACGCGCCCCACGGTTCCATTGACCACGACGACCGTACCTCGGGTAATCAGCCCGGGTGCCACGTATCGCATCGTGTCTTCTTCCTCGCGAAATGTGCCAGCGGCCGTCCACCCGTTGTCGGAGAAGAAAATCTCCGTGCCTTCCGGAATGTCGACGAGCGCAACGAATGCAAATTCGTTGGGATCGGTCATGTTCATGCCGGTAATGGCGATGTCGCCCGTCGAGAGCAGTTGGGCGCTGGCGCGAAGGGGAGCAAGAAGCACTGCGGAGGCGAGCACCGCGAGCACTGTGCGTACGACTTTCAGTGAGACGTTCATCCTATACCGTTCAGGGGGCGCTTTCGCGCCGGATCGTCGCTCCCGCTGGTGCATTGAACGAATCATGAAACACTTGAAAACCATCTGGATAGTCGGAGCAACAGGCGGTATTGGTCGTGAACTCACACGCCGACTGTCGGATTCCGGATACCATCTCGTACTCTCGGCCCGCTCAGCGGGTCCACTCTCGGAGCTCGCTGCAACATACGACGCATCGGCCATCCAGCTCAACGCTTCAGATTTTGATGCTACGATGGATGCAGCGCAGGAGGCATCCCGGGACGGTCTGCACGCCGTCGTCCACTTGCCCGGGTCCATACACCTGCGCCCGGAGCATCTGACGAAGGAGTCTGATTTCGATGCCGTCCTCTCACAGAACCTGAAGACGGCCTTCTCGCTCGTGAGGGCGGCGTCGAAGGTCATGTACAAGGACGGAGGCCGCATTGTGCTGGTATCGACGGCCGCCGCGTCGATCGGGATGAAGAACCACGGCGCGATTGCCGCGGCGAAAGCCGGCGTGGAGGGCCTCGTGCGCTCGGCGGCGGCCAGCTACGCTGCGCGCGGTATCTGCGTGAATGCCGTGGCGCCAGGCATGGTCGACACGCCCCTTTCTGCACCGATTCTGGCCAGCCCTGAAAACCGCAAGGTGACCGAGAGCATGCATCCGCTGGGTCGCGTCGGCCTGCCGGCTGACGTTGCAGCCGCCATCGAGTGGCTCATCGGCGCGGATGGGGGCTGGGTCACGGGCGCTGTCATTCCGGTCGATGGAGGGCTGGCCAACGTACTGCCCCGATGAAAGCGCTCGTATGGATGCACCGCGACCTGCGGCAGGCCGATCACCCTGCCCTCGACGGGGCACTTGCTGCCGTTGAGCGCGGCGACGCGACGCACGTTGATGTCATCTACGCGTGGAGCCAGGCTGTGTATGGTAACTGGATGCCAGGCCAGGCACAGCAATGGTGGATACACGAGCACCTGAAGGATTTGCTGCGCCGGCTGGCCCGATGCGGTGTCCGGCTGGTGGTGACCCGGCAGTCGCCCTCGGCATACCTGGCCGCGGAGACAGGCGTTCACTCGGTGCATTTCAACGACCCACTCCTGCCGGCCGCGCGTCGCGAGGCCAAGCGTCTATGCAAGGAGGCCGATCGGCGCGGCATGGCGGCGTTCGAGTATCCGGGCGATCTCCTGCACGACCCGGACGAAATCCGAACAGGAAACGGCGACCCCTACCGGGTTTTTACGCCCTTTTCCCGCCGTTTCCACGAACGGGTCGCGCCCGAGCGGTGCGAGCCGCTGGCCGCCGCATGGATTGACGGCGCATCGCGTGGCCGCACAGGTACAGGAGGGCCCATTTCCTCGGACGACGTATGCGAGGCGTTCGCGCGCCTCGATCGGCTCGGCCTGCATCCGCGTCACGCGTGGGTTGCGCCGCTCGCGTCCGCCTGGGCGGTGGGCGAAGCCGCGGCGCACGATCGGCTGGCCGCATTCACGAGCGGCCCTATCACACAGTACGCCGAGGGGCGCGACCGACCGGATGAGGATGGCACGAGCCGCCTCTCGCCCTACCTGGCAATTGGCGTCCTCAGTCCGCGACAGGTTTTCGCCGCCGTTCGGAGCGTGCGCGCGGCGGCGGCTGCGGGTGGAGCCACCGACACGGAGACATACCTTCGTGAGCTCATCTGGAGAGAGTTCGGCTACCACCTCCTTCTCCACTTTCCAGAAACGGCAAGCACGCCGCTCAGGCCCGAATGGAGCCGCTTTCCGTGGCGCGAGGACGCCGCGGCGCTTGCCGCCTGGAAGCAGGGCCGCACCGGGTTTCCGATCGTAGATGCAGGCATGCGTCAGCTCTGGCAATCCGGCTGGATGCATAACCGCGTCCGCATGATTACGGCATCGTTCCTCACGAAGGACCTCATGATTTCCTGGCAGGAGGGCGCGGCCTGGTTCTGGGATACGCTGATCGATGCCGATCTGGCGTCCAACACGCTGGGCTGGCAGTGGGCCGCTGGAAGCGGGGCCGATGCGCAGCCGTACTTCCGCATTTTCAACCCGGAGTCGCAGCTCAAGAAGCACGATCCTCGCGGCGCGTATGTGCGCGCGTGGATACCCGAATTGGACGACCTCTCCTATGCTGCGCCGATCGTAGATCACGCCGCAGCGCGCAAACGGGCGCTCGCCGCCTACGAAACGTTCCGCAAGGCAACGAAGAAGGACGGCTGACGTCCGCGCCTGAGGGCCGATCCGGGCCCTGATATGCTATCAGAAGCGGCTCCTGATGAGGGAGGCGCGGGCAGAGTGGCCACCAGGAGCGGTCAGGACGACGACGTACACGCCGGGAGCCAGGTGGCCGACGGGCAGCCCAATCCGGTTCTGCCCGGCATGGAGCGTGCGGCGCTCGGCGCGCCCTACCTCCTGTCCAAGAATGGAATACAGACGCACGTCGAGCCACCCGGAAACGGGGCTCTCCACGACGAGCGTCGCCGCCTGCGCGGCCGGTTGCGGATAGATGCTGCTCACATACAGCGTGACAGCGCCGGGCGGCGACGCGGGTTCGATAGGCGTCGCCGTCGGGTTCAGGGAGAAGGCGGCCCAAGCGCTCGTGTCGGTCGGTGTAAGCGACCGGATGCGGGCGCTCGCGGCCAGGTCGGCGATAGAAATGGCCATCGCGAGCACGGTATCGGCCGTCGCAAAGGTGGCAATTTCCTCAGCGGCGGCATTTTCGAGTGCGATTTCATAGCGGGCTACGGGGCGCGCGGGCCACCGGATGAAAACGGAGTCGGGACTGGCTGCCGCGCGCGCCCCGACAAGAAGCGTGTCGGGCGCCAACGCGGGAATGCGGATTGGCACGTCGCCACCGGCGGCGGCCAGGACGAGTCGCGCCAGGAGTCCTGCCCGCTGGGCGCTGCCGCCGACATGTTCGGCCCGCAGCGTGGTAACCAGCGCGCCGCCCGAGAGGACAGCGATCGGGCGGCTGCCCATGAGGAGCACCCGCGCGTCATTGGAAACGGGGCGGAGCGCGGCCATGCGTTCGCGGGCCAGCGAACGGGGCAACCACCCGGCGAAGAACGCCTCCTCGTCGCCTTCGGCGCGAAGCACCGCGGAAAGAGGACGCGTCCGGTCCTCGCCCGTGAAGGCGCTGCCCGAAGCAGTCGCATCAAGAGCAACCCCGAAGGCGCTTTGCAGCCAGGCTGCAGCCGCGGCGGGAACGTTTTCGGGAAGCATGACGACGAGGCGCGTGCCGCCGCCAAGCAGGGCGGAGACTTCGGCCTGCACGTCGGAGCGGGCGATATCTGTGGACGACGGCGCCCAGGCCAGCAGATCGTGGCCTGCGAAGGCTCCGGGCGCCGGCGCCCCGCGCACGAACGTATCCCACGTGGCCACGTCCAGACCCGCCTGGCCAAGGCTGCTCCAGAGAAGCGCCGTGCTGCTTTCGAAATAGGACGATGTCCACAGGCCGACAGAAAATGCGTGCCGGTAGGGGCGCGAGGAGTAGACGACGCGCGTCATGCGTCGCGTGCGGTTACCACGTGCATCCTCGCCGATGAGGACAAGGCGAAAGTCGTCCTCCACGCGGGGTGCGAACTCGCCTGAGTAGACGCCGTCTCCCGGCACGAAATCCTGAAAGGCCGGAAGGTCGCCGTTGTCGGCGAGCGTAATGCGCGATATGAATGCCGTTGTGTCCGCGGCGCGCACCATGACGGCTTCGGTTCGAACGAGCGGCGAGCCATCCCAGAACGTCGCCTCAACCGGCGCATCCTGTCCGAGAGCTGAAAACGCAAGACCAGGCAACCGGGCCCGGAAGCGGGGCAGGGGCGCCTGTGTATCCGGCTCCTGGACCGGGATGCGCAGCGTATCGACGCTGAGAAGCGCGCCCGACGTGGCATCGCGAAGCGCGACGCCAAATGACACCGTGTCTCCCTGGCGCGCCTCGCCCGAGATCCAGATGAGTGGGAGGCGCGCCCGCCAGCGCGTGCCCGAACCGCCCTGGACGGGCGAGGCGCGCCAGGCCGAGAGATCAGCGACCCACTCGCTCGCCCGCTCGCCGATCCACGGCGCTGCAAGAGGATCCATGTCCGCGTCGAGCGCGACAAGAGCCGACGTGGCCGTCAGCGCCTGGTCGGCCTCGAAAAACAGCTCGGCGCCGTAGACACCGCCGGCTTCGGCCGACTGCCTCCGCTCGGCGGCCGATTCTCCGGCCTCGAGAAGGTGCGGCGTTCGAAGCAGCTCGTACGACGCGATACGAAGAAGCGGCGGCACCGACACGTCAAGCGGCTCGTGGCGCGGAATATCCACGGAATCGGCGTCGACCGCCGCCCGCTCCCCTGCCGGAAACGATACGCGGACCGCATAGCGACCCGCAGGCAGCGCTTCAAGGCGGTAGGCGCCGTCGCGCCCGCTGGTGGTCGCGGCCTTGATTGGCCCCGAGAGCCGGATGCCTATACCCGGCAGGCCGGCGCTGCCCATCTCGATACGCCCCGCAAGCTGATGCCGCGCGCCGCTGCCCGCTGTGGGCAACGGCGCGCGGCCGACCAGCAGGGAAAAAGCCTGAACGCCGCCCGACAGCGAGCCGGTGTGCGCGACGTGTACGAGGAAGCGGCCGCTGCCGGGCGCATCCATGCTGACCTGCTCGACGTTATCCACGCTGTTGGGAGCGCGCCGCGCCGGTGCCGCCGGATTGTCCGGCGAGAGCGTCCAGGGCCGGATGATGTCGCCGCCAGGCGTCTCCACCCAAAGATCCAGATTGTTCACGAGCACGGGCACCCGGCTGTTGAGAAGGCGCTCCGAGGGCGCGCCAGGCGGATCGGTCCAGGCCACGGTCACGTGCAGTGGCTCCCCGTCGGCCAGTTCGACAGCGTGCGTGAATGTCTCGCCGGACGAGAGCACCTCTTCCAGGATCTGGCCTGCGGCCACATGCGCGGCCGCCTCCGGTACGCGCACGAGTCCCCATCCGAAGCCATAGTCCGGTCCTTCCGAGTCCCCGACATCGAGCGCCGTGTGGATGAGCAGTGCTTTCATGGTGGCCGCTGCAAGGGGGGCGCCGCGCAGGCGGCGCTGGAGCTCCTGCAGCAGAAGTGTGGCGCCGGCGACAGCCGGCGCCGCGTGCGAGGTCCCTGTCGACGTGCCATAGGCATCGTCCGAAAACGTGAAGGAGGACTCGACATATTCGCCGGATGCCACGACGTCCGGCTTGATGCGGCCGTCATCGGCCGGACCCATTGACGAGAAGGAAGAAAGGCGGACATCGGCGGCCGAGAAACCATCCCAGCCCACGTCCCCGACCGAGCCGACCGTGAGCACGTTTTTGGCGAGCGAGGCGTCGAGAATGGTATCAAATCCCTCCTCGCCCCCGTCGGCGGGCCGCGGCGCGACCGCGCGGACCCATTCTGTAGTGAACATATCGTAGGGCTCGCCCGGCGCCGGACCGCGGTCGGCGCGCTCGTTTCCGGCCGATTTCACGATCAGATAGTCGGGGGCGGCGGCTGCGACCTCGTCCCAGGACGCCGCCTGTGCGTCGTAGCGCCCAAACCGGGCGTCTTCGAAAGCACTCACCGATGCATCGCCGAGCCAGGCCCAGCGTCCGTCCGTGCGGCCACTCTGCACCCAACCACCGGCGGTGCCATAGGAATGATTCGACACCAGGCCCCCGTCGAGCGCCCATGCGGCCATCTCAGTGGCGTCGTTGTTCCAGTCGTGGGCAACGAGCCGGGCGCCGGGCGCGGCCCCCCGGGCCTCTGGGCGACGTCCTGCGGCGACGAGCGTGCCGGCAACGTGAGACGCGTGGTTACGGCGCTCAAAGGGCGCGTCGCGCTGCTCGGCGCGCCCCGCCCACTCGCGGTGGGAGAGGCGCACGCCCGAGGCATCCCACAGGCCCACGTGTTCACCGGAGCCGTCCACATTGATGCCCAGCGCACCGCCCGGAAGCACGAGGTGGGCGCCAATCGTGGCAAGGGCTGCCGCGTTGCGTAATGGGGTCGGTGCGCTGCGTAATGAGGCCGACGCGCCGCGCGACGGGCCCGGATCGGAGTGCGAAATACGCCACGTCGGTCGCCCGGAGGGCAGGAGCCGGAGCTGCCGCCGCCCGCCCCTGTCGTCAAGAAGATGGACTGGATCCGAAAAAACGCCCTGAAAATCGGCCAAACGGCGCTCCGAAGCGCGCTCTTCCTGGGCGAGGCGCAGCAGCGCGCGCTCAAGCCGCGTGCTGTCGGGCGACACCGTTTGGTGCTGCGCCGTGCGGTGTTGCGCCGCCGCCCCCTGCGTCAGAAAACCACTCCACATGGCGCCTTGAACGAGGCACAGAGCGAACGTCAGCGCCGCCCTTCGCAAAAAAACACGCCGCCCGGCATGCGGCCACATGTCTGCGTGCCGCAACCTATACTGCAGTCTCTTCCAGATCCTCATTTGCCCCAAAACCCGATCGCCTCCCATGTTTGACTGGCTGGCCGACCCGAACGCCTGGATTGCCCTCGCCACGCTGACCGCCCTCGAAGTGGTGCTCGGCATAGACAACATCATTTTCATTTCCATCCTGAGCGGGCGCCTGCCGGCGCACCAGCAGGCACGGGCGCGCTTCATCGGGCTCGTATTGGCGCTTGTCGGCCGGATAGCGCTCCTGCTATCGCTGGCCTGGATCATGCGCCTCACAGAGCCGGTTTTTACCGTCCTCGGAGCGGCCATATCGGGGCGCGACATCATTCTGCTTCTCGGGGGGCTGTTTCTTTTGGCCAAGAGTACGCATGAGATCCACAACAAGATAGAGCATACCACGGGAAGCGTGCCCGCCACGAAGGCCGCCACCTTCCAGAGCGTGCTCGTTCAGATCTTCCTGCTGGACCTCGTCTTTTCGCTCGATTCCGTGATCACGGCGGTCGGCATGGTCGACATCGTACCGGTCATGATCACGGCTATTGTTATCGCCATCCTGTTCATGATGGTCTCGGCAGGTGCCGTATCGCGCTTCATCGAAAAAAATCCCACCATCAAAATGCTGGCCCTCTCGTTCCTGCTCATGGTCGGTGTGGCGCTCATTGCCGAGGGCCTCGACTTCCATATCCCGCGCGGCTATATCTACTTCGCGATGGCCTTCTCCATCTTCGTCGAAATGCTCAACCTGCGTATCCGTAAATCGTAACGGTGCGCGCCCGGGCCCCGCATCCGCTGGCCAGGCACCCGCTTCTAGAAGCCCGTTGAAGAAGTAGCGGGCCTCTAGAAGCGTTTGGGCACGCGCAGGGCGGGTGCCTGGCTAGCGGGTGCGGGGCCCGGGCGCACCGTTACGATTTACGGATACGCAGGTTGAGCATTTCGACGAA
>JAJCYQ010000062.1 GCA_029262835.1 Bacteroidota bacterium
CGGCAGCGGCGTGGATCGAGGCTGGTGAACCCCTTCTTTTTGACGTGCGGGAGGCCGACGAATTCGCGGTCAGTCACCTGCGCGGCGCCCGCCACCTGCCGCCCGGTACGAGCGATTTATCGCCGCTCGATTCGCTCGGCCACGGCGCGCCCATCCTCGTCTACTGCGCCGTCGGGTACCGGGCATCGGACATGGCCCGCCGCCTCAAAGAGCGGGGATTCACGAACGTTCACAATCTGCGCGGGGCCGTGTTCCAGTGGGCGAACGAGGACCGGCCCCTGGACGTGGCTCCGGTCGTGCACCCGTATTCTGCCATGTGGTCGCTGCTGCTGCGGCCAGATGCCCGGTATTCATGCAGATTCTGTTAAATGCAACACGGTGCAGGTAAAACGGGCCTTGGATTGATTAGTTTTGTTCAGTTTTATTTCATGATACTGATCAAATCTACTCATTCCATTCGTGCTACGTCGCATAATTATGCTCAGCCTGCTCCTGGGCGCGCTCCCGGGACTGTATCTCCGGGCCGAAGCCCAGGACGCCCCACCCAGGGATTCCGTGTGGACCGTGACTCTCCCCGAAGAGATCGTCGTCACGGCCGCGCGTACTGCACTCAAATTGAAAGATGCGGCCATTCCGATTCGGGTAGTCCGCGAACAAGAGATTCGGCGTCGCGGCGCCCTTCGACTGACGGACCTGCTCGCGGACGAGCCGGGTCTGGCTGTCGTACACGGTTTCGGTGGTGCTGGTATACAGGTCCAGGGCCTGGATTCCGACTATACCCTCATCCTGATTGACGGCCAACCGCTGGTTGGACGTACGGGCGGCACGTTGGACCTGGACCGCATACCGGTAGCCGATGTGGAACGCATTGAGATCGTTCCTGGACCCTCCTCCTCCCTCTACGGGAGCGAAGCCCTCGCCGGCGTTATCAATATCATCACGCGTCCGGCCGACCCCAAACTGCACGTAACGACCGGTCTGCGTCGGCAGTCGTTCGGTACACAGGAAATGCGCGCTGGGGTGTCGGGCGGACGTGGTCCCCTCCGACTGCGAACGAGTTACAACCTCACCGAATCGGACGGGTATGACCTGACGCCTGAGTCTATCACGCTCACGAGCCCCGGGTACGAATCACACACGCTGCTCAGCTCGCTCCGAATTGACCCGGAAACGTTCTGGACCGCCCGCGTCCAATCACGGTGGGCTCGTGAAAACCAGAATACGCTCGTAGGCGTGGCCCCCGAGACGGACCTCACGGAAGACGCCCGCCAGGAAGATTGGAGCCTCGGTCCCGAACTGACCCTGCGGCCCGGCAGTGCCCACCGTATACACGCACGTGGATTCGCATCGGCATTCCGCACGCGGTCCATTCTTGCCGATACGCTCATCACGTCGACTTCCCGGTTCCGCGAAGGCACGCAGCGCATCGAACTGCAGTACGACTTTTTCGGCAGCGCGTCACATGCATGGACCGCAGGGGGCGGAATTACCCGTGACCACGTCACGGCCGACCGGATCAAGGGGCGCTCCCGCGACATGTCCAATCGATTCGTCTTCATGCAGCACCAGTGGGCCGCCTACCGCCGAATCCAGACCACACTCAGCGCCCGAATGGACGCCCACACGGAATATGCGACGCGCATCTCACCCAAGGCAGCCGTCATGATGCGCCCCCTGGATACCGTCACCCTGCGAGTGTCGGTGGGCTCCGGATTCAAAGCCCCTCGTTTCCAGCAACTCTACATGGATTTCACCAATCCCACGCAAGGGTACACCGTCGTGGGAGCCAGCGATATGGCCGAGGCCATGGACAGTCTGCAGGCCAATGGCCAAATTTCGGCACTATTGACCGACCCCACGCGGTTCAACGCCATCCGCCCCGAGGAGTCCACGTCCTTCCAGGGGGCTGTTACGTGGGAGCCCTCGCTCCGCCTCGGCCTGACCACCTCCTTTTTCTACAATCACATTCGCGACCTGATTGACACGACTCCCGTCGCCGTCAAGACGAACGGTCAAAACGTATTCAGTTACATCAATCTGAACCGCATACGTACCCGGGGATTCGTCACCGACCTGCGGGCCGAGCCCGGTCGAGGCATGGAAGTGACGGCAGGCTACCAGTACCTGGATACAGCGGACCTCGACGTGTTGGACCGGATTGAGGAGGGCGTCCTTTTCACGCGTGAAAACGGGGTTGACCGGCGCATTACGCGCAGTGACTATGGCGGCCTGTTCAGCCGCTCCCGGCATACCGTGACGCTCGGCATGACGTGGACATCGACGTCTGGAACATGGGCCGCCACGCTTCGGGGCCAATATCGCAGCCGCTACGGGTTTGCAGATGCCAACGGCAACCTGATACTCGATGCGGACCAGGAATACGTGCCCGCCTATTCGCTCTGGCACGTGACGGCCATGTACCAACTGGCGCCCAACGTCCGGCTGACCGCTGGAGGGCGCAATCTGTTCGATCACACCAACGTGGTCCAGCTACCCTCCGAACCGGGTCGGCAGGTTTTCGCCGGCATCACAGTCGACGTGCACCCCTGACCAGAATATCCTGCAACATCACATCTGAATCCCATGACCTTTCCACAGCGCATCCGACTGCTACCCGTACTCCTTTTGTTCGTCACCACGCTCAGCGCCTGTGACGACAGTTCCACATCCGCCATGGACAATGCCGTGCCCATCGTGGCCGAACGCGTCACCGACCTGCCATCCGACCCTATTATAGGGTTGGTCGACGGCCGGCCGGTTGGAGCGGGCCTGTATACATTCTACAGTCTCCGGGAAAATCGGGTCGTAGCGCGCGAGGATTCCGCATCCACCCAGTGGGATGTCGCCTTTCGTGGAACCACGATTCTCGTAAACGGGGGCACAAGTGGTCCGGGCCAGGGCGCTGGCCTACTGCTGGACGGTATTTTCAGTGAGATCACCGAAGCTCCTGCGAGTGGTTTCGAAACCGATTCGGAGAACGGACCTGCACTCAAAACCGGATCGGGAAACAGCTGGTACAATTACAATCCGGCCACCAATGTCGTGAGCCCGATCCCGGGGAGGGTACTCGTCGTCCGTACGGCCGGCGGCACGTATGCCAAACTGAGTATGCTGAGCTACTATCGCGGCATGCCGGAAAATCCGACCGGGGACATGGAGGCCCGATACGTGTCGTTCGACTATATCCTGCAACCGGACGGTTCACGCCAATTTGCCCGATGACAACCTGGATCCATTATATCCCAATCGTGACGACGCTGGTCGCCATTCCATTCACAGCCCTGCTCCTCAAGCACTGGCGGCGCAAACCCGATGCCCAGTATCTGCTCTGGTGGACCATCGGTGTCGCCATGTATGGCGTAGGAACACTCACAGAAAGCTTGACCACGCTCTTCGGGTGGCAGGAGACCGTATTTCGTGCCTGGTATATCAGTGGGGCCCTCCTGGGAGGCGCTCCGCTGGCCCAGGGTACGGTATACCTGCTCCTGTCCAGGCGCATGGCCCACCTCCTTTCGGTCCTCCTTGTCCTGTTCATTACCCTGGCGGCTGCACTCGTCATCGCCTCGCCCATCGACTATATACTGGTAGAGTCGCATCGCCTCTCGGGCAGCGTACTCACGTGGCAGTGGGTGCGTCTGCTCACGCCCATCATCAATATATATGCATTCCTTTTCCTGGCGGGCGGTGCCGCATGGTCAGCCACCCGATACCTGGCATCGGGAGAGGGTCATTCGAGCCGGGTCTGGGGCAATATCCTGATTGCGGTGGGGGCGCTCCTGCCCGGAATTGGAGGCTCCTTCACTCGGGCAGGCTTCGTGGAGGTACTCTACGTCACGGAGCTGCTGGGACTGGCGCTCATTTGGGCGGGGTATACTGTCATGGTATCACGCCCCGCGGCATCGGTGCATCGGAATCAGTTGGCGTAGAAGGCAACCACGGAAATACTTATTTCGTCGTGCGCGACGTGGGCGCGGCCTCGTGCGGGTTTTCGGGCCATATGTGCTTGGGGTAGCGGCCTCGCATGTCCTTGCGCACGTCCTTATACGACCCCTCCCAGAATCCTTTCAGGTCGGTCGTGACCTGCACGGGTCGGTGCGCGGGCGAGAGCAGGTGCATGACGAGGGGGACACGCCCGTCATCGATGGTCGGCGAGTCCACGAGGCCGAAGACTTCCTGCAGCCGGACGGCCAGTACCGGTGCCTCGGCGTCCGAGTAATCGAGACGCACACTGGACCCGCTCGGGACCTTCAGGCGGGCTGGTGCGCGGCGGTCGAGTCCCTGCCGGCGCTCCCACGAGAATCCTGTCAAAAGTGCCTCCTCGAGGTTTATTTTGCGCAGATCGGCAAAACTACGTAGGCCGCGGACATGGGGAAGCAGCCACTCCTCGACATTTTCGGACGTTCGCGATGGCCAGGAATCTACTTTGTGCTCCGCTGGACCGCTTTCCTGATCGTGGCCGCTGTCCCGGCTGTGGTCACCATCCCGGGCGCCCAGAAAGTGGATGCGGTCGCGAAGCTGCTCCGTCTCCTTGTCCCATGGCAGTACGTGGAGTCCTGTCTGCCCGATGGCTTCGGTCAGGACTCGGGCTATTTCGTCCGGATCGGCCTGCGAGGCGGGCCCGGATGACAGCACGAGGGCGTCCAGGACGCGCTCCACGGCAATCTCAACGCGGGCGGTGTCTGCATTGAATCGGTACCTGGTCACCTCCCGGATGGCATCGTGGAAGAGCGCCTCAAGGGCGGCCTGCGGGACGGGGGCGGCCAGGAATATCCACGGGGTGGTGCCGCGGCCGCCGGTTTCGGCGACGGCCAGAAAAGCGTGCGTGGCCAGCGGGTCGGTTTCCCGGAGCCGTACAATGCGGCCGCTACGGAGGCGATAGTGACACTCGCCGCCGCGAAAACCCTGGTGCCCGTCTCTTTCGTCCATGCGGGCGGCCACCCGGTCCGGCCAGGCGAGTGCGACGAGGTGACCGGTTTGGAGCCGGGCGGTGTTGGCCAGCCCGGATTCCGTCAGCCCGATTTCGGGCAGCTCGGTGTCGGGTCTTCCGCGGAAGTCCGGGCCGCGGGACGCGGCCCGGGCTTTGCGCTCGAATTCCGCCTGGAGGCGACGAGCACGGTCGAGGGCTCCGGGAGATACGGAGTGCGGATCGGATGGACGTTCTCGCCGGAGTGCATCGAGGCGCAGGCGAAGGTCGGCGCCGGCAGTCTGGTCCCGCCGGAGGATGTCCCCTTCTTCGACGAGGGCGGCGATGGCACACGCCTCTGCGAGGATCGGCTTTTTGTCGTACGCTGCGGCCGTCAGGATCATGCGGGCCAGGCGCGGATGCACACCGATTTGTGCCATGGCGCGGCCGAGCGGCGTGGCGTGGCCCTCGGCATCAAGGGCGCCGAGGAGCATGAGGAGGGCGCGGGAGGTGGCCACGGAATCGGGCGGTGGTGGGGTGACCCAGCGGAGCGTGGCCACGTCCCGCGCCCCCCACGAGGCCAGTTCGAGCACGAGCGACGTGAGGTCGGCTGTGAGGATTTCGGGCGGGTCGAACGGCCGCCGGTGGGTATCTTCGAGTCGGGTCCAGAGGCGGTAGCACACTCCGGGGGCGGTTCGACCCGCCCGGCCGCGGCGCTGATTGGCCGAGGCCTCGGAAATGGGCCGCGTAGCCAGCCGCGTGAGTCCGGAATTCGCATCGTAGATGGGCAGGCGGCGAACGCCCGCATCGACCACAACCGTGACGCCATCGACCGTCAGTGACGATTCGGCGATGTCGGTTGCGAGCACGACCTTCCGCGCGCCAGCGGGCGCCGGCTCCAAGGCCGCCTTCTGCTCATTGAAAGGCAGACTGCCAAAAAGCATATGGATGCTGATGGTGACTGATTCGTTCTTTCTCATGGACGAACCTTGGCCGGAGGCGCCGCGGCCGGAAGCGCTGTGGCTGGCAGCGCCGCGGCCGGAAGCGCTGTGGCTGGCAGCGCCGTGCTCGGCCGCGCCCAGGCTTTCGAAGGCGCACCGTATTTCTGCCTGGCCCGGCAGGAAGACCAGGATGCTGCCCTCCGTTTCGGCGAGCGCCCGGCGCACGGCGCTGACCGCTGAAGCAGCGAGTTCACGCGACGTGGCCCCGACCACGGACGCGTCGGCATACTGCGTCGCAACCGGAAACATCCGGCCTTCACTACGCACTGTGCGCGGCGCGGGCAGGGCCGCCGCCACTTCGTCCACGTCGAGCGTTGCCGACATGATGACCAGCCGCAGATCCGGCCGCAGGGCACCGCGCACGTCCTGGACGAGCGCCAGCGAAAGATCCGCATGCAGATTCCGCTCGTGAAACTCGTCGAACACGATACACGCCGTGCCCGACAGCTCCGGATCGGACTGGACCATCCGCGTCAGTATGCCCTCGGTAATGACTTCAATGCGGGTGCGCGGCCCCACGCGCTGCTCCATCCGAATCCGGTAGCCTACGGTCTCACCGACCTGCTCGCCGAGGAGCCAGGCCATGCGGTGGGCCGCCGCCCGCGCGGCCAGGCGGCGCGGTTCCAGCACCAGAATGCGCCCGTCCCCTCGCCACGCGGCGCCCAGCAGCGCAAGCGGCACGAGCGTCGTCTTGCCAGCCCCGGGCGGCGCCGCGAGTACCACCTCGTGGCCCGCATCCAGACCGCGCACCACATCCCCTACAACATCCCGCACAGGCAAATCAGGCACTTCCATGCGGGCGGGCCAGCGGGTTTCCCTACGCCGGTCTACCACGTGGAGATGGGCGGCACGGCAAGTGCATCCATATCCCAGCCGGGACCTGTGGCCAGCGCCTGAAACGTGGACTCAAGGAAATCGAGAGCGGCCTGCCGGGGATCTCCTGAAAGACGTACATCTTCCCAGGAGAGCAGCGCCATGGGACGGGGCCCGGACGTATCCCAGCGCGCCGCCTCCGGCGAGAGCGCTCCGCCTTCCGCGCCCTCAGGCGACGGCCAGGCATAACCGTAAAACGACGGGTCGGGCACATTGTCATCGCCCATCCAGAAGCCAAAGCTGATAATTTCATGCTCGTACTCGACGCCAGCACCTTCGGGCTCTGACAATTCTTTCAGTCGTCGACCCGAAAAGCGCGTGAGCGCCATATCCATATGGTGTGGAAACAGGTGTACGGGACTGGTTTTGGCATACGACCGACCACTGAACGTCTCGAGCACGCCCGCCACCCAGCCCATGATGTGCCGGAATGCATCGGCATGGTCCGCATCCCAGGCGACTTCCCCCGAGACATCGGGGCCCTTCTCAAAGACCGCACGGTCATCGGACGCGCCGACCGTAGCGCCTTCCGTGGGCAGCGCCCTCAGCAGGCGTTCCCATATGTGCCCGAAGGCCATCCCGGTTTCGATCGGCACACGCGTCGCATCTCCCCGGAAATCCGTCACGATGAAGCAGGACGCTGGAATATGGAGCGTGATGGAGAATGGGAGGTTACCCGCCGCTCCTGATGGGATGGGCCCGGTGGTGAAACCTTCTGGAACGGGATAGAGCGTAATGTGCCACCAGTGGTTGCGGGGCGGCGACACATGCAGCCGGACGTGCTCCATCATTTTGAGCAGTGGGTGGATGGATGCGCGCGTCGGCGACCAGTCGGTCCAGGGCAGAGTGGGCAGAGAGGGCATGGAAGGCAGGGAAGTTGACATTGGACGTGAAGACCCGCTACATACATATATGATCGTGTGGGCCAACGAACAGGCCACCACGTTGTTCGTGGCGCCTCTGCACAGGCCCGCATGGGGAATACCGTACATGGACCCGGGATATCCCCTACAGCCCCCGTGGGGGAAGGGCCGCCGTTCGTATTGCGGTAAACCGGACGTGGAAGTATCTGCGGCGTCCCGATTATTGGACCAGCAACCACCGAAAAGGGGATCGACACATGAAAACACTTCTGACAGCCATTCTGATGGCAACCACGCTCGTCCTGCCCCTGCAGGCCCAGGCCCAGACCGATAGCGTCACGCTGGATTTCGGGGCGGACACCAGGGTGTGGGTAACGGGCACATCGACCATACACGACTGGGAATGCAAGGTGACGTCACAGAGCGGCGCCATGACCGCCCAGGTCGGCGAAGAGCTGACGGCGATAGGCGCTGCCTCACTCGAGGTCAAGGTCGACAACATTGACTGCGATAGTCGCAAGATGAACAAGAAGGTCGGTGAGGCCCTCAACGACAAGGATAAAACGCCCACCATTGCATTCGAAATGGAAAGCGCCACCTTGTCGGACGCAGGCTCCGACAGCCTCTCTGCCGCTATAACAGGACAGTTGACACTGGCAGGCGTCACCAAAACCGTCGAATTCCCGCTCGCGGGAACCCATACCGGCGATACCATGACATTCACGGGCAGTGTCCCCGTGCGCATGACCGAGTACGGAATTGATCCGCCAACGGCCATGTTCGGCACTCTGAAGACGGGAGACGATGTAGTGGTCCACTTTGAAGTGGTCACACAGCTTCCTTCCGCGCAGTAACTCTATCATTAAGGCAACGCCTTTACACCCTGTCTACTCAATCTCTTCCGAAAGGAGGTAACGCAATGAAACGCAACCATCTACTGACCCTTACCATTCTGGCCATCGCCTTCGCCCTGCCCATCGTGGCACAGGCCCAGCAGGAAACGCTCCAATACTTCCGCCCCTACGACCAGCGTGGCGTGAATGTATTTGAAACCACAAAAGACCCGGGCGTGGCCTATGACGGCTTCGAGATCTACTGGGGAGGCGCTTTCACGCAGCAGTTCCAGTCCATCAACCACGACAACCAAAACCCGACGGATAGCCCTGACAACGAACTGCTTGACATCGGCGGCGGCTTCAACCTGGCAACGGCCAACCTGCTGCTCGGCGTACAGCTCGCTGAAGGCATCCAGGTCAATCTGAACACCTACCTCTCATCGCAGCACCACCCGGAAAGCTGGGTCAAGGGCGGCTTCCTGCAGGTCGACAAGTTCCCCATGATCAACAGCGAGAAGCTCGACAACATCATGGATTACGTCACGCTGCGGCTCGGTCACATGGAAATCAACTATGGAGATGCCCACTACCGCCGCACGGACAACGGTATGGCCATGTACAATGAGTTCGTTGGCAACATGATCATGGATTCGTTCACGACCGAGATTGGTGGCGAAGTCTATGTGCAGAAGGACGGGATCCTTGGCATGATCGGCATCACCGACGGCGAACTCCGCGGCCGTGTTGACAGCCCCGACGAGCGCGCTCCTTCCATCTATGGCAAGCTCGCCTTTGACCGCGAAGTGCAGGAAGATCTGCGCGTCCGCCTCTCGGGCAGCTTCTACACGACGAGTGGTTCCGTACGGTCGAACAACCTGTACGGTGGCGACCGCGCTGGAACGCGCTTCTACGACGTGCTTGTCAACGGCGCTGGCGACTCATTCACGAATGGTCGCATCAACCCACGCTTTGCCAAGCAGGACGCCTTCCAGATCAACCCGTTCGTACAGTTCAAGAACTTTGAAGTACACGGCCTCTTTGAGACCGTAACGGGCGACGACGACAAAGGTGGCCCCGAGTATACCTACGACCAGATTGCCGTCGACGGCATTGTCCGCTTCCTGGAGGACCGCTCGGCCTATGTCGGTTTCCGCTGGAATACGGTAGAAGGCGAAGCTGGCTTCGGCGAGTTCTCCTCCGACCGCGTACAGGTTGCAGCTGGATGGTTTGCCACACCGAACATCCTGCTCAAAATCAACTACGTCGACCAGCAGTTCGACGATTATCCGACGACCAGCATTCTGCACGAGGGTAGTTTCGATGGTATCACCATCGAAGGTGTGGTTGCCTTCTGACTCGCGGCTCCGCCGGAGCCATGAATCTCCTCTTGCTCGTGCAGATGGGGGCGCCGCGGAAGCGGCGCCCCCATTTTCATGGGTCTTCTTCCAAACTCGTTCGTATCAGCGGCCAAACCCTTCGCCCCCCATGCTTCTTACGCGTTTCCACATGGCCATCCTGACGCTGCTACTGTTCGCCGGACCGGCGGCGGCCCAGCACGAGTACGTACTGTCTGACAGCAGCGCACTCGCCATCCACGGCACATCGACCGTGAACTCGTTTGAGTGCCACGCGGCACAGGTCATTGGTGCAGGCATACTCAACGGCGGCGACAAGAGCCGGGCGCACATCGAGGTCAGGGTCCCTGATCTGGATTGCGGCAAGCGTCGCATGAACCGTGACCTGCAGGAAGCCCTCCGAGGGGACGAGTTTCCGCTCATCACATTCAACCTGCAGTACGCTGAGCGGGTTGATTCGCTTGACACCATCCAGATTGTCGGCACGCTTTCGCTCGCTGGCGCCTCGCGCGATATCAGTGTCGTGCTCGACGCAGAGCGCCGCACCGACGGGTCAGTCCGGGGCTGGGGCCGGAAGCATCTGCGCATGACAGATTTTGACGTCGACCCGCCCACGGCACTTTTCGGAGTCGTGAAGGCTCACGACGAGATTGAAATCGTTTTTGACCTCGTGGCACGTCCGGATGCATCCACCGCACAGCGCACAGACGGGCGCGCACCAGAGCCACGCTAGCCGCGGCTCGTGGGCCTGTTGTTACGGCGCGGCACTTTGAGGCACATACGTTCGTATCAGAGCCTCTTTCTGCCGTTCAACCCTGCCGCCGCAGCCCCACTTGAGCCGAATGGTGTCCGTTGTCACCCTGATCTCGCCGTCCAGCGCTCGTCTTGAGTGGCTGATGCCGATGTTTCTGGCCCTCCTGCTGAGCGCCTGCGCATCAACAGAGCCGTGGGTTGCCAGCGAGGACCGGGAGTGGGAGGCGCAGGCTGCGCTCATCGAACAGCCCGCCGACGATTTGGCATTGACCGCCCGCGTCATCCTGGCAGGCGATGGCGGAGCGGCGGTGGCGGGCGACGCGGCCATGACGCTCCTGACCCGGGTGAGCACGGCAGCGCCGGGAAACAGCACGATTGTCTTTCTCGGTGACAATATATATTGCTGCGGCCTGCCGCCAGACGGCCACGCGGACCGCGCCGAGGCCGAAGGACATTTGTTGGCCCAGCTCGACGCCATCCGGGACTTTCGGGGCCGTGTCGTCTTTCTGGCGGGCAATCATGACTGGGATTACGGTGAAGAGGGCCTGCTTCGCCAGGCGGCCTTTGCCCGTGAGCATCTGGGACAGAGCCAGGTATTCTTCCCGGAGCCGGGCCGCGCTGGCCCGGAAGTGATTGATCTGGGAGGCGACGTGCGCCTTCTGGCCATCGACACCGAGTGGTGGATCAATCCCGACCGGAGCTACACGCTCGAACGCCGCTCCCGCGGCGAGGCGCGGCTCGACCTGGACCGCACGCTCCGCGAACTGGGCGACGAGCGCGTGATCATTGCCGCGCATCATCCACTTATTGACCAGAGTAAACACGGGGGCCACGCGGCCGTGTGGCGCCACGTCATCCCGTTTCCCGTCGTGGGCTCATGGCAGTGGTTCAAACGCCGGTTCGTGGGCGGCACGCAGGACCTGTCAAGCGGCCCCTACACCACGTACAGGCGCATGATGGAGGATTTCCTGCTGCGCGAGGAGGCCGAAGGCACGGTCTACGCTGCAGGACACGCCCATAACCTGCAACTGCATACCCGCACAAGTCGGCGCCGGTCCTGGCACCACGTTGTAAGCGGCTCGCTGTCGAAACCGGACCATGTCGTGCGCGGTCGCGACGCCACGTTTGTTGACAAAGGGCCCGGACTGTTCGTGCTGGACTATTTTGACGATGGATCGAGCCAGGTCAGCGCGTTCACGGCAGAAGGTGGCCTCGATCCAGTGTTCCGGAAGGTACTGCGCGAACCAGACCCCGAAATTGACCCGCAGGCTCTGCCGGACTCCACCTTTGCCACCACGCCACGCCGCCTCGATGCGACGCAGACCATTGCAGCCAATGCCTCGTACGCCGACATCTCGACGTTCCGCTCCTGGCTCCAGGGACGCAACAACCGGCACGTGTGGGCAACGCCCGTCGCCCTGCCCGTGCTCGACGCAACGGGACTTGTGCCACTCAAAATGGGCGGAGGGTCGCAGACCACAACCATCCGCATGCGCAACGAGCAGGGCCGCGAATACATGATCCGGACCGTGGACAAGGATGCGGTGCGCTCGCTCTCCGACAACCTGCAACGCACGTTCGTGAGCGACATTGCGCAGGACCAGGTATCCATGCTGCACCCCTATGGCGCCGCGATGGTCCCCCCTCTCGCCAATGCGCTCGGCGTTTTCCATACCGACCCCGTCTACAGGTTCATCCCGGACGATCCGCGTCTTGGACCGCTGCGCGCCCCACTCACAGGCCGCATCGGCATGTACGTCATCCGGCCCAATGGCGACATGAGTGGACTCCCCCATCTCGGCCACGTGGAAGATGTGGACAGCTACGAAACCGTTATGCGTAAGGTCAATGGCGACAATGATCACCGGGTAGATGCGCATGCCTGGGCCCGCGCACGGCTTCTCGACATGATGATAGCCGATTCCGACCGTACGCCGGACAACGTTCGTTTTGCAGCCGTCGAGCCGGCCGATTCCACCGGAAAGATCTGGGTGGTCGTGCCGCGCGACCGCGACGTCGCGTTCATGCGGATTGGCGGAATCTTCCCGTGGTTCTACAAGACGTTTGTGGAATGGCTGTGGCAGGATTTCCGCCCGTCCTATGGCAACTTGAAGGGGCTCAACGCCAAGGGCATGTTCATGGATCGTCGATTCACAGCCTCCATGACGCGCCAGGACTGGGTCGCGCTGGCCGATTCCATGAAAAGGGAACTCGATGACGACGCCATCCGCGCGGCCGTCGAGGCCCTGCCGCCGGAAGTGGCAGCCATCGACGGCGAGCGCACCGCCCGTATTCTTGAAATCCGGCGCGACAAACTTCCACGCGTCGCCGCCGCCTATTATGAGAAGCTCGCCCGCGTAGTGGATGTCGTTGGAAGCCACAAACACGAGCATTTTGTGGTGTCCCGCTACCTGTCCGATTCGGTCCGGGTCGAGGTCTTCAAGACCAGCAAGGAAGGCGAGGTGCGGCGCCTTCTCTACGACCGCATGTTCTACCGGAATGAGACCCGGGAAATCCGTCTCTACGGGCAGGATGGAAACGATACGTTCGAATTCCGCGGGGCCGAAGCATCTCCAATAAAAATCCGTGTCATAGGCGGCGTGGGTCCCAAGACCTACGTCCGCGTTCCGCATTCCGCGCGGGAAAATGAGGCGCTTTACGACCCGCACGGGCACGCCTTCCCCCGGACCTTACCGGTTGCCTTTTTCGGAAGCAACAAGGACGACGGTCTCTTCATTGGCGGCGGGTTCCGCCTGCAACGCCCCGGTTTCGGATCTCTCCCCTGGAAAACGTCGCACCGCCTGGCCGGCAACCTGGCTGGTAAAACGGGTGCCTGGAACGCGGTGTACAACTACCAGCGCAGGAACGTCGTGGGCGGATGGGATGTGCGGGGTGATGTCAACCTGTTGTCGCCCAATAATATCCGAAACTTCTACGGGCTCGGTAATGAAACCCGCAATACGGAGGCCAGCCGAAAGTTCTATCAGGCCAGGCTCAGCCAGTTCTCTATCGCCGCCGGTCTCGAGCGCGACGTCGCCCCCGGCCTGCGCGTGAGTGTTCTTCCCACTGCGCGACGCACCGATGTCAAGCGGGACGATGACCGATTCCTCGTCGTGCAGGAAGGCGTGTCCGACAACACGTTCGATGAGCAGTGGTTTGCGGGCGCAACATCCTCCCTGGAAATCGACACCAGGGACAACGGCATCTCTCCACGCCAGGGCATGCTCTGGACGTCGACGGCCGAGCTCAACGTCGGCGTGCACAATAATACCGATACGTATGGCCGCTTCACGACCGATGCACGCCTCTGGATGTCCCCGTCCATCAGCCCACAGCTGAGCGTTGTGCTACGCACGGGCCTGGAGCACAACACCGGCGACTTCCCGTTCTACGCGTCGAGCACGCTCGGCGGCAAGAACAACCTGCGGGGGTTCCGCTCCACACGGTTCGCCGGGCGCACCGCCTACTGGATCAATACGGACGTGCGCTGGGAAGCATTCCGCTTTGCACGCTATCTTGCATTCGGCCGCGGCGGTCCGCTCGCTTTTTTCGATATCGGGCGGGTGTGGACCGACGGCGAGCGCTCCCGCGTCTGGCACGAAGGGGCAGGCGGTGGCGTCTGGGCCGAACTCTACGACGCCGGCGTGCTTCGCGCTACCATTGGCCGCAGCGCGGACGACACGACGCTCACCATCGGATTCGGATATCAGTTCTGACCATGATGCACACCGCCAAGCGTTTCTGGATGCTTGCCGCAGCCGGCATTTCCCTGGCCACGGCACTTTCCCTGCCCCTGGCCTGCGACACATCCACGGTCCACGCCCCGGCTTCAAGCGCTGACGCGGGTATCAACAGCACGCGTTCCGATACCCTCCGGACGCTCCAGGCGCCCGCTCGTCCACTGGATGCGCCAGGCGGCGTCGCCGTCATGGAAGCCGGAGCCGGACTCGATGCCAGGGAGCGGCAGCGCCGTGTGGTAGCCCAGATCCTGGCCGGTAACCTGCCCGATGAGCTGCGTACGCTCCATCCAGTGAACATCGAGTCCGACAATGGACAGGCTGTTACCATCTTTGTCACGGGAGACTACCTCGCGGTGGGATCATCGGAAGATTTCGTGCGGTCGCCCCTCTCGCTCCCGTCCGCCCTCGCGGTATCGCGAGCGTTCGGTATGCTGCTGCCAACACCCGGGATGGTCGATGCCATTTATGCCCAGGCCGACCTGCGCCTTACGCCGCAGCCCATGCCGCCGCTGCCTGAAATGACGTCAAACGCCTATTTTGTGCGGCACCAGGAGCTCGTCGAGGCCCACCGAAATGGCCGCGGGCAGGGAGCGCTCATTACCGGGCACAAGAAAGATGTCGTCAGCACGCTGCGCCTTCGTGAGCAACCCGGCCGCGTCGCCATCTACGGCTGGCACC
Source organism: Bacteroidota bacterium (assembly GCA_029262835.1). Taxonomy (GTDB): domain Bacteria; phylum Bacteroidota; class Rhodothermia; order Rhodothermales; family UBA10348; genus 1-14-0-65-60-17. The sequence goes on from JAJCYQ010000062.1 coordinate 15,003, forward strand.
GCGCCGTGGGCGATCCTATCCAGCCCCTCTCGCTCGTCCACGGCGAACACTACGCCGACTACAGCCACGGCCTCCGCCTTGTCCACCCCACCGGACTCCTGGACGGCGCCCCCGTTGAACTGCTATCCCTGTTTGGGGAGCTGAGGTGGTTGTCCCATCCCTGACAACATTCAGCCAGCGGGGACAAGGTCAAAATCCGGAATACGAAGACCGGCACGGTGACAGTAAGCCAAGAGAAGATCTGTGGTGAACTTGTCAAGGTGCCCATTCTTTATTTCGGAAATACGCGGACGGGCCACGCTGAGCGCCTCGGCAGCCTCAGATTGCGTCGGGTACTCGCTCACAAATGCAGCGAGCGCAGAAAGGAGCCTGGACTTGAATTGGAGAAGGGCGGCTTCCTCTGAATCAAATCCGAGATCGGAAAAGACGTTTCCAGTCGATTTAACAGGTTTTGACATGACGGCGGAGTGTTGGTTGATAAGTCGAGTGGCTAAAATATCACAGCTCAGCGGAATCCCTGAGACCTACGCCACTCGATAATCTCTCTGTAGCGAGCACGGGCAAGATCTTTCTGGTACTTCGGGAGGTCTATGCCCCGCGTCGACTTTTTGTGAACGACGTAGAACGTATAGACGGCTTCGGCGAAGCGTGCAACGTAGAAGGTGCGGTATGTCTCCGTATCGTGGTTTGTTGTGATGGAATAGACCCCTTTCCCTATGCTGGGCATTGGTTTCGCGCTGCCAGCTTTATTCCCGAGCTGCGCTTCATCGAGTGCATAACCCACCCGCAATTTGACTTCGCCCGGACATCCTCTAAGAACATCTCTGGCGTCTGCCCACCATTCGAGTGGCTTGCGTTGTTGCATGAAACTTGGAGTATATCTTCAGAATGTACGTATCCCCGTACAAGCGAGTTCCAGACCATACATCACATGTCCCCACCAAAACAGAAAACGCCTCCATACAGCCGGAAATGGCTAGATGAAGGCGTTTTTGGGGGAGCCAATGAGCGGACTCGAACCGCTGACCTGCTCATTACGAGTGAGCTGCTCTACCAGCTGAGCTACATTGGCCTAGACGGACAAAATACGGATCCTATCGACGGCCAGTCAATACATTGACGGGAACGAAGCCTATTCACGCTGATTTCCAACAGAATGGACGGCGCTGCAGACCCTCTTGCCCAGACGGCCTCCCCTGGCCCCACCGCCCACATGATCCAGGCCAACGCGCTCTCGAAGTGCTTTGGCCGCATTACGGCGCTTGATGGGGTCACGCTCGCGTGTCCGGCGGGCAGCACGCACGTCCTGATTGGCCCGAGTGGATGCGGAAAATCAACACTGCTCCGCATGGTGGCGGGGCTCGAATGGCCAACGAGCGGCCGCATTGCCTTCGACGGCAACCCGATTACACGCGCAAACGTGCAGTACATCCGGCACCGCACAGGCTACGTCATCCAGGCGGGCGGCCTCTTCCCCCACCTCTCGGCCCGCGGCAATGCCACGCTCGCTGCCCGTTATCTGGGCTGGGACAAAAAACGGGTAGATGCGCGGCTCGAGGAGGTATCCCAGCTGGCGCGGTTTCCCATGAACCGTCTGACTTCGAAGCCGTCGGAGCTCTCGGGAGGCCAGCAACAACGCGTTTCCATCATGCGGGCGCTCATGCTCAATCCGGACGTGCTGCTGCTCGATGAGCCACTCGGCGCGCTCGATCCCATGATCCGGGCGGAGCTGCAGCATGAACTCAAGGACCTGATTGGCCGCCTCGGGAAAACAGTGCTCCTGGTAACACACGATCTGGCCGAGGCGGCCTGGTTCGGCGACGTCATCCATCTCATGCAGCAGGGCAGGATAGTACAGTCCGGGGCGCTCGGCGATTTCGCCCAGCGCCCCGGAAATACGTTTGTGGAGCAGTTTGTGCGCGCCCAGCGGCACCTGCACATGGAGGGGCGGGAATGAGGGCCGCCGCCTCACATAACATCGTCGCGCGGCCAAAAATTGCTGTGTCGGTATCTCCTGTACCGGTTCTCGCCCTTCTGGTGCTCCTCGTCGGCGCCTGCAGCAGCCCCGCACCAGATGCCTTCACATCCGGCTCCAAAGCCTTTACCGAAAACGTCACCCTGGGCGAAATCCTTGCCGCGCAGATCCGGCAGGACACGCATGGCGAGGTCCAGGCCACGCACCGCGCGGAACTTGGGGGGACACGTATTCTATGGGAAGCGCTCCTTGCGGGCGACATCGATGCCTACGTCGAATACTCGGGCACGCTCGAGCAGGAGATCTTCGCTGGTATTCCTGCCGACTCCATTTCTGCCCGCCTCGCGGCGCTCGGCATAGGCCGCACGGCGCCCCTCGGGTTCAACAACACGTATGTACTTGGAACAACGAAGCCCTTTGCCGAGCGGACACGCCTTGAGACGCTGAGCGGGGCCGCCGAGCATGCCCGACGCGCATCCAGGGAAGAATCCCAGGGCACGCCCCCTATCCGGTTCGGCCTCACGAACGAGTTCATGGACCGGGAAGATGGCTGGCCCATGCTCGTGCGCCAGTACGGCTTCGATCCGGCGGCCGCGCGCGGGTTGCAGCACGATCTGGCCTACCGGGCGCTCCTTGGCGGGAGCGTCGACGTGATTGACCTGTACTCGACCGATGCCGAAATAAAGCAGTACAACCTCGTCACGCTCGAGGACGACCGCGGCGTATTTCCCAGGTACGACGCGCTCATCCTCTACCGCCTGGACCTTCCGGCGGGGCAGCAGATGGCGCTCCGGGCGCTTGAAGGGACCATTCCGGAATCTACTATGGTGGCCATGAACGCCGCGGCCCGCGTGGACGGCGAGCCGCCGGCCAGCATTGCCCATGCATTTGTGTCGTCGCAAGCGGAAACGAATGCCGTAGGGAATGCGGCCCGGGGCGAAGACGTCGTGCCGCTTGCCGAGGCCGAATCCCGGGCCGCCCGCATGGCGCGCCATACAGCCGATCACCTGGTCCTTGTCGGGATATCGCTCGGGCTCGCCATCCTGGCCGCGCTCCCGCTTGGCATCTGGGCGGCATTGCGCGCTGGCGCCGGGCGCGTCATCCTGGGAGCCGTAGGTGTCCTCTACACCATACCCGCGCTGGCCATGCTGGTGTTCATGATCCCGCTTCTGGGCATTGGAACCGTTCCGGCCATCGTGGCGCTCTTCCTCTACTCGCTGCTTCCCATTGTGCGCAACACCCACGCAGGAATCACAGGTATGGATGTAGCGCTACGCGAGTCGGCCCGGGCTCTCGGCCTCTCAACCACGTTCCAAATGCGCCACATCGACCTGCCGCTGGCCGTGCCTACCATCCTGGCGGGCGTCAAGACGGCCGCCGTGATCAACATCGGGACGGCCACGCTTGGCGCGCTTATCGGCGCCGGGGGCCTCGGACAGCCCATTGTGACCGGCATCCGGCTGGGCGACACGGCGCTCATTCTCGAGGGAGCCATTCCGGCGGCCTTGTTGGCGCTTGCGGCACAGAGCGCGTTCGACTTGGTCGAACGCGCCCTGGGCACGCGCCAATGAATCTCCTCATTCAGTCCCGCCTATTCTACCGGCGTGAAGTCGAATCCTTCATTCGCATGAAAGTAGAACAAGCATGGTACTTTCGACACGCATGCAGTGATATGCTCAACTCCTGCAGGCACATACCAGTAGGAACCGGCCGTCATCTCTGGGGGATTCGCCTCGCGCCCAAATGGATTGACCATCGTACCGGACAACACCACACCATGATACGCTCCAGAATGTGTATGCCTCGGAGATCCATCCTCGGCTGCCATGATCCCGAACGTCCCGTGAGGACCTGCGGACATGTCACCAGCTACGGTTCCCATTTTCACAAAGGGTGCCATCTCTTGAAACTCGATCGAGTTTGCTGGAATGACAATGCCGCCTACGGTATTCTTCGATGCGTTCTGGGCCACCGCGTCATTGACGACGAAAATCAGCAGTGCCGGAATCACCTTGGTCAGCAGTTTCATATCTCTCTTTTTGTTGTTCGTTTTGAAAAGTGATCGGTCCAATGATAGTTTGTCAAAGTCGGACTACAGATACCTTTTTATCCTGATATATTGACTATTCGTCCGAGAATGGATCCTCTCAGCGACATACTTGACACGGCTCGCCTTCGTAGCGTCGTCTACTTCTGCACCCGTTTTGATCCACCCTGGGAATTGGACATTCCACCCGGAAAAGTGGCGCAGTTCCACCTCGTAGTTGACGGTCGTTGCCAGATACACATCCCCAGTGAAGCCACGGTTCGTTCGCCAATCTGCCTGGAGGCTGGTGATGTCGCGGTGTTCATCCACGGCACCGCCCACCGCCTCATCCCATTTCCTGATGATTCCGCGGCAGAAGTATCGACCTCACTACTCTGTGGTCATTTTGAATTTGACCATGCTGTGCTACATCCATTTCTTGCTGAGCTACCAGCACTTGTTCATGTACCAGCAATTGATGTCTCATGGGCTATACAGATGTCGGACCACGTCATACAGGAAACGTCCTCTGATGAACCTGGTAGCTCTGCCATGGCCGTACGGCTCTCGGAAGCCATGTTGGTAGAGGTTCTTCGACATTATGCCCGAAATGCGACCGGCGAAAGGGGGTTTTTCAGCGGACTGCGAGATGAAACGGTCTACCGAGCGTTGCGTGTTATCCATGACGGGGGTGCTTTGGGGCTGTCTCTTCAAGAAATAGCAGGAAAGGCAGGGCTGTCGCGCTCAACGCTCGCCAGTTCATTCAAACGGGCCATGGGTAAGACGGTATACACGTACATATCAGAAGTCCGAATGATGCGGGCTCGCAATCTGCTCCTCTATTCCGCCATGACGCAGGCTGATATTGCCGACAAATGCGGCTATTCATCTGAGGCGGCCTTTATTCGCGCCTTCAAACGAATTACCGGAACTACTCCTGGCAGTGTACGTCGTCAGCCTGAATCATAGCCAACAACCCACTCTTCATGCAGCAACTTCGAGATCAACTGGCCCGCATTACCGACCTGAACCACGCCGCGGCCATTCTTGAGTGGGACCAGGAGACCTACATGCCGGAGGGTGGGGCGGCGTCGAGGGCGCGTCAGGTGGCCACGCTGCACACCATGGCG
>JAJCYQ010000063.1 GCA_029262835.1 Bacteroidota bacterium
CGTCAGCCCGTGACCCTGCTGCGTCACCATCCTCACTGCTTCAATCTTGAACTCGCGACTGAAGTGCCGTCGTGATCCCATCGTTCACCTCCGAGCCCATTATGGGCTGCCAAAGGTGTCCGTGAAATTGGGCCAATGCCAGATCTCAGGCATTCGCTCTTGGGGCGCGAGCCAATGGAGACGGGGCCATTGAGCACCCGTGATCGACTGGCCACCGGATAGAGCAGCGCAGTGAACGTCCGCTGCGCCGAGACGGGAGACAAGGCGACTCGCGTTGAAAGCCCGGCCCCAATACCCTGCCCAGCGAACACGGCGAGGAGGGCGACGAGTCCCGGATGCGCCTGCGGGGTTGCTGGGATTCCACCTGACCCTTGGCTTCTGAACTGGTCCCTAGTGCCGAGGTTCCACCTCGCGGGACCGCAGTCTCGGAATCACCTACTTCTTCTCGGGCGGTGGGGGCGGCGGCGGTACGCGCGGCGGTCGGGTCGTCTGCGGCGGCTTCAGGCTCTCCTTGATTCGGAGGACTGCGCCATCTTTGCTAGGAACCGGCGTTTTCTTCGTCATCGAGAATTCTCTCCGTGAAAACGGGGCGGCCAGGCCGAACGACGCGGTCATCCGCCGGTTCGCCAGCTACTGCTACGTGCGCAATGGCTGCCCCGGGCAGGTACAGATACAGGTTAGTCGTGGCAACGTAGTTTCTCTTATTCTCATCGTAGACGGCCGGTTCCACCAAGACCAACCCACGCTGTTCAGCCTCGCACGAGACATCCGCTTGGTGGACGCGACCAACGTAGGTCTCCCCATTGTTGAGCGTTACGATCACCCATCTCCGAGCCGCGTAGTTCCCGACAAACTCGTCCCATGTGTCTGCATGCCGCACCCAACCCGGTACGAGCCGCCGTGTGGCGAGGTAGCATCCGGCGACGAACAGGGCTATGACCAGTGACCATCCTGTGTGGGCCAAGTAGCCCCCGGCGAGGACGCGTAACAGAGTGCCGTCGGTCAGAGCAGGATCCGTGCCCGACCGCTGAACCATGGCCAGCGCGAGTGCCGGATACTCAGACCAACCGAGCGCTGTCATCAGACTCAAGCCGAACGCGCTGAAGATCGAAACGCGGAGGTAGAACGTCCTCTCTTTTTCGCGCCAACTGGTCACGACTAGGCTGCGAAACACCAATTCGCCGGGAAGGCCGGGCAAGACCCCGAGAAAGAGGGCGAACAGACCGGTCACCGTGCCCATCAGGGTCATGTACCCACTCCCACTATTGTCGGCCTTGGAGGAAAGTCTCTAGGCACTGCTCGGCGCGCTCGATCGAGGCGGCCGAGCGCTCGGCCAGAATGCTCGCGCCGCGGCGCCCGCCGTCGTGCCACCCCGTCTCGAACCTGCGCCCAGAAGCGCGGAGCTGGCTCCGAACGAGCCGCAACTATTGGACCGGCTCTCGCGATCAAGGTCCGCGAGAGCGCCTTCTCACTTCTTCTTCTTGCGAACCGTCTCGACGATCGCAGTCTTCTTCCTGCGCTGCGCGTCGCTGACCTTGAGGAAACGCCCCGTACCGGCGTCCCGTCCTCGCTTTTAGGTCTTCCTGCTTCCGCTCTTCTTCGACACCATCGCTGCTACCTCCGGTGGCTTGGACAGGCGTCCAGGCCGATTACGCTCCTATCTCCCACTCCTCAAGATCTTCCGTGAAATCGAAACTCGTCTGGATCGGATTGTCCGGCGTCATGTTGTCGTTGTAGCTGTCCGCGTCAGCCTTCAGCTGCTTGCAGTCACCCAGGATCAGGTTGCGTCTCTGTTGAAACGCGACCTCCATATGCGCTCGTGGAGCAGATCGTATGTCCGCCCACAGGGTCGCTTGCTTGCCGTTCCGCTTCAGGGTCGCCGCGTGCTTCGCGCGGACCCTTCTCCCCTGCGCGTCCGTGATGTACTCCTCGCGAAGGGCTCCCGCTATCTCGTGCGCACACTGGGTCATAAGATCGCCAGGTTGCGGCCGCCAAAGCCCCTGACGCACAGCCCACGCAGCGATTTCACGCGCGGTTGCGGGCCACGGCTCCCCGGCCCGCTGATAGTCCTCCACTATACGTCTCAACTGATCCCCATAGCTCATCTCAAAGCGCCTCCCTGCTCGGCTCCTGTTACCTGCTCTCAGTTACCACTACACCACTGGAACGACGCCCCAGCCGTCCGTTAGTGCAGCGCTAGTCACGACTTCTCTGACATCAACGAGCATCTCGCGATTGTGCGAATAGTCGATCTCGCCGCGATGCTGCAGTTGACCGACGACGATCCCGGGATGAACCCCGTGGACTTTCGAGAACCGCCGGATCTTCGCTTTGTAGTAGAGCGGCCGGGTCCGGACGATGAAGCCATCGAGCTTCGCCTGGTCGACCAAATAGTTCGCCGCGAATCGATCGACCTCAGCCTCGACGGCATTGACTTCCCTTCGCGCGCTGCTCCCGAGGTCCTCGTCGATCGCGCATGTGCCGTCTCGTAGACCATGCCGCTTTGCTACGTGCCCCAGCTCATGCATCAGGGTGTGCCAGAAAGAATCGATGCGTCTAAAACGCATCGAAATGGCGATCACCGGTGACTGCTTGTCGAGCCAGAAGCAGGCGCCATCGATCTTCGCTCTCGGCAACGGCTGGACCACGACCAAGCGGATACCTCCCTCCGCCAGAAGGCCTGGAACCCTCCTGATCTCTTCGCGATCAGCCGTACACTGCCGCAGCTGCTCAAGACAACGATCGAAGCGTTTCTCCGTGAGTCGCCTTGCGTGCACGCACTGCGCCAAATGGCTCGCTCGATACAGCCATGCCCACTGGGCTGGTGTCACGTCGCAAGTAGACTTGCGGGCGGCGTGCGGCCAGAGACGCAGATCGTCGTCGAGCCCCTGTAGGCCGAAGAAATCGAGCACTCGACGCTCCAACACGTCGACGCTCTCGGTAGGCTCGATCCACCTTCGCTTGACCATCTCGTTGATGGGGAAGCGCTCGAACAGACTGGCCCGTTTAGCGACGACCCCCTTGGGCTGATCCACTCTCCAGAGCCGATAGGCTGACTCCAGATTCATCCAAAGCTCGGGCGTCGTACCGAAGGCCTCGGCCAGACCATGCGCGGTCTCCGGCATGATCTGGCTCTTGCCGTTGACAATCCGATTCACCAAGGTCGTAGGACGGCCCAGAATCTCGGCCAGATCCTCCTGAGTCCAGCCGCGCTCCGCGAGCTCCTCTCGAAGAAACTCGCCAGGAGGGAACACCTCAGCAGGCTCAATCTTGGTCATCGTTCTCCCCCAACATCAGTGGTAGTCCTCAATGCCGACAACGACCACGACCTTCCTAGGCGCCTTTCCCTCGAAACGCAAGATGAGGCGCCATTGACTCGTGAGTCGCATCGAGTACTCGTCCGCACGATTCCCTTTGAGCTTCTCGAAGTGCAGGGATTTCCATTGTCTGAAATCTCGTTCGTCCGCTGCCGCGAGAATGAACTGGACACGCTTCCGGAACGCCTTGACGACCGCCGCGTCATGGCGCGACAGCGCCGTGGCGTCGGAATAGAGGCTTTCAAGATCTTCATCCGCGAAGCGGGCTTCCATGACCAGGAACAGTAAGAGTGTCGCTGCTCAACCGCAACTAACAATATGATGGAATACGTCTTCTTAATATATGCAGTATAGCAGATTGACAGGATCGCGACGGAAGTTGTTGCCGACACCGCCAGGGCCGACTGCTCCTGGGGCGATTCCTGGCGCCGACCGCGTCGCATTGGCCACCTACGATCTACACAGGCGTCCGTCACCCGGGTGTCTTGAGTAGCCGGCTCCCAACCGGGATGGATGGCCCCATGGTCCGCACTGGGCGACAGCCAGAGTGGCCTGGAACGTGCGACTACCGGCTACGTATTCGGCTACGTGAGGGTGACCGTGCAAGTCCGCGGCATTCGCTTTTGGGGCAGGAGCCAATGATGGCGGGGTCTTTGAGCGCTCCACCGCGGTGGGAATCGCATAGAGCAGCGGAGTGAAGATCCGCTGCTCTAGCTGATCCGGCGGTTCGGTGTGTTGGGATGTCCCTTTCCTGTGGATACCGCGCTGCCTCGGACCTCGAAGTAGCCACCGTGGCAAGCGTCCGCGTTGACCCGAGAGAAATCTCCGGGTCAGCGTGCTCCGTCGTGGGTGTTGGGGTCGAGTTCGTTCGGTGCCTGAATTTCGGTACTCAGCTCAAACGCACCACTGAGGCTAAGGATGGGCGGTCCACCACCGCGAGAGCTCGCGGATCTCCGGAGGTCCGCCGCCAAGGTGACAGGCGCCAGGTCCGGCCGCCTGTCGAGAAGGCGCGCTATGACGCCCGCTGTCAAAGCGGCCGAATAGGCCGTGCCCGAACGTCTCAGAAGCCCGCCTTGCGGCGTGCTCAGTTGAATGTCGACACCCGGAGCCCAGACGCATCGTTCGCACGGGGCGGAGAAACCAGCCCTCTCTCCAGCCGAATCGACGGCGCCCGCGAACACGACCAGGTCCGGGAGCGGTGTTCCGAGTAGGGCGCTCTGCGGCTTGGGGGCCATTCCGGCCGACAGCACGACGAAGATGTCCTCCTGACTCACTCTTGTAAGCAGCGGGGCAAAAACCGACGCCTCCAGCGGCCCATAAGGCACGAGAATCACATCAACGTTCGCGCGTGCGAGTTTCACGATCGCGTCTGCAAGCGGTACTGTCGCGGGGTCTGCGATCGGCGCCGCCAAAAAACGCGCTTCGGGCGCGACGAGGCGCACGGCATCAAGGACACTCAGGACATACTCAGTTAACGCTGAGCCAGGTTCCTGGTGATCTCCCGTCTCTATGACTTCGATTCGTGGGTCGGCGAAGCCAGCCGGGAGCGGCCCCGGGATCCCTATCGTTGGTGGAGAATCGGTCATATCGAGATCAGGGATCGAAAGAACCTCGCGGAGAGCCGCGAGGTCCGACGAGACGATCGTTCGAATACCCCCGTCGCCAAGCCCCTCGCCCTCGCTGCTCAACGCCCTAGCGATGCGGGCGTCTACAGACCTGCGGAGATCCGCAATCTTGTCCCTCAGCCCGTCGGGGACTGTGCCCTGACCTTGCAGGAGACGATCGCGCTGCGCCACGTATCTGGCGAGGGCTTCTTCGAGCGCACCGGCGCGCTCGGCGAGGGAGGCTGCCAGCTGCTGCAGGGGCTCCCATCCAACCGCTCGATCGGCGAGCGGAGCCACCCGCTCGTACAGGTCGGTTAGTTCCGCTGCTGGCCGGCGACCGGCAGCTACCAGTCGATTGTGCTCTGCCAGGTCGCTGAGTATCGTGAGCAAACTACGGAACTCCGATGCACCCAGAGCGCCCGCCTCGGGGGTTCGGTCACGATACTGGCGGTACGCGACTTCGTAGGCAATCGCATCGATAACTGCTCCGTCACCGCTATCGTCGATATTGAGTGTGAAGGACTCAATACCTAGGGCCGACCAGTTGCCGCTAACCCTGGCGCCGTCGGCTCCCCTCAAGAGCGAGAGTTGGAGGATACGCTCTTCGACCAGTGCACGCTGAATCCAAGAGAGCACACCCGTCAGCTCGAGGCCACCGACTCTCACATCGAGATCCAAAGGGCGGAAAGTCTCTATCAGTAGAGGGCTGGCAGGCTCAGCGACCATGTCCAGGCGTCCCATGTCGTGCCCTTCGACGGGTTCGAGTGCCGCGTTGGCCAACGCCATTTCTTCATCGATCCGATCCAGCCTCGCCACCAGAAGATGGGCAAGCGCGGATCCGTGATCGGAACGTTCCGCACCCACGATCTGAATCGGCGCGACGAGCGCGCCGCTGGAGCGAAAGCTCCGTACCAACCCGCGAACGTACCAGACATTCAGACTCAGGAGGCCGCAACCAAGAGCCACATATAGAAGGAACCTAGGCAGCACTTCACTCACGCTCGTACTAGTTGTGTCGGAGGGAGACGGGGTCGGACAAATCAGGATGGCCTCTAGTATCGACGCCACCAATGCCGACCCTCTCTTCTACTGGGAGAATCCCATTCGGTCACTTTTTCCGACGGCCACCATCCGTTTCGCCGTGGGAGGGTCCGGACCTTAGTCCAATCGACGACGAGAACGGTACCGGAACTCGCTGTCGGCGCCGAGGTCCCGGACGATGACGCCTGGCCGCTAGGCACTCGGCTACGTCAACAGAGTGCCGGATCGGAGGGGTCACCGCTCAGTGAACTCACATTCAACCGTCCGCCGCCTCTGATTGGCAACCCCCGCTGCCCATTGACTCGCGCGTTCAGGGGCTCGCCGCCGGCCTGAACACCGGTGTGATCACCTGCGCGGCTACGTATTCGGCTACGTGAGGGTAGCCATGCCGGTCCGCAGCATTCGGTCTTGTGGCAGGAGCCAAAGGTGGCGGGGCCTTTGGGGGCCAACGGTTGGCTCGTCGGCGGAAAGGACTGCGCAGTGAAGGTGCGATGCCAACGAGAAGCGCCGTCGTCGTGACCTGTCTCACGCGGGCACCTCGTAAAACGGGGCCACTGGTGGTTTTGTCTAGCATCGGCTAGTAGTGGCGCTCTCCAACACAGACAGGTCCCAGTATTTGGAAACTGACTTCCAGAATCGGACCTTCCCAGCCCAAGAGAACCAGGAAGCACATGAACATTTTCGTCGCGTCAAGGATGAAGAATGTGGTCGAGCGCAAAGCCGTCATCGATGCCGTCCATCGGCTGGGGCACACACCGATCTTCATCGAGGCCGAGCAGATGCGCAGCGGCGATGATTCGAGACCGCTTATGGACGCGATGCTTGCTCGCGCTGACGCCATGATCGCAGTCCTCGACGACCACACGGGTACCAGCGACCCGAATCTCGATGGGAGAACGCCGCTACTCTACGAGCTGACAGAATTCCACAGGAGAGCGGCGCACGAGAACGCGATCGAAGTCTTTCTCCGTTACGACTTCCAGGGCAACCCGGACAGCGCGTCCGCGCTGAAGGCTGTCTGCACAGCGCTGCCGGGCGTCGGCGAGAGAATCCGCCGCTACACGGACTACGACGATCTCGCCGTGAACGCCCACAAGCTAATTAAGGAACGCTGGGACGACGTGGAGTCTGTTGCTAGGCCGGCCGAGCACCTCCTGCTGAAATGGCAAGGGGAGGACGAGCCAGGACGCCTCGGGGCGATCACAGAACTCCTTTACACTGATTTCAAGCTCAACATTCTGCACGCCTCCGGCACGGTCTTGGGCAGGTCCGCGACGATTGTGCTCTCGATGACGCCGTGGACCGAAGAACCAATGAACCCCGATGCGATCAAAGAGGCCCTCTGGGGGGAGTTGGGCGGGAGTGGTGAGGTCGGTGGGCACCTCCGACCGATTCACGTCGAAACGCAGGCCGGCCCTCCACCTTGTTCCCTTTTTCACTTTGAAATAAGGGTGTTGGACGTACCCGGTGTCTTGAACGCGCTGTGCAAAGCCCTCACGATGGCTGGCGTCGGCATCGATGACCTTCGGCAACGGCCCGCAGGTCGAGAACACAAGCGCCAGTCTGTAGTGATGATGTGGCTGTCCCCAGGCCCGGACAACCGCCAGGATCCAGAACACCTGTACCTCCGACTGGAAAGCCGACTTCGCAACCTGGTCGGCGTTCAGAGCATAGTCGGCCGCAGACTCGCCGACCCAGCCGCCGCTGCAGACTGATTCAACCCCGCTGGGCAGGATGTGGAGTCGGCGGAGGGGCGTAATCACTCATGCTCCGGCGGGAGCTGAGCCCGACGCCGGGAGCAGCGTGCCCGCTTGACCACGGCTGAACCGTTAGGAACGAGCGCGAAACGCTCGGCTATACCGAGGCCAAGGGGCTGGGGAGACGGCAGATCGCGCGACCACACCCCCCTCTCTGGCCAGTACTCGTGCCGTAACCCGATCTTTCGATGCACCGACGTTCTCTTGTGACCGACTACCACCTACGCCGCTTCGTTTCGCATGATTTCGCGCAGGCCCGACGGGCGGCAGCGGTGAACCCGGAGAAGTGACGCGACACCAACGAGGAATCCCGGCCCCGGTGGCCGTCTAGCCGAGTAGCTGGTTAAGGGAGGGGGCGCCCCCCGGCTGCTCGGGAGTATGGGGCGGCCTCATGACGTCGACTGGGACAGGAGAGAAAGCGACGCCAACAGGGAGTAGTTGCCCGCATCGCGCCACACAGACGAGAACCCTTCGCGGCCTGTGCGCGCCCTTGGAAGTGGATGGCAGGCTCGGGCGGAGGGCAGGGCTCTTCCCTCGCTGGCGGTCAGTGCGGTGCTGACACCGAAGCGGCCACGTATTCGGCTACGTGCGTGTGACCGCCGGGATCTCCATCCTTGGAGTTACCTCACCTATGGAAAGCTCTCCATAGGTGAGGCTATGCAGAGTTCCGGACTATGTGGAGTTGACGGGATCCCGATCGTCGAAGTTCTTCTGACGGAACAGCTTGCGGCAACCGAGTTCTCCAGCAGCTGCACATAGTCTAGATGCCCTTTCCGGCCTTTTGGGTCGGCA
>JAJCYQ010000064.1 GCA_029262835.1 Bacteroidota bacterium
TGATGGTCATGCGGGCACCCTTGTTTAGCTTGGCCATGAGCAACTCCAGCTGATGAAACTGGACTGCAAACGCCAACCACCGGGGCCAGGACTCGTAAAACTGGATGTCCTGTTATCCGAAATTTAGGGTGTCACTCTACAGTATGTCTGGGCGCCCAAAGATCTCGCTAAGTCGCTTGTAGTCTTCCAACGTGGGTGTTCTCTCGTCTATCAACTCCTGATGAGCCTTCAACTCGGCTTCGATCGCGCGCACACGAGGGTCAGGGTCTGTTTCCGGGCAGTATTCGCGCCCCTCCGATCTTGCCTTGTGTCTAGCTTTATTCAGGTACATCATGTCGTCTGGAGTCACGTCGGGAGCCTCCGGATATTCCCGAGTCGAAGGCAGAATAAAATGAGTATTGGGGTATCGCTCATTTAGCGTGGCCAGCTCGTCTTCCGGAATGAATTGTCCGGTATGAGTAATGACATACCCCCCCTCCCACTGACACAAGAACGCCCAGTCTCCTATGTCTGGGCTGATGTCCGACTCTATGGCATCCAAGCGTTTGCGAAGTGACTGATTCATGACTTTGGCGCTCTCTCCTCTAGCGCTTTGAGGCGCGCTTCGAACTCCGTAGCCTCAATGACTCTCAAATAGGAAGCGCTCGCCTGAGTAGTGGCGTGTATTGCGCGCAAGCGCCGATCGGCACACTCATCGTCATCCTGAACAATCTGCGCCGCCGTTTCCACTGCAGACCAAAGATGAGCACGTAACTCTTCCACCCCCCCTGCGGTAGCCTTCTTCTTCCGTCTGGCTCGTCTTGCTTCGTGTGTGTTGCTCATATCTCGGCTTCTGATTGCAATGCAAGGTGCATAAGCCTCGATCAACTTCAAATAAACGGGCTCCTTCGAAGATGATATGCGGCCTGTCTCCTAGCATTTTTTTGAGGTCGCGCAGCAATTTCACAGCTTATAGGGTCCATTACCGTGGTATTGAAAGCACATCACTAACGCTTTGAAGACATATATACTTGATACCCAACGATAGAACGCATACAACCTTATTAAGCCTACAGGAGATGAAGCAGAAACAGATGGTGAACATCGTAGAAGTACTAGAAACGGCAGGTAAAGCCAGAAAAAGGGAGCAGGCACGTATTCGCCAACAAGAGCGTCCAAAGGGAGATATTCTGGAGTGGCGGACTGCCCAACAGGCTACAGAATTGATTAACGCCTGGCTATCAGAAGTGCAGGATCAGCATCACGAAGCAAGACGAAAATTCCTCCGGCACGTGATCTGCAGTTGCCATAAAGCCCTCTCTGATGAAGGTTGGGTACCCGTGTCATATAAACTCATCCGGCGTCTACCTGGGCATCCAAGTGCCAAAGCACTGCACGAACCACTTGTACAAAAGGGCATCTTGGAAGTTAGACCGGGGGCCGAGGCAAGCAGGAGAAGCAACATGTACCGACTGTCTCCCAGCTATCGTGTCGACCTAAGTGATCATGTGGGAGAATGGAATGGCACGGATAGCATTCGCGCCGAGAGAAAACGGCCAGATCGCCTAGACTCCCGTATGGATCGCAACGGCCATTCCTGTCCCACCCTAATCAAGAATGCAATTGAATCAATTGGTCCGAACCTAATTGACATCGACGGGATAAGGGCTTGGGTGCAGCACCAGATCGATAACAAAGAGTATCTCTCACGAAGGGACCTGGAAAGACTATGCTATGATTTGAATTGTATACGTTCTATCCATCGCCAAAAACCCACAAGGGTTGATTCAGGGTTCTACTCATACCGACCAGCATACACGATTTCAAGTACAGGACGGGTCTTTGAACGAGCTCACGGAATACAGTCAATTACGCGTCCGGCCAAACATGCGGCCTATTCTCGCCCAATCTCGGCGGGTCTCGTACAAAATTATGATCTGTCGAGGGCGCACTTTTGCATCGCATCGGAGTATGCTAGCAAGCATGGACTGATGTGCCCGACAATCTCCAGATTTGCCGATCCTAATACAGACTATCGACGCACTGTTTCGGATAACACCGGTCTTCCTCTCGATTCCTGCAAAAAGATTCTCTTGTCCGTTCAATATGGGAAAGGAGTTTATCCTCACTTTTCGAACCTGAGCGAAGAGACTAAAGAGGTGCTTTTAGCTGCGACGGTAGCCAGAATGGAAGCGAAAGAAGTATGGAGCAAGCTCTATCCCATTCTGGAGAATCTGAAACATGATTCCAAGACGTTGTGTCGATTCCTGAAATCACAGATTAAGCGCGCAGGCAAATCCTCCCGGTACGGCAAATCAATGAAGAATGACGCTGGTATGTCCATTTGCGTTACGCCTCAGACTACGCGCGGAGAGTTACTAGCTCATTTCTTCCAGGGCACCGAGACTCGATTCATCCATGAGTTGACGTTACTCAGCAGGGATTTCAACTATCGGGTTTTGGCCAATGAACATGATGGCTTGATTACGGAGGGCCTCATCCCCCAATCAGCGATTGACCACGCCATCGAGGTAACGGGGTACTCTACCCTGGACCTGCGAATAAAACCATTTTGCAGCGAGCAGGAAGCACAACGCGTAGATGACGTGATTGAGGCCGCACTGAAACCCTTGTTGATGACTGGGTGAGCCAGTTAGGATATGACTGACAGCATTTGACCAACTGTTGATGACTATTTGTCCTTGCTCCGGTTTTCCGGAGAACTGGTTAAGCCTACCTGTTCAACTATTCGTTTCTTCGGAGCAAGGCCAGTGCTCGCTGAGCCTCAATTGATCAGGAGACGACGACCACAGGTTTGATCGAATGTGAAATCACCGACTTGGATACCCGATCTCCATTTAATAGGCCGGCCCAACCGTCGCGGCATTTTCCAACAACAAGTTCGTCACTCTTCAAATAGATCGCGGATGTCAGGATGGCCTCCACGGGCGTTGAGGCCCGAACAACAGTTGATGCCGTTTCATCTGGGTTCAACCCAATGGACCTGATCCAGCTATTCATCCTTCTGTGTAATTCTTCGTCAGTTGCATCGGCCTGTGGCGGCACATTGTCAGGATTTCCCTGACGATAGGCTCCGTGAATAAAGTGCACATCCCTGCCTTCCTTCTCGGCTCTCTCTATGGCGTACCGAGCAGCCGGAACACACTTCTCACAGAAGTCGGTGGCAACGAGTTGGTTTGTTTTGTCACTCATGTCAATTTCCAGTTGGTTCCGACTGAATAGTAATGGGATGCTCCTTAACACGGCCGTAACCATCCGGTGAACTACACGTTGCTCTTTTCCCAGCTGTTGGGTAGGAGTTCTGCGACGCGTTTGGCTGGATGGGTCGGGATGCGGGCCAGGACATCGGCCATCCAAGCTTGAGGGTTCACGCCGTGCTTCTTGCA
>JAJCYQ010000065.1 GCA_029262835.1 Bacteroidota bacterium
CACGCCATGGCGGCGCATCGTCGGGCTTCATCGCAAAGGCAATGGGATCGAGGGTGCAGGATCCCCCCTACCCCCCATCGCGAAGGCCCTGCAGGTGGGACCGCTTGACGAAATGCTACCGGCAGCGGTCGAAGCCGTGGCGGACGCCGAGAACGATCGCCCAGCGGGCTTCTACCGTCACCTGGCACGAGATCTGCGGGCCCGCGTCGGCGAAGGCCGCACCGGCAGAGCACTCCTCAAGTCGCTCGACCGCCATCGCCTCGATCTCGTCGCGACCGCCCTCACCGGCGATGGCAAGCGTGCACTCGAAGCGACCCTAGCGCCGATACTTCGAGGCGCCGTCACCACGGACGACATTCTCCGCTACCGCCTCACGGAAGCGGATATCGAGAACTTCGCCCGTCTGCTAGAAGTCATGGAGCGAGTCCGGCCCGAGAGCGCCCCTCTTGTGATCCTCGCTCGTAGACGCTTCTCAGGCGCGCGCGGCCAAACCATGGACGAGGTTCTTGTGAACTGACCGCCGCGCCCGTTCAGGGGCGCGGCGGTCATCGTCACCTAGGAGCCACAGGGAAAGCAGGTCCGGTCGTTGGCGTCATGGCAAAAGGGAAGCGGGCAGTGATTCTGATCTGCCATCAGCTCCTCGATGCTCTTGGTGGTAGCTACTAGGACATCTCTGATCGCGTAGTAGATCTCCTCGTTACGCTCCGAGACGTACTTGCCTACCGCTGCATTCTCTATCTGCCGCGAGAGGTAGCCAATCGCGGCTAGCTGAAGAATCTGGTTCTTGGCGTTGTCTGCGTCGCTCATCTTTTTCTCCATCCTGATCGTGTCGAGGGCCGGCAACCTTCACTGTCGGGAGGCCGTTTTGTAGTCGACGATTTGACTATCTTTGTCGGGCGACAGCCACCCAATGAACCTGAAGCACTCCTCGGCCGTTCGCACGGCCTATTCTGGGCCGATTCGCGTTATTGGGACACGTTCGGCGCCATGGTGATTGCAGTGACATCACGGTGTAGGACTTGGCGGGCGTAGAGCAGGCCATCGCCCGCCTGGACATGCAATCCAGCGAACGAGACGCCAGAGGACGTATTTTGGGTAACGCGGCGCCAACTCCGGTCGTCCAGGGAGAACCCGTAGATGTTGTGAATGCCCTGGTCGACTCGCACGACGTAGACAACCCCGCCCGGATCGAGCACAGCTGTACCGGCTATCGCTCCCGCTGCCTCCCCGAGAGCACTCTCATGCCCGGCCGTGTCGACTAGGAGGATCTCCACGCCTCTCTCTCGCGACGGCATCGCGAAGGACGAGGCCAGAAGCACGAGGTGGCCCTCTTCCTTGAGCCAGCCGACCGATCGCAGATCGTCGACAGTCTCATCGCCCTTGAACAGCAGACGCTCCGAGTCGCCCACCAGATCGCTCGTCCACAGCTCCCACGACCCGGGTGCGTCTCTCCGCAAGACGTAGCTTAGGAGTCGATCGTCGTACGACAAGGCAACGTCGGTGACCGGGGTCGCGGGCGGCGCCGCGACGATAACCTCGCGACTAATCGGCGACATGGCAAGATCTGCCATCTCAATAGTGAGACGATTCGGATCGTCGGCATGCACGAAGAACAGCCGTGGACTTTGCCGCGCCCACGCCCTCGTTCTGGACATCCAACTCAAAGGGAATAGGTGCCATCCTACGAGCTGCACGTGCCGAGCGACTCGCACGGTCTGCTGCAACCGAAGATCGTGCGCCCATAATTCCGCGTTAGCCGCGGACGGCGACCGACGCAAGAAGGCCACCCATCGGCTGCTAGCCGACATCGACGGAGAGAAACCGTCGCCAACGAGCAGACGTTCCTCCTCAAGACGATTGGCGCCCAAGTTGGCAGCTAGTAATTCAGCGTCGAACGGCTCGTAGGTCTGGCGCTGCCGTGATTTCGTTCGTTGGAAGACGACCTGGCCGGACTCGCTGCGAGACGACACGGGCCAGAACTCGAGCAAGGAGTTGTCGGTGAGCTGCGCTTCCTTGCGCGTGCGGAGGTCGAACCGCCAGATGTGAGACTCCTCGCGCGCCCGAGTGAGCAAGACGAGCGACGCGTCATCGGAGACATCGACCTCTGCGCGCCCAACGTTGGGCAGCAGGAGGTCACGGCGGCCAGACCGAGGGTCGAACTGCAGCAGATCCGTATCACCCTCCCTGTCCACCTGGTAGGCGACTCTCGTACCGCCACTGCCTAACCAAAGGGGATGGCTCTTGTCGACCTGGTCCACCGTAAGCCGCATGGCCTGGCCGTCCGCGACTTCGACGGCCCACAAGTCCGTGCCACTGCCCGAGACGGCGGCAACCACTATCCGAGTCCCGTCCACGGTTACATCGGCGCCGCGGATCCGCAGGCCACGCACTGCGGACACGCCTCCGAGGGCGCTTGCCTCCAGATCGACGCGGTAGAGCATCTCATCGTGGAGCAGGTAGAGCCCGGTTCCCGCCCACCGGACCAACTGAACCCATCCGCTCAGCTCATCCAGACTCACCGTGCGCCGCACGGGCCCGCCCGACCTGCCGACGAACTGCAGGAGACTTCGGTCCGCCAGCCGAACCACATAGGCAATGTCGCCACCGTCCGGCGACCATGCGTGCGAAGCGAGCTGTTCGCTCAGATTGGTGATCCGGGTGGGGGTGCCGCCTTCCACGGGGCGGACCCAGATGTTCTCCTGGCCGCCGCGGTCGGAGATGAAGGAGATGAAGCGGCCGTCTGGCGACAGGCGGCCGTCGCGTTCGTCGCTCCCCCATGTGACGACGGCTTCTTCCACCGTGAGCGGCGGGGCGCTGGGTAGCGGGTCATTCAGAAAACGGGCTCCATAGCCGATGCCAAGGGCCAAGGCCGCAACGATGGCTGCGGTGGCGATCAGCTTTCCCGCCGCGGGAGCGTGTCTTCTGGTGGGCGGGGCTAGGGCCTCCCGGGCTGCGACGGCGGTGGCGAAGCGGGCCTCGGGTTCCTTTGCGAGGAGGCGGTCCACCGCTTCGGCGACCTCCAATGGCACGTCGGGAACTGCGCGAGAAAGCGGCTCGTGCGGTCGGTGCAGGATGGCGCGAACGAGCCCCTCCTGGGTGTCCGCCGCGAACGGGTGCCTGCCGGCGATCATCTCGTACAGCACCACGCCCAACGAGAACAGGTCGCTGCGCGCGTCGACGGGCTCTCCTCTCGCCTGCTCTGGCGACATGTAGGCGGGGGTCCCCAGCGACCTGTTGGCCTGGGTGATGTTCATTTCGTCACGCGACTTGGCGATACCGAAATCGACGATCTTGACCTCGCCGTGCTCGGATAGCAGGAGGTTCGCCGGCTTGATATCACGATGCGTGATGCCGGCGTCGTGGGCGCGTTGAAGGCCTCGCAGCACCTGCAGCGCCAGATCACGTGATTGTTCGAGTGGAATCGGCCCGGCCGCGAGAAGATCCTGGATCGACTGGCCTTGGTAGAAGGGCATGACCAGGAACAGGCGCCCCCCGTCGGTCGTGCCGATGTCGTGCACGGGACAGATATTGGGATGGTCCAGCTTCGACGCGGCGCGCGCTTCGCGCATGAAACGGGTC
>JAJCYQ010000066.1 GCA_029262835.1 Bacteroidota bacterium
CCGAATGCGAACTTGAAGAGGAACGATGGATGCCGGTTGATCTTGGCAAGCGTAATCCAGAGCCACCCAAAAATGGGGGCAAAAATGATGATGAACGTCGAGTTGACGGACTGTAGCCAACTGGCGGGCATTTCCCAGCCCATGACGACGCGGTCCGTAGCCCGCTCGGCAAACAGGTTCAGGCTCGAACCGGCCTGCTCAAATCCGCTCCAGAAGATGGCGGCCAGCACAAAGAGCCACAAAATCACGCCAAGGTGCTTCTTTTCCTGCGTCGTGTGCCCGCCAAAGAGAAACAGGTACAGAAAGTAGAGCCCCACGATGATCAGGATGCTCGATCCCAGGCCACCTGCCACCTGCTGGATGGTCAGCGGAATTATGCCCGCGTTGACCAGCATGCCGAACGCGACGGCGGCCAGCACCACGCCCGCCGCCACCAGGTAGAACCGCCGCGTGCGCGCCTTGATGACGTTCTCGGCGTCTGTCGTAACGAGGTTTCCCGCATCTCCCAGATGCTTGTAGCCCAGCCGGTACTGGATGAGGCCCAAAATCATGCCGAATCCGGCCAGCGAGAAGCCGTAATGCCAGTTTATTTCCTGCCCGAAATAGCCGCAGAGGAGCGGCCCGAGGAAGGCGCCGAGGTTGATGCCCATGTAGAAGACCGAGAAGCCGGCATCGCGCCGCGCGCCGCCTTCCGGGTAGAGTTCGCCGACAATGGAGCTGACATTCGGTTTGAGCAGGCCCGTCCCGATGACGATCAGTATGAGGCCCAGGAAGAACGTGGTGTTTGACGGCAGAGCCATACTGAAGTGCCCCGCCGCGATGATGATGCCGCCCACGAAGATGGACTGCCGCTGCCCCCAGATTTTGTCGGCCACCCAGCCGCCAGGCAGCGACAGCAGGTAGACGAATGACGTGTAGAGGCCGTAAATGGCGGCTGCCGTCCCATCATCCAGCCCCATGCCCGGATTGGCGCCCGTCGCAGCGGCTGTCATGAAAAGAATGAGCAACGCACGCATACCGTAGTACGAAAAGCGCTCCCACATTTCAGTGAAGAACAGGGTGGCCAGGCCCCGGGGATGACCAAAGAACGTACCAGCGGCTGCAGACATGTGCTTTCTTGTCAGGTTCACGTGAAGATAGAAAAATCCCCGTATCTTTCCGCTTTCCGTAATAAAGACGCCCTTACACGCCGAAACCCATTATGTCCCAGTCGCTCCAGTTCCAGAAAGATGCCCATGGCCACCGCACGCACACGTGTGGAGAACTCCGCGCCGAACACGCCGGGAGCGAGGTTGTGCTCAAGGGCTGGGTCGATACGCGCCGCGACCTCGGGGGGCTGATTTTTGTTGATCTGCGGGACAGGTGGGGGCTGACGCAGATCGTGCTGCACCCGCAGCAGAGCCCCGCAGCCTACGCGCTCGGCGAAGACCTGCGCATGGAGTACGTGGTGAGCATCCGCGGCCGCGTGCAGCGGCGCGAGGTGCCGGCGCGGAATGCCGACCAGGCGACGGCGGCTGTGGAGGTCGTCGTGGACGACATGATCGTGCTCAACACATCCGATCCACTGCCGTTCACCGTATCGACCCATGAAGCCCGCCAGCAGAACGCGTCGGAGGACCTGCGCCTGAAGTACCGCTATCTGGATCTGCGGCGGCCCGAGCTGCAGAAGAATGTGCTGCTGCGCTCGCGGCTCTACCAGTCGGTGCGCCGCTACTACGACAGCCTGGATTTTGTGGAGGTGGAGACGCCGGTGCTCATGAAGTCGACGCCCGAGGGCGCGCGGGACTACCTGGTGCCATCGCGCGTGCATCCGGGGCGGTTCTATGCGCTTCCGCAGTCGCCGCAGACCTACAAGCAGATCTGCATGATTGCCGGGCTCGACCGCTATTTCCAGATCGTGAAGTGCTTCCGCGATGAGGACCTGCGCGCCGACCGGCAGCCGGAGTTCACGCAGATCGACGTCGAAATGACGTTTGCAACGGAAGATCTTATTTATGAGGTGACCGAAGGCCTCATGGCGGCGATCTGGCGCGATGTGAAGGGCGTGGAGCTTGAGGTGCCGTTTGCGCGCATGACCTATGACGCGGCCATCCGTCGATACGGCGCGGACAAGCCGGACCTGCGTTTTGGCATGGAGATCGAAGATATTTCAGAAGCCGTGCGCGGCTCGGGCTTCCGCCTGTTTGATGGCACGCTGGATGCTGGCGGCGCGGTCGTCGCTATTCGCGTCGAGGGGCAGGGCGACATGGGCCGCGGGCAGCTCGACAAATTGGACAAGAACGTGGTCCGCGGAAAGCTTGGCGGCGGCGGCCTCATCCATTTCCGCCTGCCCTCCGATGGCGGCGAGGTGCAGTCGAGCGTGAAAGCCGAGGTGCTGCCCACCTCGTTCGTCCGTGCGGCCATTGACCAGACGGGGGCCACAGCGGGCGATCTTGTACTCGTCATGGCCGGGCCCCAGCCGAAGGTATTCGAGCAGATGGGCGGGCTGAGACTTCACATGGCACGCGACCTGGAGCTGATTTCTGACAGTGCCGACGGTCCCTGGAAGTTTCTGTGGGTCACGGACTTCCCGCTCCTGGAGTTCAGCGAGGAAGACGGCCGGTACTACGCCATGCACCATCCGTTCACGTCGCCGCACGAGGACGACCTGGATCAGCTGGCTACGGATCCCGGCGCGGTCCGCGCCCGCGCCTACGACCTCGTGCTCAATGGCACGGAACTCGGCGGCGGCAGCATTCGCATTCACCGCTCAGACGTGCAGGCCCGCATGTTCGACGCGCTCGGTATAGATGAAGAAGAGCAGGCATCCCGGTTCGGCTTCCTGCTCGAAGCGTTCCGCTACGGGGCGCCGCCTCACGGCGGCATTGCCTTCGGTCTCGACCGGATTGCCATGCTGCTCGCCGGCGCCCCCAGCCTGCGCGACGTGATTGTATTCCCGAAGACGCAGTCGGCGCAGGAGCCCATGGTGGCGAGTCCCGATGTCGTGGACGCCCGGCAGCTCGCAGACCTGCACATTGCGCTTGTGCCACCAGAAAAGGGGGCGTCATGAGCGGGGTGGTACCTGGCGAGGCGGCGCCTGCCGCAGCGAGTGGGCCACCCGGCTGGGTCGACTGGGAGATGTGGGACGGGTTCATCGCGATGAATGGCATCACGATTGAGCGGCCCTCGGGCTCGGCGCACCCGCGCTATCCGGACATCATCTACCCGATAGACTACGGGTTCGTAAACGGCACGCTCGCCAATGACGGCGAAGAAGTGGACATCTTTGTGGGGACGGCGCGCTCGTCGGGCGCGGACACGGACGTCGCGAGCGGGGGTCTCGCGGTCAGGGACATTGCGAGCGGTCTGGTGGCTGCTGTCTTCACCCACGATCCGCGCAAGGGCGACCGGGAAGTCAAGTTCCTGTACGCGTGCACGCCGCGCGAAATCTACCTCGTCAACGGCTTCGTCAACTTCGCCCCTATGACCGGCCGACTCCTCATGCGGCGGCCCATGCGGGAGTTGTGGCGTTCAGAAGCCCGTTGAAGGCTCAGCCTGCGCCAGTCCGGGTACAATTCGTTTCGCAAAATGCGTTTCGCAAAATGCGAATCGCATATTGCGAAACCGGCTCACTGCCCCACGAGGCCCGACACGTTGATGATGAAATGCACGTCCAGCCCTTCTCGCCACGACGTCGTTGCGTCCGCGGTCGCCGAGCCGGAGGCGTCTGTTGACAGCGCCGTCGGGTAGCCCATCATGAAGCCGGAATTATCCGGGAACAGGTCGAACAGGCTCGTTGAGTAGACGCCGCCCGGCGAATCGACAAATCGCTCGCCCAGAACGCGAAAAACAGGGTCCCTCTGAACGTCCATTTCCGCACGGTTCTGTCCGAGTCGGATGCCGTGCAGCACCGTGCCGTCCGGCGACCATTTGGGAAGCGTCATGCCATTTTCCCACACCGTGATGGGCACGCTGTCCAGGTCTTCCATTGACTGGACCCGTATGGCTCCCTGGTCTTCGTATGCCAGGTATTTGCTATCGGGCGAGAAGGCCATGTGTCTCGGATTGCCGCCCGGAGCCGTCAGCCGCTCCGCGACCAGCCCGCGGCTGTACACTTCTTCGGTTTCCAGATCCACAATCAGCATGTCGGTCGCTGCATCCATAGTCGGCGGAATGCCTGCGGCCATTACCGCCCACTTTCTGTTGGGCGACACATCCAGGTCATACAGCGCAGGAATCGCCGGGTCCACGACGACGCGAGCTCCCCCACGCCCCGATGCGGCCATGATCTTGAGACGGGAGTTGCCGCCAAACTCTACGAAGTACAGGGAGTCACCCGACGGGCTCCATGCAGGCGCCATGCTGCGCCCGCCACCTGTCAGGGCCCGCCGCGAGCCCGTCTCGAAGTCCAGAATCCAGATGTCGGACGGCCGTAGACCGCCGCCCGCGCGTACCTCGCCCTCGAGTGCGACGGCAGCAAAGTCTCCCGATGGATGGATGGCGGCGTTGCTGTACCGGCCGGGCGGAAACGAGGCCCTGTCCTGTAGCAGGATCGTAGTCCTGGTAAATGCACCAAAAAGAGGTGTACTGGGACCAGACGCCGTCACGACGCCAGCCTGCATACCAGCATGGACCAGAGTTCCCTCGCCGGAAACCGCCATGCCCTCTACCTTCACGGGCGCGTCAATCTGGACAATGGGCCCCGTCTGGGCCAGGCTCTCCGTGTCGAACGGGACGGCCATTACCCTGCCGCCCACATTCACAATCAGATGACCGGATGAAATGTAGTGTGCACGCGTACCCGGCACGTCCAGGAGTTTGAGAGTTTGCCCTGTCTCCAGGTCCCAGAACCCAATGCGGTCGGGCTGGTTGCCCCCGTATTCGGCCGTAGCCATGATGGTCCTACCATCCGGAAGTACACTCGGATAGTCCAGATCATATTGTCCGGCGAGCGTATCGAGTTCAATGAGACGACGTCCAGAGGACTCATTCAGCGAGCGGCCGTACACCGTCGCTTCTTCTTCATAGATGATATAACTGGACGACACCCACTCTCCGCGCGGCCCGCCCTCGATGGTGTTGCCGAGATCAATGACGGCGCCCGTCGCTATCGACAGCCGCACGAGTCCCTCGGCTGTCGTCACAAGGAGTTCGGAACCATCTGGCGAGAATGCGAGGTGAACGTACGCCCCTGGAACATCGAATACCTGCACGTCGCCGCTTGCGAGGTCGAGCACGTGGATACCACTGGCCGCAAAAGCCACCTTGTCACCCTGCGGCGAAATA
>JAJCYQ010000067.1 GCA_029262835.1 Bacteroidota bacterium
CTACGTGTCCATCCGCCACACGGGTATCAATATCGGCGAGTCGGACGGCAATGAGATCCAGGGCCTTACGCTTGGCGGTGTTGGCCGCGGCACGACGCTCGAGTTCATCGAGTCCTATGCTTCGGGTGACGACGGCGTCGAGTTCTTCGGCGGCACAGTCGACCTGAAGTACTTCGCATCGGTCTTCAACTCGGACGATGCCATTGACTGGGATCAGGGATGGCGCGGACGAGGCCAGTTCTGGTTCGTTCTGCAGGGCCTCGATGCATCGGGTGCCGCGGCCGAAATGGACGGCGCCGGTGGCGACGAGTTCACCGAGCCTTTTGCCAAGCCGAACATTTTCAACGCAACCTACATCGGAGCAGGCGTTGGCAACCAGCCTGCTGGCGACCGCGCTGAAATGCTCATGTTCCGTGACAACACGGGCGGCTTCTATACGAACTCGATCTTCACTGACTATCAGTCGGATCAGGGTGGTCTTGCCCTTACGATCGAAGACATCGACAACACGGGCAGCAAGCCGCAGGACAGCCGCATCCGGTTCGAGAGCGGCGACCTCGCGCTGAGCAACAACGTGTGGTGGGGCTTTGGCGCCGGAAACGATCCGGCCCAGTTTGTGAACCCGGGCCTTGCCAACCAGCAGGCCATCATTGATCACCTGTTGGCTAATGGCAACGTGGTCGCCGATCCGCAGATTGCGGGTGTTGACCGGGCCACGAACCCGACAGGTGGCCTTGACCCGCGTCCGACTGGTAACAGTCCGGCGTACACGTCGGCTCGCGCGGCCTATCCGAATGAAGCCTTCTTCACGCCTGTTGAGTTCATTGGGGCCTTTGGCCGCGAAAACTGGCTCAAGGGCTGGACAGCACTCGATGCACAGGGCTACCTCGGAGACATTGCCACCGGCATCACGGTAGCGACCGAAGACCTTGGCGGTGAGCTCCCGACGACGCTCGTGCTCGATCAGAACTTCCCGAACCCGTTCTCGGGTCGTACCGCCATCGAGTTCCGTCTGGCCGAGACGCAGCAGGTCCGCCTCGCGGTCTACGACGTGCTGGGCCGCGAAGTCACGGTGCTGGTCGATGGCGTCCAGGCTGCGGGCAACTACCGCACGGAGTTTGACGCGTCCAGCATGGCACCCGGCATGTACCTCTACCGCATTACGACCGAGCGCGGTACGGAGTCCAAGTCGATGATGCTCATCAAGTAACAGGCCATTTCCGTTCGCCGCAGCCTCGCAGGCGCCTGGCGAATGGATCTACCTGATGAATGAATGAAGGGCGGGGCTTCCCACATGGGAAGCCCCGCCCTTCTGCGTTGGGGCCGGCGCGTCTCGGTTGCATGACGAGGGCCGACGCAATTGGCCCAGATTCGCCGTATTATCCGGCTGCAAAACCTTTCCCGATGACTGCACCTCCGGCTCCAAAACGGCGCGACGCCTCGCACGAATACCTGATTCTGTTCGCGCTCTGGCTCATGGTATTCTCCGCGAGCAGCCAGGTCATCATCATCGCCCCTATCCTGCCGCGGATTGGTGAGGCGCTCGGCATTGCGGAAGCCCTGCAGGGCTGGCTCATCACATCCTACGCCGTCTTCCTGTCTATTTT
Organism: Bacteroidota bacterium; assembly: GCA_029262835.1. Lineage (GTDB taxonomy): Bacteria > Bacteroidota > Rhodothermia > Rhodothermales > UBA10348 > 1-14-0-65-60-17. The sequence continues at coordinate 1,608 of JAJCYQ010000067.1, forward strand.
TGCGCTCATCGTAGGCCCCATATCCGACAAAATGGGGCGCCGGGTGGTGCTTATTGTGGGGAGCGGCGCCATGGCCGTCGCGCTGTGGCTACACGGCGTGGCCGACAGCTTTATTTCTCTGCTTGTCGTGCGCGCCGCCGCGGGCGCCGCGGGCGGCATGCTGAGCGGCGCCGCCGTGTCCTATGTGGGCGACTACTTCCCATACAACCGGCGGGGCTGGGCCAACGGCTGGGTCATGAGCGGCGTGGCCTTCGGGCAGATCATCGGCATTCCCATTGGCACGGTACTCGCCGATCAGTTCGGTTTTCGAGCGGCATTTCTCATGTTTGCCGGCTCCATGACGCTCACGACCATGCTGATCTGGCTCTTCGTGCCACAGCCGAAGGTGGAGCGCGACAAAGCGCCGCTGACCATCCGCCGGGCTACGGCCACCTACATCGAGCTCATCCGTCGTCCTGCCGTGGCCGCCGCATCGGCCACCTATTTCCTGATGTTCTTTTCCATCGGGCTCTACGTGATCTACCTGCCGACGTGGCTGGAAAGCCACCTGGGCGTGTCGGGGACCATCATTGCCACGCTCTTTTTCGTGGGAGGCCTGGCGACGGTCGTGACGGGACCGATGGCCGGCAAAATCTCTGACACCACGGGACGCAAGCCGCTCATTGTCTGGTCCTGTCTCGGACTCAGCGTTGTCATGGTGCTCACCACGTGGGTCGTGAACAATATGTTCACCGCCTACGTCTTTTTCGGCCTCACGATGGTCATGATTGCCATGCGCATCAGCCCGCTGCAGAGCCTCATGACCGCACTCGTCGAGGACAAGCGCCGCGGGGCGCTATTGAGCCTTGCCGTCGCCATCGGCCAGGTGGGTATCGGCATAGGCGGCGCCGTGGCAGGTATTGCTTACACGCAGTACGGCTACGTCTCGAGCACGGTCGTAGGCGCCGTCGCCATTCTCGCGATGGCCGCCATCGTGCATTTCCGCCTGCCAGAACCGGGCGAGAACGATTTCGACGAACTGAATATCGTGTGAAAGCCCCTGTTTTGGGGTAACAGGACCGGTTTCGATGTCTCCGAAAAGCAAGAAAAGAGCAATGACATCGAAATAACCGGCTTGAAGTCCGTATGCTGACACGCAACCAGATTGCATCTCGAACGACAATGATCACCGTGCCATTTCTGGCACTTGTACTGTGGCTGCTGCCGCCCGCCCAGGCTGCTCCACAGGCGGCTGGCAACGCCCCGCCTCCTGCCGCGGGATACCTTGATGCCCACAAAAACGTGGATAAACCACTTGAAATCCTGGGTGGCCCCATCTCCATAAACATTGAACAGGCCAGCGGCGGGGTCTTCGTCTCGCTCCCGGACCAGCGCGAGCTCGATGAGCACGTGTTCGGAACGCCGAGTGCGCCTCGCGCTTTCGCTGGCACACCTGGCGTAAATGGCGTCCCCATGATGGCCAGGAACAGCGAAAACGGTACGTTTACCAACATGAAGTCCATGTCTCCATTCGGAGACAAGCACGTGGTCATGGGTAACGGGAAACTGAACATCAGTGCGCTCGATGCTACGGCAACGGATGCCGCCACGACCAACGACGAAGTGCGGCTCATGGCCTCCTGGGAAGACGGGCAGGGTAACACCTACGAGGTGCGCTGCTGCGAAATGCTGGCCACCCACGGCATGGAGTTTCCGACGTTTGGAGGCGTGGTCACGAACCACATCCTGCACGGATTTACCCGCATAGGTACGGCCCTCATGCCCTCCGAGTACACCTATTTCGCCTTCTGGGGCATGGGCGCTGTGCTCAAGAACGGAGAGGTAGTCGACAAGCCCCGCCTCATCCACGGCATGCTGACCGAGTATGTTCGCACCGAGGGCTACCAGTTGGCGGCCGATGACGAGGTCACTCCAACCCGGCGGCATTTCCACCTGATGGTGGCACCGTTCATGCCCGACATGCAGAACAGCTCATTCCAGCAGAAACCTGTCGCAACCGGATTTGAGCTTCCAAATGGTATGGAGCTCCCGTTCTGGCACGTGATGTTCGAGAACCTGGACATTACCAGTGCACGAAATTGAGAGGCATCCAGTGAAAACACGCAAGCCGCACGCTGCGCTTTTTGTCGCCCTGCCACTGCTTGTTGCAGCGTGGTGGGGCGGCGTCGAGTGGGCGGACAATCCGCCTGCGACAGCCACGGTCACCATGACCAACATGCTGAAGTTCGCCCCGGATACGCTCTACATTGAGCCAGGGACGGAGGTCACATGGGAAAACACTTCTCTGCTTGCGCACACCGTCACGGCCGATCCCGAATTGGCGAGCGTCGAGGGTAGCGTCATGCTACCCGATGGCGCCGCACCCTTTGATTCGGGCACCATGGATCCGGAAGAGACCTTCACACACGTGTTCAACGAACCAGGCACATGGCGCTACTTCTGCATCCCGCACGAAGGCGCCAAGATGGTCGGCACCGTTATCGTCGAGTAAGCGGGCGGTCACGAGTTCATGACAACCAGGAACTCGTCGTTCTTCTTCGTGCCGCGCATTTTGTCGAGCAGCCAGTTCATGGCATCGCCCGGCGCCATGTCGGCCAGCATTTTGCGCAGGATCCAGATCCGCTGAAGCTTGGCTTCGGGAATGAGCAGCTCCTCGCGCCGCGTGCCCGATTTGACAACATGCATGGCTGGGTAGATGCGCCGGTTGGCGAGATCGCGATCGAGCACGATTTCGGAATTACCCGTGCCTTTGAACTCCTCGAAAATCACTTCATCCATCCGGCTGCCGGTATCGATGAGCGCCGTTCCGATGATGGTCAGTGAGCCGCCTTCCTCCACGTTCCGGGCCGCGCCGAAAAAGCGCTTGGGCCCTTTGAGCGCGCCCGCTTCCATACCACCGGACATGGTTTTGCCCGTGTTCGGTGCGCAGGCGTTCGCCGCGCGCGCAAGTCGCGTGATGGAGTCAAGCAGAATGACCACATCCTGACCGGCTTCGACGAGGCGTTTCGCCTTGTTTAGCACGACCTCGGCCACTTCAATGTGCTTTTCGGGCTCCTGGTCAAAGGTGGATGCGACGACCTCCGCATCTACATGCCGCCGCATGTCGGTGACCTCCTCGGGACGCTCGTCAACCAGCAGGATGAGGAGCGTGACCTCCGGATGATTGGTCGTAATGGCGTTGGCAATTTTCTGCAGGATGATGGTCTTACCCGTCTTCGGCTGCGCCACAATCAGCGCCCGCTGCCCCTTGCCAATGGGCGAGAAGAGGTCCATGACGCGCGTCGTGTATTCGCCCGGCAGCGTTTCGAGCGTCAGCTGCTCGGTCGGGTAGTAGGGCGTCAGGTAATCGAAACTCGGACGCTCCTCCAGTTCCCCGGGAGGGCGGCCGTTGATGGTATTGACCTGGATGAGGGCGAAATACCGCTCCCCTTCCTTGGGCGGGCGGACCTGGCCATCGACCGTGTCGCCAATTTTAAGGCCGAACCGCTTGATCTGCGACGGAGATACGTAAATGTCGTCCGGGCTCGGCAGGTAGTTGTATTCGGCGGAGCGCATGAATCCGTACCCGTCGGGCAGGACTTCGAGCGTACCGACCTTGTCGACCATGCCCTCGAGATCCATGTCTTTCGGATCGTACTCCTGCATGTAGGGGGGCGCCTCGGCATACACGCGCTGGCGGCGCTCCTCGCGGCTTTCGCGATTCTTGTCCCGGCCCTGATTGCGACCACCGCGGTCGCGGTCCCGGCTACGGCCACCGCTGTCGCGATTCTGGTTCTGGTCCTGGTTCTGATCGCGATCGTTGCCGCGCCCACGCCCGCGACCTCTGCCTCGTCCACGCCCACGTCCGCGCCCTCCGCGGTCGTCGCGGTTGTCATTTCGATCGTCGTCTTTTCGGCTGTCTTTGCCGGAGTCGCCGTCCGCGTTCTGGTTCTCGTTTCGGCTGTCCTTGCGGTCGTCGTTTCGGCTGTCGCTGTCCGTGCTGCGATCGTCACGGCGATCGTCGGCACCCTTTGCTTCCGGGCGGTCTCCGCGTCCTCGTCCACGCCCGCGGCCACGACCTCGTCCACGACCGTCGTCATCCCGCGTTTTGTCATCCTGGCTCCGGTCGCCACTCTTGCTGTCGTCGCCACTCTTGCTATCGGCGCTCTTGTTGTCACGACCTTTGTTGTCCCCGCCTTTGCTGTCGCCGCCCTTCTTGCGGCCGTCTGCCGGTGCGCTTTTCTTGTCGTCCCGGCCAGAGCGTGGCTTTCCTACGGGGTCGCGGCGCGTGTCGCCGCCTCCGGAGCCACCAGAGCGGGCTTTCTCGGCCAGCGCTTCGGCCTGGGCTTCCAGAATGAGGTAAATCAGGTCCTGTTTGCGCAGGTGGGAGAACCCGCCAAGCTTCATATTCTTGGCAATGTCCTTCAGTTCAGGAAGCTTTTTGTCCTGGAGATCGGAAATATTCATGTCGATTGGGATGGAAAGGGGCCGCGGGCACACACTTCTCGGCTATACCGGGGTGCCTCGACTGGCCAAAGGACCCATTGGGTCAGAGGTACAAATCAGGGTGCAAAAGGCGTACGAATGGTGTACAGACCGTGCAGATTGGCTTTCATGGCGCTTCCGGACAGGGTGTCCGGGCGCAGGGGAGGGCCTGGGAATAGATGCAGACCCGACCGGAGTCAGAAGTATCGACCCGATCTACCCGCAATATAGCCACTTCGGCAGGTAAAACCACCATCTTGGCTCATGCTTCAAAAATATTGCATTCCAACCGGCCTGTAACTGCAATTACATGTAATCACGATTACAGGTGAAAAAGCACGGCCAAACTCGCTGTTGACCGCGAGCCGGACATACCTCCCGATGCGTACCGAATGCGTGCCGACCATCCAGTCACAACATGGACGCTCGAGGACCTCTATGCCGAGTGAGACGGTTCTACTCCCGGTCGATGTCAAAAATCTTGTTCACGATCTTCCATTCGCCGTCAATCTTGAGTAGCTGCATGTAGTCGTAGAACGTCGTTCCAGGGTAGTCCAGCGTGATCTTCGCGACGGCCGCGCTGCCAGATATGTCGACCCAGTCAATCCAGCGGTGACGCTCGGCCTCGTCGGGCGCGCTCCGCCCGGGCGCGCCGGCAATGAACGCTTCGCTCGTTCGGGTCTGGAGGCCCTCACCCGTCACCCAGTAGAGGTTGGCAATTTCGTGGAAGGCCTGTTCGTGGTGGCTGCCAAGCCCCGTGGCGTGTCCCTGGAGGTAGTGGCGAAGCGCCGCGCGGACAAGCGTTTCTTCGGCGTTGTCGGGGTCGATGTCGCATCCTGTCATGACGCGCGTATCGGCGAGCGCAATGGTGCGCCAGGCGCCATCCGCGTGTCGCGCGAGCTGGAACGTATTTGATCCACAGTGGGAAAACCGTTCGCCCGCATAGAAGGCGTAATCCATCCAGGCTGTTGCCAGGTTGTCCTTGACGTCAATACGGACATTCCAGATGCGCTCATCCCACGCCGGGCCGCCCGCGCCCTGGCGCAGGGCCTCGACGAAGCCCGACATCGGAGTCGAGCGAACAAACGGTGCGCCGTTCTGGCTGCCGCTGGAGTTGAGGACAGCGCCATCGGCAAACGTGGACGCCACTTTGTCGGCATCGAGCGCGCGCATGCCGTCGAACATGGTCTCAATGACCTCCATGACTTCGTATTCGGCCGCATCTACAGCGGCGTGCTGCGCCCGCGCGGCGGGAACGAGAAAAAGAACAATCAGCAGGAAAAACGGAAAACGCATGGCGACTCGGATGGATTTGATAATGGGATCACGACTGCCAAGACGGACCGGGCCGCGAATTGTTGCTTTTCGCGGGCCAGCTACGGCATGGCTGCATCCAGCCACTCCTGCCACGCGGCAGCCAGCCGATTGGCCACTTCCTGCTCCACGTCATAACACGACGCCCAGATATTTACGTCGCCTCCGACGGCCTCTGTCAGAACCTGCAAGCGAAGAAGGGCATCGCCGAGTGCGCTGTCCGGAGCCGTTCGAAGGACCATCTGGAACGGTGGTGCTGCGTCGAGGGTCGTGACGCCATGGTCAAGGCCCGATGTGGGAAGGAATCCGCCGGGATCTGTCAGTCGGGTCCACGCGTCGCGGAGGTCTCCGGCGTGACGGCGGGATGCACGAACGACGGTGCGCCGTTTTCCCGGATGCACTTCCAGCCAGTATTTGAGGCCTTCCAGCTCAAAGTTCCAGCCCAATTGGAAGCTCTCCAGAATATCCTGCCAGCGATCGTCGGCACCAAACCCCGACGATACGACCCGCAGAATGGTAGCGTCCCCGTCCGCTTCCAGAAGATAGTCTGTGGCTACGCCCGGGTAGGCGGCGTTGTCGTCGGTGGTTCGAAGGTGCTTTTCCGGCTCCCAGATTTCTATGCGTTCGTCAAAACCGTTTTTTTCGTCCCAGTACATGCGCATGGAGCCGCCCTCGCCAGGCGCTACTTCGGCCTTCACTGGAAACCAGCTGGCAAGGGCATCGGGATCGGTCAGCGCACGCCAGACATCGGCTGTCGATGCCTCTATGCGGACGGTTTTCTCGGCGGTTCTCTTCGGCTTGTTCATGGAATTAATCAGTCTTGGGAGGATTCGGATACACGCCAGCCATCAGTTTGAACTCGCGTCCTGTATCCGAATGGTATTCCTGGATGAGGTCGGAAACGGCCACCGTCAGCCTTTCGGCGAAGGCGTGCTGGTCTTTCATGCTTCTGAATCGGATGGTCGATGCGAGGGACAGCGTTGCCAGGCGCTTCTGTTTACGCTCGGCCTCCGGACGAAGCGCTGCCAGATCCTGGATGACTTCGCCGGCAAGTGCCGCCAGATACATGCTTGACACCTGGTCCTCGACGTCCTTCCGATCGGCCGCCATGCCGCCCAGTACCGATGGTGCAATCAGAAAACGCCGGGCAACTGTCTGCATGAGGACCTCCGTAAAACCCCGGGCCTGGCGCTCGCCGACTCTGCGTACGAGCCCTGCGTCTTCGAGCTGCCGAACGTGGTAGTTGATCTTCTGGCGCGGCAGTCCAAGAACGGCGGCCAGCCCAGAGGCCGAGTTCGGCTCACGCAGGGCACCCAGGATGGAAATACGCAGCTCCGCGAGGGCGGCCGACGCCGCACGGGGCGCGCTGATGAGTTGGAGTTCACTTTGCATCATGGGTCTATAATACAATTGAAAAATAAATTTGTCAATTACAACAAAACATACTACCAGAGTGATCTGTCTCTGTTCTAATCCCCTCGCAGGCGGTCTATCTGCTCTGCCAGTGCAGGTAGGTCTTTCTGGACCATTTCCCAGGCCAGCGTAATATCCACTCGGAAATACTCGTGGATCAGGATGTCTCGCGCACCTGCAATCTGGCGCCATGGTATGTGCGGATGCCTGCTACGAATCTCAACAGGCAGATTTTTGACCGCCTCTCCAATAATTTCCAGACGCCGAAGAACAGCGTCCTGTTTTTCGGTGTCGTGCGCGAACGAATCAAACGATATGCCCGCCGTGTATTTCTGAATCAGGTCGATCGCATCTTTGATTTCGACCAGCAAGATGTCAGCGGACCTCGTCATATGAGATGGATTCGCTCGGACAGAACGCTGTCACGGAAGCCTGGATGCAGCGACCGTGGCGTGACAACATCGACCTTCCGTTCGAGCCTGTCCGACAGGTCTTGCCGAAGACCAATCAGGTCCAGCAGGCTCCTGCCGGTCTCAAACTCGACGAGGAAGTCTATATCACTTTGATCTGAAGCCTCACCTCTTGCAACGGAGCCGAAAATGCTCGCTTCGACAACACCATGCTTACGCATGATGTCGAGTACCCTGGGCCTGATATTGTCGGCAGTTGGACTCATGATGCCATTGAACGCACTCGTTATGGTGGGGTTCAGGCCCTACCGCCCGCCTCCGCCGTCGGCTGTGCGTTCCTCCGCAATGGTGCGGATCCAGACGTCCTCCGGCACGAGGTCGCTCGCCCACGTTGACCAGGCGGCGGGCAGGCCCTCTTTCACGATGGCGTCGAGCCGCGCACCGTCCGCGAGCCGGGCACGCACGTGTTGGATGGTCGACGCAAGCATGTTGTGGTACGCCTGCAGGCCCGCCTGATCCAGAACCCGTCCATGACCCGTTACGAAGCGCGCATGGGCAGGCATGGTATCGAGAAGCGTTTTGACCGCGGCTGCCAGCCCCGTTGCTGTGCCTCCGTTGTCCACGTCGATGGACGGATACTCTCCTGGCCATATCAAATCGCCCACGGCCACAATGCCGGCCTGCTCGAATACCACGACGGCGTCGCCATCTGTATGGGCATGCGGCAGGTGCACAACGCGCACGTGCTCGCCGCCCACGTCCAGGGCCCATGCGTCTCGAAACGTCGTGTCAGGAAGGCCATCCGCCGAGCGCGCCGGAAAATCAATCCGCTCGCCCGGGCGAACCAGCCCGGTAGCCGACGTCCCGTCGGCGAGCGTTCGCCGCACGTTTTCGTGGGCGAGAACCGACGTATCTCCCGAAAAATGACCAATTCCACCCGTGTGATCTGGATGGTAATGCGTTGCCACCACCTGCCGCAGCGGAGCTCCGGCCAGCAGCTTCGACACGCCGCCCGTCAGGATCTGCCCGATGTACGGATGGGCAAAGTGCGTGTCCACGAGCACGCCGCCGCCCGCGGTGGCAAGAAGTAGGAGGTTCGGACCGAGTTGCGCGCCGCTTGATTCAATCCACAACCGGTAGGCCGATGGACCGGGACCTGCCGGCTCCACGAGCTGCTCCGATTTGAAGACCGGCGCCGCCTGCTGGGCCAGCGAGGAGGCGGGAACGAACAGCGAAAGAGTCGCCATCAGGCACAGGGCGCCTGCCAAGACTGTATTGCGTTTCATAGGTCGATATTTTTGAGGATGGGCCGAACGGCCGCCATGCCCGATCGGCTGACAGGAATGGTGGTGCCGTCCTTCATTGTGAGCTCTCCGCGCCCGCTTCCGACGGGAACGAGCGTACGGGCAAAGCGCAGATTGACGAGGTGCGACCGGTGCACGCGGATGAACACAGCTTCAGGCAGGCGCTCCTCGAGCTCGTGCATGCGAACGGATATCAGATACGATGATCCGGCGGCGTGGACGCGGGCATAATCATCGGCGGCCTCGAAGCGCTCCACGTCCGCGACGCGCAACATCTGGTACCCGCGACGCGAGCGTACCGTAAGGGTCGTCATCACCTTCTCTGCATTGAGCGCGCGCTCAATCTGATCCGGCTGTGCGGCAGACTCCTGCTCCAAAATCCGATCCACAGCATGCTGGAATCTTGATCGCGTGAATGGTTTGAGCAGGTAGTCGACGGCCTGCAGCTCGAACGCCGTCACGGCGTAGTCCTCGAACGCGGTCGTAAAGACGACGTGTGCCCGCTGGGCTACGGCGCGCGCGACGTCGACGCCCGACGCACCTGGCATGCGTATGTCTAGAAACAGGATGTCCGGTTCCAGCTCCCGGAAAAGGTCCAGGGCCCGTCGCCCGTCTTCGGCTTCCCCGACCAGTTCCAGACGGCCATCTTCCCCGACGAGCGTCCGCAACAGGTCCCGCGCGAGCGGCTCGTCGTCCACAACCAGGCATCGTAATCGTCTGCCGGCCATGTTATTGCCTGGCATCTCGTTGCTGGACATATCATTGCACGGGTATTTCCATGGATGCGCACGTCCCGCCATCGGGGCACTCTGCGATCGAAAACATGGCTTCTCCCTTGTAGAGCACGTCGAGCCGATCGGCCAGGGTGCGAAGCCCCGTACCCGAGGATCGCCCATGCTGCTGGGAACGCCGGGACGGTCCGGGGCCGTCGTCAAACACCTCGAGCCGGAGCCGCGTCTCGGCGTCATCGACAAACCACGCTGCAAGTCGAATGGAACCGCTTCCAGTACCTGATTCAAGGGCATGCACGACCGCGTTCTCGACGAGTGGCTGCAGGGAAAATACCGGCACGTCACACGTCAGGAGATCTGATGGCAAAGGGGCCTCAACGATGAGGCGCTCCCCAAACCGGATCTGCTGCATATCGAGATAGCCCAGTGCGAAATCCCATTCCTCCCCGAGCGATACGAAGTCGGACGATCGCGTCCTGACACTGTACCTGAGCAGCTCGGCAAGGCGCTCCGTAGCGTGCTGAGCGGCGACGGGCGAGGTTTCGATGAGCATATTGATGCTGTGCAGGGCGTTGAACAGAAAATGCGGTCGCAGCTGGGATCGTAGTGCCTCCAGTCGACTCTCCGCGGCGAGGGCCTCGGCGCGCACGGCGCGCTGCGCTTCTTCCTGGATACGCTCGTTGTTGCGCACAGCGTAGGAGAGGCCGGCCACGATCAGATAAAGCCACACGCCACCCAAAATTCGCCAGCCCGTGATGGGAACGAGCCACTCGATTCCGAGGGGCGATGCGCCGTCGAGGAGCATTTCCAGCACCGGATTGAGAACGGTCCAATACGCCGTAAACGGCACCGCCGCTGCCGCGTGTCGAAGCACGAAGCGGCCGCCAAGCCTTCGAGGCCAGGGGTTCTTGCCCGTAAATCGCCAGATGAAGAGGCTAGCGCCGGCGGCCAGACTCGTTGCAATGGCGCTCGACTTCATGGCGACGACGATGTTGCCCTCGGCGTAGGCCAGGATAAAGAGCGTCCACAGCACGAAAAACGCGGTCCAGGCCAGCCCAACGGCCGTCACGGATCGAAATTGATGTTCACTCTTGGACATGGAGCAAGATAATGATCGGCAGCGCCTACCCGTCACCCAGTTCGGAAAGCTTCTGCCGCGCGTTCCCGTTGCCCGGATTGATCTGCAGCGACCGGCGGAAGTTGTCGGCGGCCTCGCGCGTTCGGCCCGCCTGCATGTACGCCTCAGCGAGCGAGTCAAACACGTTGAACGAGTTCGGGTAATCGACCGTATTCAGCTCGAAAACAGCGATGGCGGCATCTGTGCGGCCGTCCTGAAGCAACCGGTACCCGAGGCCGTTGAGCAGCCACTCCGTATTGAGGGCTGCCGTTTCCGGGTCGGACTTGTAGGCAGCGTGGACGCGGCGCAGTTCTTCTATGCCGCCGCTCTTGAGCGCATCGGCCATCAGGTCGTCGAGGCCCGATATCATGAGCTGGCGAATGGTGTGGTAGGGCACGGGTGGCCGTTCGACCGTTGGAGGAAATCGGTTCACAAAGTCGTTCACGTAGAGCCGGTCACCAAGCGGGCCGAGGCCGATTCCATTCGGAAAGGCAAACATGGCATCTCTCGCGGGGCCGTCCTGTTCCCGGATGGCACCGGTTCCCGATTCGTGCCGCACCTGCCCATCCATCGACACACTGTAAATCTGATTGGCCTGGTAGGCCGTCACGTAAAACCTGCCGCGGGTGTAGACAATATGTCCGGCATTGCCACCAGGAATGGTGGCAAATGGTTCTACCGAGCCGTCCATGCGGATGCGCAGCATGGCGCCGTCGCCAAAGTTGACGACATACAGACTGCTGTCCGGCCCCACCGTAATCCCGTTCGGACACCGGAACAGGTCGCTCTGTGCAAACGACCGCACGGCGCCGCTGCCATCGATCTCGGCGACTGAATTCGAGCGGCAGTTGTTTACATAAATCTGTCCATTCGGGTGCTCCACGACGCCGACCGGGCCAGCAAGCCCTTCGGCGGCTACTCGCTCCTTGTTACCGTCCCGGTCAATGCGCGTCAGGTAGTTACCGTAGAAATTCGACTGCAACAGGCGGCCAAACCGGTCCATGGCGTTCCCCGATGCGCCATAGAGCCCCGTCGCAAACAATTCTGTCCGGCCATCTGGATGGATTTTCCAGACGCGAGACCCAAAATCGGCCGAATAAATAACTCCGGACGCGTCGACCGCCACACCGCCGACCGAGCCCGTGAGTGAATCGGCCAGGGTGAACACCGATTTGACCTGGCCATGACTGGTCTGGGGAGATACCGTGGCTGCGGCAAGAATGGCGACGAGGGCGAGGAGGGCAATGGGGGTGATGGAGGCGACGGCACCGGCGCCGAGCGCACGGTAGTGCCTGGGGTGTGCAGTAGAAGTAGACAGGAACACGATAAATAAGGCCGTGTGCGGCCGTTGTGTGAAACGTATTACGAACACAACAACTTAGCCTTTGCACGATGTTACCGCCGGTCGCTTACCGACTGGGCGTGCCTGTTCGCCGGTCAGTTCCCACGTTTCGTTTAAGCCGAAATCCAGCTTAACTACACATAACTGTTAATAACTCTACCCAAATTACGTCCGGATCGCGCCCCTCATTGACTCTCCAACAGGGCCGGGAAATTCGAGATCATCTCGAGGTGGGTGATGCGCGGGACGTCCTCTTCGCTTCGGAACAACAGAATCCGATTGTCCGGTGCGATATCAATCGAATATCCGCCGACGTTCTCGAATGTGCCATTGAAGACGACTTCGGGCTGGGAAAATGACGGCTCGCCCGCCGTATCCGAGAAGCGGACGCGCAGAAGTTGGTCGCCATAGCGCCAGTAGATGTATTCATCGCCGGATGACCACAGCGGCTCCTCGCCTCCTGTGACGGACACCTGCCACTCCCGATCTGAAGGCGGAATGGTCTGCACGAAAACCTGGTAGTCACCAGTCTGATTGGACGTGTAGGCCACATAGCGGCCGTCGTTCGAAATCCTGCTCAATACTTCTCCTGCTTCCGGGCGCGTCGCAATCGGAAAGAAGGTGTCCGGGGCTTCCAGGTCAATCATCCCCAGATCCCCCCGGTTCTGAGCGGTTCTACGGACCACACCCAGGTAGCGACCGTCGGGCGTGACCCACTCCGGCGACGTGTTGCGTCGCACCAGTGTATCTGGATGCGCCGCGCCGCCGACCGGGCTGTGTACAACCATCCACCTACGATCAACTATGGCACCCCAGTACAGGTGTTCACCGTCCGCGGACCACGTCGGCATCATGTTGAAGCCTGATTTCGAGACATTCGTCCGCGTACCGCGCTCCAGGTCATGAATCCAGATGTTCGTCGCGCCAACCTCGCGCACGGTGATGGCTATCTGTTTTCCATCGGGGGACAGACTGAAATCTCCATACAGAGCTGCGTTGAAGTTGGGGAGGGGGGCGGTTTCTGCGCCCTGCAACCAGTGCAATCGGGTGCGCGACAGGTTGGGACCGTCCACGTACACGAGCGTGCCTTGTGCGTCGGTCGTAAAATGGGCGCCACCAACTTCCGTTCGCTGGTACAGGCGCTCGACGGCCGTGACCGTGGCATTCGAATATTCAAATTGGTCTCCTTTCCAGCTGCGAATGGAGATACCCTCTCCTTCCACATTGAGCAGATATTCGTCTGGTGACACCCATGCGCGGTTGAGCCGCTGATTGATGGTGCGACCGGTCAGGGTATTCATATCGAGCGCGTAGGTCCCGAAATTTCCAATGGCCAGGACTTCTCCCGTCGGCAGCACCGAGCGTGGACGAAGCACGTCGTCCAGCGAAAGATCTACGGACGTTGTCTCTTGTGGATCTTCCAGGTCGAAATAGAGCGTTTCCAACGGTCCGCCGGACGAAGGCACCCGGACGAGCGAGCCTCCTTCATCATTACTGAAAACAATGGTCCCGTCCTCGAGCCACACCTTGTCGTACGGCAGCGAAACAGAGGCCAGCTCCCGAGGCGAACCTCCGCTGAGCGCAACCACCTTCAACAGGTCATCGGCGAAAAACGAAGCGGCACTTCCGTCAGGCGACAGGGTGACGCCATATGCCCCTTCGGTCCCCGGAATGCGCTCGAAGCTGTTCGTTGCCATGTCCCGGTGGTAGAGCGCCGTGGTTTCTCCATAGGAACCTACCAGAACGAGCGATCTTCCGTCAGGCGACAAGGCAATGGCGGTCCGGTCAATGGCCAGCGGTGCCGCCTTGCCCGGTTCGAGCGTCATTCCAAGGGGCAGATTGATCTGGGACCGGACAACCCGTGTGTCCTTTTCTACGGAGCTGCCAGAAATCCACCAGGAAATGCCCATGACCACGAGGCCAATCAGCACGCCGGCAGCGGCCGTGCGCCAGTTCACCTGTTCTCGGGGACGCTCGTCGGGCTCGGCTCGGCGAACGCTCGTGCGCGACGCCGTGGACCGGAGCACCGACGCATTGGATAGATCGACCGTTCGAAGGTCGACCAGCAGATCGCCCGCCGTCTGGTAACGGTCGCCCGCGGATTTGGCCAGGCACTTCGATACGATCCACTCGAGCGACATGGGTACGCCCGTGCGCAGCGCGGTGAGCGGCTCCACCTCTTCGTTCAGGATGGAGTAGACCACGGCCTGTTCGTAGTCGCCGCCGAACGGGTTGCGGCCCGCGATCATCTCATAGAGCACCACGCCGAGCGCCCAGAGGTCTGTCCGGTTGTCGACCTCCTCGCCGCGCGCCTGCTCGGGGCTCATGTAGGCGACGGTGCCGAGCGTCGAGCCCATGCGCGTAAGTTTTGTTGATGCGGCGGTCAGCGCCAGCCCGAAATCCAGGATCTTGACCCGGTCTTTCTCATCGAGCATGATGTTGGCGCTTTTCACATCCCGGTGCACGATTCCTTTCTCATGCGCCATATTGAGGGCGTCGGTCGCTTCGGTAGCTATGCGCACGGCGTCTTCCAGCTTTACCGGCCCTTTTTTGATGCGGGCATCGAGCGTCTCCCCATCGATATACTCCATGGCAATGAACGGCGAGGGCGGCGTCCCGTGGGGGGCACCCGACGGTACCGCCTCGTCGATCTCGTAGATCTGCGCGATGTTCGGATGGTTCAGCGCGGCGGCGGCCTTGGCCTCGCGGTAGAAGCGCGCGCGGTCATCGTCCGATGTGAGTGCGCTCGGCGGCAGCACCTTGATGGCCACCGTGCGGTCCAGCTTTGTGTCTTCGGCGCGGTACACTATGCCCATGCCGCCGCGACCGAGCTCTTCTACGATGTGGTAGTGGGAGAGGTGGTTTCCAATCATGGCCGCGCGCCTGTCATTTCATTGTTTCCGGCCAGTTCTGGACGATTTCAATGACCAGGGTGGGGTTGCCCAGCCACTTTGCAATGGCAATGCGGCCCTGGTCGGAGACATCAAAATAAAAGCCTGCGCCGACCTCAAAAACGGACCGGGGCTGACCTGTCACGCGGAACCCGTCTGATGTGGCAACATCCACCGCCATCAAACGCACACCTGTCGAATAGTAGAGGACGGAATTGTCCGGGCCCCAGGCCGGCCGAAATCCGCCCGACGGGCTGACGCGTGTCTTTGCGCCAGTCTTCAGATCCATGACCCACACTTCGGTATTACGGGTCTGGTTGGACTGATAGGCCACGTAGCGGCTGCCATGCGATACCCGCGGGTACATCTGAGCGCCGGGTTCTTCAACAAGTGGTTTTTCCGCCTTGTCCTCGAACGAGTACATCCATATATCATAATCGGACGCATTGGAACTTCGGTCAAACACAATGAAATTGCCGGAAGGCGCCCAGTCCGGATCTCCAGAAATGAATTCAGAGGACGTAATCCACTCTGTCTCCCCCGTACCGTCGACACGGCGGATGCCGATATCCTGACCCGAGTTGCGCGGTGAGCCAAAAGCCACCCGGTCTCCTTCGGGCGAGAGTGTTGGCTCGAAAAAGGGATCCGAATACGTGACCTGCCGGGAAAGGCCGGTTTGCAGATCGAACAGGAGCAGCTGGTCCGCGCCGTTTTCGTACCCATTGATTTCCGCAATCAGGTGGCTCCCGGATGGAGAAAACTGAAACTCCTCGTAGTTGAGGACCGGATCGAGCAGCCTCTGGGCCCTACCTTCCTCATCCAGCGTCAGCATCTCGAGCGACGCGGCCGCGGAGTTCGAGATCGTCGCCAGGTACCCCGAACGGGTCACGAACCATTCGCTGAACGTGGTCTCGTTCAGAAAGGGCTGCGCCAGGCCGACTATCTCATCGTCCGCTTTCGAATACGGATAGGCTGACACCTGGCCGGTAGCGGCCGACTGGACGACCAGATACCCCGCGTCCACGTATCGAAGGTAGAAGGCCCTGTTATCCAGGATTTTCCTGATCTCGCCCGTCTTCAGGCTCATGGACCAGCCGGAGACCTTTCCCGGGCGCTCGTTTTTCGAGAGCAGAATGCGGTCCCCAAATACCGCGTTGGGGAAGAAGTTCTGCACGAGCGTATCGGCCGGCATCACCTTCTCCACCCGTCCACTGGGCAATACCCGAGACAGTTCGAGCGCCGGGGAGGCGAAATACAGCGAGCCATCATCTCCCCATTGCACCATTTCCCGGGCAGCACTGGCCACCTCGACCGGTTCGTCGCCATTTAGACCGGCAATCTTCAGCTTGCCCGATGAGATGAAGGCCACCCGGCGACTATCGGGTGAGAAAACGGGCCACTCCGGGAAACCGGAATTTGGAATGCTCCGCCGCTCGTTCGTTCGAAGGTCCCAAATATGGAGCAAGGGCTCGTTTTCGAGGGTGTCCCGCGCTCCGATGGCCAGGAATTGCCCGTCTTCGGAGATGGCTGGCCACGCCGTATCTGACAGCCCTGGGAGGTACTGCGTGTAATGTCTGAGGGGAAGCGGCTCGTCCTCCGGTTGCACCGAGAATGCGATGGCCCAGCCCAGCAGGAGTCCCACAACCAGGAGCGAAGCCGGAAGAAGCCGCGCCGAGCGCTTCCGGTCCGCAGCAGCCCCCGCAGGCGCAGCCGGCATGGCGCGCGTTGATGTTCTCGGCTCCGCAGCGGCCTCAGCAGTCGCAAACATGGCCGAACTCGCAGCCGCGATGGACCGTCGGGACTGGCCGCTCGCGTTCATTTCCAACGCCTTGAGATCGGCCGTGAGGTCCGCCGCCGTCTGGTAGCGGTACGCGGCGTCCTTCGCGAGAAGTTTGTTCGTTATACGCTCGAGCTCCATCGGGACGCCCGTGCGAAGCGCCGTCAGCGGCTCGGGGTCGGCGTTCAGAATGCTGTAGACAACCGCCTGCTCGTACTCGCCGCCAAAGGGCAGCCGCCCGGCGATCATTTCGTAGAGGACCGTGCCGAGCGAATAGAGGTCTGTTCGCCCGTCGACCTCCTCTCCGCGCGCCTGCTCGGGGCTCATGTAGGCCACCGTGCCGAGCGTCGAGCCCATGCGCGTAAGTTTTGTGGATGCGCTCGTCTGCGCCAGCCCAAAATCGAGCACCTTGGCCTCACCCTCCCTCGTCAGCATGATGTTGGCGCTCTTGATGTCGCGGTGCACGATGTCCTTCGCGTGGGCCGCCCTCAGCGCCTCGGCCACCTGCGTGGCAATTTTTACGGCCTCTGCCAGCTTCAGCGGCCCGGCCTTGATGCGGCGCTCGAGCGTTCCCCCCTCGATGAACTCCATCGCAATGAAGGGCCGAGGGCCGTCGGAGGCTTCAATTTGCGCGCCATCCTCGTTCGTGGCAACAGCCTCATCAATCTGATGGATGGCCGCAATGTTCGGATGGTTCAGCGCGGCGGCCGCCTTGGCTTCCCGGTAAAAACGCCCCCGGTCTTCCTCGCTCGCCAAGGCCGCCGCTGGCAGCACCTTGATGGCCACCGTGCGGTCCAGCTTGGTGTCCTCGGCCTTGTAGACAATGCCCATGCCGCCGCGGCCGAGCTCTTCTACAATGCGGTAATGGGAGAGGGTGGAGCCGGTCATGGTCATGGCAGTGGGTGTCCGCAAAGAAACGAAGAACCACCGTTAAACACAATTGGCTGGCTGTTCCACGCCGTTCAACCACTGAGAAACTGGTCAACCGTCAGATCAATATCAGACGCAACATGCTGAGTACTTCAACCAGATTCGTTCTGAGCTCCTCCAGCGTAGCGCCTTGCGAATGTGCGCCAGGAAAGCCAGGAATGTAACCGACGTACAATCCGGTCTCTCTATCCTTTTCAACGACAGCAGTGTAAGTCTTCATGATCTGTTAGCTTCCTTTGGTTTAGACACTGGCAGCGTTACAGGGTTTCAGGTCCTGCCCCAGTGGCGTGCTACGCCGCCGATTCTCTCGTCACATCCCAGCCAGGAAACACCAGCACAGACGGGTGAACCCTGAGCGCTCGAGCAATAACCTTTGCCCGTTCAACACCCAGATTGATTCGTTCATTCTCAATGGCTGAGATCACAGATACGGAGACCGATTTCCTGGCTTTGTTGAACCGACTCATGTCCATGGCTACTTCCTCCGATAATCGTGTGGGGTGACCTCCATGACGAGGACAAACAGCTTGTCAGACTCTACATCCGGTACAGGAACGACGTTATGTGGCGATTTCGTCTCTGGATGTGCTACCGGGTTTCGACCGGTGGTAGTACCGAAGTGCTTTGTCGCGGCTTCCACAGTCTGCCATGTCACACCATCGCCGGCTACGATTCCGGGTTGTGTCATAGAACAGCCAATTGCACGAAGGACAATGACCAAGGCGCGTATGATCAGAATTCGTGACAATGCGCACGGTATTCCAGATGATCGGGGCCAGAATGCCGGATAATGTAACCGGAGCTTCCCATGTCCACTCGAGCGTCGCGTGATCGATATGGCGGGATGGCAGGATCTCGCGAACCAGAAGATTCAGGGTATCAATGGCTGAGCTGGATGGCGGCTCTCCGGATGCGAGTGGGGCGAGCACACGCCGAAGGTCTTCCCGGACCTGCCGTACGTGATTGATCTCGGCTTCAAGCTCAGTCGGCGGTCGTGCGTCGAGTTCATTGCGACACTCTTCGGTCAGGATACCAGCGGCCACCGCCCATACCGTGAAATTGCCAGGCCTATCCAGCCAGTCGTGTGCATGCTCGGTACCGGGCCACGATACGGTGTTCACAAAATCGAGGCTGACTTCACCTCCGATCAGCTTGTACGAGCCGCCATAACCGCCAGATTCCAATGATACAGGGTCCATGTTGTACGGGGCGTTTTATTCAATGAGCTTCACTTGCTATTACGATTTGAACGGTAAAGCATAACATCATATCTTTACCTTCATTTTGATTATAGAACGTAAAGCGCTTGCCATGGGTTTCATTCATACAACGCGGCCGGTTCGCATCCCTCCACACCTGTATTTCGTCGGCTCCGCGATCTTCCACTACCTCGGACCTTCGTTCGCCGTACTCCTGTTTGCACGTGTGCCCGTCGCCGGTGTGGCGTGGCTTCGCATTGTTTCGGCTGGACTCATATTTGCGGCCTGGCGCAGGCCATGGCGTGTTTTCTTCAGTACAACCACAGAAACGCGCTGGCTCATTGCGGGCCTGGGTACCATCTTCGCCGTAATGAATTACTCCTTCTACATTGCTATTGACCGTCTCCCGCTTGGAACGGTCGCCGCCATCGAATTCGTTGGACCGATCGCCCTGGCGCTGGTCGGGACCCACACCTGGCGAAATCTGTCAGCATTGGGACTCGCCGTGGTAGGCGTATATCTGCTGACCGACATTCGTCTGGCTGGCGAGCCCGTCGGATTCGTTTGGGCCTTCGCCAACGCCGCCCTCTTTACGCTGTACATCATTCTGGCGCACCGAGTTTCTCGATCCGACCGCCATTCCAAGCCAGTTGATAGGCTCGGCGCCGCCATGCTGGTCGCAGCCCTTGTCATCACACCCATCGGATTTGCGAGCGCCCTTCCGGCCATGACCGATCTCGTGGCGCTTGCTGCGGGCATTGGCGTAGGGCTGTCCTCCTCTGTTATCCCGTACGTTTTCGATCAACTCGCGATGGCCAGGCTCTCCCGGTCGACGTATGCATTATTTGTGGCTCTACTTCCCGCGACGGCCGTTATCGTCGGCATCATTGTTCTCCAACAGGTTCCAACCTGGCTGGAGACTGCAGCGATTGGCCTTGTCATCGGGGGCGTACTCATTCACCAGGAGTCCCCGGGCGGGTAGTCTCTCCTACGCCCAGCCCACGTGGCGCATGGCAAAGCCATTGTTTCATATATCTCGTCCGTACCGCGTATCAGAATACGTACCGGCGCCAGAGCCTGAAAAGAGACTGCCCCGGCCAGTACACGCCCCTGTAGATCAGATACGCCGCCCCTACAATCGCAAGCAGCACAGCCACCGACAAGTCGATCCACCGCTCAGAGGGGATGTAAATAAAGGCCATTACAAATCCATTCAGGACCGCGAGATCGGCAACAAGGAGCGCGGCGGGATTGGCCTTGATGTTGGGATTTTTCGACTCCGGGTCCATGTGATTCTCGCGTTCGTGAAATGCATTATACGGAAGCATGTGCTACGCCGCCGAATCTCTCGTTACATCCCAGCCAGGAAACACCAGCACAGACGGGTGAACCCTGAGCGCTCGAGCAATCACCTTTGCCCGTTCAACACCCAGATTGATTCGTTCATTTTCAATGGCTGAGATCGTTGACTGCGGAATGCCCGTCATGTCTGCCCGACTTGACTCACGTCAGTAGAGCTCTATCGCTTCACGGATAAGCTCCACGAATGTTATCCGGCCTTCTGGGGAGAATGATCCGGCGCCCGATCAGCACGAAACGTGACGTGCTTGTCCAAATACGCCCGTTTGCGCATGAATTTGACCGCATCAAATTCCCGGTCAAGGACCCGCACCTATCTGTCCGGAACCGCAAACACACGCGTTCGCCAGAGCCCGTCGTCGTCCAGGACCTGGGCGACGGCGCGGCCCGCGCGGATGTCATACAGGCGCGCATCCCCACGGAGCGTCACGCTGCGACTTGTGTTCGCCTCCGGATCCAGAATCCAGAATTCGGTAGTGTCGCCGCCTGACGTGCGCTGGAGCCATATTCTCCCCGCATTATCCACGACCGGCGCAGGATAGAACATGGGATGGCTCTCCGCCACAACCAGCTGCGCCCGTAAGGCCTCAGACGGAATACGCTCGAGTGCGGCCTCCCGCTCCTGTGCCGTTACCGCTCTCGGCTCCGTGGGCACGGTCACAGCGAAAAGCGAATCGCCCCGAGCGGAGAATACATGTATTCGGAGGGATGCTGTATGGCCGCAGTATCCCCTGTCGCCGAGAAACGTACACATGGATCGCTTCCCATACGGCTTGACGCGGTACCCCTGGAACCCGTTCATTTCGTACGGAACCCACTCGACGCCCGGCGTGCGCCAGATCACCTCGGACCGCGCCGCGCCGCCCGCGCCGAACGGAACCATCCGGATTTCGTCGTCATCAACGACGCCATCCGTCGCCAGGTTCGGGCTATGGCTGTACGACACGGCGAAGCCCCCAGGTCCCACGCCGAGGAGTTGATTCGCGAGCACGCCATCGATTGTGACACCCTGCGAACGCTGAAACGTGCCCGTCGCCTGATCAAACACGGAGACGCGAAAGGATCGATTGTCGTACACGTACAGTGAATCTGCAACCGCGTAAAGCATGACTGGCGCCAGAAATTCGCCGGGCGCCTCCCCTGGCGCCCCGATCGATCGGACAAACCCGCCACCAGCCGCAAACTCATGTACCTGTTTGGCCTGGAAATCGGTAACATAGATCTGGCCGCCATTTCCCAGCGCATGCCAGCCACGGCTGCCGAGAAGCGGACCATCCTCACTTTCCTCGATCACAAGGAGCTCCACGAGCGGCTCCCCGTCGCCGGGCGCCGGAAGGACGATATCGGACCCGCTGCCGGGCGGCACTTCAGGAGGTGACGACGAGCACGCCGGAAGCGTCGCCGCCGCCAGCACAAGCGCGAGCAGGCGCCGCCCACTCATTTTCCGGGAGATTCGACGCGCTACGGCTTTTTTTTGGGTTGTAATCACTACACCGCCAGACGCACTTTTTGCACGCCCATGTAATCCAGCTCAACGTTATCATCCTGCATTACGTCCAGGTACAGCTCTATCGCTTCACGGATACGCTCCATGAGCGTGTCAAGAGACCTGGCCTGGGTGTGACATCCAGGCAGACTGGGGACCGAGGCAACGTAGTATCCGTCGCTGTCACGTTCGATAAATACGTTATAGTCTTTACTCATTGGAAGTTTTCCCGGTGGTCAACAAGGGCTTTCGGATATCAAACGACGATATGAACCACTGGTTGCCCCGCACCGCAAACACATGCGTTCGCCAGAGCCCGTAGTCGTGGACAAGCTGGGCGGCGCCGCGAGCGTGACGCTACGGCTGTTTTCTGAACTGTAATCATATGAACACGCCTTATTTCATCGCCGGATAGTACCAGATTCGCACAATGTGGCCGTCCGCAATCTCATACACCGCGAGTGCGCTCTGGGACGCGGGCTCGCCGCCACGTTCCCAGTGCGCCCGCTCCCAGACCGTGACGAAACGGACAGCCTCCAGCATGGCCGGGATGTCGTGCGCATTGTAAGCCGACATGAACTGCTCGACAACGATGGATGCGCCAGTTGGCGATGGCTCCAACGCTTCCTGCGCCCGCGCGGGAAGCGCGGTTCCGGCGATCAAGAACAGAATGACCCAAAGCACTTGGTAAGGCATCATGGTTTTCTCCCGGGCTCATTGCGGGCCGCACCATACTATTAGTCTTTATGGCTGGACAGAAGGACGGGGCCCCGACCCACCATGAATATCGTCTCCGTACAGCCCGGCGTCAATGCCTCGGGCAAAATCGTCCTTTCGGGCGATGTCAACAAACAGTTCCCGGATTGCTACGTCTGGCTCATGGATTTCTTTCAACAAGAAAACTCGTCTCGAGAAGCTACCATCGTCAACAACGGGGTGGTTAGGCAAAAAGCAATGGCTGGAGGGACTTCAATTCTGAGGCGTACCCGTCCTGCCACGGAAACTTGCCGGAAGGGTCGGGCCAAAATACTTGCTGGACGGGGAATGAGTCATTACTGTAAAAAACCAGTGCACGCCCGAGGTATGAGTCGAAGTACGAACGGTCCACGCTTCGGAATACGACGCTCAGGTCATGAAGTACTGTATCGGTTGACTGGCCCGAGATGAAAGAGATACCCTCCGAGACGGTGTCGCCAACGACGTTGATGATTTCGTGCATTACATCGAGATCGAGACCAAAAATCAGAGCCTCCGGATGACCGAAACGCTGGTAGAGACCGACAGAATAGGCGAATGCAGGAGAGGCCTCTTCACCAATTACCCTTACGACATGCCAGCCATACTCCTTAATGTCTCGGACTATGTTGCGGTCAATATGATGCATTGAGTTTGCGGTCTGATTCTAGCCATCCTGCCCCGACCTACGAGGCATACGAGGCCGCGTATCGGAGTATACGGATCGCTGATCTCACTGGCCGCCGCCGCTCGTTGTCGACATGAGTGGTTCATGTCGATACAGAAAAACGCGCTTGACAACTCCCGCCAACCATATCGACAGGCGTATTCAGGTGCGGGCATTCGTTCGTATTCCGTCATCATGGAAATAACGGCCGCTGAATGTAGAGGATATCGGCTGGCGAACGACTGTAACCAACGCGGACACGCATCGGAGACTGCGAGCGGCCGGCCTCCCATGGTAGAAACACGGCATTCTGAGGCTGTTGCACCATAGTTAATTGTCATCCAGATTGCGGTGACCGCCTAAGAAGGCACGGCAGGCTAATAGCACGCCTGGTCGATAGTGATCGGCAAGCTGGCTCCGACGTTCCTGCTTCTGTCGCCAGCTCTTGTCATCCCAATTCCGGCGCTGATCCTCCAAGGGTAAATCGTCGGTTGCAGAGTCCAAGGCAACAAATATACTCAGTTCGTCCGGAATAGTCCCGTTGGGATAGGCTCGCCGCAGGTCACCAGACATCCGTCTGCTTCCTTCGATAACTTCGACTTCGTACTGAAGAAGCTGGAACGCCGTGAACCTGAGGCGAACGTTGGCGAGGACGACATCGTCGCGTGGGGCTGGTGAGACGTCACGCAGAAGCCAACGCCCGAGACGAAACTGCAACGAAGCCACATCAGTGGAATCGGAGAAGGACGTGCCTATTACGTCGGTGTACAACTCCTCACCAAGCACAGACGCCAGATCGCGAAAATTGTAGGACCACGCCTCGAAATCCTTGGGGCTCATCTCGCTGGCCCCAAATCGCCATAATGGTAGATTGTCAAACACGCGGAATATCTATTCGATTCGCTTGATTCGTATCCCCTCGACGGAAATCCAAACTTCGAAGCGCTGGCATTGCTGACCAGATGCAAGTGCTGGATTGGACTCCAATGCCCAGCGGGGATACCGAAATGCAGTGAACTGAAGATGGGCTTCGGTCCGTTGATCCGAATTGAGCCATACAAAATCCCCTAACTCTCCGACGTAGCCCAATGAATAGACGACACTTCGTTGAGGAAGCTCGTAACTCGCCAAGGCTAAATAGTAGTGCCTCCGGCACGATCCATGAGCCTCCGGAATACAGCTCGGTTCGGCCTCATCACCGAGTACGTATAAAAAGGCCGATAGAGAAATCCGGTTGCGAACAGAATCAGAAGGGAATGACTCTTTGAGGTCGATTCGTTCGGCTAGAGCTAACAGATTAGCGAGCAGCGTATTGTTGATTAGTACGGGCTGCAGTTCCGATAATTCAGGATTCTCAAAGTAATCAACTCCAGGTTCCAAATCCTGCGCCATACAAGTATGGCTGGCGATCAGTACTGATGTGATGATAAATATGCATGCGCCCAAATGTCTCATAAATTAACCGCTTGAGGAGTTAACCTCCCATGGCTGCAATCAACGCTGCCTTTTCTTCGTCTGGACCATTGAATTTCTCAGAGATCAGGGCGAGTTCTTGGTTCCTGTGATGTTTGGACTTGATCTCGGTCAATTGGAAGAAGTGTCCGGGAGGCCACATCAAGCGAACCGAAACCGCTTCAGAGAACAAATCGGCAACATCATCGACCTGACGAAGAGCCCACAGCCTCCACCTGGGAAGAAGCAGTGACCACCACAACCAGGGGCCTGCGATAGTCGACACAAGCAGAAGAATGAGCTCAGAACCACGTGGATTGTCGCTTATTATAAAAAGGTATCCGGTAAAAATTACCAACCCCAAGAGTGAGCTCGGAAGTGTGACCACGTGCTGCCCTCTTTGAATTGCCTTGTCAACGGTCATGAGATAAAACGGTGTCGTTAAGGTAGTCGTACAAACCTCGGAAGAATCGCGGCATACTTCTCGCCCAGTATCCGTGACCTAAACGTAGTCAGGCTCTTCGAGTCTTCGATTCCATCTTGTACGATTCACACATCATAATCAAACCTGAATTCATGGAATCGCCGTTCTCTAACATCGTACTCAACTCCGAACGACCTGAGTCCGTTATGGCACCCAAAAAAAGGTCGTTCGTGATTAAAACGTGGCTCATATGCTTCGTGCAAATCTTCTGGAGGCACCAAATAGGCATTAATATACACAAATTGTTTATCGCCTCTCATGAAGCCGTAATACTGTCTTTTGAATAGATGTAAACTTTTTGGATTACCGAATAAATGATATTTTTGATCGTATTTTATTGCGGCTCTATTGTAAAAACCCAAGAGTCTCCTTTCCAAATCTATGACATTTTCAGTGGTTGGAGTCCAAACGCCGTCCCACTTGCCTACGTTAAGACGAGAGCAAGAATAGCGCAAGAAATCGTAGTCTTCCGAAGTGAAGTCGAGATGCGGAATTACGACACCGTCAAACTGGGGGGTGTTTACAGCAATTGGTGCCGGCGTTGAACACGACACTATTACAAATGATAGAATCAAATAAGACGGCATGCATATCGGAAATTGGACGAAATTGATTCTCGTATCCATATAACGATCCGGTACTTTGCGGCCAGCCTCGCGCCCACTCTCCATGGCATGGGGATACACCGGGTTCTGTTTAGGCCTAATAGATGCGAAGTTCTCCAGTACTTGAGTTGCTCTCCTATATATTCTTTCCGATTCCATATCTTGTGCTGAGATAGAAGTTTCGTTCCTCTTCTGAATCGAAATGCATCATGTAGTTGACGGAGTATGCTTCATCAGCCGGATACTCAGCGTCTACTTCCCAATACCTTTCCGACGGCTGGAAGTCGGCTAGATACTTTACCTTGACCCGCACGGGCCCCTTCAGATGATTGCCGCGGATCTCAATACGCACTCCAAGACGAAGAATGCCGTCCTGGTTAAGTTGTTTGTCGTAGACTGCCAACTCCGTTTTATTTGTTACGAAAGTGTTCATCTATGTATTTCTACAACGCATTAATAATCAACCATGTAGTGATCCAGTTTGGATGAATCGTTTCCGTGGAGGAAAGTCTGCCTGGAAGTATACGTGCGATCGTGGCTTGGTGCAAGCAATCTCACGTCGGACCCGTTTGTTTGTCGACCAATGCCGTCATTGCAGAGTAAATACGCGTAAGGCGCGGACTGATGGAGAAGGGCCGCTCGGCCAGTTTCAAGAGGGTTTCTTTGGCGATGTAATTGGAGGCCACGGATGGAGCACCGGAAGCATGATTGCCCTGGTTGAGGAGAGTATTGAGAGTATCAGAGTCGGAATCAAACTGCAGATAAAGTAGCATCTTGTTGGTGGGCCACCTCTCCGGTAAACGGACAGCGAGTATATGGGTCAACACGGACCTCTCCTGGAGTGCCAGTCTTGGCTGTCCAGGCGATGCGCTGATGCAGTGACTTGGTCCAACCGTCTTTTCCCTTATTGATGTTTGTGTATGGGAATAGGTGAGGAGCCGCTGTCGAGCATCGCCCTGCCGACAACCGGTCACAATACGTCGATGGCGGGTAAGAGAGTTACACAGCGACCGGCAGCACCACGCTACGATACAGCGCCCAGACCTTTTTGCCAGCGCTGAACTGCGCCACGCCGGTGACAGCTGTCAAGACCGAGGCTGCGCCAATGCCCTGAGAGAGTAGCAGGTAAGCCGCGAGGATCAGCCAAAGCGCTCCAGGCAACATGTTGACTTTTGCGATTTTGATGGACCTGATTACATCGTTGACCAGTTTGCCGGTCTTCAACTTCGATCCACCCGTTTCCTCCATCAATTGATCTCTAATCTCAAGGGGCGTTTGCCCAGTCTTCAATCGGGCGGCGATCAACGAGAAGCCGACGGTTTCAGGGATGAGATATTTTTCAACGAGGTCCTGGTAGAAATTCATATCCTACTTCAGAAGCTTGATGGTGCTCTCGTACGTACGCTTTTGAGTCATCACAATAGGCTGCGCCGCACCCACATATTCAAATTCTCCGTTGAGTTCCGCCCTGCGGTCGCGACCAACAAAGATACCGGGCTCCGGCGCAAAATAGAAACGGCCGGTTTCGACGCCTTCGCTCGAAAATATGACTGTGATCCCGGGCGAAGGCCCCTCTCCTTCCGACGCATAGGAAAGATTGGAGCGGTAATTGATCACCAGCGCTTCGTGACCGTAGAGTGTCGTATCTCCTACAACCTCGAATGTGCTGTTCGTCTCGACGCGCATGTCGTCGATTGACCCGGACACATCAGCGTCAGACCAGGTCGTGCCAATCACCAACACGTCGTCTGGAAGCTTCACAAAGAAGTCCTCGAACTGAAACGAAAGATTGGTCACTTGTTCGAACGACGATGGGAATGACGGCGTGGAAAGGGTTTCCACTTGACCATCGTTCGGGAAATAGAGCACGAACGGCTCACCAATCACGGGTGACGTGTCCGGTTCAGTGACACCTTCAGCGCTGGCGTCTCGAATCAGCAGCGACTCATTCGACGCATGTGCCGTATCTGGCGCAACAAACGAGATTGCGATGGTTGCGTCGTGGAGGCCAGATTGCTCGAACGTTTCCTGCCGAGCCGTGATACGGAGAAAACTGTCCGTTCGCTCGTGATAGCGCAGACGAAGTCCCTTGTCCGTTGAATACGAAATTGACTGCGCAGGGACGGGTTGGGCCGCGGCTACTGTCAGCACCAGCGCCAGGAAGGATTTGTACATGGTCCTGATCGGGTTATTCCCAAATGTAACAATAAAAGTTACATATCTGCCGAGCCCCTACCCCAGAAGCCCGTTGAAGCACCAGCGTGCGCCAGGATGCGAGCGCCGGAATGCCAGATGCAAGGCGTCCCGACGCCGAATAGCAGCGCTATTCGAAGGAGGGACAACGCAGCAGATGGTGTTTCGCCGCCGCAGTAGGGTGTGCGATGGTGCTTCAACGGGCTTCTATCGCCGCCTCAAAGTGCGATTCCACGGAAGGTAGGAAATCGAGGGCTACGCGGCTTCGTGGGCGCTCTCGTCGTGATTCAAATCGTAGGTAATCATCTGCCATGAGATGTAATAGACTGCCACCCAGGCCATGGAAAATGCGAGTAGGGAGTTGATCTCGGGTTTCCAGCCGGTGAAGGTGGCTACGAAAATGACGATCACGTAGGCCTTGAGAAACCGCTTGAATGGAAAGTAGACACCTCTGAAGTAAAATTCTCCGTCGGCTGCAGTATCTACTGGGCGCCCCGATTTATACAGACTCTCCAACGTTTTCCACCTGGCGAAGGAGGGAGGAAAGAGACAGATGAAGGCGCCAATATGGAGAATCCAGACGATGCGTGGGGGCTCTACCGGGTTGGCAATAAACAGGTACATAACCAGCGAGTAGGCGTGAATCAGGAGACTGATTCCAAAAAGAATGGCGCTTATCTGTCCGAGTCGTTTCATCAGAGGCAGTGCAGCGACTGTCAGGTAGTCTGCAGTAAAGTGAGTTATTTCATCGCCGGATAGTACCAGATTCGCACAATGCGGCCGTCCGCGATCTCATACACCGCGAGGGAGCTCTGGGACGCGGGCTCGCCGCCACGTTCCCAGTGCGCCCGCTCCCAGACCGTGACGAAACGGCCCGCCTCCATCATGGATTCAACCGTGGAGCGACTCGAAGGGACGGACCGGAAATACCCTTCAAGCGATTGCGCAAGTGCTTCTGCGCCACTCGTCTGCACGGAAACAGAGTCGCCGTCTACCGACAGCCACTGCACGTCCGGATGAACGAGTGCGAGCATGGCCGGGATGTCGTGCGCATTGTAGGCCGACATGAACTGCTCGACAATAATGGATGCGCCGGAGGGCGATGGCTCCAAAGATTCCTGCGCCCGCGCGGGGAGCGCGACGGCGGCCATCACGAGCAGAAAGACCCGGAGTAGTTGATCAGGTGTCATGGTTTTCCCTCAAGAGCGATAGTCGTCAGCGTGACTGGTCGGGGGAGGCACCAGCCCCGAAACCCTTACAACCTGGCCTGGCTCCAATGCCTCAAGAGCTTCCAGAATGGAGGGAATCACTGGTGTCAGCGACTTGTACGCATTGGACCGCGTGCGGATAACCAATACAGAAATTGACTTCCCGCTTACGTCCTGCTGGTATTCCAAATTGGAATCAAAAGTAACGAGAACGTCGAAATGACCATCAGCCGCGGCGAGAAGAGCTCCGTTTTGAATCGACGTCCAGCCTTCGTCTTGCACGGTGCTTACTTCATGCGTCGGCTTGAGACGATGCCGCAGACGGTGCGGCACATTTTCGTCAAGCAGAACGCGCATTAAGCGGCCTCAGCATCTTCAGGCGTCTGAATTAACGCGTCATTCAGGGCGAGCAAAAGGAAAGCTTCTGCTTGCTCTCGCTTCACTGTCGGGAAGTCTTCCAGAAATTCAGTGAGGCTGATGCCATCTCGAAGGTGCGAAACCAAGGAGTCGACCGGCACACGTGTCCCGGTGAAGACGGGAGTGCCACCCAGCACTTTTGGGTCCGAATGATATATAGCCGCCCGATCCATGATTCAAGGAATAGTGTTTTCTCGATATACGAACATGTTTTGAACTCGATCCCTCGGGGTCAGGTGCACGTTTGCAGCCCCTACCCCAGCGCCGTCTCAATCCGGACGAGCGCATCTTCCAGGTGGATGCGCGTCATGCGGTCGGAAATGCCAGCGGCGAGGGCGGCTTCGAGTTCGCCCTGGAGCAGGTGGAGCTGGTCACGGATGAGTGGGCGGATGTCGGACTGGCCGATGTGGAGGGCGGCATTCAGCGGCGGGTCGTCGTTGCTTCCGACGCGCAGGTTGCCGGACCTCGGCGCGTTCCAGTGCTCGGACTCGGCTTCGTTCAGGAGGTAATGGGCCTGCTCGAGGTAGGCGCGCTGGAGATTCCGCCGGTAGGTGTCGATGGCTGAGCGCGAGGTGACCTCGCGCCAGACCATACCCCGCGCATCGTCGAGCATGTCGGCCGGGCGGTAGGTTTCGTTGCCCAGGAAGGCTTCGTGCTCGATCATCCGGGCAAGCCGCGCGTGGTTCAGCAGGCGCTGGACGGCGAGCTCCTGGTAGGCGCGAATGCGCTCTACGACGCCCGCGTGCTCAATGCGGCGAAGCTGATCAAGCTGAAGCGCCCAATCCGGCGTCTGGAGGACGTGTTCGTCCAGGAAACGCATGGCCTTGCGCTGGTAATCGGGCTCGACGGGGGTATAGACCCAGCCTTCCTCGCCGTATCGCTTGAAGTGGGTCCAGGAGCCGCCCACGGCCGCCGCCGCGTGCTCGGCGTAGCGGTTCCACTGCGTGAGCAGCTGGAGGTGATGCGTTTCCAGCTCGTAGTAGTCATCGCCGGGCGCGAGCACCCAGTCCATGAGGTTTTCGGCGGCGTAGCGCAGGTTTTTCATGCCCCACTCGGCGGCCTGAACCGGATCGTCCGAAATGCCCTCGGTCATGCGCCGCGGGTCCCACTCTACGTCCATCCCGAAAAGCGCACCGGCCGAGCGGAACCACGGCAAATGCGCCCGCTCCACAATCCACTCGTTCAGCGTCTCGAACTCTTCGTCGGGAGAGGTGGCGCCCGGAATGGGGCGGTACCCCCACATGACGGCGAACTTGTCCCAGAGGCCAATGCGCCGCTCCGGGGGCACGTTGTCGCCCGGCTGCGCGACATAGTTGTAGCGCGTGCGGCCGACCGATGAGCCCGAGTGCCCCATCCGCTCCACAAACTCCCGGCTCCGCAGCGAATCGACAGGGAAGACGAAGTTGGCCATCTGGTTGTGCGGCAACCCGACGGAGTGGGCCGTTTCGTGCGATACCACGTAGCGGATGGCTTCGCCCATGTCCTCCTCCGAGAGCTCGCTTGTCTGAAATGCTGGATTCGCGGCGCCCACCTGCGAGAGCAGCCACCACCTGAGGCGCTCATCGAGTCCGTGGTACATGTTCGTGTGCGCGCGGATGACTTCGCCCGAGCGCGGATCGACCACGTCCCCGCCAGAGTTCGCCGACCGCACGGTGGTCGGGACGTACCGGATGACGGAGTAGCGCGCATCCAGAAGAGAAAATTCAGGGTCCTCTTCGGGCGTCGGGGCCCGTCGCGCCTGGATGGCGTTCTTGAAGCCGGCGAGTTCGAAGGCTTCCTGCCACTCCTCGACGCCCGCGATGTAGTAGGGAATCCACTCTTCGGGCGTCGCGGGGTCTATGTACCAGATCCAGGGGCGGACGGGCTCGACGA
This sequence comes from Bacteroidota bacterium, assembly GCA_029262835.1. Classification (GTDB taxonomy): domain Bacteria; phylum Bacteroidota; class Rhodothermia; order Rhodothermales; family UBA10348; genus 1-14-0-65-60-17. Next base: position 32,978 of record JAJCYQ010000067.1, read on the forward strand.
GTTCGCCGCGCGCCCACGCTTCGGGGTCGGAGGGCTCCATGCGGTAGCGGCGGATGTAGCGCTCCGGGCGCACGCCCTGGAAACTGCTCGAAAAGTCGGTGCGCTCAATGCCGATGTAGGTCACGCGCTCATCCTGGAGCCGCGGCATCATGGGCTCCTCGGGGAGGAGGATCATCGAGTGGTTGACTTCGAAGGAGACGGCCCCGCCGCGGCTTGCGGACGGTGGGGAATCGGCGGCGTACGTGCGCACGACGCGGACTTCGACGTTGATGGGGAAGCTCCGCGTGAATTCGAGCCAGCTCCGGTCGCGGTCAAACGACTTGACGCCGAGCTGGCTGCGCTGCCTGCGGGGCATGGAAAAGGCCGGGTGATCGCCCAGGTAGAGGTCTGTCACGTCGACGACCGACGTGCCGTCGCCCTGCGTCAGGACAGGGAAGGCTTCGATGACGCTCGGAAACGAGGAGTTTTCGACCGCGAGGCTCACCCGGTCGTCGGGGCTCGCCGTCTTGGCGTGCGATACCCCGCGCAGCAGAATCCGGCCCTCCCGGCGCTCCCACCGCACGAGCAGGTTGCCCGCCATCATGCCCCCTACACTCGCATACCCGTCCTGCGTCTTGTCATAGCGGCTCATGATGAGCATATCCCGGCCGAGCATGGCGTCCGGAATCTCAAACAGGATCTTCCCGTCGACCCGGTGCACGAGGAAGAGCCCCGTGTCTGTTTCGGCAGATGCCGGCACCACGGAGCGGTATTCGGCTTGCTCGTCGGCTGTCTGGTCGGCTTGTTGCGCGGCGGCGTGTTGGGTCGCGCCCGCGGATGCGCCGAGCACGGTCAGAAGTGTCGCGATGAGGAGGCCAGCGGCGAGGCGGAAGGTTCGGTAGGGTATATCTGGATTCACGGGCGGAGGTCTTTTGTTGATAGCGAGCGCCGCGGGGTGCGGGGGGCTGGGCTGGGGAGATGCGACGCGTGTGCTCTGGTAAAGTAGGGCGCGCCGGGGTGGGGTGGCAATGCAGAGACCGCGTCATTGGGGCGGGGACAACTCGACACGCTGTTGAAATCGCCACTGAAGTAAACCGGTCTCCGGGATTCCGGGAGGGGTTCAGTACCTAACTGCGGCATCAAGCTGCGCTTGAGCCGAAGGCGCAAAATGCATTCTCACTTCGTGCTGGCCAGATTGGCATCGATCCTGTCGAAGACGCCATCCAGGTCCTCTCCAATCGCCAAGGCAGCGTCTGCTTCACCCTTGGCGATAGCACGTAGCAGACCAATTTCATACTGTGTCTTTTCGTACGCCTCCATACTTACCAGGACCGCCGTCACCCTACCCCGCTGCGTGATGAAAACGGGCTCTTTCGACGCACTCGATGACGAACTGCGTCCTGTGGTCTGTTTCAATAGTATTCTTTTAGGTTGCTTTGTGCGACATAACGGTCAGGCGATTTGCGGCGAGCCTCCGCCCACCTACCAGAAATGTAGGAGATCCGGCTGTCACATGCTTGGACCTGCCCTGTCAGGCGGCTGAACCACCTCGGATTCCGGTGCGATGCGGACCAGCACGATGACGCCACCCTCTCCAGCCGGATCGACGACACCACCTCCTCGAAGACGCTTTCGTTACAGGCGAGCCCACAAGATCGCCAGGTTCAGTAGTGTCACAACGTTTCTGCAAACTCAACGTTGACCCATAGGACGGAGCCATCATCGGCCATATCATGGCTTCTATGCAGGGTCTTAGCCGGCTCGCCAATCTGAGGACGGCTGAAATATAGACCGCCCTCATATTCTCCTATATCACTGTCTACCGTCATGTTACAGACTCGACTAGATCAAACGTTGGGACAGCAGTACGCCAGGTTATATAGACACCCTATCAGGCGTGCCTCATCTTCCGATGGTCAACCCCTTGTATCCAACTGTTATATATGGTGGTGTCGAATTCAGCCTGTCGCGTCAATATCGGAGAGGCCGAGCGCTAAAAGGTATATAGAACATCGTTTCCAGCACTAATCACGCCCTTTGCTCCGTCAGAAGCGATTGGCCGTGATATGCTATATAAGTGAGACTAGAACGTACAGCGCGATCAGTAACGTCAGGAATGTTATCGCAATGTTGGCCTTGACCCAAAATCTGACAACTTCAGTGGAGGCATCACCAAGGTCGTGAGCTGCAAGACCCGGATTCTCCGCAATGAGAGGGTTTGCCTTTGCGGCATCTTGGACGGTAAGCTTGACAGTACCGGTTGTCCAAAACATAAGCACGGCAAGCACTAATAAAGGCCACCAGATCCAATTCGGCGATGAACTCCAGCCTTGCCAGAGCGCAGTAATAGCGGCAACGTAGATGAGGAGTCGGAGTATCTGCATGTGTCTATATAACGGCTGGGGGATTTACGGCGAGCGCGCACCCACCTTATAGAAGGTAACTGTTTCCAATCAACTTAGCCAGTCTTGCGCGTCCGTAACACCCTTGTTATGCAGCACAGTTTAGACACGATTAATCATACCGAAGACAAACTGTCGAGCCTCTTCGAGATCAGGGTCATTCACCATATCCTCCGCCAAAACTTTATTCACCCATTTCGGGCCATGTCCACTATGCTTTTTATAAAAACCTTCCACTTCGCCAACTGGGACGACAAATATTCCAAGATTCTTGAGTTTCATAAATAGACGCTTCAACGCCTGTGTTGGTCCACCACTGGGAACCCACGAAGAACCGACCGTCTTTGCAATCGACCATGGTGTGGAACGCTTCATAATCCCCCTGATACGGTTTCTTGCCTCGTCTGGAAATGCTCCTTCCCCAACTTGTTCTATTACCTTACAAATCTGTTCTGAGACTTCCACAGAATCCAATTCAGGTTTCTTACTGTCTACCGCATTTTTCACGATGAGATAATCCTGCTCGAGCGAAGACCAATCACCGCCAACTGACTCTACGATCCGACGCAGCGGGTACTCGCTTCTCAAGACATCAAAATCTAAAACCATGCGGATCGGCACACCAACCTTGTCCAGCGCGCCTGAAACGACATGCATTCTGTCCTTCCCTCCACAATGGGTAAACATAACAGCAGGACGAACGCTCTCCCCTTCGGCTTGAACTACTGCATCAAGGATAGCAGAATAAAACCTGCAGTCTCCATCGCTTTCGCACACCACGACCATCTCATGAAAGAGACCATCCAGCACGTTCGAGTACCTGAGAAGAGGATCCGACCAGAGCTCACTGATACTGGCTGCGTCCAACAGTGACGCTTTGTTGACGTCACCGTCACGGGACAAGCGCAACACTTCTACCTTGGAACTGTCGGCATCTAGAATTCCTCGAAGCACATCCCCACTGTGAGTTGCGATAAACAGTTGCCGAAACCCTGGCTTTCCTGATACCAGGAGATTGCCCATAAGGCGCGCCTGCGGAGGATGCAAAAATGCCTCTGGTTCATCGACAAGCAACACTGACTCGGGTCCGACCGAAGTATGAAGCACGACACCAGCAAAACTTCGCATTCCGTCTCCCTGCTCTTGTATTGGAGAGAGCTTCTCAAGTCTTTTAAGATAACTGATACTTACCCTATCCTCTTCCTCGGTAGGAGTAGGTTTGTCCCCGACAAGAGCCGGTACTTGGCTTCCTGCATTTCGATGTATGACAAAGTCCTTATTAAACGCTTTTCTGAAGATGTCACTTATTGTTTTCTCGAGAGCATCGTCCTTTTGAAGAAAATGAAGGGGATGCACAGGAGGATCAGTGGTCAGCCGAATCTGATTGGCTGGATTTGCAGCAGAAAGGCGCTCTTCTGTTGTCAGGAGATGAACAAAAAACCTGGAGGCATTCCCGAACATTTGACCTTCATCCCATGCACTTTCAAAGTCAGTCTGGTGTGCCGTGACTCCAAGGGTCCTGTACCGATGGTTGGTTGGTGGATTCGGCGATCTTATTGCCACGGTCTCAAGCCACGCCATCAAGTCTTCTTTTGATCCTTGCCGATCGACTCCAACAAATTTAATAACCGGATTTTCCGCGTCGGCTGATTCTGCCCGCGCTCGAATTCCTCTTAGCGCCTCGCTTTTGCCGCAATTGTTCGGCCCCACAATAACCAAAATGGAACCGGGATCGAACTCCAACAATGTTTCGTCGGAAATCATCAGTTTTCGAATACTGACAACTGGCCTCTCAAACCTGGCCTCTTCTGTAAGATCTTGTTCTTGTTCCATGGCTATTGTATTGCCCTGTGCTGCATTGTATCTCTGAATCAGCCGGTTTCCCGCTCCTGATTATGTTGGAGTATTCGGGGAAGGCTGAAACCGCATGAGGCCCCACATCTAAAGCGTTGGTGAGCCTGTCCGTTATATCAGCCCCCGCCCGGCCGGACCAGAGGGCTGAGGAGTGTATGAGGCCCGGAGATGAGATCGGAAGCCTGCATTCCGGGCGATATACCATCGCCTCTGTCCGCCGGTCTGGCCGGGACGGGAAACCGGATTCGATTTCTTGTCCCACTTTACAATCGAATGAGCAAATGTACAAGGAGATATGCGTAGGATGTGACGTAAGCAAGGCCACCGTTGATGTATGCGTGCAAGCCGAAGGCCGGGTCCTCGAACGGCGGTCTACCAACGACGAAGCCGGACATACACGGTTTATCAACTGGCTGGTCTCCTTCGACCGCCCGGCTCGTGTCGTCATTGAGGCCACCGGCAACTACAGCCTGGATCTCTCTTTGTCACTGCACGATGCAGAGCACGTGGAGCTCATGGTCGCCAACCCCTCTTCTACAAGGCAGTTTGCCCGAGCACAGATGCGGCGATCGAAAACAGATCGTGTCGACGCTGAGGTGCTCGCCGACTTCGCCCGGAGAATGGAGTTTGTGACCTGGGAGCCGCCCTCAGCGGCCATTCTGACACTACGCGGAATGGCTCGCCGTATGCACGCGTTAACGGTAGAACGTACCCGGGAACGCGCCCGGCGACACCAGGCTGCAGCGACACGGACAATGCCCGACATCGTCGTCAACGACATCGAAGTGAACATCGTCTTCCAGCTACTCACGAGCGTGAGAGGCATTGCCGCAAAAAGCGCTGTGATGATCCTGCCGGAAATCCTCGTCCTTCCTCGCGGCATGTCTGTCCGGCAATGGGTGGCGCATGCAGGGCTTGATCCGCGCAAACATACCTCAGGAGATTCCGTCGAGAAGCGCGAGAGAATATCAAAAATGGGTAACGTCAGGCTTCGGCACGCCCTTTACATGCCAGCACTGGTCGCCATCAAATGGGAGCCGAACGTGGGAGCGTTCTACGACCAACTGATTGCACGTGGAAAGAAGCCGATTGTAGCGGTCGTCGCCGTCATGCGCAAATTGCTCCATGCCATCTATGGCATGGTCAAGAACAGGGCCGACTTCGACGGCGAAAAGTTCTATCAGCTGCCCCAAGCGGCTTGACTTTCAAGAGAGTATAACGGCTGGCGGATTTGCGGCGAGCTAATGACCATTTCCCAGAAAGTAACTGGTCTCAGACCGGCACGCCAGAACTGCGAGCCCGGAAAACTTTGTTATGTCGCAGACATGATTAATGGCCGCTACGAATACTCCGCGCAGGATAGTTAATTACACCATCGTCAACGATTGCGTCAATTTTCGCTTTCATCACATCCTGCATGGTCAATGTGCCATTCAGGACCAGTGCAAGATCCTCTCCTGTCATCAAAAGTATCCGTGGCTTATCGCCGCTGAATTTCGCTACTGCATTCTCATCGAATCCATTCGCGGCAAGAAACAATCCGCGTGTACTCTGAGCTTTACCACGAATTTTACCGTCAAATATTGACAGATCTTCCTGTTTTGCTGTACTGGAAGTCCACTTCACTTCTACAAGGTAGTCGAATTTTTCAAATTTAAAACGGCCGTCGATCTGTTCACGACCGGGATTACGAAATGGCTTTCTGCATTCAAATTCCTCCAAATGAAGTAGATCGATGAACAAAGACTCCAATGCAAAACCCCTCTGCTGCGGCGTCATATCACCTCCGGCCGACAATTCAAGAAATTGCGTGTTGAGTGCATCCAAGCGTTGCTGTTTCGACATGGTGCCCTCAACCGATTGCCTGTAGTCCCGACGTCGTTTCTCAGTCTCACGCCTCCTGATTTCTGACTCAATTGGGTCGTTTCCTACGGCTGCTCGAAAATCATTTAGGAGTTGCTTCGCACGTTCATTATCGAGGTTGTCTCGATCGACGGCACCTTTGAGTTGATAGAAATTTGAAACCAATCGATTCATAGTGTCGAAGCGATCGGTTTCCTCAAGTACAGTCAGAACGTTCCGCATCACGTCGTACTTATTGAACGCTTCCTTTGGATATCGCAAAATGAGAGACCTCGGAACTCCACTACTCTCCATGAAACTGTGAAAGCTATTCCAGTACCAAAAACACGCTCCAGAGAGCTGAACCATCCTCGCCTTGATGTCATAGCTAAGGCGCTTCTTCGCCATGGATCTACTTGTCTAATTCTGCGACATAACGGTGGGCAATCGGCTGCGACCGACGCAGCCGCCGATCAAAGTATACGAATCACTGACATCTCTGGCTGGCACGCCTGGTTGTGGGCTTCAGACGTATTGCATGATTATGTGTCACGCTTTTCTGTGCACGCGTTAACAAACAACTCACCGAGCTCAGTCAATACATGGTGACTGTCTGTCACCAGGTCAAGTTCAAGATCAATTTGAGAGAATCCATGTTCGTGATCAGGTAGATCTACAGCTTGATATGGTGCGTACGTCTCAAGCACTTGTTTGATGAGCCCGAGTCGAGTTGTATTTGATAGCTCATACGGTTGCAGGCTCTCATCCGGTAACACCTCCTCAGCTTCCAACTCTCGCAACAGTATTCTTTCCTTGCGTCGCACCTCTAGCAAATCTGACTTCTTTGCTCTCAGATCACTTCTCAACCGCCACATCGGAGGCTCATACTCTTTCAATCCCTCAGAACGTCGCTCCTTAATGTTCTTCTCAAGTTCCTCAATCTGAATAAGAACTGCCTCTTCTCGCTCGGGAAGCCCCTGTCGCTCTTCGCTAAGTTTTTCCCGGACTCGGGCACGACGAAACAACGACTGTTCATACGCTGCCTCAAGTGTCATGAACTCCGTCGAACTGATTTGCCCTAAGATGTACGGAAACACATGGTTTTGAATATTTTGTTCCGAGTCTACCAGGTTAGACAATAGAATTGCCCACTTATCCTGTAGCAACTCGTCGTCCTCTATAGACGCACCCTCAAGGAGTGGAAGCAGCAGTTTCGGAGAGACCTGACTGGGCTCAATTCCGTTTTCTTCGCAATACCCTTTCGCACTCATCAGAACGCGTACTTGGTTTTTCATCCGCCACAACGAAACGCTGTCCTTTAGTAGCAGGCCAACTTCCTCCGTCGCTGGCATGATCAGCTTGTCTACGAACTCCTTTGCTACTTCTAATCCCTTGTCAAGGGTTGAGGATGAAATATCAATCTTGTTGCTCATCTCATGGTTCTTTTCGGCGTGACACATAACATGTCACTATGGAACGGCCCGGGTCAGACAGTTCTGCGGTAATCTGGGCTTCCTTAGCCCAAGTATAATTGAGCCATAGGCTTGGCGCAAGGCGTTCTGCATGGCATCTTGCTGTTTCTCGTGCTGAACGTGTCCATATGGGGCGCTTCAGCGTAGGACGCTGGGAAATAGTGCCCGGTCAGCATTCCAGAGTTTGGATAACTTCTGCGGCGATGTGATGAGAGCCCATGAACAGGGCACCGGGAGCGTGAGTGTCCTCAGTCAGGAGGGCTCGCAAGGCATCAGAGGCGGAATCAAACTGTGTTTCCACCGGGCAACCAGCCGCGTCCAGCCGCGCAGCGAGCTGAGCGGCCGATTGGCCTCGAGCGTGAGTGGCGGAACCAGCTTCGTCGGGCGAAAGTGTTCCAACCGCCCAAACCCTCGGCCACCCATCGCCTTCCTTACGAACATCCTTCTGAAACCGCGCCACGACCCGCCCCACGGCATCGGCGTCTTTGTCGCGGAGCATGCCGAGGACGAGGATGGAGACGGGGCGCGAGGCGGGGGCGCTGGAGGGTTCGTTGGGGCCGTGGCTGGGGGACTCGGTGGGGAGGTGGTGGTTTGGCCCGCCGAGCGCCCGTACGGCCTCAAGGGCGGCCTCGACGGCGTCGGGGTTGTGGCCGACGTCGACGATGATGCGGGGGGAGGTGCGGAGGGTTTCGAGGCGGCCGCGGAGGCCGGTGCGCGTAATGGTTTCTTCGAGGGCGCGGCGCACGAGGGCGGGCGCGGGGAGTTGGCCGAGGAGCTCCTGGCAGGCGGCGAGGGCAACAACGGCGTTTCCGCGCATGTGGCGGCCGGGAAAGGGGAGCGCGCAGGTGTCGAGGAACGGCGCGGCGGGCGATTGGCCGTCCGGGCGGGCGTCGTGCCCGGCGGCGGGTAGACCGTGGCTGTCCGGAGAAAGACCATAGCCGTCGGGAAGCGCCGAATCGGCGAGAACGAGGGGGGCGCGCGCCCGGCGCGGGGCCAGGCCCCCCCCCGGGGGGGCGCCCCGCGCGGCGCCGC
>JAJCYQ010000068.1 GCA_029262835.1 Bacteroidota bacterium
CAACATAAAGGGCCGGTCGTACCGCCTCCGCGAACTCGACGAAGCCCTCCGAACGAAACAATAACCCGGCCACGCCACCACCGCGGCATTCGTAAATCTGGGTGTCCTGTTAAATCGTAAATCTGGATGTCACTTGACAACATTGGTACATGGACCGTTCAAAGCCACTTGTTTGGATGTCGGGGGAGGTCAAGACGCCTCCCTTCTCGGCCGAGGCAAGGGTAGAGGCTGGATTTCTACTCCGTCGACTTCAGGAGGGGGAAACTCTTAGCCTTCCTCATTCAAGGCCCATGCCATCCATCGGCAAGCGGTGCCATGAGCTGCGGATTCAAGACCAGAATCAGATCTGGCGTATCGTATACGCCATCGAACCAGACGCGATTGTCATTCTGGAAGTCTTCTCGAAGAAGACATCAGCCACGCCGAAGTGGGTAATTGACAACACACGAAAACGAATCAACCTGTATAGAGCTATTTGAGGACCCATGGACAAGCAAAAAGCCAAACAACTTAAAGCTGCCGGCTGGAATGTTGGCGATGCTGCTGACTTTCTCGGTCTATCACCCGAGGAAAGTGAGTTCATTGAGTTCAAACTAGACTTGGCCAGGAAAGTCAAAGCTCTTCGTCAGGAGAGGGGACTGACCCAAGTGGAAATGGCAAAGGCCATCGGGTCGAGTCAGTCGAGGGTTGCCAAACTTGAAGCAGCTGACGCCTCGGTAAGTACGGACCTGATGCTGAAATCATTATTTGCTCTCGGGGCCAAACGGAAAGACATCCCCCGGGGCTCTTCGCGTAGAACGAGATCTATAAAGAAAACGGCATAACATGGCAATTTCATTACGCTGAAGTCAAGGACGTGGCTGAAGAATGGTTTTGCGGACTCGCAATTCTGGCGTGCTGATCCAGGACCAGTTACTTTCCGGCAGATAGGCGCCAGGTCGCCGCACATCCGCCAGCCGTTCTGTGCCGTATATTTCCAGCAGGTGAACCAAGCGCTCATGAATTCAAACGTGGAATACGGTCGCATCTTTGCAGAGAGTGCAACAGAGGCAACCGTTCTTTTTCGAACGGTGTTTTCTGATTCTGAAGGCGAAGAAGCGGGTGCGCTGATTGGAGGTGTGGTAAGGGAACTGACCGACGAGGTGACAGGGCAGGATGTTCTCGGTTATGGCGCCCGTTTTTCAGATAGCCTGCTTGGAGCCATCTTCTTCAGTCGTATGCGTTTCGAACGCCGCCTGAAGGCATTTCTGATGGCACCAGTCGCGGTCCATACCAATCATCAGGGCCGGGGAATTGGACAACAACTTATTCAATTCGGGCTGGCTGAACAGGCAAGGTCAGGCGTACAGTTTGTGGCCACCTATGGAGATCCGGCATTCTACACGCGAGTTGGGTTCGAGAGCATCTCAGAACAGGTCATCCAGCCGCCCTTCGCTCTGTCTCAGCCCGAGGGTTGGCTCGGGCTGTCATTGGAGGGACGAGGACTCGAGACCTACTCCGGTCGTTTTACATGCGTGAAGGCTTTCAATAATGCGGCATTGTGGTAGGCTTTTACGGTTGTGCCGCCCAGGAGACAGACAGCATCGCCTTGAAACGAGTTATGCCAGAACAGGTATATCAAGGCCATCGACATCCGCATCCGGGAAAGAGGCTTTGAATGGACGTCGCCAGAAGACCCAGCCTCGGGCAGACATTGTCCATACGATCCGATTCCAGTTCTCAGGGAATCAATCTGGACGTGAATGTGTTTCAAAATGCGCCAACGTCAGCGCATCGAGTTTGTCTGTTCTGACTTTGACACGGGCCGATACACGCTACAGATATCGCGATTAGGCAGATTCTCAGCCATGGAAAAGACCGCTGTTCTTGATGCAATCAGTCGTGGACGGACTGACTTCGTCCACCAGATTCTCCGGCAACCGGATTGGAAAAGCGTCTTGTGTGAGGGGCGTATCACGCCTATGCAGTGGTTTGTCTATTACAACGACGTAACCGCTATAAAAGTGGTGCTGGAGGCGGGTGGCGATTTGGACTCGATTTCGCTTGATGAAGAGCTTGGCAACGCCGCTTTTTTTGGCCATTTTCAAATGTGTGACTTCTTGATTCTCCACGGGGCGGATGCATCATTTATTGATCCGGCCACCGGGGAGACTCCGTTGCATAACGCATTAGTAAAAGCGGACAGACCCTATTACATTTTCGTAGTGCGGCTGCTACTCGAGCATGGAGCCGATCCCAATGCTGCGACCAAACCAGGGCAGGAATCAGCTGCTTTCATGCGGGACGTTCGGACCTGCGGAGAAACCCCACTGCATCGTGCGGCCGCATTTTCCAGCGCAGAGATAATCCAAATACTCCTGGACAGCGGGGCAGATCGTGAGGTAAGAGATGCACACGGGAACTCGCCATTGTCGTGGGCAAGTCTACACCTGCGGCCTGGAAAAATCCTGTCGCAGCTTGCGTTTGGACCACATCGCATCGGAGAACGGTCCCGACAGCAGATCACAAGTGACCACGGCATGGGATGGGGAAATGGGATGGATTGGAGTCTGCACGGGGAGTATCTCCCAGAAAGCACATCACCGTCCGTTTAATTACGAAATACCCTGCCTTCGTTCATGAGCACTCTTCCACTGATCGTATTGATCGCCCTGCAAATCGCTACGCCGTCTCTATCAACATCGTGCACAGATACCGATTCTCTCACGGTCAGGAATGCGCACGTTATGGCGTATCACGGTGAAAAGGAGGTCGTCATGCTCTTCGGCGGTGCCGATGATCGCCAGGTTGTCTCAAACCTTTGGGCCTGGGACGGGAAGCGATGGAAGTGCCTCGCGAACGGTGGACCGCCTCCGCGCACGTTTGCTTCGCTCGCATACGATGTAGCAAACCGGCAACTGCTCCTCTTCGGAGGCAACCGCGTACTCTTCGGCTCAGAGACAGATACCCCCGGCTTCCTGAACGATATGTGGGCCTGGGACGATGGAGAATGGCGGCAGATCCATGGTGACATGCCACCGGCGCGGGCAGAGGCGAGCATGGTTTACGATTCGAATCGACAGCGCCTTGTACTATTTGGGGGGTATCGCATGATCAATGGTCAGGTTGAACGCCTTGGAGATACCTGGGAGTGGGACGGAATTCGGTGGGTAGAGAAAAGTCGCCGCGGCCCCTCTCCTCGAAATGGAGCCGCGATGGCCTATGATTTCCGCCGACAGCGTGTCGTGCTGTACGGGGGAAATGGGGCATCGGCCGAGACGTGGGAGTGGGATGGTTGGACATGGGGGCGAATGGACACCGAACACACGCCGGGGCGTTTCAACAGCGTGATGAGCTATGACGCGGATCGTGGAAATATAGTACGGTTTGGGGGGTGGAACGGCGATGAGCGGGTAGGGGACACCTGGAGCTATGATGGACGTCAGTGGAAAAGGTTGTTGGGTGATGGTCCAGCTCCCCGCAATCATTCTGCGATGGTCTTTGATGAAGCGCGAAACGTATTCGTCCTTTTTGGAGGGCATGACGGCGAGCGCATTTATGGTGATACGTGGGAGTGGACGGGGTTGCGTTGGAATCAGGTAGCGGGCGGAACGCCCCGTCTTAGAGTTGACAACGGACATTAGGTGCTTTCCGGATTCATTTTTGCCAGAACCTGCAGGGAGTGGTGTTGTTCATGCGATGGTTCGCGTGAAGCTTACACTTTCAGTTCCCATTACATATTGAACGTACAGTCATGATACGGGCACTTTCTATCGGCCTCCTTTGTCTGTTGGCATCCTGCTCACCTCAGCAGGATGTGGCAGATCCGCCCACGCAGTTGGCGCACGAAATAGAAGCACAGGTGGGGGGCAAAGACGCTCTTGATGGCGTCCGGTATCTACGTTTTGATTTCGAGGTCACCGTCAATGACAACGTAGTTTACGTGGCGAGGCATCTATGGGATCGCACAACCGGTCGCTATCGTGAGGAGTGGGAATTGTTTGGCGAGGGTGCACAGGCCGTGTTCAATGTCAATTCAGAGGGTGGACGTGCCTTCCGGAATGGCCAGGAGGTGGGGAGCGATGAACAGGCGGAAATACTCGAACAGGCCAGGTACAACTATCTGAACGACAACTATTGGCTGTTGCTTCCCTGGAAGCTGACGGATCCGGGCGTTATGCTCTCGCGCCTGAAGCATACACTCGACGATGGCGTGGAATATGATGTACTGCACTTGAAATTCGAGGATGGGGTCGGCGAGTCCTCGGGCGATGAACATTGGGTGTTCGTCAACCCTGAGAGTGGCCAGATTGAACGAACCGCGTATTTTCTCGAACGATTTGAAAAAGACGAGCCGTCCCTGGAGGAGGCCACCGTGTGGTCGTGGGGTAACTGGGTGGATGTCAACGGAGCCACGTTCGCCAAGACCCGCAAAGTATTGAGGACCGTACACGATCCGTTTGAGTCAGCAAGTTCCGAGATTACTCTTCTGGCCATCCTCGACGATGTGGACGACGCCGTATTTCTATCGCCTTCCGTACCCATGCCAAATACCCAATGACACAACACATCCTCATCACCGGATGCAGCAGCGGCTTCGGTCGCGATGCGGCGAAACATTTTTCCCTGCAGGGGCACCACGTCTACGCGACCATGCGTAACGTGGACTCGAAGAACCAGGAGGCGGCCAACGACCTTCGTGCCTTTGCTGATGCCGAGGGCGTGACCCTTTCGGTACACGATATGGATGTCACGTCCGATGCGAGCGTGGAGGCGGCTGTCTCCGAGATGCCCGTCGTCGATGTCGTAATCAACAATGCGGGACTTGGTTATGGCGGACCCGTTGAGTCGTTCACATCGAACCAGATTCTCCAGCAGCTCGACCTCAACGTTGTGGGAACGACGCGGGTGGCGAAAGCCGTCCTGCCGGGAATGCGTGCGCGACGGAGTGGCCTGATTATCCAGGTCAGTTCAGTGGCCGGGCGCGCTGCCTTTCCGGGGTTCGGCGTCTACCACGCGAGCAAGTGGGGGCTGGAAGGGATCAGTGAGGCCATGCGTTACGAGCTTGCTCCCCTGGGAATTGACGTCGTCATCGTGGAGCCGGGGCCCTTCGCGACCAACTTCTTCGACAACCTGGTGGCCGGTGCTGACGAACCACGTGGAGCGGATTACGGCCATGTGGCCGGTTTCGTCGAGGGGTTTCGGCAAATGACGGCGGACGCCTTTGAGAACGAGGACGCTCCGACCGACCCCATGGTCGTCGTGCAGATATTTGAGCGGTTGATCGGGATGGCACCCGGCGAGCGGCCGCTGCGCACCATCGCCGGCCTCGATTTCGGGCTGCAGGCCGTCAACGACGCTGTCGAACCACTCCGGAAGCAGACCCTCGAATCCATGCAGATCGCCGACTGGGATGGGCCCGCCGGCACGAAGGAATAGCAGGCCAAGGCCAGGACGCAGTGGCCCCGTCTGGATTCACCGCACGGAGATCTCTCCGTGCGTCGTGCGGACGCGCAGCATGGCGCCGCCGCCATTGACCGAGCCGCTGGCCTTTTCCCTCGAAACGCGGCCATTCAGGTCCAGTCGTGAACTGACCTTGACCTCGCCCCCGCGGAGATCCAGGTCCAGGCCGGCGCCGGATGCCACATAGATATCGACGTCGCCGTGCTGCGTCTCAACATCAGCGCCATCGGCGCCCGCGAGTTCGACGTCCACGTCGCCGTGGGACGTGCGGATGTCGGCTTCGCCAGAGAGTGTTTTGATCTCGACATCGCCATGAGACGTCGTGGCGCTGAACTGCCTCGATTCGACGCCAGCCAGCTCAATGTCAGCGTGTGACGTCTGCAGTTCAATAACCGGCGCATCCAGGCGACCGCCCTCGATGTCACCGTGGGACGTGCGGATGTAGATGCGTTTGCCCGTGGCATGTGCCATTTCCACGTCGCCGTGACTGGTCAGGATCGATACGTCGCCTTCGAGAGTGCCCAGCTGGATGTCGCCGTGAGACGACTGCAGGTCGAGATTGAACCGCGCCGGAATATGCACGACCACATCGATATCGATATTGACGTTGTTCCACCGGCGAATTTCGTCCGCCACGATGACGATATCGCCTTCCTTCTGTTCTACGCGCCAGTTCATTTCTTCGAAAACCTCTCTGGCACGGCTCATGCTGCGGCGTGAGTCCAGGATGACCTGTACGCGCGCTTCATTGCCCGACCCCGTAATGACCTCGAACTCGGCGTGCGTGACGTCGGCAATCAGCGTCGCACCGCCGTTGACGGTAAAGGTCTTGTCGATCATGACCTCGTCGGTAGCGCTCTGGTACGGATGGAAGCCGCCAAGAGTGGTAAACAGGGCCAGAAGAGCTGCGGTGATTTTCATGGGTCTGATTGTATACACGGGAAATGGGTGACAGATGAACTACGGACACAGGCCGCCAGGTGTTACAGTCCAATCGCGCCGCGCGCCACCTCCGTAACAACCTGCCGCCCCAAACCGTACTTCCGACCGGCACGGCACCGGGCCACTTTCACGCGCTTGAACCACTTTCTCGTTTCCCTTATTTGCCATGTTCCTGCATCACTATCGGGTATCTTTCCGCTCGCTGGCCAGACTTCGCGGCACGGCGTTCATCAATATTGTTGGCCTGGGGCTTGGTATAGCCTGCTTTCTGTTGATAGGGCTCTTCGTTCGCGATGAGCTGAGCTATGATCGACACCACGAGCACGCGGACGACATAGTTCGGATGGGCCTGCACCTGGTCATGGACGGCACCGAGTCCAATATTGCCAGTGTGGCGGCCCCCGTGGCACAGGGGCTGAAGGAGGCCTTTCCCGAGGTGATTGAAACCGTTCGCATGCAGGGCACCTCGACGCAGATCTGGTTCGAGGACAAGGTCTACGACGAGGACTATTTCTTCTGGGCCGATCCGTCCATATTCGACGTATTCACCATTCCGCTTCTGGTCGGAGATCCGGCCTCGGCGCTGACCGATCCGGAAGCCGTGATCATCAGCGAATCGATCGCTCTGAAATATTTTGGCAGCGTTTCAGAAGCTGTCGGAAAGAGCTTCCGTCGCAATAATACAGAACCGTGGACCGTGACGGGCGTGTTCGAAAACATTCCGCGCACATCTCACTTCAAACCCGATTTCATCGCGTCCAACCTGGGGGATGAAAACACGCAAATAACTTCCTGGGCGACCCAGAACAACTTTTCGACGTACGTTCGCCTGCGTCCCGGGACAACGGCAGAAGTCTTCAAAGCCAAACTGCCCGCTCTGATCAAGGAAAAGGTCTGGCCCGAAGCGGAGCAATTGTTCGGCGTGCCAGCCGAGCAGATTTTTGCATCAGGCACCCAGTTCGATTACATCGTCGAGCCGCTTACTGACATTCATCTCAATTCCAGTCTGTCCAATCAATTCGAGGCTGGTGGCAGCATGACCTATGTGCGGCTGTTCGGCGCCATTGCTCTCGCCATTCTGCTGATTGCGTGCATCAACTACATCAATCTGTCGACTGCCGTATCACAGAGCAAAGCCCGCGAAATAGGCGTACGCAAGGTCGTGGGTTCTTCGCGTGAACAACTGATTCACCAGTTTCTGGCCGACAGCTTCGTTACCACGGTACTCTCAGTGATCTTCGGTCTGATCACCGCATGGCTGGCTCTTCCGCTTCTGAATACTTTTTCCGGAAAAGATCTGTCTATGGCCGTTTTTGGCGATCCCATCGTAATCGGCTCGATCGTCGTGTTGACGGTGCTCGTGACACTGATGGCGGGTGCATATCCCG
Organism: Bacteroidota bacterium; assembly: GCA_029262835.1. Classification (GTDB taxonomy): domain Bacteria; phylum Bacteroidota; class Rhodothermia; order Rhodothermales; family UBA10348; genus 1-14-0-65-60-17. The sequence continues at coordinate 7,773 of JAJCYQ010000068.1, forward strand.
CTCTCATCTTGTCGTCCTACCGGCCGGCGCTGGTCCTGAAGGGCGGTAAGCAGCAGGGGCGGGCAGGATCCGGTCTGCGCAACGGGCTGATCGTCTTCCAGTACAGTGTCTCCTCGGCACTTGTCCTGGCCGCGCTGGTGGTCTACGGGCAACTCGATTTCATCCAGAACAAGAATCTTGGTTTTTCTGGCGATCAGGTCGTCGTTATCCACAACACCGATGACATTTTCGACAACCTGGATGCCTTCAAGAACCAGTTGACCTCTATGGCTTCGGTCAAGGCTGTTTCGTCCAGCTCGCATACTTTTGGTCGTCCCAGTAACGACAACATCTATGTGCCGGAAGGGCGCGCCGATTCCGAAGGCAAGCTGATATGGACGAACATGACCGATGGGGCGTTCGACGATGTGTATGGCCTGGAGTTGGTAGATGGCCGATTCATTGATCGAAATATTCCGAGTGACCAGCATGCGCTTGTCCTCAACCAAACGGCTGTACGACTCCTGGAACTTGAGAACCCGGTCGGTACCCGGCTGAATGCGCGCTTTGGACCCGGTGACTGGACGGTGGTTGGCGTGGTGAAGGATTTTCACGTCGAGTCGTTTGACAAGGCCATCAAACCCTTCCTTTTCGCATCCAATATCACAGGCGGTGGATGGGAAAACGGCACGGTATCGGTCAAGCTGGCTACCGACGACTTCGGCGATACACTGGCCGACATTGAAGAAGCCTGGCTGGCCGTATCCGGTGGTCAGGCGCTACGCTACAACTTTTTCGACGACGTTTTCGAGGATCGCTACATGCAGGAGAAGCAGGTTGGGCAGATCCTGATCGCGTTTTCCGCGCTGGCCATCCTGATTGCCTGCCTCGGCCTGTTTGGCCTGGCCGCCTTTGTGACGACCCAGCGCACCAAGGAAATCGGAATCCGGAAATCCCTGGGCGCCTCAGCGGAGGGCATTGTTCTGATGCTCTTCAAGGATTTCGGAAAATGGGTGCTGGTGGCCAATCTTATTGCGTGGCCCGTCGCATGGTGGATGATGAGCGACTGGTTGCAGCAGTTCGTTTACCGGGATGAAATCGCGCTGTGGTACTTCCCGGTATCCCTGGTTGTTGGTGTGGCCTTTGCATTTCTGACAATCGGCGGCAAAACCATGAAGGCTGCTATGGCCAACCCGGTCGATGCGCTGAAGTATGAATGATCGCAACGTGATGGATCACTGACCGAAGAGCCCGCCGTACATCCGTTTCTGCCGGACTGGTTGGCATTCTTCTTCCGGGTGGCGTTTATTTTATGTGAAGCCCGCCGCGCATGGCGCGCGGCCCTGACTCACCGAACTTCACCCCACCCGTCATGAACCACCACGCTCTCCGCTTCCTCATTATTTCTGCCCTCGTGGGCATCGCGTCTGTCCTTCTGCCGCCTGCAGCCATGGCGCAGCGCGCCGACGCTGTACAGCGGTATGTTTCTGTAGATGCGCCGGTCGTCGCCATTGAAAACGTCACGGTGATTGACGGGACGGGCTCGGCGCCCGCGGGCGGCGTGACGGTCGTGGTGCAGGACGGTACAATCACCGCCATGGGCCCGCGCGTCAGCGTGCCCGCGGGCGCCGAGCGCATTGACGGAACAGGCAAGACGCTGATTCCGGGGCTCATGGGGCTTCACAACCATACGTTCTATACGACCTCCCAGCGGCGCATCCAGCTGGATTACACGGCGCCGCTGCTGTATTTGGCCTCCGGCGTCACAACCATCCGGACGACCGGGAGCTACGCGCCCTACTCGGAACTGGAGCTCAAGCGCGCCATCGAGAACGGCGAGCGCGTGGGGCCGCGCATGTTCGTGACCGGCCCGTACGTGACGGGCGGCGAAGGTTATACCTACATGACGCGCCTCGGCGAGCCGGAAGATGCCCGCCGCGTGACGCGCTACTGGGCCGAGGAAGGCGTGGACTGGTTTAAGGCGTACACGCTGATATCGCGCGAGGAGCTGGCGGCGGTGATAGACGAAGCGCACCGGCATGGGGTCAAGGTGACCGGCCATCTCTGCTCGGTGAGCTTCCGGGAAGCCGTGGAGCTGGGCATCGACAATCTGGAACACGGGTTTTTCACCAACACGGATTATGCCGAGGGGAAAGTGCCCGACGGCTGCCCGTCGGACTTTCGCGAGCAGCTCGTGGCCATGGATATGGAGGGCGAGGAGGTGCAGGCCACGTTCAAGGCCATGATGGATGCGGGCGTCGGTATGACGTCGACCCTCGCGGTCTACGAAATGTACGTGCCGAACAGGCCGCCGCTTGAAGAGCGGGTGCTGGCCGCCATGTCGCCTGAGACGCAGAAGGAGTATCTGAAGACGCGTTCGGACATTTCCGAACAGAATTCCGCCATGTGGCCAGCGCTGTTTGAGCGCGCGATGGCCTATGAGAGGGCGTTTGTCGAGGCGGGCGGGCTGCTTGCGGCAGGTGTGGATCCGACGGGATACGGTGGGGCGCTGCCGGGTTACGGGGATCAGCGCAATTTCGAGCTCCTGCACGAAGCCGGTTTCACGACGCCCGAGGTGGTGCAGATCATGACGCTGAACGGCGCGCGCATCCTCGGTATTGCGGACGAAACGGGATCCATCGAAGTGGGCAAGACGGCCGACCTCGTGCTGGTCGATGGGGACCTGACGGCGAATCCGGCAGCCATCCGAAACGTGGAAACGGTATTCCGGGACGGCGTTGGGTACGATTCGCGGCGGCTGATCGAGGCCATCGAGGGGCACGTCGGGGTG
>JAJCYQ010000069.1 GCA_029262835.1 Bacteroidota bacterium
CCCCTTTCTGGGTGTGCTGTGTTGGTGGGGGGGGCGCGCGTTGGGGGGGGGGCCCCCCGGGGGGCCCCCCCCCCCACCCGAGCGCGGTTACCGCCTCGACGGTTTTCATTCGCACGTAGCGCCGGGCAGCGAAGCCGACATGGCCTGGACAATCGGCGACAACGGCTTCGACATGGTGCTCTCCACCTACGTGCCGGACATTCTGGAGGCCAATGTGCCCGAACTGCTGGCCGGTCTCGGTGTGTCTGGTGGCCAGGGCGGCGGCGCGGGGGCGTCGCGTCGCGATGCCGGTTCGGGGACGCAGGTCGACATCTGGGCCGTTCACCCCGGCGGCCGCGCCATTCTGGACAAGGTCGCCCGCGGACTGGGTCTGGAAGGAGCCGGCGCAGAGGCAGGTCCGGACGCGGAAGCGGGCGCGCCCGATCCGCTCGGCGCATCGCGACGGGTGCTGCGGGCGTGCGGCAACATGAGCTCTCCGACCATTCTTTTCGTGCTCGAGGACCTGCTCACGGGCCCCGGCCGCGCGTACGGCCCGCCAAATGCCACGGTCGAGGCGCTGGCCTTCGGCCCGGGCCTGACTGTCGAGACGGCGACGCTTAAGAGGGTAGGTGACGGCCCACGCGTGGGGAAGGGCGCATGATACGTCTTCGCGAGCGCCAGCCGGACCTTGAAGAGATGATGGATCGCGACGACTGCGACGCGGCGGCGCTCGAGAGGACCTACAGGGCGTTTGTGCACATCAACCGGTGGCTCTCGGGCTGGGGCTGGCTCTACAGCCGCCACATGCGGCCCATCCTGCTGCGCGAAGCGGCGCGGCGCGCGGCAGACGGGCCGACATCACCAGCTCGAGACAATACGATCCGGATTGTAGATGTGGGCTGTGGCGGGGGGGATGTGCTTCGGTACGTTGTGGGGCGCGCCCGTCGGGATGGACTGGCCGTGACTGGGCTCGGCGTTGACCCCGACGGGCGCGCCATCCGCTACGCGCGCGCCGCGTCAGGCAGCCTGTCAATGGACAGCGATCCCGCGCGGTCCGATCTGGAATTGGCACTCTCGTTCCAGGAGGGCCGTCTCGAAGATGTCACCGGGCCGGTGGATGTCATTCTTTCCAATCATTTGCTGCACCACCTCTCGGACGACGCGGTGCGGGATCTCCTGGCCGCGTCGGTCGAGCGGGCCGCCGCCTTGAGCATCCATAATGATATTGCCCGGTCGTGGCCGGCGCTCGTGCTGTTCCAGGCGGTCCGGCCGCTTTTTCCGCGCACATTCGTGGGGGTGGATGGCACGCGGTCCATCCAGCGTTCGTTTACGGCGCAGGAATTGGCCGTGCTCGCGGGTCCCACCTGGAGGCCGGTGGCCGGCGCGCCTTTTCGCGCTGCGCTGCTTCATGTTGCGCCGGGAGCCGCCCGCGGTCCGGGGACGCTATTCTGATATGATGAGGGCAACAACTGGCTGATATGAAGAGGGCAACAATTGGCATCGTGGGAGCGGGGCCGGTCGGCATGTACACGGCGCTTCGCCTCGTGCAGGAGGGCCACAAGGTGCACATCTGGGACCGCCGGACGGCCCTTCGCGCGCACAGCCGCTCAATCGGAATTCATCCGCCGGCGTGGAAGTTGCTGGCCCGGGCGGGCCTCGAAGAAGAGCTCGCGGCGCGCGCGCAGGTCATTCGTGAGGGGCAGGCCTGGTGGAATGGCCGCCCTGTCGGCACGCTCGACATGACAGGCCTGGACGGGCCCCTTGCCTCGCTTGCGCAGCACGAGACGGAGGCCATGCTGCAGAGTGCGCTCATGGCGGCCGATCCGGATGCGCTCCGACTCGGCACCCGTGTGGTGACCGCCCGGGAAACGGATGCAGGCGTCGAGGTGCGCACGGAGCCGGAGGGCGGCGACGGTGCGGGGTCCGCGGAGCCGGTGGCCGCTGCCCGCGTGGTTCAGGTCGATATGCTGCTGGGTTGCGACGGAAAAGAGTCCGTGGTCCGGGAGGCCATGGGATCGCGCTGGATGGGGAAGAGCTACGATATTCCGTATCTCATGGGGGACTTTCCGGACACCGTATGGCCAGATGACAGGCCGCCGCCTGGCACTTCGTCCTGGCGCCACGCGGCCGTCATCATGCTCGGGGCTCACGGCCTCGTCGAAAGTTTTCCGCTGCCCGGCGGCGCGCGGCGGTGGGTCGTCCGGTTGCCGAGCCGGTCGGCATCGCCGAAATGGACCGATTCGGACCTAACGCGACTTACTGCATCCCATGCGCAGAATGTCCGCCTGCTCGTCGAGACCATCCGCGAGCGGACGGGCTGGTCGCTCGCTGCTGAGGATTGCCTCATGGTGTCGGCGTTTGGCGTCGAGCGGCGCGAGGCCCGGCCCATGGCGCGTGGCCGCATGGTGCTTCTTGGAGATGCGGCGCACATCGTCAGTCCAATCGGCGGACAGGGAATGAACCTTGGATGGTTGGAAGCAGAGGCATTCGTCCGGGGTGATGCGGCCGTGCAGGGTGTTGCGGCCGTGCCAGGTGTTGCGCCGCGCCGCCAGGCGCGTCGCTTTCGGGCGGCCGCGCGCCGGGCAGAGTTCAACATGTGGATGGGGGCGCCCTGCTCGTTCGGCGGGGCGGCCGCCCGCCGCGCGCTTGTCCATGCACTTACGCTTCCCGGCATCCGCGACATCTTCGTGCGCCGCTTCACCATGCACGGGTTATAAACCAGGGCCAGCTTAAGGCTCATCCGAAAATGCCGAAAAGAGGGGGACAACCAGCCTTTGTTCTTCCATGCGACTTTCGAGAGCCGCCTTTCACCATTTCAGCCGTCGTTCCTTCGCCGCGTTAGTCTCAGCCGCCGCACTGGCGAGCGTTGCGGGCCTTTCGGGGCTTTCCGTCTCTGCGGCAAGCGCCCAGGCGGGCCCATCCGTCGAGTACGCAACGGCGACCCCCAGGCCGGGCGATGGCATCTGGACGCTCCTCCGGCGAAATGGCATCGACCCAACGCCCGCGTCGGTTACCGAATTCAAGAAACTCAACGCAGATCGCCTCCGCGGCCGCGACCTGCTCCGTACCGATATCTCCTATCGCCTGCCAGGCGGAACGGGCGCATCTATCCATCCCATTTTCGGTGCGAAATACGAACGCGTGGAGCGTAAATCGAGCGCCCTCGCGGGCAACGTTTACTACCTCGTCGGCGGTCATGGCGGGCCCGATCCGGGATCCATCGGCACCTACCGTGGCAAGCGGGTGTACGAAGACGAGATTGCGTACGACACCATGCTGCGCACGGCGCGCGAACTCATTGCGCACGGCGCGACCGTCGAAATCATTATCCAGGATGACGACGGCATCCGCGATGAAGAGCACCTCGCGGGAGACAGGGATGAGCGGCACGCGGACGGCAGCGCGATTGCGCTGAGCCCCGTCAAACGACTCCGGGCGCGCACCGAACTGATCAACAAACTCTACATGGAGCACCGCGCTACAGCCCGTGAGCAGCGCGTCCTGGCTTTTCATGTCGATGCAACGGGACTGCGCGTGGAGCCGCAGATCGATGTCCATTTCGTGCACGCAACGCCCAGTGGGTACGCCGTCAGTCGAACGCTTTCGAACACCATGCGGGCCAAGTACGCCGCGCACCAGCCGGGGCGCGGATACCACGAGCGCATTGAGCGGCGCAACCTGTATATCCTGAAAAACACCATCCCGGTGGCTGTCCTCGTGGAACTGGGTAACATTCGCCACCAGGGCGACCAGATCCGCCTCATGAAGCCCGGCAACCGGCAGGCGCTGGCCGAGTGGCTGACCGACGGCATCCTGGCCGAAGCCGGCGCGCGGACATTATAACCTGACTTTTGCGAACGCCTCCGGCGGCAGCAACTCTCTTCCACATGGATCGTAGACGGGCGAAATCATCACCCCTACGTTCATGAAGCACCCATTTGCCTGTCGCTCCCAGCGAGCATCCCGTATTGCCCGCGTCTCAGGTCCAGCCCGCTTCTCAGGTTTGGCGGCAATTCAGTCCCTGATCCTCGGCTTTTTCCTTTTCCTGCCCGGCCTCGATGCCCAAGCCCAGGACGGAGCGGGAGCCCGCGGCGAGGCGGGGCTGACGTTCACCGTCGGATCGCCCCAGGGAGAATTCGGAGACCAACTCTCGAGCACGGGGTTTGGCGGCTCGCTCTACGGCGCGGTCGGCCTGAAGGAGTCGCCCGTTCTTGTGGGCCTCGACCTGGGCTTTCTGATCTACGGCAGGGAAGTGCGCCGCGAGCCGTTCTCGACTACGATTCCGGATGTGCGCGTGGACGTGATTACGACCAACAACATCTTTTTGGGGCACCTGTTTCTGCGCCTACAGCCGCCGGAAGGTTCGTTCAGGCCGTATGCCGATGCGCTTTTCGGGCTGAAGTACCTGTTCACGGACACGCGCATCCGCTCGGACGGCTTCAACAACAACGATGACAACACTGTCGCGCGTAGCACGAATTTTGACGATACGGCGCTCAGTTACGGGTTCGGTGCGGGCGTCCAGTTCCAGGTCTGGGACGGCGCGAACCGGGAGAAGGAGGAGCGGCCCGATGCCGTTTATGTGGATCTCGGCGCGAGGTATCTGTTCGGAAGTCAGGCGGAGTACCTCAAGGAGGGCTCCGTCCGGCGCGAGAACGGCAACGTACTATTCGATGTCAACCGCTCGCAGACCGATATCCTGAACTTCCGAATCGGCGTGGGCATGCGCTTCTGAGAAGGGCGCCCGGGAAGTATGTTGGGAAGCTATTAGATGACCATTGCACGCCCTACTGCGGCGGCGCAGAATGAGCTTTCAATGGCCCGGAAACCGACCATCCGGGAAGCCGACCGAGAATCAAATTCCTCCTTTCGCCGACACCGGCGTTCGCAGCGTGGCGTGTCTGTCCCGGTGCTGGCTCCTGGGCGTACCTGTCCCGGTGCTGGCTCCTGGGCGTACGAAAGTCTGCTCAGTCCGTCGCTTCCTGCCCGAAGACCTTGTCCAACAGCGGGCGGAACGCGCCGTTCTGGCCAAAGTCGCGGTCTACCTGTTCATTGACCCACTCCTGTTCGAGGAAGGCCATCATTTCGACGCCATACGTTTCGCGAAAGTACGCGACAATGGCATCGGATTCGGAGAGTTCGGGATCGGGACGAATGCCTGCCTGAAGCAGGAACGACCGTATTTTGACAGATAGACTGTCCATGGCTTCGGTGCTCATGACTCGGATTGGTTTCTCTGACCCCTGTATCGGCGCGTCCCGAGGTTGATTCAAACAGTCAGCCAAAAAAATCCGATCGAACCGAACTACACGACCGCCGAGCTACACGACCGCCGAGCTACTCGAACGCCAAACTAATCGAAAGACTGCGCGGCTTCCTCAATCGTGTCGTAGTCGTCGAAGACGGGTCCGAGCAGGCGCGTTAGCAGGAACAGGTTCTTGATCCGATCCTTCATGCCCGCCAACTTCATGTCGCCGTCGGCCTTCTTGATGGACGTCAGCGCGCCGATCAGTGCGCCAATGCCGGACGAGTCCATGAAATCGGCCTTCGAGAGGTCAATCACGACGCGGGTTTTGCCGGCGTCCTTGAGCTCCTCGATTTTGTCCTTGAAGGCAGGTCCTTCAATACTTCCAAGGAACTTGCCGGAGATGGAGATTACGACGGCCTGGTATTTTTCGCTGGTACTGAACGGCATGGGCTGGAATAATAAAGGTTGTGGGCCGGTGGTCGGCCTTATGTTCTGCGGACAACGAGCATGGTAATATCGTCATTGGGTGGCGAACCTGCTGTATGCTTTTTGACATCCGTCCAGACGGCGCCGACCACGTCGGCCGCAGACTGTCCGGCAAGCGTCGGCAGCAGGGCTTCGAGGCGGTCTTCGTCATACTGGTCGTGCGCCGCATTCATGGCTTCGGTCACGCCATCCGAATATACGAACAACGTGTCGCCAGGCTCCAGGTGGCGCGAGGTTTCCTGATACGGCTGCGACGCCATGAAACCAACCACGAGGCCGCCCTCCTCCAGTTTTTCGAGCGATCCATCGGTTCGCAATATGTACGGCTTGTTGTGTCCGGCGTTCACGTACGTCACGGAGTGGTCTTCGGGCGCGAGCACCGCGTAGAAAATGGTCACGAACGAGCCCCGCTTGATGCTCTGGCTGAGCAGTTTGTTCGAGCGCTCAATGGTGCCTTTAGCAGAGTCCAGGAACAGTGCTTGTCCGCGGAGAGTGGCCTGCACGTTCGACATCATGAGCGCAGCGGGCATGCCTTTGCCGGACACGTCTCCGACGCAGACGGCAACCTTGCCATCGAGCGTTTCAATGAAGTCGAACAGGTCGCCACCCACGCTCTGCGCGGGGACAGTCATCCCGTGGATGTCGTACCCGTCAATGTCGGGAGCCGTGGCCGGCAGGAGCCGCGACTGGATATCGAAGGCCAGGCTGAGCTCCTGATTTACGCTGGCCAGTTTTTTTTCTTCTTCATAGAGACGCGCCGTCTCGACCACCTGGGCCGACTGACCGGCCAGAATGGACAGCAGGCGCTGGTCCTCCTGACTGAATTCCCGGTTCCGCTTCTTGTTGTATAGCGTGAGCACGCCAATAAGCCGTGAATGGACGACCATGGGGACCGCGAGCACAGACCGGACGGAATCGCTCCAGCGAACGCCTTTGAAACGGTCATCGCCCCGCGGATCATTGATGATCAGCGCCCGGCGGTTCATGTACATCCAACCAAGCAGGTTCTGGTCCGGCGAATAGGCTTCGCGGTCGCCCGAACTGGACATGGTGCGCACGAGCGTCTGCGTGGGATCGGCCTGATCCTCACCGACCAACGTAATAACGCCCTGCTCCGCGCTGATGGCTTTTATGGAGCGCTTGATGATGGTCTGGATAATATCCTCGGTCGTCCGCGACGAGCTGATGGCCACCGACAGTTCGTTCAATATGGACAGCTCCTCCACTGCGCGGCGCAGTTGCAGGTTCTCGCTTTCGAGCGCTTCCAGACGACGTTGTGTGGGATCAGACATGCGCCAAATGTACGACACCCGGACGGATCTGTGACAAACCCTGTGCGTTTAGGGCGCCATGGCCCCGCTCAGCCGCCTCAATTCCTACTATTTCGCCTACAAGCACCTCTTCATTCCGGGGCTGCTGTTTGCCGTCGTGTCGTCCGTTTTTGCCATGATCGTGCCGAACGTCGTGCGCCGGGCCATCGATGCCGTGCCCCAGTTCGTTGTGACCTGGAAGGCCGTCCGCGGAACGCCTGTAGAGAGCATAGTCTACTGGGACCTGTTCTACACGCTGGCTTTCATGGGGCTCGTGATTGTCGGACTCTCCATCTTGAGCGGCATTTTCTCGTTCCTCATGCGGCAGACTGTGGTGGTGGCCTCGCGCCACATTGAATTCGACCTGCGCAACCGCCTCTACAATCACCTGCAACGGCTCTCCTTCGGGTTCTACATGGCGCACCCGACGGGCGATCTCATTACGCGCTCGACGTCCGACATTGAACAGGTCCGCCGCTACATCGGCCCGGCCATCATGTACACGACGCGGGCCGTTGTGACCATCGGTACGGCGCTGACGGTCATGTTCGTGATTTCGCCTGAATTGACGCTCTACGCCCTCATTCCCATGCCCTTTCTGGGGCTCTCCGTCTTCCTGGTGGCGCGCATGGTGCACGTCCGCTCGGACCGGCTGCAGGCCCAGTACTCCACGTTGTCGTCGCGCGTCCAGGAGGCACTCGCCGGCATCCGGGTCGTGAAGGCCTACGCCACGGAAGAGGTGGAAGCCCGCCGTTTCAACACCGAGAGCGCGGCATACAGGGAGCGAAGCCTCGATTTGGCGCGCGTCGAAGCGGCCTGGCGTCCTGTTTTCGTCTTCCTGGTCGGCCTGTCGAGCATTTTTGTGGTCTGGAAGGGAGGCGGGCTCGTCATTGAAGGCACCATCACGCTCGGAAATATCGCCGAGTACATGATCTATGTAGCGCTTATGACCTGGCCGGTCGCATCAATGGGATTCGTGATCACCATGGTCCAGCGGGCGTCGGCATCCATGAAGCGGCTCGGGGATGTGTTCGATGCGGAGCCTGAGATCGCAGGGCCATCGGCGGCGCCGGGCGAAGGTATACCGGGCGAAGGTATGCCGGGCGAAGGTACGCCGGGCAATGGCGCACCCGCCGGAAATGGGGTCGACGTACAGGGCGAAATCGCCTTTGAGGGCGTGTCGTATCGCTACCCGGAAAGTGACGGCGAGGTGCTTCGCGACTTGTCGTTCCGCGTTCCGGCGGGCACGACGCTGGCTATAGTAGGGCGCACCGGATCGGGCAAGACGACGCTCATGGAACTCATTCCACGGCTCATTGACCCGACGGCCGGGCGCATCCTCATCGATGGGCGGGACGTGCGCGACTGGCCGCTCGACGCGCTGCGCGCCGGAATGGGATACGTGCCCCAGGACGTCTTCCTCTTCAGTGACACGATCGGCAACAATATCCGGTTTGGACGGATGGATGCGGACGACGCGGCGCTCCGCGACGCCGCGCTCGATGCGGATTTGACGGGGGCCGTTGAGGCGTTCCCGAATCAGTACGAAACATTCGTCGGCGAGCGCGGCATTACGCTCTCGGGCGGTCAGAAGCAGCGCGTATCGCTGGCGCGGGCGCTGATCCGAGCGGCCCCGATCCTGCTCCTGGACGATGCCCTTTCCGCGGTCGATACGGCGACGGAGCGCACCATTCTCGAGCGGCTCCGGCGGCATTACGGGCAGCGCACGGTCGTGCTGGTGACGCACAGGGTGAGCGCGGCGCAGGATGCCGACCAGATCCTGGTGCTCGACGACGGCTGTATTGTGGAAGAGGGGACACACGCCGAACTCGAAGCCGCGGGCGGATTCTATGCCACGCTCTGCCGCAAGCAGCAACTCGAAGCGGAGTTGGAGGCCATGGCATGACGGACGCATCCAGCCGAACAAAATCCGGAAAAAACAGGCTTGACCTGCATATTATTCGGAGAATCGTCGAATATTTACGCCCTTATTCGGTTTGGGTAGGTGTGGCGCTCGTTTCGGTGCTCGCTACATCGTTTCTCGGGCCGCTGATTCCAAAGCTTGTACAGGTCACGATTGACGAGGAAATCGTGGCGGGCGATGTGGACGGCATCCGGCGCATGATCATGCTGCTCATCGGGGTGCTTGCGGCCGAAAGTGTACTCTCGTTCGTGAACGCGTATCTGACGCAGTGGATTGGGCAGCAGGCCATCTACGATCTTCGCACGCGGGTGTACCGGCATATTCAGCGGCAGTCGCTCCGGTTTTTCGACGGGCAGCCGATTGGTCGGCTCATTACGCGCGCCACGAGCGATGTGGAGAGCCTGAGTCAGGTGCTGTCGGCGGGGTTGGTGACCATTCTGGGTGACCTCTTCAAGATTTTTTTCATTGCCTGGTTCATGTTTTCTCTGAACTGGCAGCTCGCGCTGGTGACCATCAGCGTCATGCCGCTCATGCTCTACGCCACGTTCTGGTTCAAGCGCAAGGTGCGCGATGCCTACCGGGACACGCGGGCGCAGGTCGCGCGACTCAACGCATTCATGCAGGAGCACGTATCTGGCATGCGCATTGTACAGCTTTTCGGGCGGGAAGAGGAGGAAATGCGGCGTTTTGAAGCGGTCAATGACGACCATCGGCAGGCGCACGTGCGGACCATTTTCTACTTCGCGCTCTTCTGGCCGGCCATTGACCTGGTGTCCTCGATCGCGCTCGGGCTCGTGATCTGGTACGGCGGGCTCTCGGCCATGACCTCGACGCTGACGGTCGGCGTGCTGATTGCCTTCATCCAGTATGCGCGGCAGTTTTTCGAGCCCATGCGCAACCTGTCGGACCAGTTCAACACGTTGCAGAGCGCGATGGCGGGTGCGGAGCGCATTTTTGATCTGCTCGATACGGACGCCTCGATTCCTGAAGCCTCTGAACCCGTGGCGCTGGGTACGGCGCGCGGCCGCATTGAATTCCGGGACGTCTGGTTCAGTTACGATACGGATGCACAGATGGGAGATGCGCATGCCGAGTGGGTGCTCAAGGGCGTGAGCTTCCTCGTCGAACCCGGTCAGTCGCTCGCCATTGTTGGCGCTACGGGGGCGGGTAAGACGACCATCATCAGCCTGCTGCTCCGCTTCTACGATATACAGGCGGGCGATATTCTGGTCGATGGCAAGAGCATACGGGATGTCCGGCTGGGCGAGCTGCGCGACCAGATCGGGCTCGTGCTGCAGGATGTGTTTCTGTTTTCAGGAACCATCAGGGAGAATATCACGCTCGGCCACGAAGGCCTCGGCGGCGATGGGCAGAATGGTGCAGGGATGGGTGATGCCGCTGTGGAGCGGGCCATCGATACGATCGGGGCGCGGCCCTTTGTGGATCGCCTCGCGGGCGGGCTCGATCATGAAGTCCGCGAGCGCGGGGCGCTCCTCAGCCATGGCCAGCGGCAACTCGTGTCCTTTGCGCGGGCACTCGTGCACAATCCGCGCATTCTTGTCCTCGATGAAGCGACGTCGAGCGTCGACACGGAGACGGAGGAAGTCATTCAGCGGGCGCTCCGTCGGCTCATGGAAGGGCGCACGACGATCGCCATTGCGCACCGGCTTTCGACCGTGCAGCATGCCGATCAGATCCTGGTCATGCATCACGGAGAAATCCGCGAGCGGGGCAGTCACCAGGAGCTTCTGCGCCTGGACGGTATGTATCGGCGCCTGTACGAGCTGCAGTACAGCGACCAGGCCGCTTGAAAGGGTGACGTGACGTGGCGGGGCAGCGTGACGGGGCGGGGCGGGCTGGCCGGTGTACGCTGGCCGGTCAGTAGAGCCACATATCGAACGTGCGGCGCTTCGAGCGCGTCACCTCGTGGTCAGGGCCAAGAATGGTGAACAGCGCAACGCCGAGTTTGCGGGCGCCGTCGTCGTCCAGATATCGGTTTTTCTGGAGCACTTCAATGAGAAGATCAATGGCCGGGCCCGGCTGTCCCTCTCGGATGGCCTCGATCGCGCCGCGGTACGGCCCGACGCCTTCTTCGCCTTCAAGCGCTGAAAAGTCATCTCGGAGCAGGGCGGATGCGAGCGCGTGGACGCTGTCGGCGGCCTGGGCAAAGCGGGGCTCGGCGGTCGCGGCTGTGCTGGCGAGCGTCTGGGCCCGCTCGGGATCATCGAGTACGATTAGCGGCGCGAGAAGGCCGGCAGCCTGGGCGTTGGTGGGCTCGGCGAGGAGGACCTGCTCGAGCTTGGCTATGGCATCGGTCACACGCCCCTCTTCAATCAGCGCTTCGGCCGCCGCGATATCCTTTTTTTCTTCTGTCGGGAGCGCCTTGTCGAGCCATTGCCGGACCGCGTGCTCGGGCAGGGCACCCGTGAATTCGTCAATGGCGCGTCCATTAACAATCAGCTTGACGGCCGGTATGCCGCGTACGCCGAACTGCTGGGACAGGTCTGGATGCTCGTCCGAGTTGATTTTGACGAGCTCCCAGCGGCCCACCTGTTCGGCGGCAAGCTTTTCGAGTACCGGCCCCAGCACGCGACACGGGCCGCACCACGGGGCCCAGAAGTCCACCACGACGGGAAGCGTCTGACTGCGATCCAGTACGTCTTCTTGAAAGTTTTTCAGTTCGTATGCCATGAATTGAATAGACTTGCTGAGTTTTCGAGCCAAAATGTCTTTTCGTCTACAACTCGCCTCAAGTTGCGTTAGAGCAAACCCATGACCCATCACAACGGATTCGCCGTATCCACGTTTTTCATCCTTTTTCTGCTTGTCGCCTCCGCCTGCGGCACGGACGCTCCGGCTGGAGAGGCCGGCTCGGGGCATGACGCACAGGCTGCTGGCCACGACGCCGCGTCCTACAATGCCGCGCTCGATTCACTGCGTATGGACGGCGAAGTGCACCTGCGCAACGTGAAACAGCTGACCTTCGGGGGCAACAACGCCGAAGCGTACTGGAGCCGGGACGACGAGCATCTCGTGTTCCAGAGCGACTGGGACCGGATCAACGGCCAGGGCTGCGACCAGATCTACGTGATGGACCCGGATGCCGATCTGACGGGCCACGCGGACGACTACGCGCTCGTGTCGACCGGCGACGGACGGACCACATGCAGCTACTTCCTGCCGGACGGACGCATTATTTACGGATCCACGCACGAGGGGGACCGCGCGTGCCCGGACCCCGTCATGTTCGAGCAGGGCCGCTACGTCTGGCCCATCTACGACACGTACGATATATATGTAGCGAATGCCGACGGCTCGGGCACGGAGCTGCTTATTGGCGGACCAGGGTATGACGCCGAGGCCACGGTGTCGCCCGATGGCCGGTATATCATTTTCACCAGTACGCGCTCGGGCGACCTCGAACTGTGGCGCTATGAAATTGCGAGCGGTGACCTGCTGCAGCTCACAAGCGGTCTCGGCTATGATGGCGGCGCGTTCTTCTCGCCCGATTCGAAGCAGATCGTTTGGCGCTCCTCGAGGCCCACGGGTGCGGACGCCGAGGCCTATCGGAGTCTGCTCGCAGACGGTTTCGTGGAGCCGAGCGACATGAACATCTACGTGGCCGACATCGACGGCAGCAATGCCCGCCAGGTAACCGACTTGCCGGGCGCCAACTGGGCGCCGTATTTCCACCCTTCGGGGGAAGAGATTCTGTTCGCATCGAACCACCATTCCCAGGCATCGGGCGGACGCGTGTTCAATATTTTCGCCATCCGCACCGACGGCTCGGATCTGCGCCAGATCACGTTCTCCAGGACGTTCGATTCGTTTCCCATGTTCTCCTACGACGGGACGCGGCTGGCCTTCTCCTCAAACCGCACAGCGAGCGGCGTAGAAACGCGCGAAACGAACGTTTTCGTGGCGGAGTGGATCGATTGACAGCTGTAAGGGGGGCAGCAGGTCCGCACATCCTTCTGTAGCGGCGAGACGCCATATGCCGCGGCTGAACGCCACTGGCTGCGCTTTACCTCGTGTGTGTGATATCTGGACCGGCGCAGGCTCAGCCTTCAAAACCCGGGACGGTGACATACGCGGTGCAGGCATGTCCCACCCAGGAAGCAGGCTCAGGTTTCAAACTCTGAAGGATGAGCCTGCGTCTTTGGCCCACCATGGGTCGACCCAATATGTCACTGCTTCGAAATCGACAGGCTCAGCCTTCATTGGCCCTGAATCCAGCCAGTGGGCCGCCGCGCAGCCAGCCTGGTCGCCGGGCAGTCAGCTAATCGGCCAGCCGCAAAGCGGGCCCGTAATGATTTTTAGGCAAGGCTAAACTTTTTTGAATGCGCGTCGTTCGGGGGTCGTAGTTGAACCAAACCCTCCACGAGCCGCTGTGAAAATTCCTGTTTCTGGTCTTTCGACCCGCTCCGCAATTTCTTCCCGGATTTTTTCGGTAGATGCGGCGCAGGCCGCTGCCTGCGTACTTTTTGTTGCTCTGCTGGCCGGATGCGCCGCGGAGGGGCCGCGCGAGCGCGGCCCCGTATCGCCGGACGATCCGCTCGGCGTGGTCACGACCACCAGCATGATCGCCGACCTTGTGCGCATTGTGGGCGGCGACCTTGTGCGCGTCGATGGGCTCATGGGTCCCGGCGTGGACCCGCACCTGTACCAGGCCAGCCAGGGCGATGTCTCGCGTATGGCAGGTGCCGACGTGGTGTTCTACAATGGGCTGCACCTCGAGGGCAAGATGGTGGAAATCTTCGAACAGATGCACGAGCGGGGTCAGCACGTGTTCGCCGTCACGGACGCCATCTCGGAAGAGGAGCGGCTGCAATCGGAGCTCTTCACGGGCAACTACGACCCCCACATCTGGTTCGACCTCACGCTCTGGCAGAAGGCGGCGCGATACGCTGGTGATCGGTTGGCGGAGGTCGATGCGCCGAATGGCGACGCGTACCGGAGCCGGGCGGCAGCGTTTGCCGACTCGCTGGGCAGTCTCGACAGGGAAATCCGCCTGGAACTGGACCGCATTCCGGATGAGCTGCGCGTGCTGATCACATCACACGACGCCTTTGGCTACTTCGGGCGGGCCTACGGGTTTGACGTGCGCGGTCTGCAGGGCATTTCGACAGCGACCGAGGCCGGTACGGCTGATGTGCAGGACCTGGCGGCTTTCGTTGCGGAGCGCCGCATACCGGCCATGTTCATTGAGAGCTCCATTTCGCCGCGGGGCATCGAGGCCGTTCGCGAAGCCGTCCGTGCGCGTGGTTTTGACGTGGAGATTGGCGGTACCTTGTATGGAGATGCGCTCGGGCCGGAGGGCTCGGGCGCCGACACCTTTGTCGGTATGGTCCGCGCCAATACGGCGACTATTGCGCATGGCCTGGGCGGCGCGGTCGAACCCACGGCCCCTTCCGAATAAGGATGCGATTGAAATGACCGAGCAACCAGACATGACCCCCGATGTGATTGATGTACGCGACCTCACAGTCGCCTACCGCGAAAAACCCGTACTGTGGGATATTGACCTGCGCGTCCCGTCCGGCGTCCTGATGGCGGTCGTCGGGCCCAATGGCGCGGGAAAGACGACCTTTTTGAAGGCCATTCTCGGGCTCGTGCGCCCTGCCGCCGGAAGTGTCCGCATCCACGGGGAGCCCTACAGGCGCGTGCGCAGTCGCGTGGCTTACGTGCCGCAGCGCGGCAGCGTCGACTGGGATTTCCCGACGAGTGTGCTGGACGTGGTTACGATGGGACTCTACGGCCGACTGGGATGGATTCGACGGCCCGGGCGGCGCGAGCGGGAGCTCGCGCTGCGCGCTCTTGACCAGGTAGGGATGGAGTCCTTTGCCGATCGCCAGATTGCGCAGCTCTCGGGCGGCCAGCAGCAGCGTGTATTTCTGGCCAGGGCGCTTGTGCAGGACGCGGACGTTTATTTCATGGACGAGCCATTCCAGGGGGTCGATGCCACGACCGAAAAAGCCATCGTGGAACTGTTGCAGGAGCTGCGGGAGCGCGGAAAGACCGTGCTCGTCGTGCACCACGACCTGCAGACGGTGCCCGAGTACTTTGATCACGCGCTGCTGCTGAACGTGCGCCGCATTGCGGCTGGCCGCGTCGAGGATGTTTTTACAGAAGAGAACCTCCGGCTCACGTACGGCGGCCGCGTGTCCTTCGCCCGCGCGGCGGTGAAGGCGTAACCCCAACCTCTGGTTCTTCGCCCATAATGCTCCAGGAACTCCTCACAGATTACACGCTGCGCACGGTCGCGCTCGGAGCGGGGCTGCTCGGCCTCGTATCGGGCGCGCTCGGGGCGTTTGCCGTGTTGCGCCGGCAGGCGCTGCTGGGCGATGCCATTTCGCACGCCGCGCTGCCGGGCATTGCGCTGGCCTTTCTGCTGACAGGCAGCAAGGCGCCGCTGGTGCTTGTCGTAGGCGCTGCGCTGGCCGGGTGGCTGGGCGCTGCGCTCATCACCTCGGTTACGGAGCGCACGAAGGTGACCTACGACTCGGCGCTCGGCATCATGCTGTCGGTGTTCTTCGGTATTGGACTGGTGCTCCTCACCTATATACAACGTATGCCTGCGGCGAACCAGGCGGGGCTCGACTCCTTCCTGTTCGGGCAGGCGGCGGCCCTCGTGGCGCGCGACGTGCAGACTATTGGCCTGCTTGGTGCCCTTG
This sequence comes from Bacteroidota bacterium, assembly GCA_029262835.1. GTDB lineage: Bacteria > Bacteroidota > Rhodothermia > Rhodothermales > UBA10348 > 1-14-0-65-60-17. Next base: position 15,622 of record JAJCYQ010000069.1, read on the forward strand.
TTCTGCTCCTTCTGGCCATCTTCTGGAAAGAGTTCAAACTGCTGTCGTTCGACGCCGAGTTTGCTGGCACGCTCGGGTTTCCGGTCGCGCGGCTTGACCACCTGCTGACCGGGCTTCTGGTCGTCGCGATCGTGATCGGCCTGCAGACGGTGGGTGTGGTGCTCATGAGCGCCATGATCGTGGCGCCCGGCGCGGCCGCCCGCCAGTGGACGAACCGGCTGGGCACGATGGTTTTGCTCGCGGGCCTCATTGGGGCGCTTTCGGGGGTTGGCGGCGCGGTCGTGAGCGCCCGCGCCGCCAACGTACCGACCGGGCCGGCTATTGTGCTCCTGGTCAGCAGCATCGTGGCGGTGAGCCTGCTCTTTGCGCCCGTTCGCGGGCTCGTGTGGCGCCGGCTGCGCGAGTGGCGAGAGGGCCGTGCCCTCCGGGTCGATGCCGTCCTCGTCGACCTCTACGCCATGGCAAGCCAGCACGAATCGACCGGCCACCCCCACAGCCGGCGCGCCCTTGACGTGATGTCAGAAACGAGCGCATCGACCCGAAAAACTCTTCGTCTGCTGCGCGTACTGGGGCTGGCCCGCAAGGTGGACCGCGAGCATTGGGCGCTCACGGACGATGGTGTGGAGCGGGCGCGGCGCGTGATGGAGCGGCAGTTCGGGGGCAGCGCATGAAACGCACATCATAATGGGACCATCTGCCGAAATACAACTCATTGCCGTCGTCGTAGCTGTTGCGTGCGCGCTGCCGGGCGTGTTCCTCGTGCTGCAGCGCATGGCCATGATGAGCGATGCCATCAGCCACGCCATCCTGCCGGGCATTGTGGTGGCGTTCTTCCTGACGGGCGATCTCGGATCGCCGCTACTCATCCTCGGCGCGGCGGTGACAGGCCTGTTGACGGTCGCACTCGTCGAACTGCTCCGAAAAACGGGCCTACTCGGCGAAGATGCAGCCATAGGGATCGTGTTTCCGGCGCTCTTCAGTGTCGGCGTGCTGCTCATTGCGCGCTACGCCGGGGACATCCACCTGGATATTGACGCCGTGCTGCTTGGCGAGCTCGCGTTCGCGCCGTTCAACCGTTTCACGATCGGGGGCATGGATCTGGGGCCGAATGCGCTGGTTGTGATGGGTGTGATACTGGCGCTGAACGTGCTCCTGCTAACGCTTTTCTACAAAGAGTTGAAAATAGTTACGTTCGATGCGCCGCTCGCGGCGGCCCTCGGGTTTGCGCCCGGGGTGGTAGTCTATGGCCTGATGGGCATGGTCAGCGTGACGGCAGTCGGCGCGTTCGATGCCGTGGGGTCCATTCTGGTGGTAGCGCTCATGGTCGCGCCGCCCGCCGCCGCCTGGCTCTGGACGGAGCGGCTCTCGGTCATGATTGGGCTGTCGGCGGCGTTTGGCGTAGCTTCGGCACTCGGCGGCTACCAGGTGGCGCATGCGCTCGACGCCTCCATCGCCGGCTCCATGGCTGGCATGGCCGGAGTGATTTTCGTGGTGTCCTTCCTGGCGGCGCCTGGGCAGGGGCTTGTGCCGCAGTTCCTTCGCCGCCGCGCTCAGCGGGAAGCGTTCGGGTGCACCATGCTGATTATCCACCTGCTGCATCATGAGGGGCTGGAGAATGCCGCCGAGGAGTGCTCCGTGCGGCATCTGGAGGACGACCTGCGCTGGGAACACGCATTCGCGTCAGTGGCGGTCCGTACGGCGGTCGGGGAGGGGCTTGTGCAGCGCGACGGGGATGCGCTCGCGCTCACCCGCGGCGGCCGCGCCGAGGCCCATCGGCGACTTGTGGTGACCTGACGGGGGCGGCCAGTGCGGACCGGGCGGCCGTGGTGGGTTTGGGTGGGCGGAATGCCCGTCGAAAAAAAATTGCCATGTGCGACGCGAATACAGGAATTTTGCTCGTTCCTGACAGTAGAACAGTATATTACTTCGACATTCCGCCCACACAGTCACACTATCATGAATTACAGAGTTACAGCCCTGACTCTCCTTTTGGCCATTTTTGGCCTCACCAGCGCCTCGGCTACGGACCGCATCGTTGACGGAGTCGGCCCGGATAATGGGTCGTGTACAACGGCCACTCCTTGTGCTACACTCGGCGCGGCACTGACGGCGGCCCTGCAGGGAGACACCATCATCATTGAAGCTGGGGTCGCGTTGGCTGAGGGCAATCTCGTCATAGACAAGGACTTTATTACGATCCGGAGCGACTGGGGTGCAGATGCCCCCATTTTTGACGGTGTCAATCGAACCTTCGATCCGTCCGCCGGTCTGGGCTCGGTCATCTGCGAAGCCTTTGAAGCATGCCTCGATACAGACGGTTTCGGTTTCGGCATCGAAATCCAGGCAAACAACGTGACTATTGACGGTCTTCAGATTGTGGGCGATGCCGATGATCTGGGCGCCGAGGACACGTATGCGGGTGTTGTCGTGCGCACGGGCGCGCTGCGCTGGACGGTCAAGAACACGATCATCCACAACATCGGTCAGAAAATTGTCGGGTGGGGCTTCAACCATGCGTACGGTATTTTTGTCGATACGCAGACCACGTCCGGTTCCGTAACGACAACGGGCGGCGAAGTGGCTGACAACTTCATCTTCAAGCTGGGTGGTGTGAATCTCGGCGGAGCGGACGTATCGGCTGGCGTCGGCGTTCACATGGAAGGTCTCTCAGGCGATGTCACGAAGTGTGATTCCATCAACAAATTTGCCTGCGGTGCGTGGATCCATGACAATGATTTCCGGGATCTGGCGCGCGGCCTCAACATCAACAATTTCGACGAGTTCGTGGATGGGCGCGAGCAGTCGATTGGTGTTTTCGTACGCCAGGATCCGCAGAACGCGCTCCCCAACAATGGTGCCCGTATAAATGACAACAATTACACGGACCACAGCGTGGACGGCACCCGCCTTGACGTGGGTGTTTTCATCGGTATCGGTGGGTCGAGCGTAGAAGAACCGAATGGCAGCTTCACGGGAACGCTTGTCAACCCGACGATTGCCTACATCTTCAACGCCACGCGTGGCGCGGTCGTGGATGAACTGGCACTGGCGCCGTTCTTCAAGTCGCTGAATCCCAACCCGCAGTCGCTGCTGGGCCCCGATTCGGATGCGTATTTCTCATCCAACACAGCACCATTCGAGTTCGCCAATGACAATTCGGACGAAACGGCGACTATCGTAGAGCTCACCGCTGGTCCCGCCCACACGATGACCGTATTCCCGGGTGGCGAGACGACGAGTGTTCGCGTTTCTATTGACAACGAGGGTGACCTGAACGTTCGTGAAGGTGCTCGCCTCCTGTATGATGATGCGTTCCATACAGCTGCACCCCTGGTCGCCGGTGTCGCAGAAGTACTTATAAACGGTACGCCCGGCGATGACCTCCTGACGCTCGACTTCGTGAACGGCAATCCGATTCCAGAAGGCATCGCTGCTGGCGGAAGTTGTGAGGTCCTCGAGCATCCCGACTCGGACGATTGCGGTATCCAGTTTGATGGCGCAGGCGGGTTCGACGCCGTCACGCTCCGGGGCGCCGAGCAGGTCACGGACCAGGCCTATTACATGGGTAACGGCGGAAACGTGCTGGCATCCGACGAAGGTAGCGGCACAATAGTTTTTGAGTATGCAGGACTGTTTCCGCCGGCTGTAACGGCAGGTACAACGCGTCTTGTGAACTTCATGAACATTGAGCCGATCAACGACGTCGTGATTACCAACGGCACGTTCGCCGTTGTCGCCCAGGATGACGTGGACCATGAGATCAATGTGATTGACGGTCCGACGGTGTTTGGCCTGAACACGTTCCAGATCAACAGCGGCGCGACGCCGACGTTCGAGAAAATCAATTTCCGCAACAAGAAAAACGTGGTCATCCACGGCGCCGAAGACGCAACGGTGTCCGGTTTTGGTGAGGACATTTTCACCGTCTTCACGCCCGACGGCGATGCGCCTGCGCTCATCCAGTCGCTGACTCTGAATGGCGGTAAGGCGGCCGCAAACCCGACGCTCGACGATTACTTCGTTGTGCGCCCGTCGGCCGACTTCCCGATCACTGTCGACGGGCAGGATGACGCCGCCGATGACTGGTTCTTCCTGGACTGTGCATTGGTTCCAGGTTGTGATCCAGCTGTGGTCGGAGCGTTGCCTCTGCCGGTAACAGCCTCGCCAACGGCACTGCCGTCCATAGTAGGATTCGAGGATGTAACCATTGATAACATTGAGGAAACGGCTCCCACGCACGTGGAAGACCTTACCGTCGTCAAGACCGTCAATACGTTTGGCGATGCACATCCCGGTGATGTCGTTGAGTACACGGTAACGGTTACCAATAACGGTGTGGCTCCTGTTGACCTGACGGCGCTTCCCATATGGGTGACAGACGTGATTGACCACCGCCTGTCCGTACAGGATCAAAGCATCGTAGTGGACGAAGGCTCGGTGCAGTTGACGAGCAACCGGGCCCTTCTCTGGCGTCTCAACCAGGATACCGGCTTTGCGGTTGGAGAGTCGGCTACGCTGACCTACTCGGCGATCGTGAACACGCTCATTACGACGGAGAGTATCATCAACTGGGCATCCATCCTCAATCCGGATGCGAACCTTGTGGACAATCACGACGATACGACCGTCGCAATCGAGCGCGTGTTTGGATTCCCGGCCAAGGCGGCCATCCAGGCGAGCGTGTTCGCTCCCACCGAAGCCGGTCCCCGCTATATTGTGGGTCTGTTCGGGGGTGCGCTCGACCCTGCGACGCTGAACATCGGTGCGGTGATGTGTCGCGTGCCCGATCAGAACAAGGCCGTAGGCTGGGACGGTGGTCTCGGAAACCTGTGGTATTCGTGTGGTGAAGGCCTGCCGGCAAAGGACGGACTGTTCTCGCCGCTGGTCGTAACCGACCTGTTCCGTGACCAGAGTGGCCGCATTTGGCTGACGTCGTGGGGCTTCAACGGGCTCTACTTCTCGGACGATGATGGCAAGACGTGGACGGCGCAGACGCTCGATATCGGCGGCGGTCCTGGTAATGCACCAGACGGTATTCCGGACACGGTCAACCAGATCTACGCCATCAGCGAAGACATCAACGGCACGCTCTTCATGAGCGCCAACAACGGCGATATGCTTCGCAGCTTCGACGGTGGTACGACGTGGCAGAAGGCCAAGCAGCTTCCACTTGGCTCGGCGGACACGCCGTGGTCGCTGGAAGCCGACCCGACGACGCCGGGCAAGCTTTATGCTGGTACGTTTGGCGACTCGCTCTATGTCACAACGGACTTCGGCGAGACGTGGAACAAGCCGGACGGCAATGGTCTCGGAAACGGCAATATCTTTGATATCGAGTTTGACCCGCTCTCTGGTAACCTGTTCGTCGGTACGGCGCTCGGCGTCTACTATACCGCCGACGAAGGGGACAACTGGACTGGATTGAACACGGCCTTCCCTGAGCCTACGGTTCCGCCAGAAGTGCGTCACGTGGCTTTCGACGAGAACGGCGTATTCTTTGCCGGAACGTGGGGCCAGGGCGTTTGGGTTTCGCCCAACTGGCAGGGCACGGCGCTCAGCGAGTTCGCGCTCAAGGCAGGTGAAGTGGCCGACATCGCGTTTGGAAACGGAGGCGTCTACATCCTGACTTCCGGAGCAGAAATGATCCGCTTCGACCGCGTCGATTTTGCCTCGTCCGTAGATACGGAAGATCCGGCGGCCGAGCTGCCGAAGGCATACTCGCTGAATCAGAACTACCCGAACCCGTTCGGCGCGCAGACAACGATCCAGTTCTCTCTGCCGTCCTCGCAGGATGTGCGACTGGAAGTCTACGACGTACTGGGACGCCGCGTAGCCACGCTGGTTGACGGCCCGATGGCGGCTGGTCAGCACGACGTGCAGTTCAGCGCTCCAACGCTGTCGAACGGCATGTACCTCTACCGACTCTCCACCCCAACGGGATCGGAGACGAAGTCGATGGTGCTGCTCAAGTAGGCACTCCGAAGTACACAGGACGTTGCTTTTGATAAGGGCGGCGGGCCGAGAGGCCCGCCGCCCTTTTTATGTCTGAGGGTTTTCCCGTTTTACCCATGAGTCTGCCACGTAGGCGAGGTGTACGTCAGAAAATAATAAATTCGCGTTTCTGTAACTAATTGCGGTGCAACGACAAATGGATAATATCGTGCACGCGAATACGCGATAATTCCGCGTACTCCATAAGTGACAAACCGCGGCCTCGGCTGCTCGAGGCACCTCCACTATTGGTGCACAATTAACGCCTCATACCATGAATCGAAGTATTACAGTTTTCGCCTTCCTCGTCACGATGTTCGTGACAGGTAACGCACTCGCCACAGACCGCCTCGTTGACCCGGCGGCCCTGGGCGCAGCCGACGCAGGCAACTGCTCGGTGACCCCGTGCCTCACGGTGGGCTATGCGCTTTCCCAGGCATTGCAGGGCGATACCATCGTTCTGGCGCACGGACACGTGTACGCAGTCAGTGCCGGACCCAATCCAGGCCCCTGGGATATTACAGAATCGTTTGTGACCATCCGGAGTTCGCGTGGCAGCGATGTGGCTGTGGCGGCCGGCGGTCGCTTCTCGCCGTCAACACCTGGCGCCCTCATCTGTGATGCATCGGAAGCCTGCATCGACGCCGCTGGAAATCCATACGCCTTCCGCATCCAGAGTAACAATGTTACAATTGAAGGCCTGGAATTCCTGGGAGATGCGGATGATGGTGGCGCGTCGGTGGCATGGGCGGCCGTAGTCGTTGAGGGCGGCGTCAACCGCTGGACCATCCGTCACAACGTGATCCACAATTTCGGGCAAATCCGCCCCGGACACCCATTCAATCACGCCTTCGGTGTGTATGCCGACGCGCAGAGCACCAGTGGCTCCGTTACAATGACGGGCGGCGAGGTGCGTGGTAATACGTTCTATGACCTGGGCGGCGTGGGTCTCCTCGGCGCGAACGTCACGGCTGGAGTCGGTGTCCATGTCGAAGGCATTTCGGGAGACGAGTCGAAGTGCGATACGATCAACAAGTTCGCCTGTGGTGCCTGGATTCATTCAAATACGTTTTTCGACCTCGTTCGCGGACTCAACCAGGACAATTTCGATGAGTTCGTAGACGGACGCGAACCGGCTACCGCCATCAGGCTCGTGCAGGACGCCCAGAATCAGCTCCCAAACAATGGCGGCCGCATTGAAGGCAACACGTTTGCTGGCCATACATCGGACGTAGACGACCTGGATATAGGCGTATTCGCAGACGTTGGTAACACGGATATTGTCGAGAGCAACGGCAGCTTTTCGACGACCCTCGCTTTCGTTCATAACGCCGGTCGCAAGGCGCGCGTAGACGAGTTGGCGCTGTCGCCGTTCTGGAAGACGCTCAACCCGAATCCCCAGTCCTTACTGGGACCTGACTCTGATGCGTACTTCGCGACGCAGTCGCTTGCCCAGGACAACTCCACCGACGATGCGACCATCGTAAACCTGGCCGGCTCCCTGACAGGCGCGACGGATCCGTTCGATCTCACGGTATTCCCTGGAGGGGATGCCACATCCTACAAAGTGGGTATTGAGCAGAATGGCGACTTCTCGGTACGTGAAGGAGCACGCGTTCTATTTGCAGGTTCGTTTTTTGACCCGATATTTCCTGGAATTACGGACGGTATTCGCGCCGTCGATCTGAATGGTACGTCGGGAGATGACCTGCTGACACTGGATTTCAGTAATGGCAATCCAATCCCGTTCGGCCAAGGTGGGCCCGTATGTACGGGTGGCGTTACGCCATTGAGCGCAATCTGCGGCGTCGAATTTGACGGGAAGGAGGGCTTTGATCGCGTTGTTTTGCGCGGTTCGGAGCAGGTCACCGATCAGGCCTATGTAATGGGCAACTGGTCGGCCATTCCAGGTGTATCCAGCGAAGGCAGTGGCTCCATTCTGTTTGAGTACGATACCCTGTTCCCGCAGATCCCCACCGCTGGCGTGACGACCATTGTCAACTTCCTGAATATTGAGCCAATTGACGACGTGGTTATTGCCAACGGTGCATTCAGCGTGCTGCTTCCGCCCGATACGGACAACGAGGTCAATGTGATTGACGGCCCGACCGTGTTTGGCCGCAATACGTTCCGGATTGACAGTGGCGCCGACCCCACGTTTGAGATGATCAATTTCCGCAACAAGAAAGACGTGCGGATATATGGATCGGACGATACGGTCGGTCCGGTAGATGGCCAGGACATCTTTACCGTCTTTACGCCGGACGGCGACGCGCCCGACCTGATGCAGACGCTGCGGCTGTTTGGAGGCCAAGACGCACTCGATCCCACTGACGACTTCTTTGTTGTCCGGCCTTCCGCCGACTTCGAAATCTTCGTAGATGGCACGTCCGGTACGAATGCATTCTTCCTGGACTGCGCGGACGCTGGTGTGGCCTGTGATCCGGATCTCATTCCTGGATTACCCCTCGTCGGTACCCCGACCGTCGTTGGACCCATCGCTGGATTCGAGAACATCACGATTGACAATATTGCTGACACGGCTTTCGACTACGAGACAGTTACCGACTTCAGCGTCACAAAGACGGTCAACACGTTTGGCGAGGCCCATCCGGGCGATGTGATCACGTTCACGGTGACGGTAGAAAACCTGGCCGGAATAGGCGTTGATCTCGACCCGACATCTCCTGGCCCAGGTAATCCGCTTTGGGTCACCGATGTCACGGATCACCGCTTCTCGCTCAACGAGCAGAGCATTGTGGTCGATGAGGGCACGGTCGATGTCACAGGCAACCGGAGCATGCTCTGGCGTCTGGACTCGGACCGTGATTTTGCGGTCGGCGATGTCAAGACCATGACCTACGATGTCATTGTGAACACGCTCATCACCACGGACGAAATCGCCAACTGGGCGACGCTGCTCAACGATGACGATGTGCCAGCCAACAATGTGGACAGCACGAGCGTCGAGCTGGACCGAGTATTCGGGTTCCCGGCGAAAGCGGCCATCCAGGCGAGTGTATTTGCGCCTACCGATGCCGGTCCGCGCTATATCGTAGGTCTGTTTGGCGGCGCGCTCGATCCGGGTACGCTGAACATCGGGCCGGTCATGTGCCGCGTGCCGGCGCAGAATCGGGCCGCTGGATGGGATGGTGGACTGGGCAACCTCTGGTATTCGTGCGGCGAAGGACTGCCGGCCAAGGAAGGCCTGTTCTCGCCACTCGTCGTGACCGACCTGTTCCGCGATCAGAGTGGACGGATTTGGCTGACGACGTGGGGCTTCGCCGGACTTTATTACTCGGACGACGATGGTAAGACATGGACCGATCCGTTCCTCGACCTGACAGGTGGCCCAGGCGGCTCACCAGACGGCGTGGACGATCCTGTGGCCCAGGTCTATGCCATCAGCGAAGACATCAATGGTACGCTCTTCATCAGCGCCAACAACGGAGACATGTTCCGCAGCTTTGATCGCGGCGGCACGTGGCAGAAGGCAAAGCAGCTGCCGCTCGGCTCGGCCGATACGCCGTGGTCGCTGGAAGCCGATCCAACGATTCCTGGCAAATTGTACGCCGGTACGTTTGGCGATTCGCTCTACGTGACGTCGGACTTCGGTGAGACCTGGCAGCGCCCCGAGGGAAATGGCCTTGGAAACGGCCATATCTTCGACATCGAGTTCGACCCCGTAACCGGTAACCTGTTCGTAGGAACGGCGCTCGGCGTGTACTACACCGCCGACGAGGGGGACAACTGGACGGGTCTGAACACCGCGTTCCCCGAGCCGACGGTGCCGCCGGAAGTGCGCCACGTCAGCTTCGACGAAAACGGCGTCTTTTTCGCGGGCACGTGGGGTCAGGGCGTGTGGGTATCGCCCAACTGGCAGGGCACGGCGCTGAGTGAGTTCGCGCTCAAGGCGGGTGAAGTGACAGACATCTCGTTCGATGACAATGGCATTTACGTGCTGACCTCAGGCGCTGAGATGCTTCGGTTTGACCGCATACAGTATGCCTCTTCCGTAGACACAGAGGAGCCCGGAGCAGAGCTGCCGAAGGCGTACTCCTTGAATCAGAACTATCCGAACCCATTTGGCGCGCAGACGACCATCCAGTTCTCGATTCCCGCCGCGCAGGACGTGCGCCTCGAGATCTACGATGTGCTTGGACGTCGCGTCGGTGTGCTGCACGAGGGCGCATTGCCAGCCGGACAGCACGAAGTGCGGTTCCAGGCGCAGAATCTGACCAACGGGATGTACCTCTATCGTCTCACGACCCCGAATGGCTCGGTTACGAAGAGCATGGTGCTCCTGAAGTAGGGGTCCTTGACACGCGGCGCCCGCACGGCGGGGCCACTGACAGACATACCGT
>JAJCYQ010000070.1 GCA_029262835.1 Bacteroidota bacterium
TGTCTTTGGGCTCTTGGGGGGGCGGGGGTTTGGGGTGGTTTTTGGGGCGGGGGGGGGCCCCCCCCGCCCCGCGCCCCACGCCGAAATAATTGTCCTCACCGTCCACGGCGACAGCGACCGGATATTTGCGGCCATTTCGCAGGGAGCCAGCGGCTACGTGCTCAAGCCATCGACTGCCGAGGGTATAGTCGAGGCCGTGCGCGCGGCGCACCGCGGCGAATCTCCCATAACACCCCGCATTGCCCGGCGCATACTGGATATGTTTCCGGCGCCTTTCCACGGCGCCGCTCCGCAAGGGCTGGCAGCTCCCTCCGAGTCCTACGGACTCTCCGATCGCGAGCGCGACGTGCTCGAACTCATGGTGACCGGCATGACAAAGCGCGATATGGCAGAACGCCTCTCCCTCTCTCCGCACACCATTGATCAGCACGTGCGTCGCATCTATACGAAACTCGATGTGCATACGCGGGGGCATGCGGTAGCCAAAGCCGTGGGCGCGCGGCTCGTTCCGCCGCCTTGACGGACGTTTGCGCTTCCCCACAAATTGACGCGTTCGCGTCATGTCCGGATTGGCGGCGCGCCAATATGTTGACACGGGAATCCCCGTGCAACCCGGTGCCCGAGCGGCGCCACCGCCACCCCGAACGCCATGCTGAGCATCCTCCCGATCGCCTACCAAGCCACCCGCCGAACCGCACTACTTGCTACCTTCCTCGCCGCGCTTTTAAGCGCCCCAACCGCCCTCGTCCCCATCTCGCTCGTCCCCACCGCCCTCGCCCAGTCGGACCTCTCCATCGGGCTCCAGGGCGTGCCAGCGACAGAAATCCGCGGCGGCAATTTCAACGCGCAGTACGTACTCAGCAATCTCGGGCCGGATGACGCAAACGGGCCTGTCGTACTGACCGTCACGCTCGACAACGCCACGCTCGAATCCCTCTCCGGCGGCGGCCTCGGCACGGTCAACCTGACGAGCGATACCGAGGGCACGGTGACCTTCCCATCCGTCCAGTTCGGGCTCACCATCACCAACGCTTTCCAGGTCCGCACGAATGGCAGCGGCGGCGATGCCACCGTCACCGTCAGCGTTGCCTTCTCGGGCGATCCGAACGCCGCCAACAACACGGCCAGCGCGGTCGTTTCGGTTCCCTTGAGACCGGAAGGCGACATTGAGGGTACTGTTCTGGTCGATGCGAACAAGGACGGCGCCGTGGACGCCGGCGATACCCCGCTTGAGGGTGTGCGCATTGATCTCGTCAATGGCACGTTCCGCACGACCGATGCGGAGGGGCGCTTCGAGTGGCGCGACCTGTTTCGGCGGCCATACGACATGACGGTCAATCTGCCAGAGAACCACACGCTCGTCCTGCCCGCCACCAATCCCTTCAGCGTGAATGTGGAAGACGGACAGGTGACAACTGTCGTCATCCTGCTCGATGACGGCGAAATCGTATCGCCTGCCCGCGTCTCCGGGAGACTCGGCATTTTTCGCTCGTTCAGCGACCAGGACAGCCCGATGGTGGGCGTTCGCGTGTACAACGACGCCAACGACAGCGGTACGTTTGAAGAGGCAGAGCTCAGCACCCTCACCGATGCCGACGGCCGGTACGCGTTCAGTGGCCTCATTCCGCCCCAGACCCTTCGCCTGAGGACGCTGCATCCAGCGTTTGCCAAACCCGTGGACCCCGAAGTGCCGATGCGCGAGGTCGCGCTCACCAGCGGTAGCGATGTCACCGCCGACTTTTCGTTCCGCTTCAGCGGCGTCATCGAAGGATTCATGTACGTGGATCATAACGCAAACGGCGTTTACGACGGAAATGACGGCGACAGTCAGCTCGAGGAAGGGGAAGACGAGGCGGCTCCGGATCTGGTCGACCGCGTGCTGCTCTTCGAGGGCGGCGTAGAGCGGCCGGACGCACAAAATTCGGGAGATCCACTCGTTGGGCAAATTATATTCGGCAATCTGCTACCTGCGACGTACAATATTGACGCGAATGTGCCCGCAGGCTGGGAAGTGAGCGAATCCTTCCCCGATGTGGTCGTCAATGAAACGACTCCGTTTCCGGAGCGCCACGACATCGGCGCGTTCCAGCGCGTCACCATTCGCGGAACGGCGTTCTTCGACCTCAACCAGAACGGTGCGCTCGATGCCGGCGAGCCTCCGGCCAAGGGCATTTCGCTTGCCTGTACGAGCGGCGGTGACTGCAACGGACAGACCGACGTGTCCGACGCGCAGGGCGTTTTCCTGTTCGCAGACGTCGAGCCCGGCTCGTTCACGCTCGATATCACAGCGCCTGAAGGGCCCGCACAGATTGTGGCGCCTGCTGGCGGGCAGTTCCAGTTCTTTTTGCCATCGGGCGTTGACAACAGCGAACTGCTCATTGCCATCAAGGAGCCTCAGACGGGTCTTCAGCTCGCCGATATGACCATTGAAAAAACCGTGACGCCGGCCTTTCCAGCGCCCGGCGATCCCGTCACGTTCTCGCTGCTTGTCATTAATCGCGGGCAGGACGTGGCGCTCGAAGTCATATCCAGAGACCGCCTGCTGAGCATGGACTTTGTAAGCGCAACGGCGACGCAGGGGACGTGCGATTTCCAGGAATCGACCGGCGAAATCACGTGTTTTCACCAGTCGATAGAGCCCGGCGATACTGTTCGCGCGGACATCCAGACTACAGCCGGCGTCAGCGGGCCGCGCACGAATGTAGCGACCGTGACCACCACATCTACAGAAGTCACGGACGGCAATAATTCGGCAACGGTTGAGTTCCAGGTCTCGGATGTCGTCATCACGGCCACGGCCGAGCTCGCCGAGCACCAGACGTGCACGCCGGGTTGGGATTTCATGCCGGCAGAGGACACAAACGGCCTTGTCAGACGCACCACGGACAACAATCTCATTCAACTCGGAGCGCGCTTTTTCAACGAGGACCCGAACCGTACAGAAGTCATTACGGTCAGTGTGATCATGCCTGCAGAAACGCCTCCGGATGGGCTTCTGCCCGAGCCCCAAACCCTGTCGATTCCTCCGCAGGACAGCCGCACGGTGCATTTCACGATCGATACAGATGGACTGGCCTGGCAGCCGAACGGCCAGCCCCGAACAGATCCGTACCCCTTCGTGATGGAGGCGCGCCGCGGTGAAGCGTTGGTTGCGGACGTGATTCAGCGCATCCGCGTACTTCCCCGCCCGCTCGTTCTGGTGCACGGCCTGTGGTCGAATGCGGCCACGTGGGATCTTTATGAGGGCTTTGCCACGGCCGCCCACCCTGGATGGGAAGGCCGGGTATTTGCTGTCGACGTGATGGATACGGGGGTAGCGTTTGCCTCCCTGTCGGGTCTCGCGGGTGTAGCATTTACAGGTGGATTTCCACCAGAGACTTTCACGACAACAAGTATCGCCGAGAATGCCGGCCGACTGGATGGATTCATAGATCTCGTCCGCGAGGAGACGAATTCGTGTCACTTCGATCTCGTGGCGCACTCCATGGGCGGGCTTATTTCACGTGAATACATCCACAGCCTCATGCCGCCCGCGGAGCCGGACGCAGAGACGCGAGTGCAGTCCCTGAGCATGCTGGGTACGCCGAACGAGGGCAGTCCGTGCACCGACCAGGTGCTCGACCTCTATATGCGGCAGAAGGCGGCCGAAAACGCGGACCCTGATTTCGATGCGTCGCAGGCGCTGCCTTTTCCGCGCAATGTGATTGAACTGTCCAAATCGTTCGCGGTTGGGTTCAATCAGCGCGTTACGGATAAGAAGGGGCTCCTGTACAACATTGTCGCTGGAAACCATCTCGATAATACGTGCACCGTGTTATCGCAGGGTGATCTTGTGGTGGAGCTGGAAAGCGCCATCGCATTGAACGTACCGGGACTGATCTTTCAGCAGGTGTTTACAGACGTTCTGCACACAGGAATGACGCTTGATGGCCGTATTTTCAGAGAGGCCGTCGTGCCGTGGGTCAGGCAGGCGCGAGGAAACTCCGCTGCTGGGTCGTCGCCCGCCGAGGCGCCGTACGTACCGCCCGGAACGTCCAGCCGGGTCGCTGGGGCGTCGTCGAGCACGGGCGCGGCCCATGCGTCGTCGAGCCACGGCCCGGTTGAGGCCCTGACTCGCTTCGTATCGCTGGCCGATGGAGACGTGGAGTTTCCGATTTCGACGGCCAGCGTGCTGTCTGTGATGGTCATGACGGCGCCTGAAGTAGGCATCGCGCTCCTCGACCCATCGGGCGCCACGGTTGACGAGGCGCCCGCTGTCCTGCCCGATTCGGCCGGTTTTTTCAGGACGCTCATCGCCGAAACGCCCGCAACCGGAACGTGGCGGCTCCGGTTCACGAATACAGGATCGGAGGCAGACGCTGACCTCGGCGCGGCCGTCACGCTCTCGCTGACCGATCCCGCCTTCAACATTGAGCCTGTTTTTGGTGAGCCGATGGCCGATATCGTGCCCGTCGAGGCGGTTGTGACGGTCGACGGCCTTCCAGCGGCGGCCACGGTCCGTGTGGATGCGCTCGGGGGAGATGGCTCGGCGGTTGTCACGGCGCCGCTGTTCGATGATGGGCTGCACGGTGATGGAGCTGCAGGCGATGGCCGCTACGCGGGCGACATCGCTACCGGCGCCCCGGGCGATGTGCTCCTTGTCGTGCGCGCCGAGCGCGAAGGCAAGGCGCGCAGTGCGCAGACCATTGTGAACATCGCCACCGTGACGGATGTCGAGCGGGCGCCCGGCGAGCAGCCAACGCACTTCCGCCTGGCCGATGTCTATCCGAACCCCATTCGGAATCGAGCCACCATCGAGTTGGACGTCCCGGAAGCCGGTCACGTGCGCATCCGCCTGCTCAATGCGCTCGGCCAGGAAGCCGGCAGCCTACTCGACCGCACGCTCCAGCCCGGCACGTTCCGGATTACGCTCGATGCAACCCACCTCGGCCTGGCACCGGGCGTGTACGTAGTGGCCGTCGAAGCAGGACGGCACCAGACGAGCCGGAGCGTCGTGGTGTTTTAGAAGCGTTGTGCAAAACGATCGCTCACCCTACGGCAGCGGCAAAACGCAATCTGCGGCGTCTCCAGTGGGTTATGATTGCGGCGCGGTTGTGTCTATTCAGCCAATGGGAGGAAGGACGAAACGGAGGCGGGTGGGTGGCGATCATCGAAGAAGAAGACGGATTTTGGAAGGAAGTACTGGACACGTTCTTCGAGGACTTCATGGCGCTGCTATTCCCGGAAGCGCACGCTGGGATAGACTGGGAGGCCGGATTTCAGTTTCGCGACAAAGAGCTTCCCAAGTTGGAGCTGGACGACAAAGAGGGACCCCGCATCGTTGACAAACTGGTCGAGGTTCAGCTTCTGGGCGGCGACAGCCAGCTTGTCCTGGTCCACATTGAGGTTCAGTCTAACCGGGATCAGAAATTTGCGCGGCGCATGTTTGAGTACCACTACCGCCTTCGGGCCAAACACGAGCTTCCCGTAGCCAATTTCGCTGTTTTGGCTGACCTGGACACCGCGTGGCGTCCGAACCGGTTTGAGGAGAAGACCCTCGGCACTCACGTGCGGCTGGCCTATTCCATGGTAAAACTGCTTGATTATCATGCAAGAGAGGAAGAGCTGTCGACGAGCGACAACCTGTTTGCAGTACTCATCCTGGCCGTCCTGAAGGCGCAGGAAACGTCCACGAAGACAGAGCAGGACATGGCAAGGCGCGCGGACTGGAAACTTCGGACCGTGCGAAGTTTATATGAACGACGTGTGCCGCGGGCGAAGATCCGGAGACTGCTGAAATTCGTTGACTGGATTGTCCGTCTGCCCGAGGACCTGGGCAATCAGGTGTTCGTTGAACTGGAGAAAATAGAAAAGGTGAACAATATGGCCTATGTAACCAGTTTTGAGCGTATTGGAATCAAGCGGGGGATGGAGAAAGGTATGAAGATGGGCCTCGAGCAGGGCCGCCTGACGTCCACCAGGGAGAATATCCTGGACGTGCTGGGCGATCGATTTGGCACTGTGTCCGAGGCCGTGCACGACGCCGTGCAGGGCCTTTCTGACATTGATCTGTGTAAAAAATTACTTCGAGAAGCCGTGCGGGCGGCATCGATGGAGGACTTTGTGGCAGCATTGCATTCCAATCAGGAAGGGTGAGGATCTTCTTGTGAAATGCCGATGGAAGGTCTATAATGTCTCCCAATAATTCTCCGGAGGTCACATGGATGCGAGAAAGAAAATGGGCATTCACATTATGGAATTCGAGCAGGACGGTCGGCGGCTGGGCCGGGAGAAAGGCCTGAAAGAGGGACGAAAGGCTGGCTTGAAGGAAGGCATAATTGATGGGCTTCTGGAGGGTTACAGGCGAGGGCATGAAGAGGGGCTCGAATTGGGCCGACTGGAAATGCTGAGAAAATGTGTGTTGGAGACGCTGGAATCCCGTTTCTTCGTGCCAATACTTGATGACATCGAATACGACCTGAACAAGTTGAACGACCTCAAGACGCTACGTTCGCTACATTACGACGCGTATTACACGGAGTCGACGCAGGCATTCGGCAGGATGGTGGCCGACGCTGTGTCGGAGCAGGAACAGAGGGAGGACATGCGGGAACTGGTCGAAGAGCCCGATTAAAAGAGTTGTTGGTGATCTGCTATGTATATCACTTCATTTGAGCGTCTGGGTCGGCGGCGTGGCCGGAAGGCTGGCCGGGAAGAGGGCAAAGTCCAGGGCCTGAAAGAAGGTCTTATGGACGGAGTCATGGAGGGCTTGAAGCGAGGGCGTGCCGAGGGACTGGCGACTGGTCGAGTCGAAATGACACGGGAGTGTGTACTTCGTGTGCTACGCATCCGGCTTGACTACGTCAGGAATGATAACGTGCGGATGCAGATCACCGAAATGACAGATGTTGACGCCCTCATGTCTCTCCACTTCGAAGCGCTCCGGGTCGATTCGATGGAAGAATTCCGCTCCATTCTGAAACACACGGTGCTTCGTCTCGCCTCGGCTACTCCGATGAACGAATCAGCTGAGGCTGACATTGACTGGACAAAATGACCCGGTGCCGCAGTTTCTGGGGCTTACGCCGAGCGAGTTTGAGCGCCTGGCGCTTCGTTTCTTCGACAGCCCGCGGGACATCCGTTTAGCGGAGCGCATGGAGACGCATCCGTCGGGTGCCATCATCACCGTGCTTGACACGCTGGCAGGCCTTATGCCCCTCAAGTGCGAGGGGGAGGGGTTGCTCCCAGAGAGCGTATTGTCGACGATGATGGAGCGACTTCGGCAGCTGCCGGAGTACGCGCACATTATGGCCGACGACGACGTGCTCACGGGACTCGGCCTGAAGCTCATCATCATGGCGATCGTCGGGCTCGAGCGCGCGGAGGTTCTCCGGTGGGACGGGCAGGCGTATGTGCCGGGCCAAACATTTTCGCGCGACGTGAAGGCGGGCGATTACCGGCGCATCTATCCATACCTGTTTCGAACGTTCGTTGAACAGGTGCCGTGGGCCATGTCGAGGATGGAGGAAGAGGAGAGTACTCCACGAGAAGAGGGTTCCCCACCCGAGGAAGGGGTTCAACTTGAAATGTTTTTCGGCTACCTGCTTTTCCAGTTGTCACGCTGGGGCGGTGAGGAGCACCTGGCGGTGGAATACGCGTGGCAGTTCCTGGATGCGGTGCCGTGGGCGCGCGAATGGCTGCAGGACGAGGGCGAAGGGGAGTTTTCGGCGCTGTCGGCATACATTGACGACGTTGTGTTTGGGCTCTGGACCGTGTTTGGTCTCGTAGACCTCGATATTGACGACGAGGTGGGCCCCACCATCCACGCGCGCCCTGTCCTCCGGGAGCTCGTTCGGTTTCCGGATGCCTGGCTTGAGCGCGATCTGGGCACGTACAATGTGTTCGAGCCGGACGACTGGGATGATGATGAGGATTGGGGCGACGAGGATTGGGACGATGACGAGGATTGGGATGATGAGGACGAGGGCCAGGTCGGCGCAGGCGGAGACGGCGCAAGCGGCCCCGCCTTCATCCTCCCGCCGGTCGATTTCGACGGGCTCTCGCCAGATGCCGTGCACAAGCTCATCTATGCGCCGTTCGATGCGCCGGATGTGGTGACGTTTGCCGAGGAGCTCGGCGGTGGTCATTCCGCACCCGTTTTGACGGTCCTGGAGGAGGTCATGAAGGCGATAGATGCAGGCGAAAAGATTGGCCCGACCGCTACGGGCGCATTTTCGCGCCCTTTTACACGGCATATGGCGCCTTTGCTGCGGTCGGATCACACGTACGATTCGATTCGCCGCATGCAACCGCCAGGGAAGGAATTGGACCTGTTTGCGCTGCACGTAGCGCGCCTGTGGCTCGAAATGGCAGGCATTCTGCGTGTCTACAAGAAGCGCTTCATCATTGCGCGGAAGTACCGGTCCGTTCTGGGGGCCAAGGGGGCGCGCGGCGTGTACCCGCACCTCTTCCGCGTGGCCGCTGAGAAGTACAACTGGGCCTACGCCGACGGATTCCCGGAGCAGCGGACCATCCAGCAATTTTTTGCCTTCTCGCTGCGCACGCTCGCCCGCTATGGAGACGTGCCCCGGCCGAGTGCGTTCTATTCCGACGCGTTCGCTCGCGCATTTCCGATGGCTCTGGATGAAGAATGGGGCGACCGCTCCCACACGCACCGCACATTTGGCCATTTTGCGTGGCTTCTGGGCCTTGTGACCATTACGCGCGCTGACCACAACTGGCAGACCTCCGACGTCTACGAGGCGACCCCGCTCTTCCGTGAATTCGTCCGGTTTCACGTTTAACTGGCTGTCAGGCGTCCCGCGAAAAGGCTGTTACAATGCCAGTTGCTCCATCATGCGCCAGTAGATGGGCGACATTAAGCGGTCCAGGGCGTCCCAGTCGCGGCCGGTCTGGAAGAGGCGGCCGCCGCGCTCGGGGCGGCTGAAGTCGCCGCGCCGGGTGCGCCCGAAGTCCCATTGGAAGTGGGAGAGGGGGCGAACGCGCGCGGATGCGCGCCCTGAGCCCCATGAAAATCCAGGCGCAAGCGGTATGATCGCGGTAATCCCGGTCGAGTACTCCGCTTCGTTTGAGCGCATAAAGGCGCCGATCTCGAAGCTGCCGAAGCGGCGTAGCACATCGACCCGCACCCCCCAGTCGTCAATGAGGTATTCGCCGAGACGCAGCCGGTCGGGGCTCTGAGCCAGGAACTTGCCCGCGCGGACACGGGCCACGACGTTGTACCAGGGCATCTGGTGGATGACGTCCAGAAGCGGCGTCACGATATTGAGTTCGGAGTAGTCCGCATCTCCCCGAAAAAAACTGTAGTACCCGGTCAGTCCGAGGTCCAGGCCCACGATGGTGCGTCCCATGTAGCGCCTGACGCTCGCCTGGTAGCCGTAGCGGTTCCGCGTGAAGAGGCCGGCATCGAGGCTCGCGAATGTTCTGGGCCCGAGCCGCGCGAGGTATCCGGCGCGGATTATTCCGGGGTGATGCTCCCGGTGGTAGAGTTCATTAGGCTCGGGAAGCTCCTGATCGAGCGGGAAGACCCACTGCGCGCTGGCCACGAACCCGCCCCGGCGGACGGCTACTTCCGGAGCCAGGCGAGGGTTCGTGCGGAGGTAGTCTTCGAAGAATCCGATTTCCCACCGGACTTGTGGATGCAGCGTAATGTCGATGGTGGTCCGCGGTCGCAGGCGCTCTGTCGCGCTCGGCGTACTTTGCAGCGCTCCGCTCGGTCCCGCACTCCGTCCGTCGCTGCCGAGCGTCGGCTCCTGCCGCCAGGTGGGAACGAAAACAACGTGTATGTCGCCGCGCGGCGGTTGCGCGTTTTGCGGCGTGCGTTGCTGATCGCTCGGTTGCACGCTTTGCGGCGTGCGTTGCTGATCGCTCGGTTGCGCGCTTTGCGGCGTGCGTTGCTGCGCCCGTAGCTCTTCGTACTGCCGCCTCAGCTGTAGCGCCTCTGCCACTGGATTTACGCTGCGCCGGTCCTCGTAATAGACCCACGTGGTATCGCCCGCCGCGCGGGAGGCGAGCAGGAGGTGCCCGGCCTGCTGAACGAGGCGTTCGGCCACGAGTTGCGCCGGTGCCTGTTGCCCGGTCGCCACCTGCGCCGAGTGTCCTGAATGTTCGGTCGCCAGCTGCGCCGCGTGTCCTGACTGCCCGGTCGATTGGCTCGTTTGCCCCGCCCGCACCTCTTGCGCCGCCGCCGGGGTCAGTGGAAGCGCAGACGTACCGATTAGGGCAATCAGTAGGCAGGTCGGCAATAACCGGTAAAGAGGGCGGGTGGCGGTTCGCATGTGGAGTCTGAGTTGCCGTCGGCAGAAATGCTGGCAGTAAAGATCGGGACAGCGCGCCGTGCGAACAACCGTTTTTTACGGAGCGCGGTAATTACGGCGAGTGTTTGTCATGCTCTCTGGGACATAAGGGTGAAGTGTCGCGACTGATTTTCATAAATATATGTAATATATATTGTTACAATTATTTGTGTTTTTCTGGAGTGGCGCGAGCCCTCTCGAGGTGGCGCGAGCAGCCCCAGAATGTCGCGAGCGCGAATTGCGACAGCTCACGGCCGCTCACGCCAGCTCGGGAGGGCTCGCGCCACCTCGGTTAATGACGCTATACTTGTAAAGCATTGGTATTAGTGCACATGTAGAAATATATCGCGACATTTCGATCTTATGTGCCAGGCGTTAAATGCGGGATGAGAAAGGCATCGCACATGCATCTACGGCAGTCAAATCCGCGGCTTCGGCAACGACGACCAAAGAAGCAGGCTCATCTTTCAAAAATCCACCAGGTGACATACGCGGTGCAGACCTGCCCGCCCAGGACGCAAGCTGAGGTTTCAAAGTCTGAAAGCTGAGCCTGCGTCTTTGGCCGACCCCTCGCGACGCCACATGTCACTCTTTCGAGATAGACAGGCTCATCTTTCATGGGCAGGGCAGCCGACCGTCCGGTGCACGGCGGTGGCGCGTCCGGTGGGGTCAGAGAGTTACGTTCGGGTCCGATTGGTGTCAAAAATGTATACTTTACAGTCATGCACGACCTGACCGAAAAAGAACTGTTCCAGCGGCAACTCCGCGGGTACCGGATTACGGAGGAGCGGCGGGTTGAGCGCCTCAAAAGCCGCTCGCGTGAGCTGTGGCTGCGGCAGCTGGATTTCCTGTGGTCGGTGCGCGAGCCGCAGGGTGACTTTTTCTCGGCGGCGCAGGACGTGCAGCGGGTTATCCATGGCGCAGGGCTGAAGAGTGCGTTCATTGGCGGCGTGGCGTTGCAGAGCTGGGGGGAGTGCCGGTTTACGGACGATTTCGATGCCATCGTTTGGTGCCCGCTGGGCGAGGAAAAGACGGTCACGGATAAATTATTGTCTCTTCTCCGGTCACGCGACCCGGATCCGGACCACCTGGGTCGGATAAGCCGGATGTTTCTGGGCGTGTGGCACGATGGCACGGAAGTGGATATTTCGCTTGGCGCATCGGAATACGAGAAGATGCTGATTGACCGCGCGGTGGATGTTGATTTCGGGGAGGGGCGTACGCTGAAGTGCTGTACGGCAGAGGACCTTCTGATTACCAAGACCATTGCCGGGCGACATCGGGACTGGGGAGATATTGAGCGCATTATCCAGCGAAGCGGGCATGCGATGGATTGGGATGACGTGTACGCCTTGCTCGAGCCGCTCCTGGAGCTCGCCGAGAAGCCGGAGGCGCTGGCGCAGCTGAGGGAGATTCAGACGCGCGAGAGCAGCCGGTGGTAGGGCCACGGCGAATGGAGAGCAGCCGGGGTCAGGGCCACGGAGACAGGAGGCCAACCGGGGATAGTGCCGTGGCGCAAGGAGACCAGGTGGGAGAAGGGCCGCGCCAAGATCAGGCGGCGCCGAATCGGCGCACGATATCGTCGGCAATGCGCTCGGCGGCCAGGCCGTCCCAGCCATCGATGGAGCGCGCTTTTTTCCAGATGCCGCGCTCGGCTGCATCTACAAAATCCACAACGCGTTCGGCGAGTCGATCGGTGTCCGGCGGCAGGAGTTCATTGGTGCCGCGCGTAATGGTGACGGGGCGCTCGGTGTTGGGGCGGAGCGTCAGACAGGGGATGCCGAGGATGGTGCTTTCTTCCTGGATGCCACCGGAATCGGTGATGATGAACGATGCCGCGTCCTGGAGCTTCAGGAAATCGAGGTAGCCGACCGGTTCGTGGAGGCGGAGCGTCGAAATGGCGGCGAAACGGTCCGAGAGGCCGAACCGCTCGATGTTGTTCTTCGTGCGCGGGTGCGTCGGGAAGACGAGGGGCTGGTCGGGCCGTGCGGCGTGGAGCGCTTCGAATACGGACGCCATGCGGGCGAGGGCGTCCGGGGAATCGACCGTGGCGGGGCGGTGAAGTGTGAGGAGAATGTACTTTTTGGCCGTGAGTCCCCAGGTGTCGAGAATGGGGCGCTGGC
Source organism: Bacteroidota bacterium (assembly GCA_029262835.1). Lineage (GTDB taxonomy): Bacteria > Bacteroidota > Rhodothermia > Rhodothermales > UBA10348 > 1-14-0-65-60-17. The sequence continues at coordinate 12,419 of JAJCYQ010000070.1, forward strand.
GAGCGAGCGGAAGGTAGGTCTGAAGGGAATCGATCATGACATTCCCTACGAATGCGATTTTCTCGTCAGGGACGCCCTCCAATGCCAGGAAATCCATACCGGACGGATCCGAGACGTAGAGCACATCGGCAATGGCGTCCGTTACGAGGCGGTTGATTTCCTCGGGCATGGTGCGGTCGCCCGATCGGAGTCCCGCCTCGACGTGGATAATCGGGATGTGGAGCTTGGAGGCGACGAGCGAGCAGGCCATGGTCGAGTTGACATCGCCGACGACGAGCAGCGCATGGGGCGGGGCATCGAAAGGCGCTTCAGCCGCCGTTCCGAGCAGGACGCCTTCGAAGGCTCGCATGATGTTGGCCGTCTGCTCGGCATGGCTGCCGCCGCCCAGGCCCATGAATACGTCGGGTTCGGGGAGCTCCATTTCGCGAAAGAAAATGTCGCTCATCTTTTCGTCGTAATGCTGCCCGGTGTGGACGATAGTGTGCTTTATGTGCTTGTTTTTGCTGAACGCAGCATCGAGCGCAGCTACCTTCATGAAATTGGGTCTTGCGCCGACGACAGAAAGAATATGGATCACTGAAAAGAGTATTTGTTGAGCGGAGACGTGGGGCAAACTACGATTGAAGTAAGCGGTTCAATTCGTGAATATTGTGTGCGCGTGAAACGCAGGGTAACAATTTATTTATATACTCCAGTCCTCACCCCTCGCTGTATTACCAGAAAACAAAAAATAGCATGAGTGAAATTCACGACCTGATTGCGGAAGCGCAACGCATGGAAACCGAACGTGCCGAACTGCAGAAGAATCTCGATGCCGTCAAGAAAAGGGCCCAGAAGGAGCTGAAGAAAGAAATTGATCGGATGTGCTCCGTTGCGGGAACGTCGATCGAAGAGTTGTACGGCGTAAAAATGCCATCGGCACCAAAGAAGGGACGCAAATCAATGGCCGGGGCCAAGAAAAAGACGACGCGTCGTCGCAGCTCATTGCCCGACAAGTATTTGGCGAACGGAAAGGGCGTTGACGGCCGCAAGGCGCGTAAGATGTCGGAATTTGATTCGGTTCGTGTTGACGGCAAGATTGATGACAAAAAGGCGCTCGCCGCCAAGATGATCAATCCCGTCTGGCTCAATACGAACAGCCCCATCGTAAAACGTTTCATCAAGGACTACGGCGTCAATCCGGAGAAATATTCCGTTTAGGCGCACAGCGTGCTTGAACCGACGTGACGTTTTTGTAATGTACGGGCGGCCCGAGAGGGCCGCCCGTACTGCGTTTATGGCGGCGATGCGCTGACGATCAACCTGGCGCCTTCCGGCTGGCACTGCCGATCAACCTGGTGCCTTCCGGCTGGCACTGCCGACCAACCCGGCGCGTTCCGGCTGGCACTGCCGATCAACCTGGCGCCTTCCGGCTGGCACTGCCGATCAACCCGGTGCGTTCCGGCTGGCATTGCCGATCAACCTGGCGCATTCCGGCTGGCACTGCCGATCAACCCGGCGCATTCCGCCTGACACGGTCGATCCTCATGGGTTGAATCGGCAAAAGAATTGCCGATACATCCCGGTATGGCACCTTCGTTTGATTTTGATCTGTCCCCCGCGTTCATGGCCCTCATCGAGGGGCATGACCTGCGTATTGTGCGAACGAACAAAGCATTCGAAGCGCATACAAACGGAAGGGAGTGCATTGGAAAGACCGTGCCGGAGGCGTTCCCGGAATTGGTGGAAGCGGGCATTGTGGCGCGAATGCGGCATGTATATGAGACGGGCGAGAGCAGCGTGGGGCGCCGTGTCCGGCTCGAGTTCGTTGAGCCCTCTGACCAAGCCGGCGAAGCACACTCTGACCAAGCCGGCGGAGAGCCCACGGGCCGAGAACGCGGCACGCCCGCCCGTAACCAGTTCGGGCCTGCAGTCCGATACGTAAATTTTGCGCTGCAACCCATGCGCGAGCCCGATGGGAGTGTCTGCGGGTTGTGTGTTCATGGTGTGGACATCACGGCAGAGGTCGAGGCGACCGAGCATATCCGGCGGCATGCCCGCGCTGCCGAGCTCGTGCTCGAGTACTCACGCGATTTGATCTGCACCATCGATTCCAGGGGCCGCATTGTCCAGGCAAGCCGGGCGAGCAAACAGATTCTCGGGTTTCGGCCGGACGAAATGGAAGGACTCCGATACGTCGAGTTCGTGCACGCGGAGGACAGGGACCTGCTCTCGGGCATTGATCGGCTGCTGCGACGAGGAGGGGACATGCGACCCTTCAACGCGCGTTTCATTCGCCGCGACGGAGGGACGGCGCATATGAACTGGTCCATCAACTGGTCGCCGGCAGACGGTATGCTCATTGCCGTCGGCCGTGACGTTACGCGAGATACGGTCAGGGACGCCCGGTACAAGAGCATCATAGATACCGCACACGATGGCATCTGGCTCGTCGACGCGGACTCCAGAACGCGTTTTGTGAACCGTCGCATGGCCGATATGTTGGGTATGACGGCCGATGAACTAAGGGGTCGGTCGGTATTTGATTTTGTCGATGCAAAGGATCGAGCCGGCATGCGGTCTCGTTTCGAAGCCCGGGAGCACGGCGCCCGCGATACCTACGAGGTCCGTTTCCGGCGGCGCGACGGGGAGGTCATCTGGTGCCGCGTAGCCGGCAGCCCCCACTACAACGAGAACGGGGAGTATGACGGGGCGCTTGGGATGGTGGCCGATATTACGGCAGCAAAGCGCGCCGAAGCGGAGCTGAGGCGCGCAAAGGAACAGGCGGAAGATCTGGCCCGGCTCAAGACTTCCATACTTTCGAATATGAGCCATGAACTGCGCACGCCGCTGACGAGCATCATTGGGTATTCGGATGTACTGGTCGAGGAGTCGACGGGCAATACGAACGAACTGGCCCGAATCATTCGGCAGGGAGGAAAGCGCCTGCAGATCACGCTCGATTCCGTGCTTGCCATGGCCCAGATTGAAAGTGGCACGACGCAACTCCGTTTCATGGAAGTCGATCTGGCGGCCAGCATCAGGGATGTCATAGCCCTGCACGCGCTCGATGCCGAGGAGAAGGGGCTGGCGCTCCGCTGCGAGTTGCCATCGGGTGTCACGCCAGGCCCACCACTCGTCGTCGTAGCCGATGAGGGCGCGCTCCTCCGCGTGCTGACAAACCTCGTGGCCAATGCCATCAAGTTCACACCGAGCGGGGAGGTCGTCGTGTCGGCGGGCGTCGCATCGACCCATGTCTGGTGCACGGTGCGCGATACCGGAGTTGGTATTTCGCCCGATTTCCTGCCGCACGTGTTCGACGAGTTCCGGCAGGAAAGTCACGGCCTCTCGCGCGAGCACGTCGGGGTCGGGCTCGGACTCTCCATTTCTCGCCGTCTTATGGATCTCATGAAGGGAGACATCGCCGTCGAAAGCGCGCCGGGCGAGGGCACGACCTTCACACTTCAGCTACCCTCCACGGTATTTACACCGAGCGGGCAGGACGCGGACCGGTCGTCCTTGCCATCCGCTTCGTCCTTGCCATCCGCTTCGGCCTTGCCATCCGCTTCGGCCGAGCGCCCTACGGCCGAGCGTCCACCACGGATTCCAGGGCTCGGGCCATTCTCTGGAGCGTAGCCGCCAGATCCTCGATTTCATCGTGGGCCTCCTGCCACTTGCGCTCCTCGATGGCTTCCCGTACTCCCGGTAGCGTCTTCACGCCATACCCCGTGTAGAATCCGGGCGCATAGATCTGGTGCCGAAACCACGGCCGGCGGGGCAGCCCCTCCATGTCCGTCATGGCGCGCTCCACCGTGAAGAGGGCCTGGTTGATGCGGCGCAGCGCGGCTTTCTGGTCGGCCGCGCCTGCCGCTTCCGCTTGACTTGCCGCCTGGCTTGCCGCCTTGTTCACCGCTTCCGCGGTCGCCTCTCTTGCCGCCTTGTCGGCCGCTGCCGCCGCTACGCGCAGTTCGGTGATCGCATTTCGAATGTGCGCGAAGGGGAAATAAGGCACCTCGTCCTCTGGCTCGGGCGCGAGCAGGGGGTCCAGGGGATCGTTCGAGAGGGCATAGGCGCCACTTTCAATGAGTTGGTTCTGACGCGCTGTTTCCTCGCGCATGGCGTCGGCCATCGATTCGATTTCGCCGAGATAGGTCTCGATCCGGTCCACGAGCGGTGCGAAGTGGAAGGGCAGCACGTCCATCATGGCGAGTCGCAGCGTGGCGCGGCCGGTGACCTTCGGGAGCGTTGCGCCGTACACAAATTCGGGGTCAATAAAGCGCGTATAGTGCTCGAACGTGTCGTAGGCCGAGTGGTACGATCCGCCGCCGCCCTCGCCGCCGAAGCTGAGGTTGAGCACCGATATGCCCAGATGCTGCAGGAAGGGGGTGTAGTCGCTGCCCGATCCGAGGGGTGCAATGGGGATGTCGGCTGTCGGGCCGGCGGCGCCTCCGTGCTCGAGGCCCTGCTGCGCCGCGTTGCGCGCCCGAATACGGTCAAGCAGCGAGGCGCCGCCGGCCCGTGGATCCTGCACGTCGCGCGCTATGTCATTGATCATGGCCTCCAGCGAGTGGCTGCCGCCCATGCCCAGATATCCGCGGCCTGTGCCGTCGGTATTGATGTAGGTCACGAGCTTTTCGCGCAGTTCATCCGCATGGTGTTCGGCCCATTCGGTCGATCCCAGCAGACCCGGCTCCTCGGCATCCCACGAAGCGAACACAATGGTCCGGCGCGGCCGATGCCCTTCCCGGGCCAACTCGCCCAGAATGCGGGCTTCTTCCATCATGGCGACCGTCCCTGAAATGGGGTCGTTCGCGCCGAAGGCCCACGCGTCACGGTGATTACCCCGCATGACCCACTCGTCTGGAAACTCTGAGCCCTCCAGCCGTGCAATCACGTTGTAGGCCGGCACGATGTCCCAGTTGAAAGCCAGTTTCATGTGGACGCGGGCGGGCCCGGGCCCGAGGTGGTACGTGATGGGCAGTGCCCCCCGAAACCGGGCCGGCGCCACAGGTCCTTCCAGCGCCGCAAGCAAAGGAAGCGCCTCGTCGTAGGAAATGGGCAGGACCGGGATTTTCATGATCGTCGGCGCATCTTCAATAGCCAACCGCTCGGCATCTTCGGTCGCGCCCACGAACGGCGTGAGCGGATCGCCCGGGAATGTCGGCATGTCGGAGACCGAGCCCCGCTGCACGCCCATGCCCATCCGCCACGGCCCCTCCGGGTAGACATCGCCACGGAAATAGCCGTCATCGCGCGGATCTGAATACATGATTGTGGCAATGGCGCCGTTCTCGGCGGCCACTTTCGGCTTGATTCCGCGCCACGATCCACCGTAGCGGGCAATCACGATTTTTCCCTCCACACTGATGCCGCGCCGCCTCAGCTCCTCGTAATCGGCTGGCAGACCCTGGTTCACGTAGACCAGTTCGGCCTCCACGTCGCCGTCGGCCGAGTACGCATTGTAGGGCGGCAGCATGCCGTCGCGCAGCTGCGACGAGGCGTCTTCCTCAATAGCCGGCTCCTCGAGCGTGAGGCGCACCCGCTCCGGATGCACCAGTTCAACGACACGCTCCTTCGGCGTGGGAAGCAGCACGTGATACACCTCGATCTCGACGTCGTATCCCCACTCGCGGAATTGTTTGGCCACATATTCGGCATTCTTCCGGCTACCCGGACTCCCCGCATGATGCACTTCGCGTGTCAGGTCACGCATCCATCGGCGCAGGTTCTCGGCGCTTGACCGCTCATCGAGCGCGCGCTCCATCGCGTCCTGGCCCGGGTAGAGCTGCTGCGTCGCGGCCGTCGCCGCCTGGGACGACTGCTGCGGCGCGCCCTGCGCCATCGCGGCACCCGGGGCACCAATCAAAAGTGCGCCAATCAAAAGTGTGCCAAACAACAGGGTGGCGGCCAAACGCGTGGCGCCGGCAAGGGACAGAACGGGAAGGCGGGTCATGATCAGGTGAGGTTTGGTGGTGTACCAATAGTATCGAGAATCTGCGACAGTTGCTGCTCCTGACGCGCGGTGAGCGCCACGAGCGGCGGCCGGACGGCGCGCCAGGCCGCATCGCCGAAGTGTTCCGCAAGCAGGTGTTTCATGGTCGATACGAACGGGAGCGCATCGAGCGCCTTTCGCACCCGGATGACGCGTTCACCGCTCGCGTTGTCGCCGTCGTACAGCGCACGAACAAGCCGGCTCGTGACGTTCATCGAGGCCGATATACAGCCCGCGCCTCCTTCGTTGAGTGCGTACGGAAGCAGCGCCTCGGAACCGGCGAAGACCGAGATGCCGGGCGCCAGGCGGCAGAGCGCAGTCAGGTTGTCGTGATCGCCCGAGGAGTCCTTGATTCCTTTCACAATCTCTGGATACGCCGCTCTCAGCCGCTCCACAAGCGCCGGCGAAAAGCCGACACCGGCCATGCGCGGGAAGTGATACAGCACCACGGGAATGGAGTCACCGCCGAGCCCTTCAAAAATACGTGCCATGGCTGCGAACAGCCCATCTTCCGTAACCTGCTTGAAATAAAAGGGGGGCAGGATGAGGGCGCCGGCCGCGCCCACGCGTGCGGCGTGGCGGGTCAGCTCCACGGTGTCCGGCAGCGCGGCGCATCCGCTCCCGACCATGAGCCGGTCCATGGGCGCGCCGGCGCCCGCGAGTTTATCGAGCACGCGCCGCTTCTCATCTACCGTAAACGACGGTCCTTCGCCCGTCGTACCAAAGAGCACGACGCCGTGGCAGCCGTTCTCCAGGAGCCAGTCAATGTGGGTTTTCAGGCGGGCGGCATCGGGCAGGGCAACTCCCGGACGGGTCGGGCCTGGTGGCGTGCCGGGACCTGGCGACGTACTGGAATCTGGCGGCGTGCCGGGGCCGGACGCGAGCGGGGTTACACTGGCGGCCCAAACTCCTTCAAGAGGGGTCATTTTCTGGTGGGTTCTTTCTCGGTGGATTGTCCTTTCGCGGCGGATTGGCGTTTCAGCGCCTCCTGCATCTGCGTCCGTGCTGTTGTGTACGACGCCGCACTGTGCACTGTGCACTGTGCACGGGATTTCGGAAGATACCACTCTTTTACTTCCACATCTGCAGCACATGGCGTTGTATGTCTTCACCGACATAAGAACGGAATGTCGCAAGTAAATTCTATAAACTTAAAAAACATAGTATAATAAGAGAACGTCGTCGTGCTCTGGAATGTCGCAATTGTCTCCGAGGTTGCGCGAGCAGGTCTGAGGTGTCGCGATTCACGCTCGCGCCATTCTGGGTACGCTCGCGCCAACTCATAGGGGCTCACGACAGCTCAGTGGAAGCGTCCATAATGCAGATGGATTCCTAATCATAAGGGCCGCAACATGTTATGAGAATATTAGAATTATGAATCGCGACATTTCGTCCTTATGCTCCAAGGCACGAACGATTCCTTCGACAAGCGTGTTTATGACAAGAAGTAGACGACATATACGGGCACTGGCCGTCGTGCTGGCGGGCTCCTTGATGGTCCTGGCCGTGGCGTTTTTTGCGGGGCCGCGCGTATCGACAGACATTCCAGCTGATATCGCGGGGCAGGTCCGGGAGGCGTGGTCTGGCGGAGCGGCAGCGAATGGAACGGTATCCACGCCTGGATCCGGTTCTTGGCAGGTGTCACCCGCCGCCCTGGACAGCCTGCTCGCTGCGCGGGAAGCGGCCGTTACGCCCGCCGTGTGGCCGGGCGCCGAGAAGGAAATAGTGTGGGCGAAGGACGCCTTCCATACAGGAGATCCTGGCAATTCACGGGATTCAGAAGCCGACATGCCCGTTCGAACGCCGCTTTCCATTGTGTATGTGCATGGTTTTTCGGCGACGAAACACGAGATCATGCCGGTGCCGGAGCGTGTGGCGCGTGCCATGGGCGCGAACCTGTTCTACACGAGGCTGACGGGCCACGGCCAGGGCGCGACGGGCGGTACGGGGAACGGCCAAGGCGCGACGGGTGGTACGGGGAACGGCCACATTGCTGCGCAGGCCATGGGTCGTGCGACGCTCGTTGACTGGGCGCGGGATGTGGCCGAGGCGGTGCGGCTCGGCGAGGCGATCGGGGAGCGAGTAGTGCTCATGGGGACATCCACCGGGGGGACGCTCGTCACGTGGGCGGCCCTGCAGCCCGATTTGAGAGAACGTGTGGCGGCGGTGGTCCTTATATCGCCGAATTTCGGCCCGAAAGATCGCCGCTCGGAGATAATGCTGTGGCCGTGGGGCGCCCAGCTGCTGCGCGTTATTCAGGGTGACGAGTTTTCCTGGGCGCCCCAGAACGAGGGCCATTCCAAGTGGTGGACGACGACGTACGCATCGAAAGCACTGCTTCCCATGATGGCGGCGGTCGAGGTCGCTCGCACGGCGCCGATCGAGCAGATCGACGTGCCGGTATTTGTGGCGCTCAGCGAGAGCGACCAGGTGGTGAGTCCCGACGAGACGCGGCGCGTCCTGGCCAGGCTGAACGCCGCTTCGGGCACCGAGACATGGACCGAGGCCGCTCCGCGCGTCGATACGATGCTCGTGCTGTCGGCTGGTGACCGAAACAACCATGTTATTGCGGGCGACATCCTCTCGCCCGACAGGACGGAGGATGTCGCCCGCCGCATTATTCAGTTCCTGCGCCGAGCGCTCCCGGACGCTATGCCGCCGAGCGCTACTTCGTCTCCTTGACGAGGGAGAGATCGAATGCGGCGGCAATGCGCGCATCCAGCTCCAGCAGATGGGCGCGGTCCAGTCGCGACATCGACGCCGCGGCCGAGCTGGCGCCGGCGCCAGCACCGCTGCCGAGCAGCCCCTGGGTCCGCGCGGCGAGCTCCGTGAGGTGCAGCCGGGCGAGGGCGCGGGCCTCATCGGGCGCGGGTGGCACGAAGGGGAAGGGGCGCACGTTGTTCATGATGCCCGCCAGGTGGTCCACGTAGGCCAGCTGCAGGTTGCGCTGGAACCGATCGCGCCCGGTGAGCGCGCCGTAGACCGCCGCATCGATATCAGAAAAGAGTGTTTCGACCGTGTACGGGTCGTCCTGGCGCATATCCGTGCCGAGCATCCGCGAGAGACGGTTCCGGTCGGTAAGTACGCCGAGCGCCTGCATCTGCAGCGCCTGGACCGTTTCGTAGATGGCCAGATCGTAGCGGCCCGGGCCGAACCCGCTCATCCAGTCGTCATGCCGGCTCGGTGCGGCCTTGTTCAGGAGCTCGGCGGTGATGGGCAGCGACGACGTATCGAGCGCGTTTTCGAGAATCCACTTCGCCGCCGCCCGTTGCTCGGCGCCAGGGACTGGCGTCATGGGCAGGCGGGCATTCGGATCGCCTTTATGATCGCGCGAGAAGTGGCTTCCGCCGACAAGCTTTGCCACGTTCGGGAACTGGCGGTAGCCAGTGAAGATCAGCCCGTTGACCGCGCTGCGCAGCCGCGCGTACTCGTCGTTGTCGCCCAGCAGACGCTCTTCGATGACCGGGTAGATCTGCTGCACGAGCGCGCGCTGATCCTCGGCGTACGCCATGGGATCGCTCGACAGGTCCCAGACGCTCGTCAGCGGGTCGAATCCACCCGCATCGCCGTCCGTGTTGTAGGCGTGCAGCGGGTTGGCCGCCTGGCGCGCGATCTCGGCAGCCGTGTCGTCGCTCGGCGTGTATCCATAGGAAACAGCCCAAACGTCGTAGGAACCGACCTCCATGTTTACATAGTGCCCCTGCGCGTCGCGGTCCGGGGAAATATTGCTGCCCGCGTAGTCCATGACGCTGAGCGTGAGGCCGTTTTTGGCCGTGTACGCTTCGTCCTGCATGCGCGCGTACGGGATGGATGCGGAGCCGCGGAAGTTGTGTCGAAGGCCAATCGTGTGTCCCACCTCGTGAAATACCAGATCGCGCAGCGCCGGGCCGTAGAACTCCTCTGGTACGCCGCCGACGGGGTCGGCCACGCCATCGGCGAGAAGGACGGTCGACACGAGACCCATCTCGAACTGCTTGCCGATCTCCACCATGCACAGCCCGTCCTTCTCGTGCGGCGTCATGTGCTGGCGCGCCTGCTCAATGGCATTCATTTTCTGAAGCATGCCGTTCGGTCCGGCCAAGTCTTCCCATTCGCGTCCCCATCCCGACATGAACACGGATGACAAAAGCACATCCGCATTCAGGATTTCGCCCGTCCGGGGGTCGGTCTGCGAGGGGCCAATGGCGTATCCCATTTGGTGGGCGGCGCTCCAGCGGACGGTCGAGTAGCGCATGTCCTCGGCGCTCCAGGTGGAATCGTCCGGGGCCTCTCGCGCGATGATGGCATTCGAGAATCCGGCCGCCTCGAACGCTTTCTGCCAACCCTCAATACCTTCCTTCACCCAGCGGCGGTATTCGTGTGGTACGGTGCGGTCAATGTAGTATACAATCGGCTCGACGGGATCGGAGATGTCGGCATCCGGATCCTTCTTTTCCAGGCGCCAGCGGTTCACGTAACGGACCATCTGGTCGCCTCCGCGATCAATCGAAAAGTCCCGCTGCGCATCGATGAAAAATCCGACGCGGTCGTCGGCCACGCGACGCGGCATGGGGTCATCTGGCAGCGCGAAGAACGAGTAGCGCAGACCGAGAGGCACGGAACTGACGTCCGATACGCCCGCCGAGCTCGTTATGGGCGATCCGTTCGGCTTGAAGGTGAGTTCGGCATCGATCTCGATGTTCTTCGGAAAGCCCTGTGCGCGACTCACGTACGACCGGCTCTTGTCGAACTGCACCGGCCGCCCGCCAAAATAGAGCTTCATGCGCTCGGCGAGGTCGAGGTAGTCCGATACGACGAGCCCCGTGAAGTCAATGAGCAGGGCTTTTGTGGTGTCGTGCTGGCTTTCGATCTTGAACGCAGCCACGATTGAGTGGCCGAGGTTGTCGTCGAGGCTCGCCCGGAGCGGCGAGCCGTCGTCGGCCGTAAAGCGCGTATTCATGTGGCGCAGGTACACGGTTTCGCCCACGCGCTCGAAGCGCAGCATGCGCGTGTCACCAAGCGCCAGGCCATCGTGGATGTTGAACACGCCAGTGCCCTTCGAGTAGTGCGCAATGAATCCGAAATCCATGCCGAGCTGCGCGGGCTGTATCTCGAGCAGCAGCGACTGATCGGTCTTCATGTGCATCTTGAACAGGCCGTCGATGGCGCGGGCATCTTTCGTGACATCCTTCCACGGCTTGCCGAGCGTGGATTTGGTCGATGCGCCGCCCGCTGCTGCGCCGCCCGCCGCGCCCTTCGCACCGGCCGGGCCCGAGCTGGCCCCGCCTGCGGCGCCGCCCGCGAGCGCGGGATCGCCTACGTTGACGGTGGTGCAACTCGCGAGTGTGAGGGCGAAGAGGAGGGCAGGAATGATGGCCAGGTTACGCATTAGGCTGTGTGGTTTCTTTCCGAGTGCTTTCGGTGTGGATGCTTTCTGTGTACTTTCGGGGCTCTGTACTGGACGATCTTCCCTCAATATAGTTGCTTGTGAGTCTTTCCGCGTCAAGGGACGAATTTTTGCACCGGCCGCACAGAACGCTGGTTGGCCTCTCCATCCCGGTTCTCTTCTCCCTTGTGGCCGAGCCACTTACGGGCCTCGTCGATACGGCGTTCGTGGCGCGCCTTGGCGCCGTGCCCCTGGCGGCACTCGGCGTGGGGACGACGGTGCTGTCGGCCATTTTCTGGGCCTTCAATTTCCTTGGCATCGGGACGCAGACAGATGTGGCGCGGTGGGATGGGGCAGGTAACTACTCCGAGCGCGACGCAACCATGCTCCAGGCGCTTGTCGTCGCGGTGGGGCTCGGCACGCTGGCCGCCGTCGTTCTCTGGCCGTTGACGCCGTTTCTGGTGGGGCTGCTCGGCGCTGGGGGGCCCAATGCCCCGAGCGCCCGGCGAGACCCCCACAATCGCGGGGGAGGCGCGCCCGCCCTTGGCAATACCCTAGCCCGCGAAGGGGCC
>JAJCYQ010000071.1 GCA_029262835.1 Bacteroidota bacterium
AATAACGATCTCCTTGGAAGCTGTGCGAAGGTCAATCGAGGTCACGCGCCAGGGCGTGGATATGCCCAGAATCTGGGCGAAAATCTCTTTGTCTTTCATGCCGCCTAACTTAACCCACCCACACCATCAAAGGAAGACCCATCCCTCGAAACCCCAAGCCCATTCACTGCGTGGAACTCTTCCTGTAAATCCATGACAACAGAAACCTTCATGACGACAGGGACCGCCACGCACTCGCTCCAGGATTCTCGGCGCCGCTTTACGGTAGATGCCTACTACCGGATGGCGGACATTGGCATTCTGGGGCCTGACGATCGGGTTGAACTTCTCGACGGACAGGTAGTGCAGATGTCGCCCATCGGAAATCGGCACAGTGTATGTGTCGCCATGCTGACCAAGCTATTCAGCGAGCAGGCAGGAAAACATGCTGAACTCTGGGTCCAGAGCCCGGTGTCGCTGGACGAGTTCAATGAACCCGAGCCCGATGTCGCTCTGGTCCGGGCTCCGCTCACGCGCTATCTCCCGACCAAGCCTGGACCCGACGACGTCTTTCTGATTGTAGAAGTCTCTGATACATCCGCCACCGCGGACCGGGACGTCAAACTTCCCATTTATGCCAGGGCCGGATTCCCTGAAGTCTGGCTTGTCGATCTTCAGGCAGGACGCGTAGACGTTCACCGCAACCCGACCGGACATACATACGCCGAGGTCACGCGCGTGAAGCCCCCGGCAAAGGTGCAGCCAGCGGCCTTTCCAGACGTTCTGATCAACACGGCGCGGCTTTTTCCGCGGTGAGCACCCAAATAGAATTCGTTTGTGAACGGGTTACGCGCGCTGCATCGAAGTGTCTATTTCGCTCGAAACCCTAAACCCGTTCACAGCGTGCACGTACAAGATCCTGTAAAACCCATGACGACAGAGGTTTTCGAGATGACAGGAACCGTCACGCACGCACTCCGGGACGCGCGGCGCCGCTTTACGGTAGATGACTACTACCGGATGGCGGACGCCGGTATACTGGTGCCGGACGATCGGGTTGAACTTCTCGACGGACAGGTGGTGCAGATGTCGCCAAGTGGAAGCAGGCACGCAGCGTGTATAAGAATACTTACGCAGTTGATCACCGACAGGCTGGGCACGCGAGGACTGATCAGTGGCCAGCTTCCCGTGCGTCTCGACCAGTGGAATGAACCTGAGCCGGACATTGCCATTCTCAAGACCAGGAAAGACGGTTATCTGCATGCCCATCCGGCTCCTTCAGATGTCCTGCTTATCGTCGAGATTGGCGATTCCTCCGCCTCCTCCGATCGGCTTGTCAAACTACCGCTCTACGCCCGGTTCCAGATCCCGGAAGTCTGGCTTGTCGATCTCCAATCCAAACATCTCGAAGTGCACCGCAACCCGACCGGACATACATACACCGAGGTCACGCGCATACAGCCCCCGGGCGCGGTGCAGCCAGCGGCCTTTCCGGACATCCAGATCGACACCACGCGGCTGTTTCCCCGGTGAGCATCCCGTCAAGTCACAACATTCCCAGCACGTTTTCCTTTGTGAATAGCGTGCTTTCCGGACCTTGCTCAAGGAATGGAGAAACGTCCCGCTGGGCTGCGACCCAGTCCAAGGTCCGCAGTCGTGCGGAGACGGTGCTGCGCCAGTTTGAGGAGGAAAGCGCCGGACCTTCCCATTCGGTCTGATCCAGCGCGTTGTTCAACAATACAAGGTTCGGCTCAGGCCATGTTCTATCGCTCAGGTACCAGAACAGGTCGAACAGATCCCGCCCCTTGGTCCATGAGCGCTGAAGAATGGCATGGATTTTCCCGGCGAGCAGTGACGCACGGTCGTGATGTTGCAGGTGCAGCAGAGCGTGTCGGCGGATGATCGTCGTCGAAAGCAAAGCGCCCACCGGCGGCCGGGTATCTACGTCGATGCGGATTCGCAGGAGTTGGGCACCGTGTGGCGACAGGCGGAGTTCGCTCAATAGACCCGAGAAGCCAAGCATCAGCGTGTTGACAGCACGGGCCGATCTCCGCTTGGCGGCTACCTCGTACCCCTCCCTGTGAAGCAAAGTCATGATCCGTTGCTCCAGAGGCTCCAGGCTGAACGCTCTGTGCTCAGCACGTTCGAGCGCAAAATCCAGATCTTCCGAAAAGCGGGGCAGGCCATAGAGGAAGCGAAGGGCCGTTCCTCCCTGGAATGCGAGCGGAATCATGGCACCTGCCTCCTGCATGGCATGCAAAATGCGCGCCTGCAGATATTCCCGGGCCAGGTTGCGGATCTCGATTTCATTCCGGCCACGGGTAGCAACATCAATCAATTCTTCCTTCATGACCAATCACCCCCACTATCCTGCGATTCCATCATCGCGATGAGCCGCTCGGCCGCGCGCATGACTTTTCCTTTACCCCAGCGATTGGCGAACTCGAACAACTCTATCGTCGACAGCGATTCCAGATCTTCGAGACGGAGTGCCTCCAGAAAGTCGGGGCAATCTCCCTTTGCGGTGAGGTAAACCAGGTCAAGCAGTGCCTTGGGTGCGCGCGCCACCAGAGCGTCCTGCCCCGCTGCTACCGGGATGCGATGGTAACCGAAAAAAGCCGAAGAAGTGACATGACGGAAGGCAAAACGACCAAACGGTGTGTCGAATGAACACGTCCGGCCGGTCGTTACAGACGTCGTAACCGGCACGGCTTCCGGAATGAGACCGTAGTACGCCAGCGCAGATTCCAGGCTCACGTACGACGGTCCCAGCAGTTCATTGGCAATCAGGAACGGGTGGGGCTCCACGCTCCGGTAGGGAGCAGCCAGCGTATACAGATTGCGACGAAGCTGAATTACCTTTCCGGATGCTTTCCAGCGCGAGAGCTGTCGCCGGATGTCTGCCGGGTCCTGGTCACCAGCCAGCAGGAGACTTCCGCGAAAAAGCGGCAGTCGAGCCGTCATTTCTATCAACTCGGAATATTTCATGGCACAAAGATACCATGTTTGTCCACTTATTGCATTTATTTTGCCGACTTCAGGCCCCGGGCCGCGCGGTCGGAGAGCAGGTTCACATTGAAACGGGACACGCGCTCGTGCCGCTCGGCGTATCGGTCAAGCGCAAGCGTGAGGAGCCGCTCAAGGAGCGCCCGAAACGGCACACCGGCGGGCTCCCAGAGGTAGAAGGAAAATGAGCCCGGAATCGTATTTATTTCGTTGAAATAGAGCGTGCCCGTCGCATCATCCATCAGAAAATCAATGCGCGCCACGCCGCTGGCGCCGAGCGCTGCGAACACGCCGAGCGCCATGGACCGGACGGTGTCGGCGACGTCATCTGGAATGGGAGCCGGTATTTTCCGGTCGAGCGATGCCATGCCGCTTTTCGGCCCGGCCGCGGACCGCCCCGCGCCTTTCGACCCGCCCCCGCCACGCATGTACTTGTCCTCAAATGACAAGAGGCCGCTCGCGGACACGGGCTCTTCGAGGACCGACACCTCGGCGCTAGCCCCGTCGCCAAGCACGCTTGCGTTGATTTCGCGCAAATTGGGCACACATTTTTCCACAATGACGGCGCTGTCGAAGCGGAGCGCTTCTTCAATGGCTGCGTCGAGTTCGTTTCTGTCCGCAGCCTTCGCAATACCGATCGATGACCCAAGACGAACCGGCTTCACGATCAGCGGGTACCCGAACTCTGCGGCCAATGCATCCAGAACCTCGTCCTCCGTATCGCGCCACGCATGTTCCTGCACCGTGCGGCCTGGGACCACGTTTACGCCCGCCGCCGCCGCCATCTGTTTGGCCAGGGCCTTGTCCATGCCAAGCGCCGATGCCGAGACGCTGCACCCGGTCCAGGGTACACCCATCATCTCACACGTGCCCTGGAAGGCCCCGTTTTCACCCGCCGCGCCGTGGAAAGCCGCCAGCGCAACGTCCAGCACGATGGGCTCGGTGGCGCGCCACCTCGACGTGCGCACCGGCACGAGCTTCATGGTACGGCCCGGGCCCGATGCCACGGCCACTTCCGTCGAGCAGGCCAGAAGAGCTGGCACGTCGTCGTAGTTGGCAATGCTTCCCAGCGCGTCGCCGACATACCAGGCGCCGGACTTCGTGACGTAGACCGGCGTTACACTGCTGTCCGTTGGCGCGCGGGTCGTCTCCTGGAGCGCCGCCACTGCCTGCAGCCCTGTGATCACGGACACCTCGTGCTCGGGCGATGTGCCGCCGAAGAATACGCCAATTCTGAGCTGTTCGGGAATCGATTTCATACGCCGAAAGGTATGACCGTACATTACGCCGCGCCACAGGCAATGCGTTGCCTCCCCATCCTGAGACAATAAACAAACCCGTCGCCCGTGCTCGTCGCCCTGATTTCCGATATCCACAGCAACCTGGCCGCCCTCGAGGCCGTGCTCCGCGTCATCGATGACGAGGCCCCGGACCGCACATACTGCCTGGGCGATGTGGTCGGGTACGGCGCCGAGCCCGAGGCCTGTGTGCGGCTGGTGCGCGAGCGCTGCCATGCGACCGTCCTCGGCAACCATGACCTGGCTGTGGCGTCCGGCGAAGGCGCCGACTACCTGCCGCTCGACGGACAGATTGCCGCCGAGCACAACCGCGAAGCGCTGAGCGCTGCATCCATTGAATGGATCCAGAGCCTGCCCCTCGTGCACGTCGATGACACCGGCACATTCGCGCACGCATCTCCCCAGAAACCCGCTCACTGGCTGCGTCTGGATACTTTTTCGGTTGTCCAGGAGCAGTTCAACCATTTCGAGACGGATATCTGCTTCGTGGGCCACACGCACATGCCGGCCACCATGAGCCGGACGCTCGGCGTCTTCCGCGTCCGCCGGGGCCACCGATTTCTTGTCAACGTGGGCAGTGTCGGGCAGCCGCGCGACGGCGACCCGCGCGCCTGCATTACATGGTTCGATACGGAGACCTTCACGACCCGGCTCGAGCGCGTCGCTTACAACGTGGACGTCGCGGCGAGGAGAATCAGGGAGGCTGGACTTCCGACGCGACTGGCCGACCGACTGCATGAGGGCCACTGATCCCTACACGGATTCGACCAGCTGGCAATCAGGCGGATTCGACCAGTCGTCCCTTGTTGTAGATGGCCCAGGCACGTCCCACCATCGGCGCCCCGACGAACGGCGTATTGCGCGACTTCGAGCGGATATGGCTCGCCTCAAACGTCCACTCGGTCGTTTCGTCGAAAATGGTGAGGTTGGCTTTTTCGCCCACGGCTATGCGGGGCATGGGAATACGCATAATCCGGCGCGGTGCGGCGGTGATGGCCTCCACGGCGCGCGCAAGCGAAAGAACGCCCGGCCGGATGAGCTCGCGGCCAATCAGGCCCCAGGCGGTTTCGAGGCCCAGTATTCCGAAGGGCGCCGCTTCGAACTCCACGTCCTTCTCGTTCGGGGCGTGGGGGGCATGATCGGTACAGATGGCATCGATCGTGCCGTCGGCCAGCCCCGCTTTCATGGCCTGGACATCGGCGGCCGTACGGAGAGGGGGGTGCATTTTCGTGTGCGTGTCATAATCGGACTGCTCCACGGCTTCGTCGGTGAGCGCAAAATGATGGGCACAGACCTCGGCGGTGATGGGCACGCCGCGCCGCTTGGCGTCGCGCACGATCTCGACCGCACGGGCCGTTGAAATGTGGGCCACGTGTACCGGGCCACGGGTATACTCGGCAATCAGCGCATCGCGCGCAATCATGACTTCCTCAGCGAGTCCCGGGATACCCTTCACGCCGAGCCGCGTGCTGACCTCCCCTTCGTTCATGTGGCCGTGGGGGTTCAGGTCAAGATCCTCCATGTGGTTGATGATGGGCACGTCGAGCATGGACGCGTACTCGAGGGCATGCCGCATGAGACCCGCATCGCCCACGGGCGACCCATCGTCCGAGAACGCAACTGCCCCTCCCGATTTCATATCGGCCATCTCAGCCAGATCCTCTCCTTTGCGCCCCTTCGATACGCACCCGATCGGGTACACATCGACGGCCTCTTTTCGGGCCCGCTCCACAATGAACTCGACCACATCCCGCGTGTGGATGGGGGGCTCGGTATTCGGCATGCAGGCCACGGCCGTAAACCCTCCGAAGGCCGCCGCGCGGCACCCGGTGTGGACCGTTTCCTTGTGCTCCTGACCCGGCTCGCGCAGATGCACGTGCATATCCATCCAACCTGGCGATACGCGCTTGCCGCTGGCATCGTACTCAGGCACGCCATCCGCATCGAGGCCCTCTCCGACCGCGGCAATGGTGCCGCCCCGGATGAGGATATCCGCAAGCTGCTCCTGGCCGGTTTCAACGTCGAGAATCAGGGCTTCGCGGATACAGAGGTCGGGGTGCGTCATCTTGCAGACAGGGTCGATGGGAGGAAGGCCACAAAATAGGACACGCGGCCCGTATCTTCTGTCAAATTCATGTCATCCCTGTATGCCCAACCCGATACCGGCCGCCGCGCCGGACTACACGACGACACACGCCCGCATCCACCTGGACAATCTGGCCCACAACGTGAAGGTGCTCCAGCGCCGGGCAGGACCCGTTGAGCTGATGGCCGTCGTGAAGGCCGATGCGTACGGCCATGGCGCAGTGCACATCGCCCGAGCGCTCGAGAAGGCGGGCATCGCTTTCCTGGCCGTCGCCTACCTGCCGGAAGCCATTGCACTCCGACAGGCAGGCATTGCGGCGCGCATCCTGGTTTTTTCGCCACCACTGCCCGGCATGGCCGGCGCCTACGTACAGCACGGCCTGGAGGCCGTTGTAGACGGCGAGAGCGCGCTGGAGGCCTTTCGATCGGCACCGTCACCCGTTCCGGTCCATATCAAAGTCGATACGGGCATGCGGCGCTATGGAATCCGACCAGCCGAAGCGGAAGGGTTCCTGCAGCGGGTGGATAGTAACCAGCACGTCGACCTGGCCGGTCTCTGGACGCATTTCGCCGACGCCGAAAATCCCAATTCTCCCGTCACGCGGCGCCAACTCCGGGAATTCAGGGAGCTCATGCGCCGCCTGTCACCGCTTCCCTGCCCGGTCCACGCATCCAACTCAGGGACCATGTATACATGCCCTGACACGCTCGATCCAGCGCTTGTCACCTGGGCCCGCGTTGGCGGCTCGCTCTTCGGACTCCTGGACCTGCCGGCTGCCCGCGCAGAACTGAGGCCTGTCATGGAGGTGCGCGCACCCGTGCGCGCGGTCAGAAAGGTTTTCAGAGACGAGAGTGTTTCGTACGGTGGAATCTGGACGGCCCCCGAGGACACGATGGTAGCCACCATCGGTGCGGGGTACGCCGATGGGCTGCCGCGGCTGCTCTCCTCGCGTGGGCACGTCATCCTCGGCGAGAGGTCGTACCCGATTGTCGGAACCGTGTGCATGGATTCGTTCCTTGTGGATCTCGGCCCGGGAAATGAACATGCAGTCAAAGTGGGTCAGGAGGCCGTTTTGCTCGGAGAAAATCCGTCGGCCTTTGATATCGCGACCGCGTGTCATACCATTTCGTACGAGGTGACCTGCAGAATTTCACAGCGGGTTCCCCGTTTGCCTTATATTGGCATGTCCCCACAACCCAACTGAATACCCGGTATGGCCAGCACCTTCGATCCTTCCCAGCTGCACATCCTGCTGGTCGACGACGAAGAGGACGTCGTCGAAGTCGTCTCCCACTTCCTGTCACAGGAGGGATTCAATGTCCACAAAGCCTACACGGGCCGCGAAGCACTCGAGAAAGCGACCCCGGATGTGGATCTGATTGTGCTCGACATCATGCTCCCCGAGATGGATGGGTATGAAATCTGCAAGCGCCTCCGCAGCCGCGTGGAAACCGAGACCATTCCAATTATTTTCCTTTCGGCAAAGGACGAGGAAGACGACCAGATCCAGGGCCTCATGCTGGGCGCTGACGCCTACCTGACCAAACCCGTCTCCCCGCAGGTCATTGTGGCGCACGTGAAAGCGGTTCTCCGCCGCTCGGGTATCGAAGAAAGCCGTACGCTGCAGGTCAACAATCTGACCATCTACGAGGACGAATACCGGGCATCACTCGATGGCAAGGACCTCGGATTGACGCTGACCGAATTCGAACTCGTCCGTTATCTGGTGCGCCACCCGCGTAAAGCGTTCACGCGTCAGCAGCTCCTTGAAACCATCTGGAAAGATGCCATGATGGTGACCGAACGCACGGTCGATGCGCACGTCAAGAACCTGCGCGAAAAACTGGGTTCATTCGCCCAGCATATCCAGACTGTACGTGGCGTCGGGTACCGTTTCGTACAGGAAAAAGGAGCCGACTCCGAAGAGTAATCACGTAAGTACGGATCCCTTTGGTTTCAAAACTGCTTCACCGGCTGGTACCGGCCCGCGCCACAACGCAGGCGTGGATGCTGGCAACGTTCGTGTTTTTCGTCGGGATCGCAGTCGTGGCGGTGAGCCTCTATGTGACGTTCGTTCTTCGCAGTGAGGTTCAGATCGCGGGGCGCGCCTCCCTCGCCGACCAGACGCGCCGTGTGCTCGCGCTCGTCGAACTCGCCGATTCGGATGAACGCCGGGCTGAACTCATTCGGGACCTGTCCGAGTTCGGTGACCTGCGCATCCATCTTGAAACCCCTGATGGGTACGTTATTGGCGAGAGAGCACGGCTGGCTCGGATCTCAGGAAGTGATATGCAGTTCCTTCCGCACGAAAAGGAGGACGGTGCCCTGTACTACGCCGGACTGGAAAGCGAGCCGTCCGGAATCAAAGTGGTTGTAGGTCAGCCCCGACCGGCGCTATTCAAGCTTATCCAGCGTATCCAGATAACGCTCGTCGTGGCCATGGTCATGGCGCTGCTTCTGGCTGTCTTTGGCTCCTGGATTGCGGCGCAGCAGGTTACCGGCCCCCTGGTTGCCATCCGGAACAGTGCCCGAAGCATCATCGAAGGCAACCAGGAGGAGGAAATCCATGTTGATTCGCGGGCGGCCGAGTTTCAGGATCTGGCCAAAAGCCTGAACCAGATGTCCGACTCCTTCCTCGAGAAAATCGAGGAGCTGCAGCGCCTTGCCGCGCTTCAGAATGAGTTCATCGGAAATGTCTCCCACGAGGTGCGCAACCCCATTTTTGCTGTTGGCGGGTACCTCGAAGCCCTCGGCAGCGATGCCCTGACCGCCGAACAACGCCAGTTCTATGCCACGAAAGGGCTCACCAACCTGGAGCGGCTCAACAACCTGTTTGCCGACCTGAGTGAGATTGCGCGGCTCGAGTACCGCGAAGACCTGATCAAGCCGTCCATTTTCAACCTGCAGGAACTGCTCTCTGACGTGCATGAGGTGGTCTACCAGAAAGCCGAGAAGAAGGGACTCGAGTTGCACATGGACAACCCGGAGTGGCTCGTCCGCGCCGACCGGGCGCGCCTCCGCCAGGTACTCATCAATCTGATAGACAACGCTATTGCGTACTCGGATGAGGGCACGGTCCGCTGCCGCTGCCGCCGCCACATGGACAAGGTGCGCATTGAGGTTGTTGACACCGGACGGGGTATTCCGGAAGAGCACCTTGAAAAAGTATTCGAACGGTTCCACCGGGTCGATCCAGACAGGTCGAGGCGCTCCGGCGGTACAGGACTGGGGTTGTCCATCGTGAAGCAGATCCTTGCTGCACATGGAGAAACAGTCCACGTCGAGAGCACCATTGGCCGTGGCACACGGTTCTGGTTCGAGCTTCCTTTCGTACCCGAGACCTGATTCCGCGTCGCGCATTATGCGCCGAACAGCTGTCCCCATTGGAAAACTTTTACCGGGGGTTGGCCGTACGCACTCCGATACCGGAGTTGTGAACTGAACCGCCTTGCGCCATGCCCAAAACGAAGAACAACCAGCCCTCCTCGACCAACGGATCGCCGGCCACCGAGGCGGAAGAAACTACGTTTTTCGGCCAGGGCGACTTTGAGCTCGTTCCCGTCGGCCCGTCGGATTTTGATTCGGACAGGTTACTGCAGGTTTACCGGACCATGCTGCTCTCGCGCCGCCTGGACGAGAAAATGCTCACGCTCCTCAAACAGGGCAAAGGCTTCTTCCACATCGGGTGCGCCGGTCACGAGGCCGCGCAGGCCGCCGTCGGACTGCTCTCGCGTCCGGGCCACGACTGGTTCAGTTTCTACTACCGCGACCTCATGATGTATCTGATGCTGGGCGGTACGGCGGAAGAAGTACTCCTGCACCACCTGGCGAAAGCCGACGACCCCAACTCCGGCGGGCGTCAGATGTCCGAGCACTTCTCCAACCGGGAGCGCAACATTCTCCCCATCTCCTCCTCGGTCGGAGCGCAGTTCCTGCCCGCCGTCGGTGTCGGCCTGGCCCTGCAGCAGGATGGAATTGGAGATGCGTACGTCTACAGCTCCTGTGGCGACGGCGCGACGAGTCAGGGAGATTTCCACGAGGCGCTCAACTGGGCGGCCCGCGCCAAGGCACCTGTCCTGTTCATGGTACAGGACAACGGATACGCGATCTCGGTCCCTGTCCGGGACCAGACGGCGGGCGGCACCGCATTCAAGCTCGCTCGTGGATACGAAGGTCTGACGCGGATTCATGTGGACGGTACCGACTTTTTTGCCACATGGTCGGCGGCCAAGGCAGCTATTGATCACATCCGCTCCGGTGAGGGCCCGGTGTGTCTGGTGGCAGACATGGTGAGGCTCCTGCCCCACTCCTCGTCCGACAATCACACCAAGTACAAGACGCCGGAAGAACTCGAAGCAGACAAGCGCGAAGACCCGATTACCCAGATGGAGTCGCGTCTCAAGGAAAGCGGCCTGCTTACCGATGAGAAAATCAAGGAGCTTCGCAAGGAGGTCAGCACCGAAGTGGACCGCGCTTCGGCCTGGGCCATCGAACAGGCCGATCCCGACCCATCGACGGCCCTTGATCATGTCTGTTTCGACGGCGATGACGGACTGGCTTACGAGTCGTCGGAGCCGAGCGGTGAGCAGATTGTGATGGTCGATGCCATCAACCATGCCCTCCACGAAGAAATGGAGCGTAGCGACCGGGTCATCGTCTATGGTGAGGACGTGGCCGGAAACAAGGGTGGTGTCTTCACGGCCACGAAGAATCTGACGGACGTTTTCGGCGAGGAGCGGTGTTTCAACTCCCCGCTGGCCGAGGCTTCGGTCATTGGCACGGCGGTCGGGTATGCATCGGCCGGCTTCAAACCGGTCGTCGAAATCCAGTTCGGCGATTACATCTGGCCCGCACTCCAGATGCTGCGCAATCAGGTGGCCTCCTACCGCTACCGCTCCAATGGCACGTGGGCGTGCCCCATGGTCATCCGGGTCCCAGTCGGCGGATATATCCACGGTGGACTTTGCCACTCGCAGAACATTGAGGCCTTCTTTGGCCACATGCCCGGTTTCAAGATTGCCCTGCCTTCGAATGCAGCCGACGCCAAGGGCCTCCTCAAAGCGGCCATCCGCATGCAGGATCCCGTTCTGTTCATGGAACACAAGGCACTCTACCGCTCAGCCGCCGCACGCAGCCCCGAGCCAGACACGGACTACCTGCTGCCATTCGGCAAGGCACGTATTGTCCGGGAAGGCACGGACTTGACCATCGTGACCTATGGCATGATGGTCCACAAGTCCGTCAGCGTAGCGCGCCAACTGGAAAAGGAAGGCGTATCGGTTGAAATCATTGATCTGAGGACCATCCTGCCGTATGACGCGGACACGGTCCTGGACTCTGTTCGCAAGACCAACCGGGCGCTGGTCGTCTACGAAGATCATGAGTTCGGAGGTTTCGGATCGGAAATCGTGGCGCAGATCGCGGACAAAGCATTCGACGTGCTCGATGCGCCGGTCCGGCGCGTGGCGGGTGCGTTCAGCCCGATCCCATTCGCCGATCCGCTGGAACGTGCCGTCCTGCCGAACGATGATACGATTCTGGAGGGGGCGAGGGACGTTTTGTCCTTTTGAATTTTGAGGGGGGCCGCAACGACGGACCAATCCGAACACTACCGCGCCGAGAGCGCCGCATCCAGGTCGCGGATAAGGTCTTCGCCATCCTCTATCCCGACCGACAACCGAATGAGGCTGTCGTGCAGGCCGGCCTCCATGCGCTCCGCGTGCGGGATGGAGGCGTGCGTCATCGTGGCGGGGTGGTTCATGAGGCTCTCTACGCCTCCGAGGCTTTCGGCGAGCGTGAAAACGCGCGTATTCGTCATGACCTTGTTGGCCGCGGCAATGGACTCGTCTTTCAAAACGAAGGAAACCATGCCTCCAAAGCCGCACATCTGGCGGGCGGCAATGTCATGCCCCGGATGCGTCTTGAAACCCGGCCAGTATACCTGGCCCACCGCGTCGTGGCCCGAGAGGAATTCGGCCACGAGTTTGGCATTCTGGCAGTGGCGCTCCATGCGAATATGCAGCGTCTTGGTGCCGCGGAGCGTCAGGAAGCAGTCCATGGGGGCGGGAGCCGCACCCGTGCTTTTGACAATGAAACGGAGCCGATCCGCCCATTCTGAGCTGTTCGTACAGACGGCACCCCCAACGACGTCACTGTGACCACCAAGGTACTTGGTGGTGGAGTGAAGTACCATATCGGCTCCGAGCGCGAGAGGCACCTGGAGGATGGGCGTTGCAAACGTGTTGTCAACCACCGTGGCAATTCCCCTCTCCCGGGCAAGATCCGTCAGCGCGCGAATATCAACAATACGCAGCAGCGGGTTGGTGGGCGTCTCAATCCAGATCAGTTTGGTCTCAGGCCGGATGGCCGCGCGCACGACATCGAGGTCTGTCATGTCGACAAACGACGACTCAATACCGAAAGGACCGAAAACCGCCCGCATGAGACGGTACGTGCCGCCATACAGGTCATTGGAGGCCAGGACATGATCGCCTGGTCGCATCCACTTCATGACGGCGTCGGTCGCCGCCACCCCAGAGGAGAAGCAGATTCCATGTTCTGCTCCCTCAAGCGCCGCCAGGTTTCCCTCGAGCGCCGAGCGTGTGGGGTTTGTGACACGCGCATACTCATGCCCCCGATGCACGCCCGGAGCATCCTGCGCGTAGGTGGACGTCTGGTAGATGGGTGTCATGACCGCACCCGTCTCCGGATCCGGTGCCTGCCCGCCATGTATGGCGCGCGTGCCAATTCCCATCTTCTTCAGTTCAGCCGCGTCCGGCACGCCGTGTCGAGCCATGAATCAGTTCCCCGTGTCGTCGTATCCGGCGCAGGTGGCGATGGCTTGGGCCTTGTCCGTTTCATTGATCTGGACGTAGGCCTGGAAGAGCGCGCGGCAAACTGGCGCAGCGTCCTCACCAGCTCCCTCGAACATCTCCTTGGCCTTCTCAAGCGGGGCAACAGCCTGGCGGAACAGCTCCCGACGCTCATCGGTGAGCGTCGTGATCTCGTTGTCGCGCCGCTCGGCTTCGGCGTCGGAGAGATTGCTACGCTCGGCGCGCAGTGCATCGTCGAGATCTGAAATACGCTCATTCACATCGACCGCCTGGTTGATGAATACAGCACCCAGGTTGAAGTATGCATTGGCATAGTCTGGATCGAGTTCAACGGCCTTCTGCAGTTGGACGAGCGCTTCGTCGTAGTCACCGGTCTGTGTCAGGAGCGTTCCGTAGTTGTACCGGAAGAGCTCGTTGTCAGGATCGCGCTCCACAGCCGCACGGTATCGGTCCATGGCCTTATCCGTCTGACCCGTCACCTGGTAGGCATTGAGCAGTTCCGTCTGCAGATCCACATTGTCGGGATACATCCGCGTAGCCTCCTCGAGCGTCACGATGGCGTCGTCCATGCGGTCATTCGAAGCGTAGAGTCCTGAGAGGAACCGATAGGTCTCCGGCTCCGTGTCCCCCTTTTCAAGAGCCATTTCAAACGGTTCGAGCGCCTTGTTCGGCTCGCCGGCGTTCATGTACGCATAGGCCTGGTTGACATAGGCACCCGACGAATCGGGCTGCAGCGTCGCCGCATTGCCGAAATAATCGGCAGCCACGCTGAATTCGCTGTCATCATTGCGCCCGCGGTTGAAGGCCTGGACGGCCCGTTGAAACTCGTTGGCGTAGGCAATCCGCATGCTGCGCGTGACCGTCTCCTGAAGCGCCGGGTCATACTGGGCCGCGTTCTCAAAGGCCTCCTTCATTTCCATGAGCAGACGCGTGTGCTCAACCGGATCTTCGGTCGCGAATGCCTGCTCCGAGAGGACCTGCCCCTTGAGCTCGTACGCCTCAGCGTTCTGCGGATTGGTTTCGAGGGCCTTTTCGAGGTTACCGAGGGCCCGATCATAGTCCTTGTTTCGGAGGTCCAGTTTGGCGCCCTCCACGTTGGGGTCGCTCGAGCAACCGTCGGCGGCCGTCAGAAGAACGGCGGCAATGAGAAGACTGAAAAAGAGTTGGGTGCGCTTCATGGTAAGATGCTGTAGCTGTTAATTTGCCCGTCAGACAGAACATAAAAGGTACTATTCGGATTCCCTTCATACAACAGTACGCCCGCAGTTCTTAGCCTGTCTGCCCTATGACCAACCAAGATTTCACACCCCACGCGGCACTCGTCCCGATTCTGGAGGGTTTGTTCGACTATGCGGGGCTGTTTCCACCGGCTTCACTCAACATGGAGGCCGCCGCCGAAGAGTATCTGGAGCACCTGGCTGGCCCAGAGCGCACCATGGTCGGCCCGTTCGTGGTCCCGTCAGCCCGGCTGGACGACATGCGAAGCGCGTTCGAGGCCCACGAAACAGGCACCACGTTCACGCTGCTGCCCCGTTCCGGACAGGACGAGCTCGACGCTGATCTGCGGGCCGCCAAGCGTCTCGAGGAACAGTCCGGTGAGGCATTCCGCTGCGTTGCCGTTGAAATCCGCCTCCCTGATATCCGGGTCGATGCGGCGCAATTCGCCTCCATGGTCCGCATCGCACTGGAAAAATCGGGACTCACGCCCGAACACGTTTTTCTCGAAATTCCGCGTGGGGACGATTTTGAGGACCGTCTGGCACCCTATTTCGATGCGCTGACCGCCGCGTCGGGTAAGCCGCTGTTCGCCGGTAAGCTCCGCTGCGGTGGCCCCACGCCAGCCGATCATCCATCCAGTCGTGAGATTGCACAATTTATTCTGGCTGGCATCCGCGCTCGCTGCCCGTTCAAATTCACGGCCGGGCTGCACCATCCGTTTCGCCACTTCTCGACCGATCCGGAGGTCATCATGCACGGGTTTGTCAACGTAATGGTCGCAACCGCTATTGGCGCAGCCATTGAGGGGCCTCTCAAGCTGAAAGACGGCCCCGTAGATGGAGACGATCTGCCGCCGGGCGTGTTCGATGCGCTGAGCACGACGGTTGCTATTCTCGAGGAGTACACGCCGCAGATGTTTCGTGCCGTAGGCAATCAAATCCGTTGGAAGGAGTTCAGACTGGAGCCCGATGCCCTGCGCCAGGTGCGGTCTGAACTGGCCCTCGGTATCGGGAGTTGCAGTATCAAAGAACCGCTCGACGACCTTTCTCATTATTTTTCGAATTATCCAACATGAAGTCATTCATTGACGTCCCCGTAGATCACGATTTTCCCATCCAGAACCTGCCGTACGGCGTTTTCAGGGCAACGCCCATGGAGCCGGCACGGGTCGGCGTGGCTATTGGCAATCAGATCCTGGATCTGACGACGCTCGAGGATGCCCGCTGGATTGTTTCGCTCTCGGGAGCGCGTTTTTTTCGGGAGGGAAGCCTGAACGCGTTCATGGCAGCAGGACCCGAGGAATGGAAACATATTCGCGCGCAGCTCACGGCGCTCCTCTCCGAGACGGAACCGCGCCTGCGCGATGATGAGGCCATGCGGC
This sequence comes from Bacteroidota bacterium, assembly GCA_029262835.1. Taxonomy (GTDB): domain Bacteria; phylum Bacteroidota; class Rhodothermia; order Rhodothermales; family UBA10348; genus 1-14-0-65-60-17. The sequence continues at coordinate 15,802 of JAJCYQ010000071.1, forward strand.
GGCGCGTGTTCTTCGACCAGGGCGCGGTTCACATGGAATTGCCGGCCATGGTGGGTGACTACACCGACTTTTATTCCTCGCGCGAGCACGCCACAAACGTCGGGACCATGTTCCGCGGCGCAGAGAATGCGCTCATGGAAAACTGGCTGCACCTCCCGGTCGGATACCACGGCCGCTCGAGCTCGCTGCTCGTATCGGGGCGGCCCGTTCGCCGTCCCCATGGCCAGCTCAAGCCGGAAGACGGGCCGCCAGTGTACGGAGCGTCGCGACTCCTCGATTTTGAACTTGAAATGGGATTTTTTGTGGGGCCGGGCAATGACCTCGGCTCCTCCATCAGCACGGCGGACGCATCCAACCATATTTTTGGTATGGTACTCGTCAACGATTGGAGTGCGCGCGACATTCAGAAGTGGGAATACGTGCCGCTCGGTCCGTTTCTGGGCAAGAGTTTCGCGACCACCGTATCGCCTTGGGTCGTGCCCATGGAGGCCCTCGAGCCGTTTCGCGTGAACGGACCGGTGCAGGACCCGGCGCCGCTCGACTATCTCCGCTCGCCGGGGCCATCGGCCTTTGACATCCAGCTGGAGGTAGGCATTCGCCCGCCGCGCGCCGAGTCGGTCGACGTCGTCTGCCGATCGAACATGCGCCACCTGTATTGGAGCGTGTACCAGCAGCTGGCACACCACACGGTCAACGGGTGCAATGCGCGCCCGGGGGACCTGATGGCGTCGGGTACGATTTCCGGTCCCACGCCGGAGAGCTATGGATCCATGCTCGAACTCTCCTGGCGGGGCACGAAGCCACTTACACTGTCCGACGGTACAGAGCGTCGATTCATACAGGATGGTGACTCGGTAGTCATGAGGGGCTGGGCGCAGGGAAACGGCTACCGTGTCGGGTTCGGACGTGCCGAAGGGACGGTACTGCCTGCCGTAACGGCAGAACAGGGCTGACATCCTGACCGAAAGCGGGGTTTGGCACGCCTGTTGAATGGTCTGTGGATACCGTGTTTCGACACAGTTAACCAAACCACATACAGCCATGACACAGATTGTACGCTTCTCACCCCGTCACGACATGAATCGTCTGCAGCGTGATTTCGATCGTCTTTTCGGTTCGTTTTTCCCGACGTTCGATGAAGACGCCGAGCCGAACGTGTCGTGGACACCCCACCTTGACGTGCTGGAAACGGAAGACGCCTACCTCCTGGAAATGGACGTTCCCGGTGTGAGCCGCGACGACATCCAGATCAACCTGCAGGACGGTGTGCTCACGGTTTCGGGCGAACGCTCCTCTCGCGAAGTCACGGAAAATGACAACGTGGTTCGCGTCGAGCGCCAGGCCGGCCGCTTCTTCCGCTCCTTCCGCCTCCCGAAGCAGATCAATGACCAGAAAATAGAAGCCCGCCACGAAAACGGTGTGCTGATGGTCACGCTGCCCAAGATAGAAGAGAGCAAGCCGCGCAAGATCAAGGTGTCGTAAGCGGCAGCCGCACACAAACGCGCGTGCCCTGGCCCGGGGTCGATGCCATGTGCACCGACCCTCCGTGGGCCTCGGCCACAGCGCGGGCAATAGCGAGCCCAAGGCCGGTCCCGGAATCCGGGTCCGGCCTTTTTGTGCGCGCATCTGTCCCCCGGTAGTACCGCTCAAACACGCGCTCCACATCGCCGGGCGGCACGCCTTCACCGTCGTCTTCGACGACAATTACCCCTATGAGGCACCCTTCCTCCTCTACTGTTGTTTCGTGATACATGCGCACCTCACGCCGCGCATGCCGCAGCGCGTTGGAAACCAGGTTCGAGAACAGACGGTGCAGTCGCAGGCCGTCGCCCTCCACGATCAGCATGCCCAGCGCCGCATGCTCCGCTGGTGCCGCGTGTTCTGCTGGCACCACCCTCTCCCCCGCGCCAAGCAACAGCGACACGCCAGGCGGCGCGAGGGGCTCCATCGCAGAGACGACATCGGCCAACAGCTCATGCAGCAGAACGGGTTCTCGGCGCAACACGGGAGCGCTCCCTTCAAGAACGCTGAGCTCAAACAGATCGTCGATCAGCCGTCGAACGCGATCGGCGCCGCGGAGCGCCCGGCCGAGCGCAACGGCAGCCTCTTCTGGCCGGCCGTCGCGCGTGAAGCGCTCGGCCTCCTCAATAAACGCCATGGCGGCCGCGAGGGGCGTACGCACGTCGTGCCCCATGTTGGCCAGCAATTCGCGCCGCAGCGTCTCGGCTTCCTGGAGGCGCGCCACGCTGCGCTCTACGTCCTCGGCCATGTCGTTCACCGCCGCCGCGAGTTCTCCGATTTCATGCTGGCCACGCACATCCACCCGCGCACGGTACGACCCCTGGCCGATTTCCACGACGCGCGCAGAAATACGCCGGATGGGGGCCACAATCCACCAGGTGATAACGCCGCCGAGCAACAGTGCCAACAGCACCGCGACGACCGCCACAATCCGTACCGAACGCCGCGCAGCATCGCGCGTGGCCGAGAGTTCCCTCTCGATCGATGCCGTGAGCGGCTGGACGAGCAGACCGCCTACTGCAAACCCCGTTGCGTCGTAGAGCGGCGCGAATGCATATCCACCGGGCACGGCCGTGTCCGTGATATCGACTACCAGGGCGTCAAACGCGTGCAACGAGTCGAGCAGTGGGGGCCGCCGGGTATCGTCCGCCGTATCTACAGGAACTACGCGTCCGTCGACATACACCATGGCGAGCGGATCCGGAAAGCGCTCGGAAAGGTCTGTTATGAGCGCCGGGGCCAGGTTCAGATCGTCGGACAGGGGAGCGGCCCGGCGCTCCACCTCCTCGGCCACCGCATCGAGCCGCGATTCAATGGACGTTGCGGCCAGTTCCGTGGTGCGCTGCGCAGCGAGGCGCGCGGTGAGGCCAACCGTGAGGGCCACGACAAGAAGCTCGGCGCCCACGAGAACCGCCACAATGCGCCAGAACACGGTATGACGGGGCCCGGCAATCACGCAGCGGCGTCGCCCGCGGGCTGGAACCGATATCCGACGCCCCAGACCGTGCGAATGAACACCGGCTTGCCAGGATGCTCCTCTATCTTGCTGCGTAGCCGCTGGATGTGGGAATCGACCGTTCGATCATACCCTTCGTAATGGATGTCCCATACGTCGGCGAGCAGTTGCAACCGTGTGAAGGGACGGTCTGGGTGGCGGGCCATGTGGAGCAGCAGGTCGAATTCCAGTACCGTCAGCTGAATCTCGTGTCCGCGCGCCACGACGCGCCGCCGCACCGGATCTATGGTCAGCTCGCCGAAATCGAGCACGGCGTCGTCTTCTCCCGTCTCGCGCGTGAGCTGCACGCGTCGCAGCGCCGCGCGGACGCGCGCCACGAGTTCCGACAGGCTGAACGGCTTCGTGACATAATCATCGGCCCCCACTTCGAGCCCCACGACGCGGTCCATCTCGTCCGACCGCGCCGTCATCATGATGATGTACAGCAGGGGATGCGACGCACGCAGTCGACGGCAGACCTCGAGACCGTCCATTTCGGGTAGCATGATGTCAAGCAGCACCACGTCCGGGACCTGCCCGTCGACCTGCCGCAGGGCTTCGGGGCCGGATGTCACGCATCGTACGTGGTAGCCCGACTCGGCGAGACGATGCTCCACAACAGCGGAGAGTTCGGCGTCATCTTCCACGATCAGGATCGATGCCATGGCAGCAGGTTGTGACGTGAATTGTCATACTTTCGTGACAACCCGTGCACGGTCACGGGCGTACCACAACGCCATCATACTCAGTCTGACATGCAATCGATCCCTGCACACGCATCTCGCCTTCAACGGGTACCTGCCCCGCCCAGGGTGACGGTACGCGCTGGGGCCATGGCGCTGCTGCTGACGTTGGCAGCACCTGTCGCCGCGCAGGACAGGCCCGACGTGTTCACGACGTGGCTCGAAGCGCAGCGCACCCTGCTCGCGGAAGTTGAGCACATCACGGTCCGCGTAACGTCGGACACAGAGCTTGTCTCGGGTCCGACCACGCGGCGCGTGGCAGCCGCCAACGAACTTCGGCTGGACCGCGGCCGCGCTCCGCAGCGGACCCTCCTTTCGCTCACACTGGATGGAGAACCGATCCACCCACAACGCAGCGCCCAGATTGAACGGCAGCTGGACGATCTGGGAGGCCCGGCCGTTTCCCGCCTTGCCGAACGCTCCATGCTCCCGATCATGATTCTTGACCAGGTCCGGCTGGCGCCGCGCGAAGCCATGGAGACTACCCGCGAAGGCCAATTCGTTGTGGTCCGCGGGCGCATGGAGGGCCAGTTGCCGGGGGCCGGCCCGCCGCGCCGAAACCGCCCACCGGGCCGCGTTGGCGCGCCGCTCCCTCGTGGCCGCCGGGGCGCCCCTGAACTGGGCCCTCCGCGCCATGAAATCACCCTCTGGTTTGAGGAGGAAACGCGCCAACTCGCCGTCATGGAACACCGGATTGTAATGGAGCGTGGCAGGGGCCTCACCATACGTACTGAAATGGCCCGCGTAGACGGGCTCGACGTCCCTCTGCGCCGCACAGTACGCGGAGAAGTGCGCAGTCCACGGCGTCTGCGCTCCGTAACGGTACAGCTCTTCCAACAGGCTGAATTCCATGATTATGCAATCGTTCGATGAGTTTGCAGGCGCGCTCCAGGCGGCCATCGACACGCAGCCGCTGCCCGGCCGGGAAGCACAATTGCGCATGGCACCCCTGGATCGCGTGGACCACCTGCAACCGCCACCCACGGACCCGCCTCCGAGGGACGCGGCCGTACTGGCCCTCTTCTTCCCCGACGCTGCCCAGGGAAGCCGTCTGCTGCTGACCGTGCGGCCGACGGGAATGAACCAGCACGCGGGCCAGGTCGCGCTGCCCGGCGGGCGGCGCGAGCGCGGGGAGACGCTCCAGGAAACAGCCCTTCGAGAGACGCACGAAGAAGTCCTTATCCCACCCGACGACATCCAGGTCTTCGGCGCGCTCACGCCGCTTTACGTCATTCCGTCGCGATTCCAGGTCCAACCATTCGTGGGGATCATGCGGCGCGAGGCCGACCTTTCAGCGCGGTCCGACGAGGTGGCACACCTGTTCGGCGTGCCTGCGGGCGATTTGACCGCTCCCGAGCGCCGCTGCAAGCACACGCGGCGCGTTGGAAAACGCGAGCGCCAGGTCCCCCACTTCGACTTCGAAAACCACGTCGTGTGGGGCGCGACGGCCATGATGCTCTCAGAGCTCGCCGCCCTGATCGAAGCGCATCAGACGCCGGCCTGACGCGTCGCGTCGGCGACCATGGCCTGCGCTTCGGACTCCGACGGGGCCTCGGCGTAAATACGAAGCACGGGCTCCGTGCCGGAAGGCCGGATGAGCAGCCAGCCACGGCGCGTACGGTGCTTATAGCCGTCCACGTCCGAGACGGAAACCACGGGCTCGCCGGCAATGTCGCGCAGCCCCCCACCCGAGCGAAGCCGCTCCAGGAGGGCCTCTTTTTTGGCTGGCGTCGTATGGGCGTCGGTGCGTGCATAGGCGTGCGGCCCCCATCGCTCGAAGAGCTCCGCCACCAGTTGGCTGAGCGGCTTGCCGCGGCGGGCCATCATCTCGAGCACCAGCATACCGATGAAAATGCCATCACGCTCTGGAATGTGTCCCTTGACCGCCATGCCGCCCGATTCTTCCCCGCCCACAAGGACATCGCCCTCGAGGATTTCCTCGCCAATGTACTTGAACCCGATGGGTGTCGTGACAAGCGGAAGGCCCAGATCACCGGCCATGACATCGAGCATGTCGGTCGTCGAAAACGTCTTGACGACCGTACCGGTGAGCCCCTTGTCTTCCGCCAGGTACGACACGAGCAGCGCCAGAATCCGGTGTGAATCCACGTACTGTCCCTTCTCGTCGAACATGCCAATCCGGTCGGCATCGCCGTCATTGGCAACCGCGGCGTGGCATCCGTGCTCCAGGATCTGCGACGGCAGGTCTTCCAGGTTCCGGTCAATGGGTTCGGGCGCAATGCCTCCGAAGGACGGGTTCACGTCGCTGCGGACACCAACAACATGCTCTTCACCGAGCAGCGCCGCGTACATTCCCATACCCGCTCCGTGCATGGCATCGTGCACAATGCGGAGACCCGCCTCCTGGATGGCCGCCACGTCAATACGCGCGCGGACGTGCTCATAATACCCTGCGTTCAGGTCCGCTTCCTGGATGCCCCCGGCCGGCGCGTCGAACGTACGCTCCTTCCACGGCTCTATGCGGGCTTCGACGTCGGCTACCATGGCGGGGAGCGCCGACCCTCCGAAATGCCCCTTGATCTTGAACCCGCTGTAGGCGGGAGGATTGTGGCTGGCCGTAATCACGATGCCCGCGCTGGCACCCCGATCCTGCACCGCCCAACTCACGACGGGCGTGGCCGTCACGCCGCGACCCATCACAACCGGCAGCCCCTCGGAGGCCAGAACCTGGGCCACGTGCCGCGTGAACATCTGCCCGCCGAAACGCGTGTCGTGCCCTAAAATGACGGGGCGGTCCTGTCCATACGTGTCCCGGATCCAGTCGGCCGTCGCGAGGGCCACGCGTTCCAGGTTGTCGAGCGTGAAGCCTTCGGCGATGACGGCGCGCCATCCATCGGTTCCAAAAGAAATGCGGTGTCGGTCGAGCATGGGTTGAAGAAATGGGTGTGGAATGGGTAGATCGCGAGCCAGAAATGGGTGTGGAATGGGTGTAAGCTGGTCGTGGGGGCAAAAAACGTCAGCCGGAACGCGTGGCCAGCAGTTCGCGCGCACCGGCGAGCGCCGTTTCTGTTATGTGCTCGCCCGAGAGCAGCGCCGCGACCTCGCGCTCGCGCTCCGCGTCCGTGAGTCGCCGCACTACGGTGCGCGTACGTTCATCGCCTCCGGAGGCATCGACGTGCTTCTCGACCGTAAAATGGGAATGGCCCGATGCCGCCACCTGCGGCAAATGCGTGACGGCGAGCACCTGGTGATGCTCGGACAGCGCTCGCAGCACATGGGCCACGCGCTGCGCGACCGCCCCCGAAATACCCGTATCGATCTCGTCGAAGATCAGCACCGGCAGTTCATCGGCTCGCGCCAGAATGGACTTCATGGCCAGCATGATCCGGCTGGTCTCGCCGCCCGATGCCACGCGCGCGAGCGGCATCGTGTCCATGCCCGGATTGGTTGAAATCATGAAGGTGGCCCGGTCCACGCCGCGCGGCCCGGCCTCGAGGCGCGCGCCTGTCTCCGGATGTCTGGCCCAGCCGTCGACGCGCTCCCGGTGCTCTATCTGGACGTCGAAACGGCTTCGGGGCATGCCGAGACTGGCGAGCTGCTCCACAATCATTTCCGACATGCGCTGGGCGGCCTGCCGCCGGGCGGCCGACGCCGCCAAAGCGGCGTCCGAAAGCCGGCGGCAGGCCGCCCCCAACACCACGTCGAGCCGCCCCAGCGGACCCACCACAACGGATGC
>JAJCYQ010000072.1 GCA_029262835.1 Bacteroidota bacterium
GTTTTGCACCTGACGCTCGTCCAGGAACTGGCACGCGGCACCATGCGGGACAGCCTGCTGGTCGATGCCCGAACGCTCGAGCCACTGGAGTACTTCAACACGATGCCGGGCTTTCAATCCATCCACACCGTCTACGGCCCCCACGGGGCAGTAACCGCCGATCTGGAACGCGGATCAATGACCGCAAGGATTGATACCGTCCTCTCCGGCCCTCATCTGGATGCAGCGTCCTTCTCATCCATGCTGGGGGCGCTGCCGCTGGCTGCCGGATTGGACGAGGAGTATCCTGTTTTCCACTATGAGGAAGGCGTGACCGCCTATCGCGTGCAGGTTCCGGGCGATGAAGTCGTTTCAACCTGCCGCGGCGAAGAAAGCGCCCGGATCGTCGACGTCACCACGTCCATAAATACCACGCGCCACTGGATCGGCAAGGAAAACCGCCAACTGATCGGCGTCAAGGTTGACGTTGGCAACGGGGCCGCGTTCGAGCAGTCTCTGGTGTGTGGGTGATGACCTTGCGGCCGAACGCATTCGGTGTTAGCGGCCGGCTTGACGACTCGAACTGATCGGTGGTAGTGACTGCAAGCTTCTACGACGACAGTTTGGCCTTCAATTTTTCTACTGATTCGTAGGCATTCAGCTTTCCTTCTCTGGCATTGGCTACAAGTCCATAGCGACCATCGTATGTGGTATCATATCGCTGCCGAGTTCAATCCGAAGGCGAAATCATAGACTACAGAATCAATGGCAACTCAGCGTTACTCCGTCACGCCACACCCGATTGATACACTCCTCACCTGGGTGAAATCCGGTGAAATTGCGATTCCGGAGATCCAGCGACCCTTCGTCTGGGACTCGACCAAGGTCCGGAATTTGCTCGACTCGCTGTATAAAGGTTATCCAGTCGGCTACCTGATATCATGGCGAAACCCTACGATCAAGCTCAAAGATGGCTCGCCTTCTGCGGGAAAGCGCATATTGATCGATGGTCAGCAGCGCGTTACCGCCCTTATGGCGGCCTTGTTGGGAAAGGAGGTTCTGACCAAGGATTACGAGACAGTACGAATACGCATCGCCTTTCATCCTCTCGAAAAGCGATTTGAGGTGCGCAACCCTGCCATTTCCAAAGACAGGGCATGGATCGATGACGTGACGAAAATCTTCGGCCCGGATGCCGATTTGATTGAACTCACTGAGGACTATGTCCATGCGAACGAAGGGGCGGACCGAAAGGCCGTTGGCAAGGTGCTCCAGAAGGTCGGCAAAATCGTCAATAACCACGTGGGCCTCATTGAACTGGCCGAAGATCTCGACATCGAGACGGTAACAGAAATCTTCATCCGAGTTAATTCAGCAGGCACGGAGCTCTCCCAGGCCGATTTCGCCATGTCGAAGATTTCGGTCAATGAAACGTTTGGAGGCAATCAGCTGCGCAAGGCCATTGATTACTTCTGCCATCTTGCGGTCGCCCCGGAATTCTATTCGACAATCGAAAAGAACGACCCGAAGTTTGCAGCATCTGACTTCTGGAGCCAGATGAAGTGGCTCAAAGATGTTAATGAGGATCTGTACGACCCCAAGTACACGGATATGCTGCGCGTGGCCTTCACATATAAATTTGGTCGAGGGAGGCTGCAGGACCTTGTGGCCCTGCTTTCTGGTCGAAATTTCGATACGCGCGAATACGAGGAGGTCATTGCCGAGGAATCATTCGACAAGCTGCGAACGGGAGTCGTGGCCTTTATGAACAAGACGCATTTCGACCGTCTTACCATGATTCTGAGTTCGACAGGCTTTGTGACGTCAAAACTCATCCGCAGTCAGAATGCCGTCAATTTCGCGTACATACTCTACCTGCGGGGACGGTTGGAGCAGCTTCCTGCGGACGACCTTGAACGCATTGTCCGGCGCTGGTATGTAATGTCGATCCTTACGCGTCGCTACTCAGGTAGTCCGGAATCGGCATTTGACTTCGACATTCGGCAGATCGATTCCCAGGGCCTGACCAGATACTGCGAATCCGTTATCGAAAATGAACTTCCGGATTCGTATTGGACAGGGATGCTCCCGCAGCTCATGGATACGTCTTCGTCAACCAGCCCGTACTTCACGGCCTATCAGGCGGCACAGGTTCGGCTGGGAGATCGCGGCTTCCTCTCAACCGACATCACTGTACGTGACCTCCTGCTCAACAGAGGAGACAAGCACCATGTGTTTCCACGCAAATACCTCCAGCGACAGGGGCTGAGTCGGGGGCGCTACAATCAGATTGCCAACTTTGTTATTGCCCAGAGCGAGATCAACATCGCCATCGGTGACAAGGCGCCGGAACAATATTTTGCTGAAATCGCAGAGCAGGCACGCGGCGGAGTGAAGCGATACGGCGGTATTTGCGACGTGCCGCGGTTGCGGGAGAATTACGCCCAGAACTGTTTACCCGGATCGCTGCTTGATGGCAGCGTACCGGACTATGAAGACTTCCTGTATGAGAGGCGGCGCCTGATGGCCCTGCGTATCAAAGAATGGTTTGAGGTGCTGTCAATGTGACCGTCACTCCTTCGCCACAACCGTGTCGAACAGCCCGTAATAACTCAATCCTACGTGGCTTTCGATGCCGGTGTACCGCAGCGAGGCGTCCTCGTATCGGCGGAAGGCGAAGACGGCTGCATTCATCTGCTCGGTATTGAACACGCGTAGCCTTGTCAGAAGGTGAAAATCCTTCACTGTCAGACCGGTCACAGTCAAGAACAAATCCGGTTCGAGCTTGGTGATCACATCCTGGAGCGTATTCTCCCGAAAATCCGTCAGGTACATGAAAGCCGGAATACGCGTCGCGAACTTGATGAGCTTCTCCTGAATCTGCTTCCGCTTGCTCTTGTACTCTTTCTCTTCGTCGGTAAGCTCCTTCTTTTCCTTCGGCGTCAGATCCTGCTCCTTCGCCTTGCCCTTGAGCTCTTTGATCCTTTCGCTCTTGTTGATGATGGTTTCGAGGATGTTGTCTCCAAGCGCCCGCCAGCCCTCTATGCGCTCCACAGCCGCCAGGGCTTCCGCGTTGTTCATGATGCGCCGCAATGTATCGTTGTCGACGTTTACGAGCAGGGGACTCTCCCACTTGCGGGCCAGAAGCGTTGCCGATGTGCCCGCCATGGCTATATCAAGGATGCCGCCGGCATCGATCTGCGTCATGTTCGCGCCGTCGTACGCCAGTACCGGCAGAAATGATATGAGATCGCGAACGGCATGCTCCGGGTTCGGCTCGCCCGGCGACAGGCCAATGCCATATTCCGACAACTGGCGCAGGGCACGCGTCGGCGCAAAATCGAACACGAAGCAGACGGGCTTCAGAATATCCTCTTCGTTCGGGTCGTCTCCATTCGGATTCCTGATGGACCAGGGCGACTGTACGCGAAAAGCCGCCTGGAAGTAGGTCTCGGGTGAATTCAGGTTGCGCAGCATGAGGATGGATGCCCACTGTGGCACGGTCACGCCGGTCGTGAGCTTCCCACAGGAAAGCGTGATGGTCTTTGTATCGAATCCACTCCCAATGGCCTGGCGCACGGGCGGAAGCGCATCAAGGCCGATCCCAGCGGACGCGCCAGCGGCGACAATCACCGTGTAATCCCTCCAAAACGTGTTGTGTCCCTCCCTCAACAGGTTCGCCATGGCATGGCAAGCGGCCACATTGGGCATGAACCAGAAGGAATGCTGCAGATACGGCAACAGCCGAACGTCAGAGTAGGGAAACGGCGGCCGCGTTCCGGTCTTGAGGTGTTCTATCGCTGTCTGTTCGTAGCTGCCGCGAATGACATCGAGCCATTTCTGGACATCGCCAGCGTGGCGGAACCGAGCGGTCTCACCGCGGCCCGATGCCTCGAAGAAGGAGTTGAGGTCGAACTCATCAAACTCACCTGCACTCGCCACCGCAAGTAGTTCGTCGGGCATCTGATACGTCAACAGGCGAAGTTGGGGGAGTGCGCCGTAAGGGTTCCGTACTGTTGGATGCGCAGCAGCGTAGGCTTCCTTGGCGCGCTGCTCGTCGGTGTAGGTCCAGTTGAAAATCTGCTCTTCGATGAACTCGCCGGTCGAAAGCGCCCGGAACGGCGTGCCCGAAAGATAGAGATACGCCCGCGTCGTGATGGGTAGGAAGTCGGATTCGGGCTCAGCGAACTCGCTGAACTCCTTTTCAAAGTCCTCAATAGTTGCCGTTTTCTTTTTTCGGCCTGACAGGTTCGTCCCGAACTCTTCCTGGAGCTCGGCGCTTGCATCCTCCTCACCCTCAAAAAGCTCCTTCGCCGTGTCTCGCCACGCTCCAAAATGGTATTCGTCGAAGACGACGAGGTCCCAGTTGAGCGTGTGCAGCCACTCGTTCCGCGGCTTGATATTGCCGTGCGGATCCGTCCCAAGCAGGTCCTGGAACGAGCCGAAGTAGACGAGCGGGCGCGCAGGATTTGCCGTCGTAGGATCTCCAGCCGTCGAGCGCGAGTGGTACTGCCAGCCATCGAAGTCTACGTGGTTTTCGAGGTCGCTCTGCCAGGCATCGGCCACAGCGGGCTTGAACGTGACGACGAGAATACGCTTCGCTTCGAGCGCTTTTGCCAACTGGTAGGTGGTAAACGTCTTACCAAAACGCATTTTCGCGTTCCATAGAAAACGCGGTGTGGCATGTGGGTCCTCTGCCCAGATGGAGCGGTAGTAGGCCAAAGTTTTCTCAACGGCCTCATCCTGCTCACGACGCATGGGAAACGTCTCGTGGTGGGTACCCGACAGCCGCGTGCCGGAATGTAGCTCCGCGAGAACAGTCCGCACGTCGGCTACTTTGCAGCGCATCCACTCGAGTACCGGGTTGTCAAAACCTTTCTGGATGAGAGCGCTGCGCACCTCGTGGTCGGTGATGGTCGAGCCGTCGTCGCGTGCAGCAGGCTCGTCAAGCACGATTTGGTAATTCGTGATCGCAGCCGTCTTGAGCTGCTCTGCCACGCGCTGCTTCACATTGCGCGTTGTTTGCCCGACCTTGAGTAGACCTGCATGCGCATCATCCTCGATGGTATAGGCGTAGATCCGCGGACTGGCCTCGGGCTTCGGCGCGAGTATGGACTCGATGGTCGGCTGATCCAGAGACCTTCTCTGCTGCGTCGTCGACGAGTGTGTCGTCGTGATCGGCAACACGCAGTTCAATGAACGCAATTTCCTCTTCTGTCAAACCGTAGCGCCGATACAGGTTTTCGTCCGTCCATGTCTGGTCCAATGGAAGATCCGGTACGAATGTGTACACTCCGCTCGTGGCATGTTGCGTATGTTTCCGGAGGGATACCAGGAAGCGTACGAAGCGCGTACGGAGATATTGAGCATAGCGCTTGGCCTCAGCCTCGGTCTCGAAGTGCCCGGCCACCAGGTAGGTCTCGGTGCATGCCGTCCCTGGACCTGCAATAATCGGCTTGCTGAGAAACTTGGTCTCGACAGCCGCACTCGTACCCTGCACGGCTGTCATGAGGACCTTCCAGCGGTCAATCCAATCGTGATTCAAGTGGATAGCGGTGCGCTCGACCCAGGCCGTACGCTGGTTCGCAAAAAGCCGGACCGGGTTAGTCAGTCCCGACGGTGACTTACGGCCCTCGAAGTTTGTAGCGAATCCGAACGGCTTACGGCTGGAAACACGCTGATCCAGGGTTGGCTCGCTTCTGGCTCGAACCTTTTCCAGGATGGGCACGGCTTCATTGCGCCGCACCAGGATGTCGTAGTCGTCAAGGTGGCGGACTATCGGCGGGCCCGTCGGCTCTCCATCCCAGACAGTCTGAACGGAACAAGGCCCATTGTGCTCTCGGTCCCAGAGGAAATAGGAGACGCCACCGCGGATTTTGACGCCCGGGAAGGCCTCATACAGCTTTGGGTAATCCATTATCGCTCTCAGTCGCTTGTCCGAAAGCATCCGCTCGCGAAATTCGCCCAGGCCCTTGCCGCCCGCCATCCACCGGGATGGTGTCACGAAAACAGCGTATCGTGGATCAAGGTCAAAGGCCTTTTCAACGAATAGCTGGTAGATGGGCGCGGCACTCGTTCCATGCCCGCCGTCACTGAGCTGGTACGGCGGATTGCCAATAATCACATCAAATTGCATATCGTCTCCAAATAGCTCGGCGATCCGAGCATTGATATTGTCTGTATGGATGAAGGCGTAGGCGTGTGTTTCCTGTTCGTCGCCACGATCCAGGATCTCCCGATTTGTGCCGCAGTATAGGCACCGCCCCTTCTTCGTCCACGTGTGTTCTGTTCGCTGGAACCAAATGTTGCCACTCGAGCTGGTAAAGCTCCGGGCAATGGAATGCTCACCGTCTGCGTACTTGGAACAGTAGACACTTCGGCGCGCAAGCAATGCCGTAATCTGTGTAATACCGATTCCGAATACCTGTCGAGTCAGTATGTGATCGACGCGTGAGGCCAAATCCGGCATCTGGTCGGCCAGCCCCTTGGTCAAGCGGTGCGTAATCTCTCGAAGAAAAACACCGGACTTCGTCACCGGATCCAGGAAACGCACATCGGGATTTGACCAGAGGTTGGCCCCATTGTGATCGTCCGCCCATGACTCTGCGAGCGTATCCAGCATTTGGTTTGCAAATTCCGGTGGCGTGAAGACCTCATCGTTCGACAGGTTGGCAATGCAAGACAGCACGTCAGGATTGCGACCCCGAAGCTCGAAAGTGGCTTTCAGGCTCATGAAGGCACCTCCTCATGGGAATCGGCCGCCGCCGCAAGATCTCCGATTGACATCGGTTCGTACGCTTGAATGGGGGTGAACAATTCGTGCCTACCCACGTGGGCGAAAAGCGAGTCCTCAGCGCTGAAGGCGGCGGACTGTGTGAGCACATCGAGTTTGAAATCGCGTCGCTGATACTTTCCCCGGCCCAGGTAGCCCCACTCGGCAAAGGTGATAGGCTTGCCGCCGTGCGTCTGCATTGCGAGCGCATCGCCATGCACCAGGTTGACGTCGAGGACGTGGCCTGCGGCACGGTAAAGCTCGTCCGATGCGTCCAGTCCGAACGCCCCTGAGAGTGTAGCCAGCAAATTTACACGACACTCCGCCACGTTATCCGCCAGCAGTTCGATACCGTAGAGGCTCATAAGGGCGAGAAGGCCAAAGTGTCTTCTCTCGAAGTTAGAACGCCCATATCTGAGCTTGACAGCAGCCAGCTTTCGACGCAGGACGGCCACAAGGAAGTTTCCGCTCCCGCATGCCGGCTCCAGGAAACGAGAATCTATGCGCTCCGTCTCTGCCTCTACCAGGTCGAGCATCGCCTCCACCATCCACGGCGGCGTGAACACCTCTCCGTGGTCGGCAACGCGCTGTTTGGACTTGACGAGGTTCATAGGGAAATCTGATTCAGGTGCCGCGGCTATGTAACTCTCGTGGGTTAACGGCTGGACGGCGTGCTGCGAGCGGATGCCCAGCCGTCAGAAAGTAACTGGTTTCAAGACACCATGCCAGATCAACGCCGAGGCCACGGCCGCACGGTGGCCTCCAGAAAGCTTTCATTTTACTTGCGAATCAATTTAATTTTGCACACTTTGGCGAGGAGGGGCCGGACCGAGAGTCAGTCTGATTGCAGTGCGTGCCGAAACGAAATGGCACCTCGGTGGCCGAATACCGGCCGCCGTGCCGACACTCAGAGCGTGTAGGATGTGAACCGCTGAGCGGTCCATGGTAGGTTGCTGCAAATCCAAAAATCAGAAAACTCCCGTAGAGGTAGCGCTGAGAACGGCCGAGGCAATCAAGGTTCTGTCCCACTTGACTTCCAAGGCCATAAGCGTGTTATGTGTCTGACTCAAACATGTCTATTTGGTCTCCAAACTCAAACTCTTCTTTCGGTACGGGAAGTCGATAGGCCGTCGAACTCGTTCTCGTACCTGGGACTTTTTCGATCAGTCCCATCTTAACCATACGCTTGAACGTCTCCTTGATGATGTAGTCACCTTGGACGTGACAAATCTCTCGGGCCTTCTTGTTTTTAATTGTTGGGTTTTCGCTCAAGTAATCAAGAATCGCGGTTTCTGGAGAAGCCAAGGGCTCGTGGCGAATGCTCACCAAAACCGAAGACTTTGACTCAGTAATCACAGGCTCTTTCAAACCAAGCTTTCGCATTGCCGAGAACGCTGTTGCAAGGCCTTCTCCAACATCCTGATTCGGTGGATCAGGATACTTGTTCAACATCCTTTGGACCATTCCATTTCGGGACAGGCGCTCTTGGAGAATATTCTTAGGAGTAATGTGGCCTGGTAGTCTACCCGGACTTTCCACTTCGATTCTGTTGTCGAAAACTCGAATGTGTATATCATCAGTCACACTGTATTCTCTGTGGATGACAGCGTTGGTGACGATTTCATGTATAGCCTCAACGGGATACTTGATTGATTCGAGCGTACTCTCTCCTGCTATTTTGTCTCGCTCGACAATCTTAGCAGTTGTCGACACGGCGTCAGCGATTTGCTGGTACAGCGGTCCTTCGATGGTTAGTGGTGTGAAGGCCAGCGCCTCTCGAAATCCTTCTTCTTCGGTCGTGGTGTAGCGATATACCTTGATTGCACATTGCTTAGGGAGAATCGCTTGCGGCTCTTCAGAAAAGAGAAGAACTCCCGCGACCGTGGGCATGTCTTCAACGATCATCTCCTGTTTTCGAAGCCAGTTTTCAGGCTCCGCTGTAGGAACGACTTGAAGCATAAACTCAATTATTGGCTCCGAGTTGGTAATCCGATCGAGGGGCGTTCGAACCGTTTGCGACTCAAATGACGAAACCCCTTTCGCATACTCCAATTTTTTGAGAGCCGTGGGGTTACTTGCAGGGTGGTTTTGTGCCCCAAGTCTGACGTATGGTGTCGAATCTGATGCAAACTTGATATCCTTTGTCTTGGGCACCTCGATGTGCAAAACCAGCCCGTCCGAGTCTTCGCATTCCAAGAAGCCGAGACGCATGCCATGACCAAGAGGAAAGACCGTTTCAAAGGCTTGCAAGTGACCATTGGCTGCTTCCATGTCCTCAAAACCATCCCAAACTCTCGACTTGTCGTTTTCCTCCCGAATTCCGACAAAAATCTCTCCACCATCAGCATTGGCAAAAGCTGAGATCGTTCGACTCAGTTTCGCCGGCCGTATCTCTTTTGACTTCAGGTCATAAAAATGCCCTTCTTGTGTTTCAAGAATCTTGTTGCGTTGGGAAGGACTGATTTGATTGATGTCCATTTAAAACAATAAAAGTCAAACACATAACAGCTGGCAAACTGCTGCGACCGACGCGGCCGCTCATAGAAGTCTACGAGTCACAGACCTCCTAGACCAGCAATCCGAGTAGTGGGAGTCAGCAGCACCATTGTTATCTGTCAAGAAGGGCCAAATATCAGCTCTATAAAGTACTCCTCGAGCGCACTATTATTATGTGGATGTCTCAAATATTCTTTCTGCAATCAATCGCAGTCTATTACTTGCTCAGCCCAACGGTCCGACCAGGACGCCCCCCGTCCCCACGGCCCAGATTGTATCTAGACATGCGTTTACGAGAATCGCTTTTGCTTGTGTTTTCTTCATAGGCATCACCTCCGTTTTATTGTTCGCGTGATCCAACACTATCTTACGATTGAGCAAGATTGAACACGCTTTAAGTGAAACAAGAACGAGGAGAACCATGAGGAAAACGAGCGCAGAGGGAATTGAACCCCCAACCGACAGGGCCGTTGGGCTCAGCAAGCAATACTGCTTCCAAAGAACAATTGTTTTGTCAACGGATCAAGAGAGAAAAAAATCCGCATAACGCCTGCCTGCAGCTGCCCGCTTGAAGCGAATGACCGAAGAGAAGCAGCGGAAAGCGGATCGGCTGCAAGGCATTGTCAGAGCGCTACCAACTCTGCGATTTTTGCCGAGATTTCCGTCATTGGCTCTTCTGCAGTGCTCAATCCACTGCGCGAGCCAAGTAGCGGACTAACTTCGCGAAGTTCTTCATACCTAACCTGAGCGATTCCGATTTCTCCTGCCTCCAATATCGCAATAAATGACCGGCTTTTCTCGGGCCAACGTGTTTTGCTGCGGTTCTTGAGCGAGTCGGGCGCCGCAGCCGTCCGTTTTCCTGTGTGGACCGGGCCAAT
>JAJCYQ010000073.1 GCA_029262835.1 Bacteroidota bacterium
GCGCCGCGGGTGCCCTAAGACCAAATCACCGCCGCGCGCGCCCCAGGCTTTGGCCACCAACTCCGCTACGCCCCGGTCACGACCGCCATGGGCGAGGTGCGCGTGGCCATGGGCGCCCTGTCGGGCGGCCTCACGTCGCTGTGGGAAGGGCGCCGGTTCATCACGTCCGACGAATCGAGCTGGCTCGCCGGATACCACGTGATGGAGGCCGATCTGCGTGCTAGCGGAGACCTCCTCGGTTCGCGCACGTCGCTCTGGCTTCGCATCCACAATATCACAGATACCGCATACGAAAGCATGCGCCTGTATCCCATGCCCCCCAGGCACATACAGGTGGGTATCCACATCCGAAATAACGCACCATGAGACATACCAGGCTCCCCTTCAGACTTGCACTTTTTCTTTTTCTCGTACTCTCCGTTGCGGCGTGCGACCTTTCCGACTCGGATGCGGGCAGCGCTCGGCCCGATGTCGTGGTCGGCAACGGCGGTAACTTCTCGGACCAGAACGGATCGGTCAGCCTTGTCGATCGGGAAGCCGGTACCGTCACATCCGGCGCCGATCTGGGCGGGTTCGTGCAGGGGCTGGAGGTACATGAGGGGCGACTCCATGTCCTCATCAACACGTTTTCAGAGGGCCGCGTGGACGTGTTCGAGCGGCAGAATGGCGCGCTGGAGCGCGTGGGACAGTGGACTGGACTGACGGCGCCGCGCGACGTGGCATTTTTTGAGGGGCTGGCCTACGTCACGGGCTTCGTATTTGGCGCGCCGGGAAGTGTTCAGATCGTCGATCCTGAAACGGGTGCGGTCCAGGGGGACGTCTCGGTTGGAGAGGTTCCGGAGGGTATTCTTGCGGTCGATTCGGGGCTGCTCGTAGCCAACAACGGAGTGCTCGGGGCAGGCCGGACGCTGAGTCACATCCGTGCGGCGGACCAGTCCGTGACGTCCATCCAGGTGCCGTGCGACGGACCCCGGGATCTGGCGCGTGTGCCGGGCGAGAGGATTGTCGTCGTGTGTACGGGAAAGACCGTCTTCAATGACGACTTCTCGGCCGTTCTTGAGCAGACTGGCGGTCGTCTGCTGCTCCTTGATGGGCGCTCATTTGACATTCTGGGCGAAGCGGATTTGCCGGAGCAGGCCGGGAGCGCGAATGGCACGGCGACGCTCGCGGCGGCACCGGCGTCCGATGAGGTGTTCGTGACGCTGACAGATGGCAGCATCCAGTCGGCTTCGGTAAATGGCCTGGCGTCCGGCCTGCTCTCGGTCCGCATTGTGCCCGATGCGGCCGATGGCGTAACCGGGACGAGCGGCGTAGCCTATGACGCGGACCGGGATGTGCTGCTCGTCGGGCGGTTGGCGCGCGCCGCGGGGGGCGGCTTTCCTGACTTCACGGCGGCCGGCGAGCTGCATGAAGTAACGCGTACGGGTGCGGTCACATCCCGCTTTACGGTTGGACCCGCCCCGTCGGCCGTCGCCCTCTTCTGAAAACAAGCCCCATCATGCGAATAGATCGCTGCGTATGTCACAACGTATTTTTTTCGGCGCTGGCCGACACGGCGCGCAGGAATGAATGCGAGTCGCTGGAGCAGCTCATGTCGTGCGCGAGCTTCGGTCAGGGGTGTGGCTATTGCCATGCCTATGTTGAACAGATGCTCGAGACGGGAGAGACGGTGTTTACCGAGCTCCTGCCCCGCCGTCAGCCCTGGAAACGCTCCTGAAGCATGGAAATGCCGTCCGGCTCGCCGATCACTGTCAGCCGATCGTCTTTCTCAAGCACGGTGTTTGCACCCGGGACGGCGCTCTGCGTGCCGCGGCGAATGAGCGCCACGATCGTGCCCGTCGGGAATCCGGCCTCGCGCAGGGGGCGGCCAACAAGTTCGGCTGTCTTGCCGCGTCCGTCGATCGTGAGCGTGAAGTAGCGGTCGTGGCGCAGCAGCGTTTCGCGCAGTTCCTGATCGCCGCCGGCCGCCTTCCACTGCTCCAGGAAATCCGTCTCGTCTATGCGGCCAGCGATGTTGGCCAGCGTTCGAAGGTGCTTTCCGGGCGGGGTTTCCGGGCTGACAAGAAAGAAAATCGCGTGTACCGGATCCTTCTTCTGATCGCTCGCCAGGTCAAGGCCGTGTCGGGAGCGGACCATGAGCAGGCGCGGCTCGTCAATGCTTGCAAGGCGCTGATGAGGAAGAGCGGCGCCCTGGCTTACCGGCGTGAGCCCATAGGCATACCCTTCCATGAAGTTGGCAGCCAATTCCCTGGACGTCAAAGGCACGTGGGGAGCCAGGAGGTCGGAGGCGCGCGCCACGATGTCCTCGTAGTCCACGGGTTCGTCCAGGTCGAGTACGATAGCGTCGGTGACGAGCTTTTCGAAGGGCGATTCATCCGTAATACCTTTCTCCTTCAGAATGGAGCGCAGTTCGCCGTCAAGGCCCTCGTAACGGTACTGTCCGAGCCGGGCGAACAGGTGGTATATCGCGCCTTCGCGCTCGACCTTGATGTTGTCCCGGACGTAATAGCGGTACCAGACGATTCCAAGAAGGACTATTCCGAGACTGACCACGATGGCCAACCACCCCATCTGACTGATGAGAATGAACGGTGTTATGACCCCCACGATCTGCACCCACGGATAAAGCGGGCTCCGGTAGCCAGGCACGTACGATGGTATATGGCTTTCGCGCATTACGATCACCGCCACGTTTACGAGCGAGAATATGAGCAGTTGGAATGCACTGGCCAGTTTGGCGATTCCCTGGACGTCCAGCGCAACGATCACAAAAACCATCAACGCTGACGTAATGACAATGGCCCGCGTCGGCGTGCCAAAACGACCTATGGTCGCCAGGCGCGGAGTGACCAGATTATCGCGTGCCATGGCGAGCGGATACCGCGAGGCCGACATGATACCCGCGTTTCCGGTGGAGGCGAACGCCGCAACGGCCGCAATCACGATGATCAACAGACCGATGGGCGATGGCAGCCAGTCGAAAAAGCTCTCCGCCGCGGTAGCGACGGGGGTCAGATCACTTCGGAGTTCATTTGCATCCAGAACAGCGACCATGATAAACACGCCCACGACATAGATGAACGTGGCCGTGGCGAGCGAGAGCATCATGCCGAGCGGAATATTGCGATCCGGGTTACGAACCTCTTCGGCAACGCTCGAGACCTTTGTAAGCCCGGCGTAGGACACGAACACAAGTCCGACGGTTGCCAGAAGGCCGCTCGTTCCAAAGGGCGCAAACGGCGTGAACTGACGAGAAAGCGTCTCATTTCCGAGCGAAAAAACTTCCGCGAGTCCCTGCACAATGAAGAAGGACAACACGCCGACCATGATGATGACCAGAATGCGTTGCAGTCCACTGGTCTCCTTCGCCCCCATGATATTCAGTGCGGCGAACATTACCGTAAGCGCCACGGCCAATGGTTTGACGGGTATGTCCACGAAAAACACCAGGTAGGCTCCCATCCCGACGAGCGCAAAGGAGCTTTTCAGTACCAGCGCGAGCCACGTGCCCATACCTCCGATTGTGCCCGCCATGGGGCCCAGGCTGCGATCCAGGAAATAGTACGTGCCTCCTGCGCGTGGCATGGCCGTACTCAGTTCGGCCTTCGACAGCATGGCTGGCAGAATCAATATGCCTGCAATCAGATATGCGAGCACGGTGGATGGTCCTGCACTGGCGGTGGCAATCCCGGGCAACAGGAAAAACCCCGAGCTGAACATGGCACCCGTGCAGATGGCATAGACGTCGAACAGGCGGAGGTCCTTCTTGAGCTTCTCCTTGGGCAGTTTGGGCATGCGGGCAGCTGTAGGTGAGCGGACGGTGCGCAGGCCGATGGCCTGTTGGTGGAACAGCGTGGGAGCGGGGGCATTTCCCACAGTGGTTGCAACGAACCAAGATACGCATGAACCGGGTCGTCAGAATCGGATGTGACGCTACAGGCGACGGCATGTTGCCGCCCGTGCTGCAGATGGGCCTGGTTCTGGCATTCGCGACCTTTTTTCCACTATCCCCTCTTCCACTATCCCCTCTTCCGCTCGCCGCGCAGTCGCTTGCTACGCCGTTGCACACGAGGCAGTCGCTCGTCGCGCCGCCTCACACCGCCCGCGCCCCGGTGGCGAGTAGCGGCCTGGCCGACCTGTTTGACGTCACGTGGTATGATCTGGACCTGGATGTGGATCGTGCCCGCGCTGCTCAGCAGCAGGAAATCCGGGGCCGCGTCGTCATCCACGGCCGGGCCGCCATGGCGCTCGATTCCATCCGTCTTGACCTGGCATCGAATATGGTCGTCTCGAGCGTCGACAAAGCCACCGGTGGCGCACCGCTCGAATTTCGTCACGAATCGGATGTCCTCTGGATACGGTTGGCTGTGGCGCCGCAGGAAGAGGTCCAGATAGCCGTCTCGTGGACTGGAACGCCTGTTCCAACCGGTTTCGAGTCGTGGGCATCGGGCACGCGCCTGGGCGAGCCATGGTACTGGACACTCAGCGAACCGTACGGGGCACGCTCGTGGTGGCCAGCCGACGACCACCCGGCCGATCGCGCCGATTCCGCGCGGGTCCGCGTGCGACTGCCGGTGCCAACACGCGTCGGGTCGAACGGTCTGTTGACCTCGCACGAAGAGCACGGCGACGGAACGGCGACCTGGGAGTGGACGCATGGCTACCCCATTGCACCGTATTTGATTTCAGTCGCAGCGGGAACGTACGACGTGTATGAGCAGCGCTACGAACGTCCGGATTCCCTGGCCGCCGAACTGGGGTCCCTGTCACTGCCAGTCGTGCACTATGCCTACGCCGGATCTGACGCATTCGAAGGAATCGACGCGTTCTCGGGCTGGAAGCGCGTCCTGGACGTGTTTCCGGAGCTGGAGTGGTGGTATGGCGCCTATCCCTATCCGGACGAGAAATACGGCCATGCGCACGTCACGTTTGGCGGAGGCATGGAGCATCAGACCATGAGCTCGATGGGCAACATCGGTCTCAATCTGGTGGTCCACGAACTGGCGCACCAGTGGTTCGGAAATGCCCGCACGCTCGGCAGTTGGCGCGATCTCTGGCTGAATGAGGGTTTTGCCACGCAGGCCGAAATCCTGTATCTCGAGGCCCGGCAGCCGGCCTTCCGGAGTGAATACGAGTTCCTGCTTCCGCTCTACCGGGACCGCGCCCTGCGGGCCGAAGGGACGCTCACGCTGCAGGACACCACGCATGTTGCCAGCATGTTTGCTTTCCCCCGGGTCTACGGCAAGGGGTTCATGGTGCTGCGCATGCTGCGCACGCTCCTTGGCGACGCGGCCTATCGGCGCGCGCTGAACGCGTACATGGATGAGGCCAGTCGCCCGGCAACCCCGGACGACTTCCAGCGCGCGCTCGAGACCGAGTCCGGCCTGGATCTTGCGCCGTTTTTCGACGCATGGATTCATACCGGATGGGGACATCCCGAGATCGACCATGACTGGCAGGTGGTATCGGGCGCCGGGGCCTGGGCCGTCGACCTCACCGTCCGGCAGGTGCAGCCGCTCGATGCATCGAACATACCGGCCTTTTTCATGCCATTGCCGGTCCGAATTGCGCTCGCGGACGGGCCAGCCGGATCTGCGGCCTTCGTCGACACGCTCCTCACCCTCACGCGCGAGACGGAGACGTTCCATATTTCACTCCCCGCCGAGCCGGTCTCGCTCGCGCTCGATCCCGAACGCCGAGCCCTCTGGGTCGATGCGGCCGCCGCGACATTTACCACCACCGAACCCGCTGCGCAGGAGCCCATGCTTGAGGTGTTTCCCAATCCGGCGAGGGATGTCATTTCCGTGCGGGTCAATGCGCCCGGCGAGGTGCAGATTATCTCGATGCTCGGGCGCGTGGTCCTCAGGCAGCGGCTGCCGTCCGGCACGACGCGGCTCGACCTGTCCCACCTGCCGTCTGGGACGTACGCCGTACGGTTCGGCTCCCGGATACGACCATTCAATCTTTATTAGTCGTCTTCCGTGAGCGTCACCTATATTTCACCGATCCCCTGGAATCGGTACAATGTTGCCCATGCAATCCACTGTCTGTCCCGGCTCGGGCCGCTGGGTCGGCGCATCGGACACAGGGAGCGGTGGCTCGCAGTCCTTGGGTACGTAATGGGAGTGGTTCCCGTGTGGCACCTCCATCCAGGGGTCGGAATTGAAGGCGCTCAGGGAGTCCATGAGGACAAAGAGTAGAAACAGGCCCAGAAGGGCCAGTAACCAGTACCGGGTTTTTCCAGGCATGATCAGATACACAGGCAGTAAATGGATCCACACGCCGAGAAGGCGCCGGGTGTTCCTTTGCCTGCTGGTGGCCGGGTGGTTCCTGTCCATGATTTCACCAGCGCTTTCTGGCGCTTCACATACCGTCCGCGCGCAGGAGGTGCCCGATCCAACACCGGCCTATACCGTCCGGGGGGTGGTTCGTGACGCCGATTCCGGGGGTACACTTCCCGGTGCCAACGTGATCCTGACCGACAGCCTGGGCCAGGCAGCGGCCGCGGCTTCCACAGGAGAGGACGGTCGGTACGCGCTGCGCGTCGCGGCGCCGGGACGCTACATCGTTCGCGCCACCTTTATCGGATATGCTGCGCATAAGCGCACACTGACGGTCACCACCGAGAACACGACGCACGACATTCGGCTTCGCGCCGTGGCGGCCTTCCTGGACGAAGTAGTAATCGAGATGGCCGCCCGGAACGAGGAAAATTTCTCTGCGGGGCTCACGCGGGTCGATGCCCAGGACCTGCGGCGCGTCCCTACACCGGACGTGACGTTCGACCTGGCCGGATACCTTCAGACGCGCCCCGGCGTCGTAACGACGGGAGATCGTGGTGGGGGGCTGTTCATCCGGGGCGGGACGCCCACGCAGAACCTGATACTGCTCGACGGTATGCCTGTTTTCCAACCGTTCCACATCGTGGGGTTCTTCAGTGCCTTTCCAGCCGACAATATTGCCTGGGCCGATGTATACGCAGGTGGGTTTCCGGCGCAGTTCGGCGGTCGTATTTCTTCCGTCGTTGATATCACAACACGAAATGGCGATACCAGCGAGTACCAGGCATCGGCGTCCATTGCCCCCTTCCTGAGCGGCGTGCGCCTTGAAATACCCATGGCACGGGAACGGGCATCGCTCGTCGTGTCGCTCCGCGAATCGGTGATCGACATCGTATCGGAAGACCTGCTCGGCGAGGACCTGCCGTTCCGTTTCGGTGACCGCTTTGCCAAATTCCACGGTCATCTGAACAGCACCTCATCGGTAAGCGTGACCATGCTCCAGACGTTCGATGAGGGCAACCTGGACAGTTCCGACAGTGAACTCTCCCGCCGGTCGACGTGGAAGAATGATGCCTATGGAGCCCGGTACAGGTACATCCCGCCGGAGTCGGCCGTGATGACGGAGATCATGTTCTACTACTCCCGACTCCGGAGTCGATTCCGGGCAACACCGGAGGATCTGCGCACTTCGGACATCGATGACCTGTCCATGAAATTCGATTTCGTGTACCTGCTCGGGCTTTCTGAAATCCGTTTCGGCATGTTCGGAACGGCCAACTCGTTCAGTTTCGATACCGGACGCAACAACCGGGCAAACAACGGGGGCATGTCGAGCGGTGGGATGTTTTTCCAGACGCGTATTGCGCTCTCGGACGCCGTTCGCATTGAGCCGGGCGTGCGTATGGAGGCTTTCTCGCGCGGCCAGGGGACGTCGCTCTCGCCTCGGCTGAGAGCGTCCTGGCAGGTAGGTGGCGTAGGAGCGCGGCATCGCCTCAGTGCAGCCTGGGGCATGTACAAACAGCAACTCGTCGGTCTCACCCGGGAGCAGGATATCTCCGACGTGTTTACGACCTGGACTCCCTCGCCCGATTCGGACCGGGTACCCGGCGCGACGCATCTCATACTGGGATGGCAGGGCGTGGCGGCGTCCTGGTTGGAGTTTTCGGTGGAGACCTACCGTAAATGGCTGAGCAATATCGCCTGGCCGGTGACGACCAGTGAACTGAACAGCCTCCCGGCGGCATCGAGGGTCGAGGGAACGGCGGAAGGCGTCGATGTCGGGGTATCCATACGGACGTCCCGGTACGGCGTGGATGTAGGCTACAGCCTCGCGCGCGTAGAGTACCGGCGCGATGCGCAGTTTTCGCGCAACTTTTTCCCGACAGGGCTGACGGAAACCATCCGCGTTGGTGCGGCCACGTTCAATCCGCCACATGACAGGCGCCACCAGATCAACGCCACAGGGCGCTACGAAACGGATGGGTGGGCACTTTCGGCGCGCTGGCAATTCGGAACAGGCCTGCCCTTCACGCCGCTCAATGGGTTTTTCACGAGCGTTCCGGTGTCCAATCCTCAGTCCTCCACGCACCTGGACGAAGAGGGACGCACCTTCATTTCGCAGGGCGACCTCTTCACCAGCAGGCAGCCCACCTACCACAGACTCGACCTGACAGCCGAGCGCGTGCTGCGCCGGGCGGCCGCAGATATCACGCTCCAGGGGGGGCTGATCAACGTATACGACCGCGAAAACCTGTTTGAGTACAGCATATTCAGCGGCAGCCGGATTGACCAGTTGCCCCTTATTCCCACATTCGGTGTCCGAATTGACCTGCGCTGACAACATACCGTGTGCTCCTCGAGGCGTGCGTGGCTCCGGTCTGGTAGCACTCTTCGCGCTCGTCGTCGTGCTGGTTCCTGGCGGCTGCTCCACGAACATCGACCCGTTCACGGAGGCATCCGACGAGCGGTTTGCCGTTACCGGCTTTCTGACCATGCTGGAGGATGTGCAGCGCGTGCGGGTCGAACAGCTGCGCCGGACGGTAAATGCCGACGAGGTGGACCTGGAGGGGGTCCGCGTCATATCCATTCACGAGGAAAGCGGTTCGCGACAGACATGGGAGGTGGCCGCCGATCAGCCGGATGACATCCAGGGACTGGTCTATGAAGCCCGGTTCCGGCCTTTCCCTGGGACGTACAGGCTCGAAGTTGGACGTGCTGCGACGGAAAATCCGCTCATCGCCCGAACAACGTTTCCGAGCGCACCCTCCGTTCAGGTAGGGAGCACGGTGGGTGTGGGCGCGGGCACCCAGGTGCCACTCCGACTGTTGGGCGTGGCCGACACGCCGGTTGAGCTGGGTCTGCGCTACACCGTCCTTCTACCGGGAGCTTCCGGAGGCACAGGGCCTGAACGCGAGTTCGACATCCGATACGGCCAGGCCGGAGACGCTGTCTCCAACGGCTGGGAATTCCTTGTTTTTGTTCGCAATGATCACAGGATCATGCTGCGCGAATCTGGACTTCGGGTCGATGCCGATTCGCTTACACTCGTCGGCACGGCTGTGATCGCGGATCTGGCAAGCCGGGAGTGGAGCGATCCGGAGGCCGTCGATATCCGCAATGGCGAAGGTTTTTTTGCTTCCGTGGCCCGCTATATCCTGCCCTGGGACCCTCCGCGCCAACCGTTTGAGACAGGTGGGTACAAATTTTTACCCTGAATCCGGCTTTCAGAACACTCTTCTGATTCGTACCATTCGGCGCCCCTTGTGGTCAGCCGCCGGTTCAAACACCCTTTTTTTGCCCGATGCCCATATTTCGTATTTCCCACGCCTGGGTCCTTGTCGGACTGTTCCTGTTCACCACAGCCCATGCCCAGGCACAGACGACGACCATCAGGGGGTTCGTGAACGATGCGGCCGATGGCCAGCCCATCCCGGGCGTCAACGTGACGCTCGTTGCGGCGGACGGCGCCCTTTTCGGAAGCGCCACGAATACAGATGGGTTCTACGCCGTGTCGCGCGTACCTGTGGGTACATACACGTTCCGGGTGACCTTCATTGGATATGAGACTATTGAGGACACCGTGACGCTCGAAGCCGACGTGATCGTTACGCGGAACGTTGACCTGGCCGTTGCCAATACGGAGCTGGACGAAGTGGTGGTGGAAGTCGAACGCGAAACTGCCGGGGCGGCCAATGTGACCGCCGGCCTGCAGACCGTGCGCCCGGCTGACATTGCCCTCGTTCCCTCGCCCGACATCTCAGCGGACCTGGTGAACTACCTGACGGCATTGCCCGGCATCGTCTCCCAGGGAGACCGGGGGGGGCAGCTCTTCATCCGAGGTGGCGAACCCACGCAGAACCTGGTGCTGCTTGACGGGATGATCCTGTTCCAGCCCTTCCACGTGGTCGGGTTTTTCTCGGCGTTTCCGTCAGACATCATCAACACGGCCGATGTCTACGCCGGTGGCTATGGCAGCGAGTTTGGCGGACGGCTCTCCTCGGTCATGGATATCACCACGCGAACCGGCAACAAGCGGCGGTTCGTGGGCGCGGCGTCTGTCGCGCCATTCGTGAGTACGCTCCGTCTCGAGGGGCCGCTGGTACCGGGAAAAGTGTCATTCCTCGCATCCATCCGGGAGTCCGTCATTGAACAGGGCGCTGAGCAGATCATCAATGAACCCCTGCCCTTCTCTTTTGGAGACCTCTTCGGTAAAATCCACGCCACGCTTGGACCGAGCGCTCAGCTCTCAATTACGGGTATTTCGACCGACGATACGGGCCGGCTCGGCGTCAACCCGCTCAACGAGGACAGCGACGGCATTACGCAGGACGAGGTCAACTATTCGAACACGGCTGTCGGCGGGCGGCTCTTCTTCCTGCCCTCCTCGCTCCCGCTGTTTGCCGAAATCACAGGTTCGTTTTCAAAGTTCGACAATGAATTCGGCTCGGTGGGCAAACCGGACCGGACAACGAGTGTCGAAATGACGTCGTTCGCCGCCGATATCACCTACTTCGTGGGCACGACCGATGTCAACTGGGGGCTCTTTCTGACAAGCTCTACGCTGGAGGCCGATCTGGGTGGACTCTTCCAGAATGTGGACAAGAGTTCGGAGAGCCTGACCGAAGTGGGAGCGTATATCGAGCCGGAGTTTTCATTCGGCAGCGGACTCCGGGTTCAGCCTGGCCTCCGTCTGCAGTCCTTCCCGAGCCTTGGCGAAAGCTTCGTGGAGCCAAGGCTGCGCATTGTGTGGAATACCGGCATGCATCGGTTCTCGTTGGCCGGCGGCGTATACCACCAGCAGGTGACGGGTCTCAACGATCGGCGAGATGCCGGTGACATCTTCACAGCCTGGACGGCAGCCCCCAAGGGCGTGGTACCGACAGCGCAGCACGCCATTCTGGGATACCGGATAGCGCCCGTGGATGGCCTCGCCTTTTCGGCCGAAGGGTTCTACAAGAACCTGACCGACCTGCTCGTTCCCGAGTGGACGGCCTTTCCGCGATTCACAACGAACCTCGAGGAAGCGGACGGTACGGCCCAGGGCTTTGACCTGCGTGCGGAGGTGGGCAATGGCCGCGTTTTCCAGGGCTCCGTGTCCTATGCGTGGTCGGAGGTCGAATACGAATCGACGTCCCGCGGCCTTCAAATTCTCACTGGAGAGGACGCTATTGACTACTCCCCGCCGCATGATCGGACCCACCAGCTCAACGCCATGGGCGCGCTCACGGTCAAGGACTTCCATCTCAATGTGCGCTGGCAGTTCGGCTCGGGGCTTCCGTTCAATGAATCGCTCGGGTTCGATCGTTTCATTCTGCTCGACTCGCTCGTCAACGTGCTCGAGGAACCGGGCGACGAGCGCGTCCTGTTCAACCGGCCCTATACCGGGCGCCTGCCCACCTACCACCGTATAGACGTATCGCTTGACCGCGAGGTCCGTATTGGGCCAACGTCGTTCCTGACACTCCAGGCTGGCCTCATCAACGCCTATGATCGACGCAACCTGTTCTTCCTCGATCTATTCACGTTGCGCCGCGTGGACCAGCTACCCGTGATCCCGACCTTCGGACTGAAATTGGAAGTGAAATGAGCAGACTGATTGGAGCCTTTTTGATTGCCGCCGCGCTGTTTGCCACCGGCTGCGAGGATGAGGTCAACCCCTTCATTGACGAAGACCGCTTCTACAGCGTGTTTGGATTTCTGGATACAGCGACCGACACCCAATACCTGCGGGTTGTCCCGCTGCGCAAGGAATTCGCCGATACGGGTGCCGCCGACATCGACGCCCGCGTATTTGCGACGGAGCGGGAGACGGGCCGCACGTTCGAGTGGCGCGACTCTGTGATCACATTCAGCGACGGCAGTATTGGGCACGTATTTCTTGGCGACTTCCGTCCCGTCCCCGGATGGACCTACGATCTGGCTGTTGAGCGCTCCGATGGCGTGCGCGCTGAAGCGCACACGACCATCCCCATCCGGTCGAACGTGAACGTGGAGGAGCCGGTTTTCTCGGGGCCCGAGATTGCGTTTCAGCGCGTGACCTGGTCGGAGATCGATGCGCGGCCGTTTCGCGTTGAGCTCTGGTACCGCGTTGCAGGCACCTCGCCCCGGGAGCCGTTTCGCGATGCTGTCGTTATCTACCCCGACGAGGGCACGCGTCTCGGGCAGCCACTCGGCAACGAGGAGTGGCAGATCGTGGTCTCCCTCACCGCGGATCGCGAGAAGGTGAATGAGCTGCTCGGGGCGTCGAGCGACGCCAGCCCACAGCTCTTTGGCGTGGGTATGCGACTCACCATGTCGGATGAGCAGTGGCGTCCACCCGATGGCGTTTTTGATGAGGAAGTACTCGTGCAGCCCGGGACGTTTTCGAACGTGTCGGGAGGCTTTGGATTTTTTGGATCGGTCAATCAGTTTACGGTCGAATGGGTACTCTCACCGGAGACGACGGAGCGCATGGGGTATTCGGTGCCCGGGACGCGATAACAGATGTCCTGATTCCGGCGCTGAATGAAGAGGCGTCCATTGGCCATGTGCTGGCCGCGCTGCCACGCGGCACCCGGCGCGTTGTTGTAGCAGACAATGGATCGACCGATCGGACCGCCGAATGCGCCCGCAGCCATGGCGCACAGGTTGTTCACGAGCCCCGTCGCGGTTACGGCCATGCCTGTCTGGCCGCGATGGCCGCCATCGCAGACGATCCACCAGATATTGTTGTTTTTCTGGATGGGGATTTCAGCGACCACCCGGAAGAGCTTCCGCTGCTGACCGAGCCAATAACGCGCGGCGGGGCCGATTTCGTGGTCGGATCCAGAATTCGCGGCCATTCCGAGCCCGGCGCACTGTTGCCGCAGGCCCGCTTCGGCAACTGGCTGGCCTGCTCGCTCATGCGTCTCATATGGGGCGTTCGGTATACGGACCTTGGACCGTTTCGTGCCATCCGGTATGAGGACCTCGTCCGTATGGATATGACCGACACGACCTACGGGTGGACCATCGAAATGCAGATCAAGGCGGCGCTCATGGGGCTGCGCATGGAAGAGGTGCCCGTGTCCTACCGGAAGCGGATTGGCACATCGAAAGTGACGGGCACCATTCGCGGCTCCGTCGGCGCTGGCGTCTGGATTCTCGGGACCATCGGGGCGTACGCCATGCGGCTTCGGGGAGGAGCCAACAAGCCCTGATCCGAACGGGGCATCGTGACGGTTCCCTTCGTACTTTACGGCGTTACATTATTGTACCAACCAATCTCCATGCGCTCATGAAAAAGCCCGATATCTGGGTGGACGGCTCATTTGTTCGCCACGAAGACGCCACATTCCACGTTCTGACACACGCCCTGCATTACGGTACGTCTGTTTTTGAGGGCACCCGTTGCTACAAGACCGAGAAGGGATCGGCCATTTTCCGGAACCCGGAGCACATGCAGCGGCTGCTCGATTCAGGACGGATTTATCGGATGGACCTTGGTTACAGCCGGGAGGAGCTGGAAGAGGCCGCGGTCGAGACTGTTCGTCGAAGCGGGCTTGAGGCCTGTTATCTGCGGCCCATTGCATTCCGTGGGGTCGGACCGATGGGCGTCAATCCGCTTAACAACCCGGTCCGCGTCGTGATTGCCGTCTGGGAGTGGGGAGCATACCTCGGCCCAGAGGCGCTGGAGCATGGCGTTGATGTACACGTGTCATCCTGGAATCGCATGGCGCCCAACACGTTTCCGTCCATGGCGAAGGCGGGTGGCAACTACCTGAACGCGGGGCTTGTGAAGATGGATGCGGTGCTCAACGGCTATTCGGAGGGCATCATGCTCACGGTGAACGGGCACGTGGGCGAGGGCTCGGGCGAGAACCTGTTCCTGGTCAAAGATGGGGTCCTTCACACGGCGCCTGTGGCGCTGTCCATTCTGCCGGGTATTACGCGGCACAGCATTATCCGCCTGGCGGAAGATATGGGGCTCACGGTCAAGGAAAGTCTTATTCCGCGCGAGGCCCTCTACATTGCAGACGAAGTCTTCTTTACGGGCACAGCGGCAGAGGTCACGCCCATTCGCAGCATCGACAAGCACGTCATCGGATCCGGAAAGCGTGGACCGATCACAGAGAAATTGCAGACGGCGCTCTTCGATATTCTGCACCGCGGACAGGATCCGCACGGCTGGCTGACGTTCGTATAGAAGCCTCCACTGGGCGAATGGGCGTGTCGAGGGTCAGAACTCCAGGACCTGGGCAATCAGTTCGCCCGTGCGCTCTCCCATCAGGATGACGTCGGCGCGTCCATTGCCGTCGTAATCGATGATGCGGATGCGGCCACGGAGAATGCCGCTCAGGTCGGAAACGCGGACGAGCGCCGCGCCGCCCGTCCCGGCGTAGACGGCTATTTCATTCTGGTCATCAGCGAGGAGGCCGTTGAGACCATGTATGACGAGGTCGGTCGTACCGTCGCCCGTGAGGTCACCAAACGCACTGCTGCCGCGAAAAACGGCGGGTCGGGGTGCGCCGAAATCCCGAAGCAGGGCACTTCCATCGGAAAACGTCCCCGAGCCGTCGTTCTGGAGAACCTGAAGGGTACCTGAGAAGAGAAGTGGCCCTGGCCGACCACCCGTAACAATAAGCTCAGCAGCGCCATCGCCCGTCAGGTCGTGCGCATCGACTGACGCGAAATAGAGGGCATTGAGTGGCGAGGGTGCCTCGCTGAAGATCCGTCCGCCGTCGTTCCGAAAGTAGCGTGACAGCGGGGCGCCTGTCTCGATGTCGGCGCCCGTCACCAGGATATCCGGAAGACCGTTGCCGGTGATGTCGGCCGCTGCCATGTCATTAACGACCATGGAACCGAAGTCCACGTCGGCGAGCGCGAAGGACGTGCCGGCGCCCGTGTTCCAGTAAAGACCGGACGCATGGCCGTCACCCGTATTGCCGGAGAGCAGGACGTCGGGAGCACCGTCACCATCGAAATCCCGTACTTCGACATGACTGTCAAAAATTCCCGGGAGTCCCGTATTGCGCTCAATCTGTAGACTACCGCTTCGGCTCAGGTAGACGTCGCTGAAGGGCCTGAGTTCGGTCTGATCGGTCGTGACCTCGACGACAGACGTGCCGGTTGCAACGACGTCCTCCTGGCCATCGCCGTCGAAGTCAGCCCAGTCAACCGTTCCCCGCATGAGTTGTCGCGACGTGAAAGCCTGTCGTTCGTAGACCGCTTCGATTTTCGGACCCGTGTTCGGGCGGGGCGTCACGCGGCGCTCGACGAAGAGGTAGAGGCCCGTGAAGGGTTCGCCGTCCGGGCGCATGCCCGTCAGGAACAGGTCTGGTGCGCCATCGCCATTTACGTCTCCGCCGTCAAAGGCCGCGTGATCGAGCGTGGGCACGCCCAGGAACGAGAGGAAGTTCTGCTGTCGGGCTGACGCTTCGGGCGCCATGCAGGAGGCTGCTACAGTGAGCACCAGGGCGGCTACAAGTGTGCCAGCCGTTGAACGTGGATTCATGGTGATGGGTCTGCAGGTTTTTTACCTGGTGGGCAGGTAGGTAAACGAGCCGGTGCGGCGCTCCGAGTGGCCCTCTATTTCGAAAAAGTAAAGTCCCGGAGAGAGCGCACGTCCGGCGAGCGTTGCCGGGTCGAGGGCAATCTGCTGTGTACCGGCGCCGAGCGGACCGAGGGCGGAGCGGGCCACACGCGCGCCGCGCGCGTCGTAGAGCGTGAGGTTGAGCTGATCGGGTGCGGGGAGGTCGATGACGAGGCGCCCGTGGCGCGACAGCGGATTTGGATAGACGGAGCGGACCGCAAATTCTGTGGGCAGCGCGACATCGGTATCGGTGTCCGTGACAAGCGCAGACGTCACTGTGAACGTGCCTTCGCCAGAGAACGCCGAGGCATGGAAGGCATGCGAGACGGCCTGCACGGACCAGTAATACGTGCCTTCATCCACGTCCTGGAGCGTCCATGTCGACAGTGACCGGACATTTCCGGGTCTTGGTACCAGGCGCCGCCCGGACGTGGCGTCGGATTCGGCGGCCACAATGTCGCCGAGGCCCGGCGCCGTACCCACTCGCAGGTTGTAGGTTACATTCGCTGCAGCGGGATTCCAGGACAAATGAACGTCATTCCGGTCAACCTGGGCGGCGCTCGTCGATGGTGCTGCAGGTACGTCCGGGATGACCTGTTGCTGGTTCAGGTACAGGTTGGTCGCAGATAAGCCAGCGCTGGTAAAGCCCGTCGTGAGCAGATCCAAATCGCCGTCACCGTCCACGTCAGCCCATTCAGCACTTGAGAACAGGCTCCCATGCAGTAGCACGGCCTCCCGGTAGGTACCGTCCGGGAGGTTGACATAGACCGTGGCCGTACGCCTGCCCAGCGCGGTTTCGGCGCCCACGACAAGCAGGTCAAGATCTCCGTCACCATCGTAATCCCCGAGCGTGGCGGCTCCGGCAATGGATCCGGCAAAAGCGCCGTCGACAGGACGGAACGTCCCGGCCTCGTTGTCGAACAGCCCGGTGCGGCCTGTCAGCAGGTCGCGACTGAGCTGGCCGCCAGAGACAAGCAGGTCCAGATCACCGTCGCCGTCGAGATCTCCGAGCTCCAGGCTTGAGAAGCCGACCCGGGGAAGGGCCGTCGCCTGCCGCGCAAAATTGCCATCTTCCGTTCCCAGGAGGATGTCCGTCACGAAACCGGACTGGCCGGAGACGCCCGAAAGCAGTACATCGAGCCGCCCATCCCCGTTTACATCGCCCAGGCGGACTGCGCCGAGCGAAACGTCTGGAAGCGCGCTCGCTTGCGTTGTGAACGCGCCGTTGCCATCGCCAATGAGCACGGTCGTGCGGGGGGTATCTTCGGACTCGAAGCCTGTCATGATGGCATCGAGGCGGCCATCGTTGTTGACGTCCCCCCAGTCGACCGCTGCAGAGTAGGCGGCCGGAATACCGTGGTCCGTAGCCGCCATGAAGGAGCCGTCCGTGTTGATGAACAGGTACGAAGCGGCCTCATAGGGGCGGTCCGCCGTCCGACTCCCGGCGAGCAGCAGGTCCAGATCGCCATCGCCGTCCACGTCGGCCCAGGAAGCGGTGGAAAAGTAGAGCGCCGGGAATGCCTGCGAATGCGCCGAAAAGGACACGGAGTTTTCAGCGCCGCCGTCGTTGACGTACAGACCACTTGTGCCGCCATCCGTGGCTATTCCTGTCAGAAAGACGTCCAGGTCGCCGTCCGCATCGAAATCACCCCACGTGGCATCGCCGTGGCGAACGTGCGGCAGGTCATGCGCAACCAGATTGAACGTAAAGGGCTGCGTGACGACCTGGGCGCTGGCGGGCATGACTCCTGCCAGGACCAATGCCGCCATCGCGACAGGAAGCAGCTGGGAAAGAGCTCGCCGAGGCGGACTGGGGCGCACGGTGGAGGTACGGCGCGCGGCTGAGTCGGGGCGCGCTGAAAGGGTGGAACGCATGGGCGTAGAGTGGCCAGGGTTGGATTGAGGTCCCAAAGTAACAAACTATGCGCCACCGGGTAAGGGAAAAATGGATACCCTGGAAGCGTATTGAAAACATCGCACGCTGGTAATTCAACTTTCAGCCGCTGCCAGCATGCGCTCGGCCTGTTCCTCGCCGAGGTAGCGGTCCATGATCCAGTGCGCCAGGTAAATGATGGGCGTGATCCCGACCGCAATGATGAACTTGTACCCGTAGTTGAAGAGCGTGATGGCCAGGATCTCGGCAAGCGCCAACTGACCGGCGAACGCTACCGTCAGGACGACGAACGTATCGATGAACTGGCTCCCGACGGTCGATCCTGTAGCGCGCAGCCACAGGTGTTTCCCCTTCGTGAGCCCCCGGAGTCGGTGGAAAATGGCGATATCGGCCAACTGTCCAAGGCCATACGCGGTCAGGCTTCCGACAATGATTCGCCCTGTCGCGCCAAAGACCGTGTCGAAGGCTTCCTCCGGGACGGGCGAAATCGGCGAAGTGGGCACACCCATGGCGAGCTGAAGGAGCCCGAACTCGAAGATGATCATGACCATCCCGAGCCACGTCACAAAGCGGATGCCAGGCTTGCCGAAATACTCGTTGACCAGGTCCGTGACAATGAACGTGATGGGAAAAGCGAGCACGCCAGCCGTCATCACCACTTCGTCAAACGCCATGCCCAGGATGTGCACGGTGAAGGGTAGCTCGAAGGCCGTGAAAAACTTGGAGGCCGTGGCCTCGGCAACGACGAGTGCCGTAATGAAAATGGCCGTACAGACCACGTACAGCTTCTGAGGGCGCGTCAATGCATGGGGTGTGCGCAGGGACATGGTCGACAGGAGGTGACGAGAGCGCCCAAAGTTACACCTCCCGCTACTATATCACCTGCACTTCTTCGATATCATGCATGCTCAAGCCGGTCCAGCAACTCACCCAGGTCCTCGCGCTCGGTCAGACTGAGCGCCGAGAGCAATTGTTTTTCAGCTTCCATTACGTGCGATGCGACCGTTTCGGCCAGCAACAGTCCCTCGTTGGTGAGCGAAACACGCCGGATACGGCGGTCCTCGGTACACTGCACGCGGTCAACGAGTCGGCGCCGTTCGAGGCGAACCAGCAGCCGCGTGGTGTCGGGCATGCGCTCGAGCAGGCGGCACCCGACATCCGTGCACGTCAGCGGCTCCGGATGCGCCGCGTGCAACACGCGGAGCACGCCCCACTGTGACGTCGTCAGGTCGAACGCCTGCAGGGTCTCGGCAAGGACGCCCATCCAGCGGCCGTGTGCCGACTGGAGGGCGTGCAGGGTCGATACGATGGGTACGGGTTCCATGACACAGGTAGGTAGCCCATGCGCCTCCCACGTTACGCTGCATCCACCTCGGCCGTCGTGGCTACAGGCAGGTTGAACCCGAACCGGGACCCCTGTCCGACGCGGCTCTCGACACGCAGGACCTCGTCATGGGCCGCCAGGATGTGTTTCACAATCGAGAGTCCGAGCCCTGTGCCGCCGGCCGTGCGCGAGCGGGACTTGTCCACGCGGAAAAAGCGCTCGGTGAGTCGCGGGAGGTCTTCTGGAGCAATCCCAATGCCGTCATCTTCGACGAAAATGGCAATCGTACCCTCCTCTCCGGGCGCGGCTGTCACCGTGATTTGTCCTCCGTCGTTCGTGTACTTGATGGCATTGTCAACGAGGTTCACGAGCACCTGCCGGATCCGGGGCGCATCGCCCATGACCGGGCGTATGGCATCCGGCACGCGGCGCGACAGCGTAATGGATTTGGCGGCGGCAATGGATTCGAGCGATTCCACGACATCGGCCGTGAGCCGTCTCAGGTCGAACGGCTCGGCGGCAATGCGCTGCTCGCCCGTTTCCAGTTTGGAAATTTCGGACAGATCCTTCGCCAGGTTCGCCAGGCGGTCGGCGTTGCGCACAATTTTATCGACGAACGAACGGCTTACCGCAGCGTCTTCCAGCGCGCCGTTCATGAGCGTCTCAGCAAACCCCCGGATGGCAAAAATGGGCGTCTTCAGCTCGTGGCTGACATTCCCGACGAACTCCCGCCGGTAGTTCTCCATCGAGTTCAGCTCTTCGAACTCGCTTTCAAGGACCTGTCCCGTGCGGTAGACCTGGCGGATGAGGTCGTTGAGCTCGTCGCCCCGCCGGAGATTGGCCGCATCCAGATTATCGAACCTGTGGCGCCGAATCTGCCGGAGCGTTTCGCGCGCCAGTTCCAGACGTCGGACGACGAGGTACCCTGTGGCTACATGGGCCGCGGCCGCGGAAACAATGGCGACCGAAAGAACGAGCCAGATGGAAAACGATCCCATGACGGCCAGGCCGGCGGCGGTGGCCACGCCGGTAAACAGGAAGACGGCTGCCGCCACCTTCGTTGCCAGTCTGTTCTTCATGTGCGCGGCCCGCTATTGAAACGTATCGATGAAGCGGTAGCCCACTCCTTTGATCGTCTCAATATAATGGTCGCCGATCTTTTCCCGGATTTTGCGCACATGGACATCGACCGTGCGGTCTACCACGTACACATCGCGACCCCAGACCCGATCCAGGAGGTCCTGCCGGGAAAACACTTTCCCCGGCCTGGAGGCAAAAAAGTACAGGAGGTCGAACTC
Source organism: Bacteroidota bacterium (assembly GCA_029262835.1). Taxonomy (GTDB): domain Bacteria; phylum Bacteroidota; class Rhodothermia; order Rhodothermales; family UBA10348; genus 1-14-0-65-60-17. Next base: position 20,348 of record JAJCYQ010000073.1, read on the forward strand.
CTTGCGCGCCAGGCGGACTGCGTTCTCCGACCCGGCGCGGCGAACCACATACCGGTCCCGGTCAATCTCAAGATCCAGAATCCGGATCAGGTCGGCGGGCGTGTCATAGCGCGACGAACCCCGCAGCAGCGCCTTGACCTGGCTCATGAGCACAGGAAGCGATATCGGCTTCGTGAGATAGATATCGGCGCCCGTATCGAGCCCCACGACCTGGTCGGCCTCTTCGCTCCGGGCGGTGAGCATGAGGATGGGCACCGTGCGCAGCGTCGCGTGCTCGCGCATGCGGGAGCACGCCTCCAGCCCATCCATGCGCGGCATCATGATGTCGAGAATAATGATATCCGGGAGCTCCCTGACGGCCAGATCAACCGCCTCCGCGCCATCGGCGGCCGAGAGCGTATCAAAGTTTTCCTGCTGCAGGTTATACTGCAACAGGTCAACGATATCCTCTTCGTCATCGACAATCAGGATGAGCGGGCGTTCGCGCGTTGGGACCTGTAAATTCATATCTGGAAAGGCGGCATGCACCGGGTGGCTGTGACAATAAAATACCGCGCTGGCCGACCGGCCATGTTACCTGCATGTTAACCACAAAAAATTGGCAATACGAATGTCCTCACGCATACGATATGGGATGATTGGCGGCGGCCCCGGGGCTTTCATCGGAGCCGTGCACCGTGCGGCCGCCGCGCTCGACGGTGAGTTCGAGCTCGTGGCCGGCGCGTTCTCCGCATCCGAAGAGAAGTCGCGCCAGCAGGGACGCGAGTTGGGTCTTGTAGATGCGCGCGTCTACGGCTCGTGGACGGACCTGCTGGAAGAAGAAGCCGGGCGGCCCCGCGGCGAGCGCATGCAGGCGGTCGTCATCGTGACCCCCAATGCGCTGCACTACGACATGGCGCGGCGCGCGCTCGAACTCGGCTTTGATGTCATCTGCGACAAGCCCATGACGACGACGCTCGAAGAGGCCGAAGCGCTGTGCCGCCTGACGCGGGAAATGGACCGCATCTTCGTGCTGACGCACAATTATACCGGCTACCCGATGGTGAAAGAGGCCCGCGCGCTGGTGCGGGCCGGCGCGCTGGGGCGCGTGCGCAAGGTGGCCATCGAATACGCCCAGGGCTGGCTCGCGACGCGGCTCGAGGCGGAGGGCAACAAGCAGGCCGCCTGGCGGAGCAATCCTGCGCTTGCCGGCATGTCCTCCGCGCTTGGCGATATCGGAACGCACGGCGAGAACCTGGCGCGCTACGTGACGGGCCTTGAGACAGAATCGATCATGGCGGACCTCGGAACGGTTGTCGCCGGGCGAGAAATGGAGGACGATGCGGCGCTTTTCGTGCGGTACGAGGGCGGCGCGCGCGGACTCATGCACGTCTCGCAGGTGGCCGCGGGCGAGGAAAACAATCTGTCGCTGCGCATTTACGGCGCGTGCGCCGCCCTCATCTGGCGGCAGGAATCCCCGAACGAGCTGCGCATGCTCCGCGCCGAAGGGCCAGAGAAGGTGCTCAGGCGCGGCAATGCATACCTGTCGGCCGCCGCCCAGGAGGCGGCGCGCCTTCCGCCGGGGCACCCCGAAGGGTTCATCGAGGCCTTCGCGAACATCTACCGGGCGGCGGCCGCATCCATCAGAACCCGCATGCACGGAGATGCCCCAACGGCGCAGGATGGCGCACGCGGCGTACATTTCATCCATACCGCCATCGCGTCGAGCCGCGAGCGCGCCTGGGTTGACGCCCGGTATACGCCTCCCACGGGCGCAGCCGGGTGAATGGGCGAAATGCGCCGCGCCGACCCGTACCCCTCTCACCAGAAATCCACCCGACATGTCGCGACCTGTTACCCTTTTTACCGGCCAGTGGGCCGACCTGCCGCTTGAAACGCTCGCCGAGAAAGCCGCGGCCTGGGGCTACGATGGCCTGGAGCTCGCGTGTTGGGGCGACCACTTCGACGTCCAGCGCGCCCTCGCCGAGCCGGACTACTGCCAGGGCTGGCATGACCTCCTGGCGCACTATGGCCTGAAAGTCCACGCCATCAGCAACCATCTGGTGGGGCAGGCCGTGTGCGATCGGATTGATCGGCGGCACGAGGCCATTCTTCCCCCGCACGTCTGGGGCGACGGGTCCCCGCACGGCGTCCAGCAGCGGGCGGCAGATGAGATGGCGGCGTCGGCGCGGGCAGCGGCCCGGCTGGGCGTTGGCGTCGTGAACGGGTTCACGGGATCGTCCATCTGGCACCTGCTCTACAGCTTTCCGCCCGTACCCGACGACATGATCGAGGCCGGGTTCGAAGACTTTGCGCGCCGCTGGATGCCCATTCTGGACGTGTTCAAGGAGGAGGGCGTGCGGTTTGCGCTCGAAGTGCATCCGACGGAAATTGCGTTCGATACCGCATCGGCGGCTCGGGCGGTGGAAGCCGTCGCGGGGCACGAGGCGTTCGGTTTCAACTACGATCCGAGCCACCTGGCCTACCAGGGCGTGGATTACGTGGGTTTCATTGGGCAGTTTGCCGAGCGCATTTTCCACGTTCATATGAAAGATGTCTGGTGGGCCTCTGAAGGAACGGCGGCGGGTGTGTTCGGAGGACACACCACGTTCGGCGACCGCCGCCGCCAGTGGGACTTCCGCTCGCTCGGCCGCGGAAACGTGGATTTCGAGGAAATCATACGCGCCCTCAACCGCGTCGGGTACGCGGGTCCGCTCTCCGTCGAGTGGGAAGACATTGGGATGGACCGCGAGCACGGGGCCAAAGAAGCCTGCGACTTCGTGCGCGCTGTCGACTTTCCGCCGTCCGGCGTGGCCTTTGACGCGGCTTTTTCAGAATAAACGCCCCCGTGACCACCCAAAATAAATGTAACAATAAAAGTTACATTTATTCGTGCTTCAGGCTTTCGACGGGGTTTTGTCCTGCTGCGCGGACGGCATGCCAGGAGACCGTCGCGAAGGCGAAGATGATCGCCAACCCGCCTGCTGCAATCCATGTCGCGGGGCCTAGTTCGACGCGATAGGCGAATGAGTCGAGCCAACGCGTCATGATCAGCCAGGAAACAGGGGTCGATACGAGAAACGCGATTCCGACTGGCTTCAGAACGTCCTTTGACAGCAGAAACACGATGCGGCCGCTCGATGCGCCGAGTACTTTCCGAACGCCGATTTCCCGGGTTCGCTGCGTGGTCATGTGGGCGGAGAGCGCAAACAGGCCGAGACAGGCGAGGAAAATGGCCAGGCCTGTGGCAATCCCGACCATCCAGCCGAGGCGGGCTTCCCGTATATAGAAATCCTGCATGCGATCATCGAGGAAATTGTATTCGAATGGCGTCTCGGCGTCGTAGCGCTCGCCAACTGCCCTCAGGGCGGCAATCGTATTCGGTACGTCCTGGCCATCTATCCGCACCGTGAAGTAGTCGATTACGTCGATCGGACTGCTGTGGAAGCCGAGCACCATGGGTCCAATGGGTTCGTGGAGTGATTGGAAATTGAAATCGTCCACGATTCCAACCACAGTGGGTTGAAACGTATTCTCAGCGAGGGAGCCGAACAGGGATGTTCCCGGTATTGTCAGCCGGTCTCCAATCCGTACGCTCAAGAGAGAGGCCGTTGTCCGGGTAATGAGGACGGAGAGCGAATCGGCGGCCGTTCGGTCATCCAGGTTGCGTCCTTCCAGTAAATCGATGCCGAATGTATCCAGAAAATCCGAATCGATGCCCAGAAATGACGATGTGACAAGGTCATCGGCTGACTGCCCTACATCGATCTGGGAGATGTTTTTCCAGTCCCCCGGGATATTGGACGACACGGAAACGCTCTCGACGGCTGGTATTTGTGCAAAATCAGCCTTCATGGATCGGAAGTTGGCCCTCGGTCCACCCGCGTTAATATCGACAACGACAAGGTGCTCCCGGTCGAACCCGAGGTCGGCCGTCTGGATGTGTTGCATCTGGCCATGGACTATGAGGCTCGCCACGATGAGCCCAATCGAGAGCGTGAATTGCGTAATGACCAGTCCCTCACGGACAAGGCTCCCCCCCTTGACCGAGAACGCACCTCCCTTGAGAACTGCTGCCGGACTGAGTCTTGACATCACCCATGCTGGCCACGCGCCGGACATTGTACCGAGGACGACAATGATGGCCAGGAGAAGGGAAACCAGGACCGGTGTCGGCTCGAGGAGCTTTCCTGTCAGATTATTGAATGACGAGAGGATGAGCAGGGCCGCCCCAAGTGCCATTGTGGCGGCAACGAGCGTCGACGCCAGCGACTCGCCCATGAATTGCCGGGCCAACTGGGAGCGCCACGCGCCCGAAGTGAGCCGGAGACCGACCTCCCTCGCACGTCCAAGAGATGCAGCCATCGTGAGATTGGTATAGTTGATACCAGCGATGAGCAGGATGAATACGCCGACAAGCAGCAGCATGAGTACGGTTGTTCGGGAAGCCGCATTTGCATTCCAGTCGAAGTCTACGTGAGACGAACCGAAGTGGATGTCGGTCATGGGTTGAAGCCAGACCCTACGGTCCTCGCTCATGCGATCAACAAGCGCATCCACGCCGACCTGGACGGTTTCGAGGGACGCGCCGTCTCTGAGCAATACGTACGTAATGCTACTCTGCGTATCCCATTCCTCGAGCCTATCGGTGAAGCCGGGGAAGACGTGCATTGTGGACATGGAGACCAGCATACTGAAGTCCAGGTGGGTATTCGGAGGTGGATCTTCGATGACCGCCGAGACCGTCAATTCTCCCTGGCGCTGCAGAGTCAACGTTTTTCCGAGTGGATCTTCGTCTCCGAAGTAGAGCTGCGCAGTGGACTCGGTCAGCACGACCCTGGCAGGACCATTCAAGGCAGACTCCGGGCTGCCGGAGAGAAAGCGGAAGTCGAAGAAGTCAAAGAACGTCGAATCGACGGTCAGATACCGGCCTTCGTAAAACCAGGTGTCACCGTGGCGGGCTGTCTGGCGCCCAAGCGTCCAGCGCGACAGCAGCCTGACCGATGATTCAACATCCGCAAGGTTGTCGGCCATGGACGGGCCGAGAGCATTCATGGTATAGACCTGGTGCTGTACGTCCCCGGCATCGGTCGTCTGGATATCCACAATACGTGCAATCCGGTCCGACCTGGTGTGCATGCTGTCGAAGGTGAGTTCGTCATGCACATAAAGGAAAATGAGCAGACATGCGGCAATACCGACCGAGAGTCCCCCCACATTCACGACGGCCATGAAAGGCCGCTTGCGCATGGTTCGAAAGGCAACCTTGAGGCTGCCGAACAACATGAACATACTCCAGAGCGATTTTTCAATAAGCCGCCCGGGCAGCATGGCGAGAACCTGCCGGCGATACCATCGTCGGGCCCATTGCTCTCCGTTCGCCGCGACCATCTGATTGAAATACTCCTCGAAATCCCCGGCGGGCGTTTCCCAGTCGTCGTCAAGCAGCCAGGCAAGCAGGCGGGCTGAATACCGGGGTGGGCGAATGCGCTTGTGTGTGCTCATGCCTGCCTCCATTCCGGAATGAAGGAGAGTACACCGTCCCACATGGCGGTGCCGACCGTCTGCATGTCGACAAGCGCCTGTTTGCCAAGCGGAGTCAGTGCATATATGCGTTTCTTGCGGCCTCCACGTTCCGGTGTCTCGTGGCTGAGCCGAGACGTCAGAAGCCGGCGCCGGGCGAGGCGCTCGAGCGGCGTGTAAATGGAGCCGAGAGACCACTCGTGTCCGGTGATCTCCGAGATTTGTTCGCGGATGCGAAGGCTATATGCATCCTCCTGGAGTCGCCAGACGGACAGCAGGACATATTCTTCGCTACGGGTCAGGAGTTTCATGCGACAGCCGATCATGTTTCACAAAATGAAACACGGTATACGGACGTTGTCGTGCAAGTTTCACTTTATGAAATTCGCCTGTCATTCGGTGCGATGCCGTCCACGATGGCAGGAAGATTCCGCTCACTCGCGAGCGGTTCCGCTCAGATACTCGACGTCCATCAAATCTTTCGGTCGACCCGCTGACCGTTTGTTCTTAAGTAGTTCCACAAGGCCGATGAAGTGAACGGGAAGGTCGTCATGGACTCCCCCAAGGACAACCGCTGCGGTATGGCGTCCCGTCCAGGCTTCCTCGAAACGTACGCCTGCAATTCCTCCCAGAAGGTCTATTCGATTGGGAGGGATACCATATTGAATGACCAGATTGGGTGACTGGAGATCTTCGGGTCGATCTGCCCCTGGTGCTTCACCGCCCCAGAACTCAGACAGCGCCGCGTGCAGTCGGACGACATTCTCCGACGACTGGTCAAAGAAGAAATCCACATCGCCCGTGAGTCGAGCATAGCCGTACAGTATGACGGCTTCCCCGCCGACGATAAGATACCGGACAGTGTGCTTGTCCAGGATTCGAATGAAGTCGAGCGTGTCAGACGAAAAGTGGGCTGCGTCTATTTTTTTCGTTCCCATTCCCTCACATCCGGATGCTCGCCCGGCCAATGGCGTTTTTTAAGCTCCGCGGCGGCACGCATGCGTTCTTCGGGCGTCATGGCCCGATGCTGCGCGATGTCCCACGCATCGGCTTCTTCAAAACGCGTCGTTTTGTGGAAAACGCGTGGCATTTGGCGTTTTTCTTTCGGCATACAGAACCTACATCGGCGGGAATCGGCGGTTCCAGGTCAGGCCCGGAGGCGGGCGTACGCTGTACGCGTGGCATCACGGTCGTTTGCCAGCGAGTAACAGGGTGGTCGCCAGGTCCCGGCTCCGGCGGTCAAACGTTGCCGTCTTTGAGCAACCAGCGTTCTTATTGAGCTGGGCAATAATGCAGTCCGCGAAACCGGCCCGGGATGAGCGGAATGCGTCGACGGCCGCGGTGACAGTTTCCCTGTGCTGGATGACGACCTGCCGCGTCATGAGGAGCTGCTCGAGAACCTGGATAATGGCCTCCTTGTCTGCCCGATACGATGCCGTGAGTACCCACACCAGCTCGCAAAGCACTACAATATTGATGTAGGCCGGGTGGCTTTCGGAGCACTCGTTTTCGAGGAGCGTCCGCGCCCGCTCGAACTGGTTCTCGTCGTCGCGCACGATGTAGCGCACCAGTACGTTCGTATCGATACCGATCATGATGGATGGCGTCCGGTCAGCTATTTCTGGATGCGCCCCGCGCGGCCTCCCGGGCGATGGCGTCATCCATGTCTTCGATGGATACGGGTTTCCTGGATTTGGCCTGCAGCATGCCCGCCAGCGCGCTTATCGGAGCCGTGAGGGGACGCAGCACCACACGACCATCGTCCTCTACGACGTACTCTACACGGTCGCCTGTTTCGAGATGCAACCGGCTGCGGATCTCCTTCGGAATGGTGGTCTGGCCTTTACTGGTCAGCGTGGACGATGCCATATCCTTGTTATAATCTTGTTTCCTTACTTTTGTCCTTACCATGGTGCTTCTCGGCGGTTCCAAAAGTGGGCGGTGTCGCCTATCATGGAGGCAAATGTTTCACCACTTCCTGATTGCCCGTGTCTGATTCCATGCAGCGCCCGGTGGCCATTGCCAACTGGGCCGACCTTTCTGACCGCGAACCCGCGCACGCCCTTGTTGAAAACGTCGACCTCGTTATTATTCCGTTCGATGACGACGTGTCGGTGCTCTACGGCCGCTGCCTGCACCGGGGCGCGCTGCTCGCCGACGGGTTTATTGACGGCCATAACCTGATCTGCGGCCTGCACTTCTGGGACTATCGGTTCGATACGGGCGTCTCGGAGTACAACAACGAGGAGGCGCTGGCCAAATTCCGCGCCGAGCATCGGGATGGCAAGGTCTGGGTCGATGCGGCCGAAATCGCTGCCTTCCACGACGCGCATCCACAGCCCTATGACCGGGAGGCGTACCTGGGCACGTACCAGGATCCGACGGGCGCGGCCGAGGAGCCCTTCAATGCGCGTATCCAGGAACTGGCCCGCAATGGCCTCTCGAAGACGGGGCACCACGGGCCGGTGTCGGCCATGGGCGTGGGGCTGAACACGTTGCCGCGGTGGGATGATATCCAGGTCCTGACGGCACAGATGGCGACGCGACCGCTCGCGGACAATGCCTCTGTCGATACGCGCCTCGTGATCGGCCCGCGGGCCAAGAAGCCGCTTACGCTCGATATCCCGATCTTCGTGTCCGACATGAGCTTCGGGGCGCTCAGCGAGGAAGCCAAGGTGGCGCTGGCTACCGGCGCCGAGCTCGCTGGGACGGGTATCTGTTCGGGCGAAGGGGGCATGCTCGAGGATGAAAAAGCGGCCTGCAGCAGGTATTTCTACGAATTGGCATCGGCTCGTTTCGGGTGGAGCCTGGAGAAGGCGGCCTCGTGCCAGGCGTTCCACTTCAAGGGCGGGCAGGGTGCGAAGACCGGTACGGGCGGGCATCTTCCCGGAAACAAGGTGCAGGGCAAAATTGCCGAGACGCGGGGCCTCGAGCCCGGAACGCCGGCCGTCAGCCCATCGCGCTTCGAGGACCTCGTGACGCCCGCCGGTTTCAGGCGCGTCGCCGACGAAGTGCGCCAGGCGAGCGGCGGCATTCCGATCGGCTTCAAGCTGTCGGCGCAGCACATCGAGGCGGACATTGATTTTGCGCTGGAAGCGAGCGCCGATTACATCATTCTGGATGGCCGTGGCGGGGGGACGGGCGCCGCGCCGAATGTCTTCAAGGACAACATTTCCGTGCCCACCATTCCCGCCCTTGCGCGTGCCCGGCGGCACCTCGACGCGCGCGGCGCCCGCGACATCACGCTCATCATTACGGGCGGCCTGCGCACGGAATCGGATTTCGCGAAAGCGCTCGCGCTCGGCGCCGATGGCATTGCCGTCTCGAACAGCGCACTGCAGGCCATCGGGTGCCTCGGCATGCGGGCCTGTCACACGAACGACTGCCCGGTCGGCATTGCCACGCAGAAGGAAAAGCTGCGCCAGCGCCTCATTATCCAGGCATCGGCCGCCCGGCTGCGGAACTGGTTCGAAGCCACGACCGAACTCATGTCCGTGCTCGCGCGCGCCTGCGGCCACGACAGCCTGTCCGCCTTCGAGCACAGCGACCTCACCACGTGGGACGTCGACATGGCCCGGCTCTCGGGCGTAGCGTTTGCGGGGGTGGGCAGTTTATAGAACTCGCCGAGCTCAATTTTGTGAAGCACAAAAAGACGTTCGAAAGCGTCATCCAAGGTGGCGTCGTCGGGTAGCTCAGCTACTGCTCGAACAATATCTGATTTGGAAATGGGCTGATGTTCTGTTATTCGGATGACTGTAGATGCGCCGCCACGCGCTGGCGAGTGGTCGCTATGCCGAAGAGAACCACGATGCCTGCGACGAGAAGGGCGACAACGGCGATTCCTGGCGCGAAGAGGCCGGGGCTGAGCGCTACCCGGCTCGAGTAGTCGGACAGGAAGGCGCGCGCGAGCCAGATGGATGCAGGAACAGCCACGACAAGCGCACCGGCTCCCAGCACGACAAACTCGCGGCCGAGGAGCGAGACGACATCGCGCGATGAAGCGCCCAGTACGCGGCGGATGCTGACTTCGCGCAGCCTCCGCTCGGCGTTCTGAGCAGCGACGCCGACGACGCCGAGAACGGCAATGACGAGCGCGAGCACGGAAACGAGTCCCACGACGCGCAGGAGGTCCTGTATGTCCCGATTGACAAAATTGTCGGCAATCCGGTCCGAAAGGAGGGCGTGCTCAAACGGTCGTCCCGTTGCGAGCTGCGACCACGCCCCTTCGAGCCCAGCCAGGACGCGGTCCGTCGCGCCGGGCGTTGTGCGGATGAGCGCCCAGCGCAGGATCTCTGGCTCTCGTTGATAGATCATCGGAAACACATCCATGACCATGACATCGAGATGCACGTCAGGCGTGACGCCGACGATTTCGATTTGGGTTTCCTCCATCTTGAACCGGCGTCCAATGGCCTCCTGGGCGGACCCGAGGCCGAGTTGGGCAATGAGGGCTTCGTTTACCACGGCGACAGAGGAGGTATCGGCCAGGCGCTCGTCGTCCAGATACCGTCCGGCAACGAGGGGCACGTCGAGCGTCTCGAAAAACGACCCGGTGACGGCGTGCCAGTACGCGCGTCGCTCCTCGGGCTCGGCATCTGACGAAATGAACGTGTCCGAGCGGCTTCCGGTGGCTGGCAGGATCATGGTGCCGGCCAGGCCATCGACGCCGGGGACGGAGGCTGTGCTCTCGGCATACCGCTCCCACGGCACGCCGCTGATGGGAACAGCAATCACGTCGTCGTGAGAGAAGCCGTAGTCGGCCGAGCGGAGGTGCCCGGTCTGTGCGTAGATGACGCTTCCAACCAGCACGAAAAGGGTCGATATACCGAGTTGCAGCCCGACGAGCGAGCGGCGCAGCCACTGTCCGCCGCCCGCAGAGAGACCGGCGCGGCCCATGAGCGCGCGGCGGGGCTCAAACCGGGCCAGGTGTGCGGCCGGATAGACGCCAGCCAGCAGGCTGACGGCAGCAATGAAAAGGGTGAGCACAAGGTAGAGGCGCGGATCGGCCCAGTCTACAGCGACCTGCGTATCGAGCGCCTGTACGAACTGCAGCGCGTTGAAGGCGGGGAGCATCCATCCGAGCAGCACCAGGGCGAGCACAACGGCCAGGCTGGTTATGACGGCTGTTTCCAGGAAGAACTGCACTTTGAGGCGGCGCCGATCGGCGCCGAAGACCTTTCGGACGCCGATTTCGCGGGCGCGCCCGAGCGCGCGGGCTACGGTCAGTCCGGCGTAGTTGAAGCAGGAGGCGAGCAGCACAATGAGCGCCAGCACACCGAGCAGCCGTGCCTGTTCGCGGCCGAGAACGGGCCCCAACTGATTGTCGAGATCCGCTCCAAGGTCAATGCCTACGACAGGCTGCAGCGTCAGGTAATCGAGTCGGTCCTCGCCCACGTCCGGGAAGTGCGGCGCGCGGAGACCGTTCACGGCCTTCTCCACGTCGGCTCGCCGCGCGCCCTCCTCCAGGCGCAGATAGGTATACGACACGTAAATGGAGTTGAACCACTCGTTGATGTTGACCGGGAAAGCGAGCGCGGACATGGTGGCCGCCGAGCCGACCAGTTCCAGCGGCACGTGGCTCGGCCACGCATCGCGATCGAAGACACCCGTGATGGTCCAGGCATTGCCGTCAATAACAAGCTCCTGCCCGAGCGCATTGGCGCTGCCCGTCAGCCGCACGGCTTCCGACGGGGTCACGACGAGCGAGAACGGCTCTGCGAGCGCGGTTTCGGGGTCGCCCGCGGCGAGCTCGAAGCGGAACAGATCAAAGAATTCGGGTCCGGCGAGGTAGCCGGAGATGGGCAGCCGCTCCTCGCCGCGCTCGACGCTGCCGCGCAGCGCTTCGACGAGCGACACGGCCACGTCAACGCCCGGCACCTCCCGGCGCGCCAGATCGGCGAGCGAGGCGGGCGACGTGGCGTAGTCGTGGGCGTCGGCGTTGAAGCGCGACTTGTAGGTCGATGTGGCGCGGTAGAGGCGGTCACTGTACTCGTGGAACGTATCGAGCGTCGCCCTGTCGATCAGGAACAGGATCAGGACCAGACACGCCGCGGCGCTGATAGCAAGACCGAGGATGTTGATGGCCGAGAAGAGCCGCTGGCGGCGCAGCGTGCGAAAGGCGACAAGAATGTAGTTACGAAGCATGGATAGAGCGGGTCAGATGAGGCCTGCGGCCTGCGCAACAACTGTGCCGCGACGCTCGGGGACGCCCCAGCACCCCGGGGTCGCCGCGCCGCGCGCCCTTCAGCCGCCCCGACCGTCCGCATCGGGACACCCGATGTCCGGTTTCGAACAGGTTTCCAGGCCGTCTCCGATCAGGCCGTCACTCCACGCCAGGGCTTCCGCCTCTCGTTCGGCGTCGGCTGCCATCTGGGCGTATGCAGTTTCAAGATTGTCGCACATAACGGAATCTATGGGTGTGTCTTACCACCTGAAACGCAAGGCTTGTCACTTCGATGTCGAAGTCTTTTTTCCTCCGTGGAGCATCGAGTTCCAGGCGCTTACCAATGCGAGAATCAGCGCAGGGGAGATTACAATTGTGCCGAATACAATCAATTCCTGTTGGATGAGAAACACGCCGCAACCGATCATGGTCATTAGTAGCACGAACGGCAAAATCTGGGACCGCAGCACGACCTTACTAATTATTCGGTTGATGTAGGTCCGCTCCTGTATTTCATGAGCCTGTTGGTTTTCGGCCATTTTCATGATCCGATCGGCACCATTCGGAATGACCTTGTCGAATGCCGCCAACATTTCCGCAGGCGGGATGGGGCCTTTGTAGGATACACTCGAGACAATGCCCGTCTGACCGGATGGTGGAGCGAGGAAGCCTTCTGGCGTTTCCTCACCCTTTGCAATCTTACCAGCTTGCTTGTCAGTACCGGATGGGCTAATACGCCTGCTATGTTGTCTTCTGCTCACAAGCCAGCCTGCAAGTCAAAAGAGTTCGGGCTGTTCAAGGTCGATTTTTTCATTTTGCCCACGCTCCATAGCCGATTGTATCTGCTCTCCCGCACCATCGAACGCGTGTCGGATACCCTCTTCCATGCTTGGAGGTGCGATAAATCGTTCGACCACTCGTTCGTCCGCATTTACGGAGAAGATCTCGCTTATCTCGTCCAAAAGACGACGAATGGAAGACATTGGCCTGAGAACGTTCATGAGACTTGATCTCGGATCGTGACTATACGGAATCGGTGAGTAGAGACAGTAGGGCATACAGGTATGCTGACTCATAGGTTTCTGGCATTGTTATTCTCGCGTGCACACCCTGAAGACACACGCCGGGCGCCAACATAACCTCTGATACACAATTTACTCCGGCTTGTCTCCCAGAATCCGCCGTTCGCGCTTCGTGAACTGGTCCATGGCGAAGGTGACGAAGTCGTCCTCGCTCAGGCCGAAGGGCATGGGGTCGTAGGCGGCGAAGAGTTCGCTGATGGTGGTGGTCGCGAGCGGCAGGAGGGATTCCATGCGGGCGTGGAAGGTGCCCGCGAGCGACGCATCGACCCGAATAAGCCGCGTCAGAAGGTGCACCCCGTACGCGATATGGCGGCCCTCGTCGCGCTGCAGCAGTCCCACCCCCTCGCGCAGCGCGGGCAGTATGCCGCGGCTGTCGAGTACTTCGTAAAGGGCGCGGTAGCCTGTCTCGGCGAGCGTGCCCTCGACGACCATGTTGTATGTGGTCGATGCAACGACCTGCGCCTCCGCCGACCGGTCGGTGTCGAGCGCGGAGAGCGCGGCAGGCAGCTCCGCCTGAAACAGGCGCCGGTAGGCCGGGGTGTGGTAGGCCGACAGGTCATCGGTCCGCATGGCGACCTCATCGAGGAACCGCCGAAAGAACTCCGTATGTTTGGCCTCTTCAAAAAGGAATGTTGTGAGGTACATGGCCTCCTCGGTGCGTCCCTCGAGCGAGATGACACGCATGAGCGGCAGGAGATCGAGCGTGACGGCCTCTTCGCCGCCCTGGAACATGGCAATGAGGCGGACCAGAACGTCCTGCTCGTCGCTCGATAGCGCCGCCCAGTCCTCGCGGTCGCGCCCAAAATCCAGATCCATGGGATCCCACACGCCGAGCCGTTTTGCCTTGTGGTAGAGCTGCATGGGAAAAGCGTCCTGCTGGAGGCCGCCAGCCGCCGTGGACCGGAACCCGGCGTGGGAATGTGGCTTGTCGTTGGCAGACGGCGCGGCTTCGGCGTGTGGCGCGGTGTTGACAGTCGGAGCGGCTTCGTCTGGCGGCGCCGCTTTAAAATGTGGCTCGGCGGGATGCTCCGCACCCGCCTCGCCACTGCTTTCGAAATGGGCCCCACCCGGGCCCACAGCCGCAGCCGCCTCCAGCAGATCCCGCGCCGCCACCGCATACCGCGAGAGCTTGACGAGCGATCCGCTCTCGAGGCGGAGCTGTTTCTTGATGACGGCCATGAGGGGCGCCAGCTCTCCGCTCAGCACGCGCTCCCACGTGCGGCGCGGCCCCGCCAGCACGAAGGGTGCACGGGCGGCACCCGATTCCTGGTTCCCCGCCGAATCCGGTTCCACCCAAGGAATGCGCTCGAGGCTCCGGCACACGCCTCCCGACAGATCCAGCAGAAACGACGGCCCGTCATCCATCCGTACGAGCAAACGGTCGTTCCACGAAGCCCCGGTCTCGCGGTACGGACTCTCGTTTATGGCGTGCATCCAGGCGCGCGCCCAGTCGTCCGAAAAAAGTTCAGGGGAGGAGGTTACGTTCTGGTTCATGTCGGGTCATAGGGTAAGGGTTGTCGCCGTCGGTTGCGTTCGGGGTGGATTTCCACACGAAAATGGGCCAATTGTGGAAAAGTACCCCGTCGGTGTGAAGCTGTTTTGCACACCACCTGCTCTTTTTTGCCCAAAACTCAGTCCGCCCGTCACGACATGTGAAACCGAATAAGCCCCCAATAACGCCACTGCGCAATAGAATATCCGTGTTCGCCGTCGAGCGCGGAGCCGTGGAGGTGAGCGGGAATGCGCTCGTCGTGTCGGACGTGGGTGGAATCAGAGCGCAATTGCCCGCGGGAGCCATGACAGTTCTCATGCTGCAGCCAGGGTCGACAATCTACAGACAATTGGCTGCAGCCTACGACGATGTTTCGTTGATATTTGCGGATAGACGGTTGCCTGCCGTACCCTCTCTGTCGCTTATTGACCGCTAAAATCAAGTTGCCCATGCGCCTAATTCTCAAATTATCACCGAATACAAAGCCAGTTCCGTTTGATCACCTACACCAGCTCACTGGGACAATTCATAAATGGCTGGGTGACAATGACTTGCATGACGGATTAAGTCTCTACAGCTTTGGCTGGCTGCGCCATGCAGTGCCGCAGAAAAACTATCTCATGTTTCCACACGGCGCCACTTGGCGCATAAGCTTTCATGACACGGAGGCGACGAAGGTGCTGCTTGATAGGATTTTGCGTGATCCTGGCGTGGCGTATGGTATGCGTGTCCTCGAAGTAAAGGAGCCAGCCATGCCCACCTTCAATGGACATTTCCGCTTCTTAGCGGACGGTCCCATCATTGCGCGAATGAAGCGGGACGACGGTAGCCGAAAATATCTACTCTGGGACGATGTGAAGGCTGATGCGGTATTGACACATGTACTGCGCAGCAAGTTGGCAATGGCTGGACTTGCTGGGAAAGATATGGATGTGACCGTTGAATTCGACCGCACCTATTCAAAAGCCCGTAGCAAACTTGCAAAAATTAAAGGAATCGCCCACAAGGGGAGCGAGTGTCCAGTCTTAGTCACAGGTACACCGGCTGCTGTGCGTTTCGCGTGGCATGTTGGGGTCGGTGAACTGACCGGAAGTGGATTTGGTGCGCTGCAATAATAAATAATTTATGGTCTATCATTTTGGTCTACACCAGTGGAGAATGGAAGTCCTGACAAGAAGTATTGAAATTTAAATGTATGTAGAGCAATGAGTGATTTAATCTATACCGTTCGTTATACGGGAGCGTTTGGATTTATCAAACCTTGGACAGCTGTACGCGATGGGGAGACATATAGTCAACAGTTCCTGACGCCGAGCATAGTTGAAGGAATGCGGCAGAAGTTAGAAGTATCTTGCATAGTGCGACACAGGCTGTCGCATCAGGGGTTCGATAAACAACTCGAGCGTATTCAGTCAGGAGGCTGGAGCAAGAATGTACGTGATAAAAAAATGACGCGGGAATTGTCCATTCTGCATCGAGGTGTGTTGCTGCATCCAGTACTTCACCTTGCCTTCGTCACAAAAGAGGAAGCACTGCATGCAGCCGATCAGCATCTCTGTTTGTGTCGCAATGAGGATGTTGTGATGCCTCAGGAAGTCGAGCGAACTTCAATAGATGCCTTCGATGAAATCCCAGGGTTTGAATTGTGTTTTGGCAAAGAGCGCCCAGGCGCTTTCCTCGTTGGCTATAACCGATTTGACGAAGGGCGCCCGATGTATGGCACACTCACCGTCGCTGGCAATCCAACGGAAATCCCGCCCCTGGAACGATGACGTTGCTGGCAAAAAGCGAAAAACAAGGCGGATTGCTGCTCCATGAGCATACCCGGCACGTAGTCGAAGCCATTGAACCAATGGCAAAAGCCTATGGCTTTGATGCCGAACTCGCCCGGAAGGGTGCCATTATTCATGACCTGGGGAAGGGGCACCCGGCATTTCAGGCCATGCTAATCGAAAAACCGAAGGAACGGCAGGAAGAATGGCTCGCACAGTTGCCTGCAGCGGGGGCCATTAGAAAGGAACTCTTTTACCGCGCCGACGGACGCAATCTGTTTCACCGCCACGAACTCTCATCGCTGCTTTTTCTGCCGCTTTTCCCGAAGGATGAATGGCCGGTGTTCATCGACATGGTCGTCGCGCATCACAAGTCAGTCGTGTCTGATGGGCGGCGGCTTGGATTATTGGATCTGGTGGAAGATGGCGATCTGGATGAGGTATTCGAGCGGCACGCCGAAGCCTGGAATGATTGGTCGCCGGAGGCGCTCGGGATAGCAACTCAACTTGGCATTGATACGCAAGCGGTATCCTTGGAAGAAGCCTGCAAAGCATTTCAGTTCGCATACACGTATGCACGAGCAAAGCCAGACGGTTGGTCGCGTTGGCGTGGACTGCTCATGGGAGCCGACCACTTTGCCTCGGCCTATATGCACGAGACCATATCGCAAACCTCCGGTCTGTTCCAAGTACCAGACCTGACCTTCTACGATGAGCGGGCCCAATCTCCGCGAGCATATCTGTACCCGTTGACGAAAGTACGCACTAATTATGAATCAACTCACACGCTGGTCACGGCACCAACAGGGGCTGGGAAAACTGATTTCCTGATGCGTCGCTGCCAAGGGCGTGTGTTCTACACCTTGCCGTTTCAGGCTTCTATCAATGCCATGTATCGACGCATCGCCGAGGCGCTGCCTGAGGCGGATGTGCGCCGGCTTCATTCGGCGTCACGACTGGAAATGGAAGATGAAGCAGAAGAAGACGTCGAGTTGCAGCGGCATCCGGGGGCCAGTGTCAAGGTAATGACTCCGCATCAGCTTGCCGCTATCGTTTTCGGCACACCCGGACATGAGGCCACAGCGCTGGACCTTGCCGGGAATGATGTGATTCTAGACGAGGTTCACACTTACGACGCGCTGGCGCGAGCGATGGTGGTTCAAATCGTGCGAACTCTTACCCGGCTCGGCTGTCGTGTCCACATCGGTACAGCTACGATTCCGACTGCTCTTGCTGATAAGCTCGTCGCTGTGCTGGGCGGGCCGAAACAGGTCTATCAGGTTCGCCTTGACGACGCAACGCTGGCTTCTTTCAACCGACATAACGTGCATAAGCTGCCCGACGAGATGGCGGCGCGGGAGGTGATCGCAGAGGCTCTCGCGGCAGGCGAGCATGTCCTGTTCATTTCAAACCGAGTGGATGCGGCACAGGATCGGTTTCGATGGGTCAAAGACACTTTCGGGGATGAGGTGTCCGCTCTTCTTATTCACAGTCGTTTCAAGAGAGGAGAGCGCAAAAAATTGGAAGAACAGGTTGAGGATTTTCAGCGGTTCGACGGCCCCTGCATTGTCTGTGCCACCCAGGTCATTGAGGTCAGCCTGGATATATCATTCGACCGTATGGTAACTGATGCTGCCCCGCTGGATAGCCTCGTTCAACGCTTCGGACGTATCAACCGCATCCGGGACACAACGACCCTCGGACAACTCAAATCTGTACATGTCATCGCGCCGCCAGAAGAAGACGGAGCTATTAAGCCCTACGATTCTGCCGAGGTCCGTGCCAGCTTCGCGGTGCTGCCTGATGGCGAGGTGCTGGATGAGCGCACCATCCAGCAACGCATCGACACCGTGTTTCCCAATGTTGAGATTTCCGACGTAGCAATCCACTTCATTATGCAGGAGGAGGGCACCTACCGGATCAAGGAACTCCAGCATAACAAACGATCTGTGATTATAGAAGCCCTCGATATTGACTCCGCAACGTGTATTCTCTACTCAGACGCCGAACGCTACAAAAAGGCGCGGTGGGATAACCGTGTGGCAATAGAAATCCCCGTTTCGCATCGGTTGCGCTACCGGCTCCGTGTCTTTGGTGAACCGCTGCCTTTTGGTTCTTACCCGTATGTGATCCCGGATGAGCATTACCACCCGGATGGGGTGCCGTTGGGCCTCGTCGTTCCCTCATCGACTCCGCAGCCTGACACATCGACTTCCTTCAATCAACGAGCGCTGTAGCAACGAGCGACCGCGTGCTGTTAAACCATCCTTGATATACATGTACACCGCATACATTGGTCGCCGCCTGCTTGAGCTCTATAACGAGCATCGCCACGACGGCCCGCCGCTAACGCCACGTCAGTTTTTCGACGAGGTCTTCTTTTCACTTGTTTTCGACGACGAGCGGTACCTGATGCTGGCGAATAACTCCAAATTTGATCAGATCGCTAAGCAGAAAAAACACAAAGATCCTTCGGCACGTCGGATGGCATTGGCCTTGTTCCACGAAGATACCAGCACGTTGAATGAACCTCATGGACATCTATACCTCGGTGGGATGGCTCGTGGCGTTGAAGCGGCCACGTCCAGCCAGGTAACCGATGTAGTTATCCCCGTTTCACCGGATGAGGTATATCTCTCTTGGATAGGAGCAGCAGCGGGCATCGGTGTGAAAGGCGGATTGTCGATGCTGGTGGATTCCGATGCGGTAGTGCTGGCGCTTTATGATGGCTGGCTTCAGTATCGTGCTTATATGACGCAACTGGAGACGTTAAAACCATACCAGATTGAGACATGGAATGGGTGGTGGCTTATTCATCGCTTCGGAGCAACGTACCGTGAAGACGACCCGCTACGAGATTTTCCAAATGGCGAACAGGACGAGCCGGGAAAGAACAATAAAGGTCAACATGCCTTCGGAACGCCACCCTGGATACAGGTCATTTTCGCCCTGGCCCGGCAAGAAGCTGCCGTTACCCAGATTAGCTATGTCTACTCGTTCGGTCAGACCAACACCACCATCGGCTTCATCCGCCTTGACCTGCCTGAAGTAAACCGGTTGCCGGTCTTGTATCAACGGCTTTTCGGGCAGCACGACCGACACGACCGGGACAACCTGGAAGCGATGTATGAGACGCAATTCGGGTTTGCCACCGCCTGCCAGCAGGGTGCCATCGGGCTGCACGCCATTGAGCCGAAGAATCTCCGCAAGTACATGCCTGTTCGGCGTGACCCTGGCACGTTGCCTAAGACGCCGAAAAAGGATACCGACGACATCACTTTCAAAATCTACCAGACCTGGATCATTGCCATGCTCAATAACGACGACCTCCTGCGGCAGGCACAACAAGCCGCCGAAGCCCTCCATGACTTCTCAAAGCAAGCCAAGCGAGGTAAAAAGACCCACAAATCACTTGTCAATGACACGCTCGCTGCCGGAAGCAGCCGAGCGTTTGTGGAAGCCCTTACCCCGATTCTGGAAGAAGACGGCACGCATAAAGCATTGCTGAACGAACTTGTCCACAGCATCGTGAAGATGCCAGCGAGTAGCGTGCCGCTCTTTCTGGCGCTACTGCGCTTCAAATACGCCTATGTCTCCGCCTGACCCATCAACTAACTCAGAGTTTACAGAACTATGAAACCGTATCTATACCTTCGCGGTCTTCGTCAAGTCGATCACACCGTTTTCTGCGTCGAAAACGGACAGAAAACGTACTGGGATCCACAGTTTGGAACGCCGATGCCGTACTCCAGTGGCCAACAGGTGAAACGCTCTATTCTTGATACTCTGGTGGAAGTTATGCCGGACGAAGAGCGAGCACCTATCACGTTTACGTATGAGTTAAGTGCAGGTCGTGGTGGGAATGACGAACTAAGCCAGAAAGAGCCGTGGAATCCCTGTGATCCTGCGTATGCCGATCAACTCATAGGTGGCTGGATGCGGGCGCAATCCAATACCCTGACCATAAAGCGACGAAGCCCACTTTCCATCTCGGCAATGCGTCCGTTACATCCTACCTTGGCAGGGACCAGCAAGGAGAGTCTCACTTTTGATCGGAGCGAGGATCCTGATCATCACCCCGTGGAGGTTCGGAATGCGGCTGGTGAAAAGCTATCTTCGGACGAAGTCGATGCCTTCCTGCAATCGAACGCCCGTGCGCTGCCGCGTCGGCACTGGATTCCAAAAGACAAGGTTGGACCACGGGCCGAGGGACTCTTCGTTTTCGACGTCGCCATCGACCTGCGGCGGCTGTTCAAGGTGTCAATGAACCAGCATGATCCGGAGTTGGAGCCGGAAAGGATTGAGGTATTAAAAGCCGCTGGTTGGCAGAAAAGCGCTGATGACCTTTCGCTGACCTGTCCCAAAGAACGGCGGGACGAAATTATCCCCGCATTGGCCCACGCTCTTGTCAACTGGCGCGTGACGAGCAATCAGAGCCGTACTTACAGTCCACAAACTACCCTGGCACTTGCTCTGTCCGATAACGCCAATCGACTCGCTAACATTATCCGCGCCGACCTTCGTGAGGACACAACCAATCCTAAAGCTGATCCGGTCCTGGACGAGAATGTCGACGGTGCCGACCTCTTTGTTTCACTGACAGCGAAAGGCTATGTATCTGGTGTAACCGGCGATGCCAATGCGATGGATGCAGCAGAGACGGCGTTGCGAAGTCGCCTTGCCGCTTTCAATTACGACGCATAAACGTCACGATGGCCTCGACGACAAAGACGGCTGTAACCAATGTCCGCATCGGCGGTATGCTTGTAGGGTATTACCTGATCTGCCAACGCAAGGCCTGGCTCTCTATGCATGGTCTTTGGATGGAGCAGGAGTCCGAGAGTGTGGCAGTCGGGCGAATTATTGATCATAACAGCTACGCACGGAACAAAAAGGGTATGATGTTGACGGCTGAAGCCCCAGACGGCTCCTGCTTGGTCGGTCAGATCGACTGGGCCAACCTGCGTGAAGGTGTTCTACACGAGGTCAAAAAGGGCCGTTCATGCGAAGACGCACATGTTTGGCAGTTGCGCTTCTATCTGTGGCTCCTGAAGCGTTGCGGCGTCGTACGGGTCAATGGCTCAGCGATGCGCGGCCAGATCGACTATCCGAAGCTGCGTCGCACGGAGCCGGTTACTTTGATGCCCGAACATGAGTCCCGCCTGGCCGAGATTGTTACTGCCCTGCGTACTCTGGCTGGTCAAGAGAAGCCGCCGCCTCGAATTGAGCGTAGAGCATTCTGCCGCCGGTGTGCCTTCGAGGAACTCTGCTACGGCTAAACAGCGCTGCGAATACTCGCTTTTCAATTGCACCGCGTCGGTATTAAACACGTCACTTTCGTCTGTTAAGTCCGATGCGTCGAGCATTTTATATTTTCTCCAACGGCCGTCTGCGTCGCCGCCAAAACACGCTCTATCTCGAGCGTGCTACCGACGCCCGCACCCCCGATGATGAGGCCGAAGACACCGGTGCCCCCAGCGGCGAACCAGTTGGTGACAGGGTGCCTTTTCCCGTCGAGCAGGTCGAGAGCCTCTACGTCTTCGGAGAGCTGGATATCAACACGAAGCTGGTCACGTTCTTGGCGCAGCATCACATCCCTGTTTTCTTTTTCGACTACTATGGGAACTATACGGCAACGCTCTACCCCAGAGACTATCTGCTGTCCGGTCATCTGACCGTCAAACAGGTTCAGCATTATCTGAGTCGCAAGCGGCGGCTGAGACTGGCCCAGGAGTTCGTGGACGCCGCCACGTACAATATCGGTCGGGTGCTCAAGTATTACATTCCCCGCCTATCACCGGATATGGCTCATCCGGTGTTGGCAGCCGTCCAGCTGATTGAGAAGGAGCGATCCCGCCTGGAAAGCGTTGCGGCAATTCCAGAGCTGATGGGCCTGGAGGGGCGCTGCCGGGAAGCCTATTATCGGACGTGGCCATCGTTGCTCGGAGAGCATGGGGAACGATTCCCGTTCGAACGTCGGGACCGTCATCCACCGTCGAATGAGTTGAACGCGCTCATCAGTTTTGGCAACGCGCTCTGTTACAGTGCGGTGCTGCGCCAGCTCTATCGCACGGCCCTTGACCCGACGGTGTCGTTCCTGCACGAGCCTGGATACCGACGCTTCTCTCTTGCACTCGACCTGGCTGAGGTGTTCAAACCACTGCTTGTCGACCGGGCCATCTTCCGTCTAATCAAGACTGGCGCCATAACACCGAAGCACTTCGAACCGCGCCTGGGCGGGGTCTACCTGAAAGACACCGGGCGAAAGATATTCGTCGAGCACTGGGACGAACGGCTGCGCCAGACCATCAAGCACCGCCGCCTGAACCGGCAAATCAGCTATGAGCGACTCGTCAGGCTGGAGTGTCATAAGCTGACGCGACACCTGTGCGACCCGAAACATGACGCCTACCTGAGCTTCAAGATGTGGTGGTAACGTTCGGATGGACGTGTTATAGTGCAAAGACGGTCCGGCCCGTTCGTCATCCCTCTACAACCATTTTCGACCATGCCCTACTACATCGCCGTATACGATATCAACGTGAAGCGAGGATCGAAGATGCTGAAACTCTTCCGGCGCTATCTGACTTGGGTGCAGAACTCGGTCTTCGAGGGCGAGATGACGATGGCGCAGTTCCAGGAACTGCAGATCGAGGCACAACATTTGATGGAAGTTGACGAGGATAGTGTAATTTTCTACGAAATGCGAGATGAGCGCTATACAGAGCGCACGGTGCTTGGCAGCGAGTTTGGGAAACGGAGCCGGTTCCTCTGATGTCGTCATCTCGGAACCCGTTTGGGCACCCGGGTACACAATCGAGGCATTGCGAAGTCGAAAAGGAGCTCCCAAAAGAATAATGTTCAACGACTTAGCGTCGGGTCGTCGCCCCCCCGGCACCTATGCACTACCGATGGTCGACGCCTTGCGAACGATCGGATTTGTTCTGTATTCCTTTCATCTAAGTAATTTTGAGCGATTATTTGTAGACTGGCCTGGGGGCCTCAATCGCACCTGCTGGTATTGAAAGGCCAGACTCGCAAGGTGAACGGCATGCGCCGCGCCGCCTCAATCGCACCTGCTGGTATTGAAAGCCGCCCAATGCTCCGGGACATAGCCCTATGATTCCGTGCCTCAATCGCACCTGCTGGTATTGAAAGGATTCATTGCATCCAGCCTTGCACTTGGCAATCCTAGCCTCAATCGCACCTGCTGGTATTGAAAGGCTTGCACCACAGCCAGATGAGATCGAAGCCCTCGGGCCTCAATCGCACCTGCTGGTATTGAAAGGTATCAGCAGGGTCCTCACTGGACCTGCCATCCTTGGCCTCAATCGCACCTGCTGGTATTGAAAGGAAAGACGGTTACTCAGCCCGCCGTCACGCGCGATGCCTCAATCGCACCTGCTGGTATTGAAAGTCATCAGCGGATCGTAATCAAAAAAGGGGAACACCAGCCTCAATCGCACCTGCTGGTATTGAAAGCTGCAGCCGCTCATTTCGCCGATGTGATATCAGAAGGCCTCAATCGCACCTGCTGGTATTGAAAGTCGCGGCAGATCAGCGAGGAGGCGCAGGCGGTGCACGGCCTCAATCGCACCTGCTGGTATTGAAAGGGCGAAAGGGGAGACTCACGGCGCACCGGGGCCTGGCCTCAATCGCACCTGCTGGTATTGAAAGGACGCGATCGCGCGAGGGACCTGCAGGAATGGGCGCAGGCCTCAATCGCACCTGCTGGTATTGAAAGCCCTGCAGGCCACGCACTGCCGCCCGGGACGCGTCGCCTCAATCGCACCTGCTGGTATTGAAAGCTGGCACCGACAACAGTACGGACGTTACGCTTGCTGGGCCTCAATCGCACCTGCTGGTATTGAAAGTCGTGGTCGGCGTCTGAAACACTCCGTCCTGCGCCCGCCTCAATCGCACCTGCTGGTATTGAAAGCAGTAAACGACCTCGCCACGCGGGACCTTGATCTTGGCCTCAATCGCACCTGCTGGTATTGAAAGGACGGCACGTTCGTCATGGTAGACATAGACCACATCGCCTCAATCGCACCTGCTGGTATTGAAAGGAAGAAAGTTGCCGGGTTGAGGGGCGAAATCAGGAAAGCCTCAATCGCACCTGCTGGTATTGAAAGGACTTTATGATTTGAAACGACCGCGCTACGCCATCCAGCCTCAATCGCACCTGCTGGTATTGAAAGTTGTTGGTGCGCTCGCTACGGCTGGCTACGAGGGCACGCCTCAATCGCACCTGCTGGTATTGAAAGTCATGATCAAGGATGCATATGTAGGCGGAGCCTTCGCCTCAATCGCACCTGCTGGTATTGAAAGTAGATCTACCCCAAGGTCGGACGCGGCTGCGAACATGCCTCAATCGCACCTGCTGGTATTGAAAGGAAGAAGGTCGACAGCGTGCGCCTTCGTGCGTCCGGAGGCCTCAATCGCACCTGCTGGTATTGAAAGTCCATCCTGACGCGGCCCGTGTCAAATATCCTCACCCCGCCTCAATCGCACCTGCTGGTATTGAAAGTAGCCCACACAGTACCGCCTGTGCTCTGCCACGTCCGCCTCAATCGCACCTGCTGGTATTGAAAGTTGTCGCGTCGTAATTGGGCGCCACGTACTCGGTGGGCCTCAATCGCACCTGCTGGTATTGAAAGTGTACTTCGACGACAGGTCGGAAATGAACATAGAGCAGCCTCAATCGCACCTGCTGGTATTGAAAGGCTTTACAGACCTTTTCGGCGGATTCGCTCTCCCGGCCTCAATCGCACCTGCTGGTATTGAAAGGACGTATGATGAGATACTGGCAGACCTGCCACCGGGCCTCAATCGCACCTGCTGGTATTGAAAGTTGCGCAGGACGTAGCCAGGCAGGTCAACAGGTTCGTGCCTCAATCGCACCTGCTGGTATTGAAAGTTCTCGCGCTCACCTTTGTCGTGCATCGCATCGTGGCCTCAATCGCACCTGCTGGTATTGAAAGTCAAAGGCCAGCGTGTGAATCACAAGATGTGTCGGGGC
>JAJCYQ010000074.1 GCA_029262835.1 Bacteroidota bacterium
GGGGGAGGCTGGGCACACTTTTTCGACGCCGGTATGAATGACATCGCAAAGAGAGCCAATCCAGTCAACCAATGACACAAGCAGTCGACATTTTCAGGTCAGCAACCTTAATCGCGGACTCAAGTCCGACGGACTCCTAGAAGCGGGTTAACTCGCCCTGATTTGGCGGACCAGCCGAGGCGTCTTCACATGCCGCCGTCGGATCCGTTCGTATGCTGCCGGGTACACGCGGCGCTGACAGCCACCGAATAACAAGTAGCCATGCACGTGCCTTCCATGAACCGTCTTGTCCCTCTTCTGGCTCTGCTCCTTGCCCACACCATGATGGCGTGTGGACAGTCGGAACCGCCGGTTACGAGCTATGTGGAGGGAACGCTCCGTGTACGGGGCGATGTGGGCGATACCGGTGACTACAGGGGGTTTCTGATATCCGTGCTGAACCAGGTTGATGGGGACGTGGATACGCTTGCCACGGCCGTTACCGACTCGACCGGCTTTTTTTCCATGACGGTGCACGCGCCGGACTCCGGGATTTTCCCACTCCTTGTAGAGCGTTCCGGGGAGCAGATGTCTCTTGACCAGCTGGTCCTGGTGGACGGCGACTCGGTGAGCGTGTCGGGGACCTATCCGCTCGGTAATCGCCCGCTGATCATACGCTCACCCGAGAATGCTTCCTGGTCCGCCTATCGGAACACGAAAGCTGTGCACACGGACAGGCTCTCGGCGTTGGCCGCGGCTGGTAACCCGGCCCCCACGGATGTACGGGCCCAGGTGGAACAGACCGCATCCATCCTCTGGGGAATTGGCGACACGTACCCGCAGACCATGGGCGCGCGCGTTGCACGGGCCGAATCGATCCTGATGGTCGAGGGTTGGAACGATTCGCTCGTTGTGGCCCGCTACCCGCAGATCGGTCTGGAGAATCCGAGTATTGCGGAGGTCGTACGTGCAGCGCGGCGCGCCGTCGCGCGCGAGAAGGGCCAGGAAGCGGCGCTCGCCGTCGTATCCGGCTACCTGGAGCGCGTTCCGCGCGACGAGCAGAAGGCCGGGCTGCTGTCTGAACTTGTCGTGGCGTACTCGGACAGTGGAAACGTGGAGAAGGCCATTGAGACGGCATCGCTGCTGAGGAGCACGTATCCAGAGTCATCGTGGGCCGACTGGGCGTCCAGGGCCACGTACGACCTCGAGAACCTGCAGCCCGGCATGCTTGCCCCTGGATTCGATGTTACATCGCGCGAGGGCGAACGGGTCGTGCTCGATGATCTGAACGGCGTTTTTGTGATTCTGGAGTTTTTCGACCCGCTCGACACCGCCTACCGGCAGGATATGCCCATGCGCGACGGTCTCTTCTCGGCGTTGCAGGACAACGTGTTCCGCGTCGTGTCCTTTTCCCTGGAGGCCGACGAAGATGTAAACGAAGCCCTGTTCGATGGCGATGCGGACCATCCGGGTACATTTGTCTGGTTGCCGTCCGGGGCGGACAGCCCGGTCGTTACGGCATATAATGTACACGCGACGCCCACACGTTTTCTGATTGATCCGGACGGACGCATCGTGTCCAAATACGTGGGCCGAACACTGGTCGAACTCCAGGACGACCTGATTTCCATTGTTACCCGTCTCAACGAACTCGCCGGGGGCGAATAGAGCCATGCTGATTGCAGGAAACTGGAAAATGAATCTTGATATGTCGACGGCCCGTCAACTTGCCGGCTCCATCCGCAGCAGCCTGGAAGACCCCGGGCCTGTCGAGGTCGTATTGTGTGCTCCGTTTGTGTATCTGGATGCGGTCTATGGGCTGGTTCACGGTTCACCCATCTCGGTCGGGGCGCAGAACATGCACGCCGAGGATGCAGGGGCGTACACGGGCGAGATTTCGGCGTCCATGCTGCGGTCCGTCGGTTGCAGTCACGTGATTCTAGGGCACTCGGAGCGCCGCCAGTATTTTGGAGAGACCGACAAATCGGTGCGGGACAAGGTGGTACAGGCTGTTCGTCACGGGCTCGTGCCTGTTGTTTGCGTGGGCGAACTGCTGGATGAGCGCGACAAGGGAGAGGCGGAAGCCGTCGTTGCCCGCCAGGTCCGCGGGGCGCTCGAGGGTGTGGCGTATCCGGGTCGGGGGAAGCTCGTCATTGCCTACGAGCCGGTCTGGGCCATAGGTACGGGCCGCACCGCGAGTCCCGAACAGGCGCAGGCCATGCATGCACACATCCGCACGGAGCTGTCGGGCCTCTTTTCGGAAGGAGATGCCGCCCGGATCGATATCCTCTATGGCGGCAGCATGAAGCCCGCCAACGCCGATGACCTGCTGTCGCAGCCAGACATCAACGGCGGACTCATAGGCGGTGCAAGCCTGGAAGCCGCGCCGTTTCTGTCCATCGTACGTGCGGCCATGCGTGCAGACAGGCCCTGACATCGTCCGGCCGCGTCAGTCGGTCGAGGCCGTGCTGCCTGACGCCTTCTTTTCGGTCTTCTCTGTCTTTTCGGGCTTGGATGCCGTTTTGTCCGATTCCCTGGATTCTCCAGACGGACGGACGTAGTCGGTCTGGTAAAAGCCGCTTCCCTTGAAGACAAGGCCGCCGCCGCCTGAAATCAGGCGTTCAACAGATTGTCCAGTCGTAGGGCACGTCGTGAGGCGGTCGTCTGTAATCCGCTGTTCGATGTCGAACGTCGTGCCGTCTTCCCGTCGATACGTATATGTAGGCATTTTTGAGGGCACGGCGCTGGGCCGCTGTTGGTGGAACCGGCCGTTCAAGTCTTCTCAGCACGCGCCGGTTCCGCTCTCCGCTGAACATTCGGAAAACGTCTGTCCAGATGAAGGTGCGCCGGGTCTCAGCAGGCTCTGGAAGGCGAGGTCGGCTACGGCTGGACGGATGGGAACATGCCGGCTGTTGTTTCTTGTGGGATGCACGCGGTTCGTAAGCAGGATCACGTAGAGCCCCTGGTCCGGATCGATCCAGAGCGACGTGCCGGTGTATCCGGTGTGTCCGTAGGACCGGGGACCGAAATGGGCACCGGCGGAGGAGTAGCCCGAGAGGCTGCGCGTATCCCACCCAAGGGCTCGCGTGCCGGGACCTGCCGGATTGACGCGCGTCGTGAAGGCGCGGATGGTTTCCGGTCGGAGGAACTGGCGGCCGCCAATGCGTCCCTCGCTGGCCATCATGGATGCGAAAATGGCGAGGTCTTCAAGGGTCGAGAACAGGCCGGCATGTCCGGCCGTGCCGCCAAGAATCCATGCATTCTCGTCGTGCACTTCGCCGCGAAGCAGGCGATTCCGGAAGTAGTCGTCGCGCTCGGTGGATACGATATCCTCGCGTGAAGAGGGCCTGTTTGGGCGGAATCCGGAATTGAACATCCCGAGCGGCTCGAAAATGCGCTCCGTGACGAGCTGGTCGAACGGCGTTTCCGTGATCGATTCCATGACCCAGGCGAGAGTGATGGGTCCGAAGTCCGAGTAGCGGACGTCGTCGCCCGCGGCGTAGACCAGGCTGTCGCCAAGAATGCGCTCCCGTACACCGCGGGCTGTGCGCACCCCTTCGGCGTAGAACGGAACGAATGGAATGAGTCCGGACTGGTGGGCCAGCAGATCCCGCACGGTGACGAGGCCTTTTCCAGCGGCGCCGAAACCGGGTAGATATTCGGCAACGGGCCGGTCAAGTTCGAGGAGCCCTTCTTCCACAAGCAGCATGGCCATGGTGGTTGTCGCCACGACCTTGGTCATGGAGGCGAGATCAAACAGATCACGCGAGGTGACACGCCGATCTGTTTCCCAGGACGGCGTTCCGACGGCTTCAGCAAGGGCGATGTCCGTGCCACGGCCTACCAGTACCGCCGCGGCAGAAAAGGCGCTGTCGGCCCGGGCTTCATGAAGCATGGTTTCGATCCGGTGCAGTTCGTCCCCGTTCATATCCGCCGATTCAGGCGGGACCATCCGGGGACGCGACACGTGGAGCGTCTGGCCTGTGCCACGCGGAAATTCGTCGGACACATGTACTGGAAGTCTACCCTCTGTCCCAGCGCGTCCTGTGAGCACGTCAGCGAGGGCAGAAAGCGTGGGTTGGTGCCGGTCGTACGCTACAAGGACGGTCGGGACATGCGCGGCCATGTCAGCCGCCAGCCAGGGGTTTTCGAGCGCGATTCCGATGATGGATGGCGCCCGTGCCGCCTGTGCGCCGCCGTCCGCGACCATCCGGGCAAGGCGCGCGGCGAACGCGGGAGCATTCCAGCCTGCAACGGGAACCGTTCCGACCACGTCGAGCCAGATGATGGTTTCAGCGCGTGAGAGCGCTGGGCGCGCGGCCGCGAGGCCGCGCGCCCAGCCACGCGCCGATACGCGCACGAGTTCTATTTCCCGGCTGGTATGTCGCTCGAGTTGACGATTCAGCGTGGCCACGGGATCGGCCGTCTGACTGGACGCGCCCGGCTGCAGGCGGAAATCGGTCTGAACCAGGACAATCGGTCCACCCGTCGTGGAAAGTGGAAGCGCGCTCTGGGGCGGCGCGGGCGCCGTGACGAGTGTCACGGCGCGGCGCGCGGCGTGCTGCGCCAGGAGATCGGTCTCTGTCATTCGATGGGTCAGCGCGCCCAGATCCGGCCACGCGCGTCCCGCCGCGCGCCGTGCTTCCAGCACCCGCGCCGCCCCCTCGATGAGCCGCTCCTCGGGCAGCGTACCCTGGCGAACCGCCCCGACAATCGCGGCCCGGGTGGCCGCCGGGTCGGGAGACATGAGCAGGATGTCCGCACCCGCCTTGACCGCGGCAAGCCCCACTTCTGAAGGAGTTCCAAACGCGGTCGCTCCCGTCATGTTGAGCGCGTCGGTTACGAGCAGGCCCGTGAAGGACAGGGAATCGCGCAGGAGGCCCGACGAAACACGGTGCGACAGCGACGATGGCAGGGAATCGGCCCAGACAATATGTCCACTCATGAGCGCGGGCGCTCCTGTATCCACAAGATGTCGGAATGGAAGCAGGTCGTGCGGCCCGATGTCGGCTCTGGTGACGCCCGTGTGCGAATCTGTCGTGGTCGAACCGTGACCAGGGAAATGCTTTGCTACGCCAAGGACACCGGCATCGCCGAGGCCCTCCATGAAAGCGGACGCATACTGGGCCGTGGAGTCTGGATGGTCCGACCATGCCCGCGTGCCGATGACGGGATTACGGGACTCCGTGTTTACGTCGGCAATGGGCGCGAAGATCATGTTGACACCCGCGGAGAGGGCATCTTCTCCTGTTCGTTGGCCAAGCCTGCGGGCAAGTGCATGGCTTCCCGCCGCCGCGATACCCATGGCTCGCGGAAACACGGGCATGCCCTCCATACGCATTCCTGCGCCCCATTCGGCATCCATGGCGACCAGCAGCGGCTCATCGGATGCCTGCTGAAGCCAGGCGACGGCCGCCGCCTGCTGCAGCGGATCGCCCCTGAAGAGTACAACGCCGCCTGCACCGAATTCAATCACCTCGCGTTGCAGCCAATTTCTGTCCGCCTCGACGCGGATATCGATGTCCGCTGGCAGAGGGACCATGAAGAGGGACGAGGCCTGCTTTACCAGCGAGTAGAGAGCGACTTCCTCCTCGAGGGAAGGTCCATCGCTGTCGGCCGACGTGGCGGACGGGTCGCATCCACCCAGCAGAAAGGAGACGAGTACGAGCGGCAACGCCCAGCGAAAAGCCGGCAAAGTTGAGATCATCATGGGGACAAAATAGGTCGCTGCGTGTAAAGTGGCGCTCCTTGTACACGCGCTCCGTCCCGAAATTCCACCTGCAATCCTGTGAAACGCATTCTTTTTGTTCTGTTTCTGGGTGTTCTGATGGCAGCGCTGGATATTGCCATTCTTGGCCCCGTAATCCCTGCCATCAGGGAGACCTTCGAACTCGGTGAGCGTGGCGTGTCCTGGGTTTTTACGATCTGGGTCCTGGCCAACCTGGTGGGCGTCCCGATCATGTCCAAGCTGGCCGACGGATACGGCCGAAAAAGAATTTACCTGCTGGATCTGGGACTTTTTGGCATGGGGGCCGGCATCGTGGCCCTGTCGTGGTCCTTTCCGGTCCTGCTCGTGGGGAGGGCGCTACAGGGTTTCGCCGTGTCCGGTCTGTTTCCCGTGGCAGGTGCGTTTGTCGGCGACAGTTTTCCGCCAGAGCGTCGCGGTAGAGCATTCGGTGTCCTCGGATCCGTTTTTGGTGTCGCATTCATTATTGGGCCTATTCTGGCAGGTATCCTGCTGCTCGTCGGCTGGCGCTGGGTCTATGCGCTCTTCGTGCCACTCTCCATACTGATAGCCTGGTTCGGAACGCGGAATCTGCCACGGACAGAAACCGAGCGCGGCCGGCCGTTCGACGCTGCAGGACTGATTGCGCTCGCGCTGTTCCTGCTCGCGCTCGCGGCTGGGATCTCACTCGATCAGCTTCCGCTCATCGGAGCGTCTGCTCTCCTCCTGGTACTCTTTGTTTTCACCGAGCGTCGCGGTGAGCGACTGGGACATGATGTGATTTTGCGTCCCGGCCTCCTCAGAAACCGGCAGGTGTCCATCGCGTGTGTACAGGCCACGGGGGCAGGAATCAGCGAGGCCGCATTCATCTATTTTCCGACGCTCGCCGTTCTGGCCTTCGGAGTGACAAAGTCCGAAGCCTCGTTCATGCTGCTGCCACTCATGCTGGCTGTTGCCCTTGGTTCACCGCTGGTAGGGCGGCTGCTGGACGTGTGGGGATCACGCCGCGTCGTCGTCCTGTGCAATGTGCTGCTGGCGGCGGGCATGTTTGCCGTGTCCTACGCCCCGGGACAGGCTGTCTGGTTCTACGGCGGAAGCATCCTGATTGGTGTGGGCCTGGCCGGACTCATGGGTTCCGCGCTCAGCTACATCCTGATCCACGAAGCCCGCAAGGCCGAGCGGGCTGTCTCGCAGGGGCTGATCACGCTGTTCATATCGGTGGGCCAGCTCATTACGGGAGCCGCGGTTGGCGCCGTTGCCGCCTCCATGGCCGACCCCATTGCAGGCTACACCTCGGCATTTACTGGTATAGGAATCCTGACGCTTGGTATGGCGGGCATCGGATTCATGCTCAAACGAGCGCCTGCCGAACGCGCCAACCTGTACCACCACGCGGACAACTGACGTACGTTCAACCCGCGGGACACGCCCTACTTGTCCAAATGAACATCCATCTGCGGGTAGGGGATGCCGATTCCGGCCTCGTCGAGTTTTTCCTTGACGCGCTGCGTGACGGCCTCCTTTACACCCCAATAATCCTCTGAGTTCACCCAGACGCGAACGACCCAGTCAATGGAGGAGTCGCCGAGGCCCGTGAGGACGGCAGCAGGTGCCGGGTCGGCGAGCACGTTCTCCACGTCAGCGACGGCTGCAAGCAGCACCTGACGCGTGTCGGCAATGCTCGCCGGATAATCCGTGCCTACCGTCACGTCAACGCGACGTGTCGGATGGTAGGAGATATTTTCAATGGTCGATCCGTAGATGGAACCATTTGGAACCGTAAAACGACGGTTGTCGAACGTGTCGATTTCCGTACTGAAGAGTCCGATGTCGGCCACTTTCCCGGTTACCCCGCCCGAACTGACCACGTCGCCCACCTTGAACGGCCGGAAGGCCAGCAGCATGATGCCCGACGAAAAATTGCCAAGCGTGCCCTGTAGAGCCAGACCAATGGCCAGACCCGCCGCACCGATGACTGCGGCGAAGCTCGTCGTGCCAACGCCGAAGATCTGGAGTACGCTGAGCAGCGCCATGATGAGCACGGCATACTTCGTAAGGCTACCAAAAAAGTTGGCAATTGTCTGGTCAATTCGCGCCCCGATGGCGCGTCTCACGCTGCGCCCGAGCCATCCAGATACGATCCAGGCTACCACGAGCAGTGCAATGACGCCCGCAACCTTGGGCACAAATTCAGTCAACAGCGCAACGAGCGCCTCATCAATACTTGAGAGATCCATTATCGGTGGGTGTTTTGTTGGATTCCGTGGGATCCGGGCTTACAATCCAGTGGGCGAGCCGCTCGGTCAGCCAGGTGGCCGCTGCTACAACCAGTACTTCCCGGATCGTACGCGTAAAAATACGGCGCACGAGGAAAGAAAACGTACGGGGAATGAGCGCACCGATGATGAGCGCGGACAGAAATCCAGCCAGGGATTGGACGAGCGGACTATCTATGGATTTTCTGTTCATGCTGGCGGGGACGTCGTTTCGTTTTTCGCGGCGAGCTGACCGCAGGCTGCATCAATGTCCTGGCCACGACTGCGGCGGACCGTAACTGTAACGCCACGTGCAACAAGTCGTTCAATAAAGGCGTGGAGGTGTTTCTCGGGCGTTCGGTCGAACCCGAGCCCATCCACCGGGTTATACATGATCAGGTTTACTTTGGACGGGGCCTTGGCGCAGATCGCGGCCAGCGCTTCTGCATCGTCCAGGCTGTCGTTGTGACCGTGAAACATACAGTACTCGTACGTTATGGCACTCCCGGTTTTGTTGGTGAAATAGGCAATGGCCTCGACGAGCGCCGACAGGTCGGTCCGCTCGCTCCGGTTGACGGGCATGATGGCTGAGCGTTTTTCCTGCGTGGGGGCGTGGAGCGAAACGGCGAGTCGCGATCGGAAGCCGGCGTCGGCGAGCGCACGGATGCGACCGGCCAGTCCTACTGTCGAAACCGTGATGCGCCGTGCACCCAGCCCAAGGCCGTCCTCGGACGTGAGCTTCTCGATGGCGTCCACAACGTTGGCCGTGTTGAGCAGCGGCTCGCCCATACCCATGAAGACCACATTCGTAACACCCATTCCAAAGTGCTCCCGGGCTTTCTGACCGGCCAACCAGACCTGGTCGAAGATGTCTCCGCTGGACAGATTCTCTTTGAAGCCCATCTTCCCCGTGGCGCAGAACGTGCATCCCATGGCGCACCCTACCTGTGAGGACACGCAGACCGTCATGCGGCGCGGTGCACCCGACGGATTGAAGTCCGGGATGAGTACGGTTTCAAACTTGTTTCCAGACGGCAGTTCGAACAGCATCTTGATGGTCTTGTCGCGCGATTGTTGCTCGGCGACAAGATGTTGTTCGGAGAGGTCATACGACGAGGACAGAGCCGTCCGGAGTGCAGCCGGCACATTGGTCATCCCGCTCCAGGACCGGACGCCCTGGTGGTAGAGCCAGCGGTAGATCTGGGCGGCCCGCCATGCCGGCGCATGTTCGGCGACGGCTTCCTCAAGAGCCGCGCGTGAAAGAGCAATCAGCGAGGAGCCAGAAGCCATGATCAGGAGGACAGGAAGCGGTCAAGTACGATGATCGCCAGGAGAAGTGGAATGTAATATACACTGACTTTCAGCACGCGTCGAGCATCCTCGGACGTCCGAGTCCTGTAGAACCGGACGACACGCGCCATGAACCAGGCGCCCAGGAGAAGCGCGGCCGCGCCATACCACATGCCGAGCAGCCCGAGCCAGACCGGTGCCACGCTGAAGAGGATCATCGCCGCCGTCCAGGCCAGCATCTGGATGGCCGTCGATGTGCCCTCCCTGTCCGTCACGGTCGTCATGGCGTACCCCGCACGTGCGTAGTCCTTTCTGTACATCCAGGCCAAAGAAAAGAAGTGAGGCATCTGCCAGCAGAGCAGTACTCCGAACAGTAGCCACCCACCCATACCAAAACCACCCGATGCGGCGGTCCAGCCGCCGAGTGCGGGAAGCGCTCCAGGAATGGTTCCTACAAGCGTATTCAGTGGGGTGAGGCGCTTCAGGGGGGTATACACGAAAAGGTAGAGAAGGACCGTTCCGGCGGCCAGCACGCCGGTCAGCGGATTTGTCAGCGGACACAGGATACCGACGCCAGCGCCAACGAGGACAATCCCGAACCACATGGCGGCTTTCGGAGATATCCGTCCGGACGGGAGAGGCCGGTTCGCGGTTCGCTTCATGTCACCGTCCAGGTCGCGCTCCAGGAAGTGGTTCAATGCGCACCCGCCAGCAGATGCCATGGGAATGCCAACAAGGGCCCACAGGAGTGTCCAGCCTTCGACGGCATCGGGCGATGCCAGGACGAAGCCCGCGAGCGCGGAAATGGTCACTAAAAACGTTATTTCGGGCTTGGTCAGCGAAATCCAGTCCTTGAGCGAGGGGGACGGCGCGCTCAGGCCCGCTGCGGAATCCAGGGTTTTGATGTCGGACATCAGGTCGCGGTATGGGAGACGTGTAGGGTGCGGGTTGTCATGATACACAGGACGACAACGCCAGCGAAGAGCAGTGCCCCTGTAACCATATGTGCCGTATTCAGAACCACCTGCAGGTTACTGGGAAGTAGCAGACCATTTTCATTGATGGTAACAAAGTAGGCCAAAATGCCGAGCAGAACCTGCAAGGAAACGAGCCCCACTACCACGCGTGTCCAACTCACGACCGGAATACCGGTCCGGAACAGACTCCGGACGCGCATTGCCAAGAGCACGATGAGCACGGTTACAACAAACGCCCACGTCATGTGCAGGGCAGCAAGAAATGCATCGATACCGGCTCCTGGGTGGCGCAACAGGGCGCCGAGGATTATCTGGAGGTAAAGTGCAATGGGGGTCAGGATGAGTAGCGGGCGAACGCCCATTTCCCGATCCAGATCTGCGGCCAGCGGGAAAACAGGACGCGACGACCAGGACGGCGACGTGAATACGATCATGGCGGAGAGGAGAGCAAAGTACAGTTGGGCCGTACCAGCATGCACGATGGCCAGGTCGAGAGAGACGAAAACGACGCGTAGCCCACCCAGAACACCCTGGAGCGAAACGAGGATGAGTGCGCCCAATCCGGTCCATTTCATCCATCGTCTTTCGTCAGAGGCCCACGTCCAGACGGCCAATACAAGCGTGAAAATCCCAACAAGCGCTCCGATGAGACGATGACCGTGCTCGGCAAGGACGGGCGTTACGGTCCACCAGTCTGGCCAGGGATTGAATGGATCGTACGAATTGAACGAAGAAGGCCAGTCAGGGACGGCCATGCCAGCGTTTATACTCGTGACGAATGCGCCCCACGACAGGAGCACGATGGCGACCATCCAGGTCAGTATGGTAAAACGATTGCGGCGCTTCATGGGCACACCAACAATGGGGTGGGTGGTTTCGTTCTTTCAAATATATCAAGAGCGCGCGAAATGCCCCCCAATGCTTCTACAGTGGAATGGATGGGTATGATGACGTATATTCTCGGGCTATAGATTCGTCTTGAAACAGAACCTGTTCAGCGGGCATCGGATTGACCTTGTTCAGACACATATGGACTGTTCGGCTGTGCGCCGGCCTGCTGCTCGTGGGTACGGTACTGTGGCTGATCGTCCCGCAGGCATTCGCCGCTTCCACATCGTCTGACACGGGTGGGTGGGTCCAACACTTCATCCAGGGACAACCTGAACCGTCGTCGGTCCCTGATGGCGGTATGCAGTCCACGTCTGATTTGTCGAATCTTCTTATCCAGCCGGTCCTGGTTGCTGGTAGTGCGCCGACGCTCTCTGCCCCACGGAGCGACATACACGCCCGCCAGGAGAAAACCAGTGAGGTCGCCGTACTCTCCTTTGTGGCTGGCCAGCAGCTATGGGAACGGGCCGCCGGCGGTGCACACGTTCCGACACTTCTGTGCAGCCTGCGACCCCAGGGACCGTAGCGGGAATCTCCTGTCCGGATTCTGACCCGCGGTCCCGGGAAATCCCGGCCCGCTCTGGAATAGCCTTTCCCGGCATGTACCCGGGACTACTGGTACTTCCGATTATTTCATCGCGTCCCGGAATCACGGGACAAAACGCGCATCCATCATGCAAAAAAACGGATTCAAGATATTCCTGGTCGCATTTTTCTTTGTGCTGACCGGGTACTATCTCTACCCAACCATCCAGAATTACTTCATCAGTTCGAAGCTCGATTCCATGACCGTAGAGGAGCGGTCAGAGTACGAGGCGGAAAATGCAGCGACACTCAATTCCGTCAGGGAGCGCTCGCTCAAGCTTGGGCTTGACCTCCAGGGCGGCATGCACGCTACGCTCGAGGTTCGCGTTGATGCCCTCATCAGTGCCCTTGCCGTTGATACGGACGAGGTGTTCGAGGAAGTCCTTGCGGAGGCGCAGGCCGCTTCATTCGATTCTGACGTCTCGGCCATCGATGCCTTCGTCGACGCGTTTGAAGCGCGCGACCCGAACGCCCTGCTTTCCCGTTACTTCCGAAATGAGGCGGCTGGAATAACCAGGCGCTCGTCCAACGAGGAAGTCGCCGCCTATCTCCGTACGGAAGCCGATGAGGCCGTACTCAGAGCCATCGAAATCATTCGTGACCGCGTGGACCGGTACGGTGTGACCGAGCCGGCCATCCAGCGGCAGGGGAGCCGGCGGGTCGTGGTCGAACTTCCGGGTGTAGATGATGAGGAGCGTGTACGCGGCCTGCTTCGCGGTACGGCCCGACTGGAGTTCCGTCTCATGGCGGAGCCCGCCGATCTGACACGTGCCCTGCAGCGGGTCATTGAATTCTACGAGGCGACGGCGCCAGATTCCACCGAGGCAGATTCCCTCGGAGACGCTGCCGCTGAGCCAGACACCACCTTCGATATCAATGCGCTTCTTGAAGGAGACGACGCCGGTTCAGGTAATGAATTCCTGGACGTGTTCCAACCCATTGGTCAGGAGGTCATTTTTGGATCGGTTGCCGTGCAGGACACGGCCCGGGTCAATGATCTGTTGAACCGTCCGGAAGTCCGGGAGCTGCTTCCACCGGGCGTAGAGCTGATGTATACGGCCAGTCCGGCGGGTACTACGGCCGACGGCACGGAGGTCTTTTACCTGCTGGGTGTGCGGGATACGGAAGAGCTGACAGGAGAAGTAGTGACGGACGCGCGCGTCGAGTTCGATCCGTTCACGAACGTTCCGGAAGTTTCGATGACCATGAACTCAGAGGGGGCGCGCACGTGGGCGCGTCTTACTGGCGCAAATGTCGGGAAATCTGTGGCGGTGGTGCTTGATGGCGTTGTGTATTCCTATCCGGTCATCCAGGAGCGTATTTCTGGTGGTCGGACCAATATCAACGGACTCGACTCACGGGAGGAAGCTTCCGACATCGTGACGGTCCTCAAATCGGGTGCTCTGCCCGCACCGGTCGATATTGTCCAGGAGCGGACTGTCGGGCCGAGCCTCGGCGCACGGTCCATTCAGTCGGGCCTGAACTCTGTACTGCTCGGGCTGACACTTGTGGCGCTGTTCATGATGTTCTATTACCGCACCGGAGGCGGGATAGCGAACCTGGCGCTCATCCTGAACCTGATATTCATTCTCGGAATCCTTTCCGGGTTCAATGCCACGCTGACGTTGCCTGGCATTGCGGGTATCGTACTGACCATCGGTATGGCGGTCGATGCCAACGTGCTCATATTTGAGCGGATACGGGAAGAACAATCGACGGGGAAGACGCTGAAAGCGGCCATCGAAGGTGGCTACGCGAAGGCTCTATCCGCCATTTTCGATGCGAACATCACCACGTTCTTTGTCGGTGTGATCCTGTACTCGTTCGGTCTTGGACCCATCCAGGGCTTTGCCGTCACTCTCATGGCAGGCATTCTGTCGTCCATGTTTACGGCCATCGTCTTTACCCGCATCATTTTTGACTACATGATCGCCGAGCGTCGTATGACGGTCTCTTACGGCTGATCCATAAGGAAACCATCATGAGAATATTTGAAAATGCCAACTATGACCTGGTAGGCAGCCGTAAAATCGGATACATCATATCGGGTGTACTGCTTACCCTGAGTCTCTTTTCGCTTGTATTCAACGGCCTCGAAGTCGGAATCGATTTTCGGGGTGGTATGGAATTCATCGTTGAGCTCGACGACGTGCATACGGCTACAGAGGTACGATCTGTGCTGGCAGATGTACTTGACCAGGAGCCGGAAGTCAAGACGTTTGGTTCGCCGAACGACCTGCTTATCCGGACGGCCGATACACGGGACATGCGCGAGGTCCAGGCGCTCATTGTGAGCACCATGGAACAAGCCTTTCCCGGGTCGAACCCGGAGGTGCTCAAGACGGATATTGTGGGACCGCGCTTCGCAAAGGACCTGCAGCAAGGTGCCATCTACTCCATCCTGGGCTCGCTACTGGTCATCTTCGTATACATTCTGATCCGTTTCGAGTGGCGTTTTGGCGTCGGCGCGGTGGCCGCACTCTTTCATGACGTGCTCATCACGCTCGGCGTGTTTTCGCTGCTCCGGTTCATTGTCCCGTTTTCACTCCAGGTTGATCAGACGATCATCGCGGCCTTCCTGACTATTGTCGGGTATTCGCTGAACGATACGGTGGTCGTTTTCGACCGGATACGGGAGTATACCGGCCTGTTCAAGGCAGAGAAATACGCGACCATCGTCAACCGATCCATCAACAATACCCTCAGCCGCACGGTCGTAACGTCCGGTACCACCTTGATCGTGGTACTCATCCTGTTTATATTCGGCGGCGAGGTATTGCGCGGATTTGCGTTTGCGTTGATGATTGGTGTCGTCATTGGTACCTATTCGTCAGTTTTTGTAGCGTCACCCGTTGTGCTGGCCCTTCGCCAGCGAACCACCTGATATACTGGAGGAAGCATGAATTTCAATCTGGACGAACGCTACAACAGCGTCGTAATTACTCTGAAAGGTAACGTAATGGGCGGCCCGGACGGGTCAAAACTCCATGACAAGTTGCATGAACTCAAGGAAGCGGGAAAGACGAACATTGTTGTCGATCTCTCGAAAGTGAAGTTCATGAACTCGAGCGGTCTCGGCATGCTCATAAGCGCGATGACGACCATGCGCAATGCGGGCGGGGACCTTCGTCTTGCCAACGTGGCAGACCGGATCCAGTCCCTGCTGGTCGTGACGAAGCTGATTACCGTGTTCAAGCACTTTCCATCAGTCGAAGAAGCGGCCAAGAGCTTCGACGCGTAATTGCGCTCACCGTACGTAAGTTGAAAGGCGGCGGATGTATTATCCGCCGCCTTTCTTGTGTTTCACTGTTTACAGGTAACGTATATGCCCATCAGCGTCGTAATCGGCAGTCAATGGGGAGATGAAGGAAAAGGCAAGATTGTCGATCTTCTCAGTGAGAACGTCGACATAGTAGCGCGCTATCAGGGAGGGGCCAATGCGGGACATACCATCTGTTGGGGGGACGAAACCTTCGTTCTTCACCTGGTTCCGAGCGGCATTTTCCAGAAGGACGTAACCTGCGTGATCGGAAACGGTGTCGTTATTGATCCCGTGGCTGTCATGGAGGAAATCCGCATGATCAAAGACCTGGGTTATGATGTGGAGGGCCGCCTGCTCATCTCGCACAATGCCCACATGATCATGCCTTACCACAAGAAGGTGGAGGAGGCCCGTGAACGGTGGCGTGATGCCGGTGCCATCGGCACAACGGGCCGTGGCATAGGTCCAGCGTATGTCGACAAATTCGCCCGTACGGGTGTGCGTGTGGTCGACCTGCTGGACCGGGACGTGCTTCGCCGCAAGATGGAACTCGCGCTCGAAGAGAAGAACTCCATTCTGAAGAACGTGTACGGCGCAGATGAACTCGATGTGGATGCCATGATCGAGGAGTATGTCGAGTTCGACAAGCAGATAGACCCGTACATCACAGACACGACGCAGTATCTCTGTAACGCGCTGAAAGAAGGCCAGCGCGTGTTGGCCGAAGGTGCCCAGGGCTCCCTGCTGGATGTGGACTTTGGTACGTATCCATTCGTGACGAGCAGCCATCCGACGGTCGGAGGCTGTTGCACGGGTCTTGGTGTTCCTCCCATGGAGATAGATCGCGTTATCGGCATTGTAAAGGCGTATTGTACACGGGTTGGCAATGGGCCTTTTCCCACGGAGTTGGATAACGCCGCGGGCGACGAACTGCGCGCTGCAGGCCATGAATTCGGGGCTACAACCGGAAGGCCCCGGCGCTGTGGCTGGCTCGACCTGGTCGCCCTCCGATACACATCGATGATCAACGGCTTCACGGAACTGGCCATCACGAAGCTCGACGTACTCTCGAATCTTACGGAGATCAAGGTTTGCACGGCCTATGAACTGGACGGCAGGCGGACGCAGCGCTTTCCGAGCGATTTGCACACGCTTGAGCGCGCGGTCCCGGTCTATGAAACGCTGCCAGGCTGGAACAGGGACATTTCAGGTATCACATCGTACGAGCAGCTCCCGGCGGAGGCGCGCGATTACCTGGACTTCATATCCCACTTCCTGGAAGTTCCGTCAATCATTGTGTCATCGGGACCGAAGCGCGAAGAGACGATTTTGCGTTCGCATACAGCATAGAACGACTCCGTATGAAAGCGTACCGCATATCGATCAACCTGAAGTTGGGGCTGATTGTTTTCGCGGTAGTGATTTCCCTGGCGTCGCTCTGGTATACGAATTTTCTGGTAGAGCGACTCAGGGAGCGGGAAACGGTGATTGCACAGCTGTGGGCAGCAGCCCTGGCCGAGCTTCCCAAGGGCGCCGATGTCATGAATCCGTACCGGGAGGACCTTCAGTCTCTCGAGGGCATGGTTACGTCTTCGGCCGACCTGGACCTTAGGCGCGACGAGCGGGAGCGGCTCCGACAGGCGCTGGTCTGGGCCCAGTCCATGCCAGCATCGGGTCAGCCGGAGTTTATTTATGAGGCGTTCCTGAAGCCCAATGTATTCGGCATTCCCACACTCGTCTACGACTCAACGCGAAGCACGTTTTACAGCTGGCTGAATATTGACGTCCCGCATGACAGCTTTGTTGATCTCGATAGCACGCAGGCGGCCCAGCTTGAGGAGGAGTTGCAGCGGGTCCGGGCGGAAATGGCCGGACAGTATGACCCGATCGAGTTTATTGTGGACTTTGGTGAAGCCAGCGATCAACGACTCGTGCAGACGCTCTACTATGGCGAGTCGGACATGGTACGCTATCTGCGCTGGTTTCCTTTTGTGCAACTCGTTTTTGTGGGCCTGTTCGCTTTCGTTGCCTACGTCGGGTTTTCGTACGTTCGCAAGAGCGAGCAGAGCAGTCTCTGGGTAGGAATGGCGAAGGAGGCGGCGCACCAACTCGGGACGCCAATTTCTTCGCTCATGGGATGGCTCGAGATGCTGCGTATGCAGGACGATGCATCTGGCTCCCTGCGTCAGATTTCCAGTGAGATCGAGGCGGACATCGAGCGGTTGGAACGCGTTACGAATCGGTTTTCTGACATCGGGTCGCTTCCGAAGTTGGACGTCCAGCCGCTCCGCCCCATCCTGGAGGAAACGGTGGAGTACATGCGCCGCCGACTTCCGAGTCGGGGTACGCTTGTGCGCATGACGGTTTCAGCTGCGCCGGAGCTGAAGGCGCCCCTCAACGCGGAGCTCTTCGAGTGGGTGATCGAGAACCTGCTCAAGAACGCGATCGACGCCATGGATACAGACCGGGGTCGTATTGACGTGGTTGCGACGCGGCGCGGTGACCAGATACAGATCGATGTGAGCGATACCGGGCGAGGTATTGACCGTCGCCAGCACAAGAATATTTTCCGTCCGGGTTATTCAACCAAGAAGCGTGGGTGGGGCCTGGGCCTCTCGCTTGCCAAGCGTATCGTGGAAGACTATCACGGTGGTCAGCTCGCCCTGCTATACTCCCGTCCAGGCGAAGGCACGGCTTTCCGGATACGAATTCCGATCGTGTAGGATCTGCCAGGACGCTCCTGGGTAGTTCCAACACACCTCAGTAGGAGAACCGCGGTCGAAGAGAAAGGGCATCGCCGTTCGTAAAGGCAATATATATGTCGTCCCGGTGGCGCCATATGACCCGGTGCCATGTATCTCCTGTATGGATATCTACGCCGTCGGGCGCCGCAATCTGGTTCAAAATGTCGGCCGGGAACGGCAAAACGCGGCGGTTGGCGTTGAGCACGTTGTAGGACAGAATGAAAACATGAACCGACTGGCCGTCGCCGTCAGCATATGTCAAGGCCGGGATGTCGATGCGGGCGATCTCTGCTGACCACAGCTGCTGCAGGGAGCCATTGGCCATCTCAGGAACGGCGGCACGCGTGGCAAAGCGTTCTTCGAGCATGCGCTCTGCCTGCGATGTGCTTCCCCCTGAAAAAACCGGGTCTCCACCTCTGTCCACCTGCCTTTCCAGGAGTAGCAGGAGCTCTTCGCTTTCCTGTCCTGATGCATCCGGAACCGGGGCCGGGCGGCCCAACCACATGCCCAGGAAAGACGCGGCCACGATGACCGCCACGGCCATTGCGAAACGAACGGCGGCGCGCCGCGATGTGGCAGCAGGTACATGCTCCTGGTCCGGTGGTTCTCCGTCCCGGCGCGCCTCGATGGCGTCGCGCAGTTCCTCGGGGACGCGAAGTGCAGCGCCAGAAATGGCCCGCCGCAGCGCATCGGAAACCTGTTCGGCGGAGGTCTGACCTGGCATCGAGGTGTCCATTCTCCGCTGAACAGCATAGAGAAACACCGTACGTTCCGAGCGCTCCCCATCTGTGGCTGGTACGCCTGCTCCCAGGAATGCTCTGTAGACCAACAGGCGGCGCTCCGCAGGCAACGCGGCGAGCGCGCGTTGCACAACGCTGTCCAGGTGTTCACGCTGCAGACGATCTGCCAGCAGTCCCGTACGACGCGCGTTCATTCCGGCTGCCAAATTGGACAGGCGTTGCAAAGCTTCTTCGGACGTAGATGGTGCGGGGAGGGCGAAGACCCGCTCAACGAGTCGCGCAGCTTCATCCAGATCGTCGGCCACGAGTTGCGCCGCCGTGTACGTGATCTGCACCAGGTCTTCCGGATCCTGCTTCATGCGATGAGGTCTTCGGTAAATAGGATATTTATGGGGGCTCCTCGTTCAAGGCCGAGCAGTCGCTGCGCCGAACCGCTGTTGACCGCGATTTCAAGCAGTTCCTGACTGTTGATGAGCATGGCGGGTTCCCCTTCTGAGACATCAGAGTAGGTGTTGACGACGTGGGATACAATGGTATTGCCTGCATAGCACTTGACATCCCGTCGCTCCCGGAGGCGCTCGAGTTCCTGGCGCGTAATGTTGGTAATGCAGTTTCCGAACCTGTCCACGTGCACGACCCATCCCCGTATACCCTCATGATCGGAGATGGGCAGGGCCCAGCTCATACGCCCGAGCTCCCGTGTTTCGGTGCCTGCGTCAATCAGGGGCAGGCCCATGGCCAGTCGGGCAGCTACCGGGGCAAAGATATCGCGACCATGAAACGTGGTGCTCGGCTGCGGAGCGCGCCACAGGCCCGGTTTGTCCAGCGTGGCGATGGCCTGCGGCTCCTGTCCGCTCAGAACGAGCGAAAACAGGCCATTGTCCGGGCCAATGAATGTGTGCCCGTCGTGCTCGAGGGCAATTGCACGCCTGGCCGACCCGACGCCGGG
This sequence comes from Bacteroidota bacterium, assembly GCA_029262835.1. Taxonomy (GTDB): domain Bacteria; phylum Bacteroidota; class Rhodothermia; order Rhodothermales; family UBA10348; genus 1-14-0-65-60-17. Next base: position 19,395 of record JAJCYQ010000074.1, read on the forward strand.
GTCAACTACCGCCAAATGAACGCTTCCTTCCGGAAACGAACGGTACGTGCGGAGCAGAACGAATGCAGCCGTCATGATGTCCTGTGCAGGAACGTCGTGCGTGATATCAACCAGGCGGACATCCGGCGCCATACCCAAAATGACGCCCTTCATGGCAGCTACATAGCCATCCTGCAGACCGAAATCCGTGGTAAGGGTGATGATTCGCGGGGTTATGGACACGCGGACTTTGTGTTGAGTGGGTGCAAGATAGCCACGAACACACTTTGCGTCCGCGCGTTTCCCAGCACCTTCATGCCATCCAAAAAACAGATGACCGGATACAGAGGAGAGCAGTATGCCGCCACATTTCTCGAGCGAAAGGGCTATGTCATACTCGAGCGGAACTACCGTTTCATGCGCTCAGAGGTAGATCTGGTAGCCTTTCTTCCAACCGAGGAGTACGATCGGGGAGGCGACCTGGTTTTCGTCGAAGTCAAGTGGCGCAGGCACAGTGGGAGCGGGTCTCCTGAGGCTGCAGTCAATGCAGCGAAGCGCCGGAACCTGACCGAGGCGGCCGAAGCCTACCTGCACGAACGCAAGATGGAGGGGACCCCGTGTCGTTTCGATGTAATCGCGCTCCGCGGTGAGCCGCCCAATCTGGACATCCAGCACTATGAGAATGCCTTCATGGCGATGTGAGCCATCTGTCAGCGCCCCGGTCGGTATTCCCGCGGCACATCATCGGCAACGCGTTGCCATGCCAGGTACCCCATGAACGTGACGCCGTACGGATCCAGCGTGTCCCCCTTGTAGTCCATGACGGTCGGTCCGTTGTCCATCGTGATCCATGAGGTCTGGAAACCGGGTCGAGCCCGCCCAGCGCCCGTTCGCCACTTCAGGAATGCTTCGTCTTCCTCTTCACCCATGTAGACGATCTCCACGACACCGTCAATATCCAGAATGTATTCGTTCGGGTTCTCTCCGGGCCGGATTATATTCGATGGATCGAGCGGGAAGCGTTGCTGGCCCTGCATGGCGCCACCCCCGAACGTCCCCCCGTTGACTCGTTGAACGGAGGGACGCGTGAAGGTCTTGAATCCCTGCGGCTCGGTCCGCCCGGCAATGAGCGCCAGCGCGAAATGTCGGAAAGAGCCCATGAACGAATCGCGGCGTTTTTTCTCCCACTCGGCCGCCTGCTCAGGCGATTCCGGCTTGAGTTCCTCGTACAGGGGCTCTCCGTCATACTGCACCCGATTGGGCGTTGACTGGAAATCCCGCAGGAAATACTGGATGCGGTATCCGAGTGCCCGATTTTCTATGATCAGCGGCTCGGAGGCGACAGCGGTGAATGTCCCCCGGCTGACTTCAAAGTCCAGGACTTCCGGATTCATGATCTCCGTCTCGAGTGCGTTTGGCGTTTCTCCGATGAACATCTCCTCGAAACGCCTCAGCCGATCCAGCCACTTGTCATCCCTTTCCGCTTCGACGACGATTTCACCCGCCTGTATGATATCCTCAGCCAGTTCGAAGTCGAAGGTGTAGACACGGGGAGATCGTAACATGATGTCCCGGAAATCGGGACGGAAACCCAGCATGGAGACATAGAGCCGATGCGCTCCCATGGGAACGCGCTCCAGTGTGTAGCGCCCCTCGCTGTCTGTTATACTGCCAGTCATGGAACCAGCAATGAAAACGTGCGCGCCCTGAAGCGGCAGCCCGGTCGTGGAGTCGGTGACAACACCCTGAAGTCTGGCAGGAGCACCCTGCTGTCGTGCCCACCCGATCTGGGAAGTCACAAGAATCAGAAGGCTCAGGATAAAGATCAGTTTTCGGGTCATGGGAATGATTGGCCGGTTATTGGGCATTACGAACCGCGTCCATGGCGGCTGGGTCTTCCAGGCTCGTTACGTCTCCGGCCGGAAGGTCAAGATGGACCGCCTTGACCACGCGCCGCATGATTTTCGCGTTGCGGGTTTTGGGGAGTTGACTACAGAATTTCACGAACCGTGGACGGAGTGGCTTTCCAAGCTCGGATGCAACGGCAGCAATGATGTTACTTCGAAGATTCTCTGTTGGAGAAGTGCCCCGCGAAGGGACACAGTAGATCCCGATTTCTTCTCCTTTGACGTTGTGGGGTATGCCAATGGCGGCACTCTCCAATACGCCCTCGACTGCGTTCACCACGGCTTCGACCTCGGCAGGTCCTACACGTTTGCCGGCAACCTTGATGGTGTCATCACTACGGCCCAGGATATACCACAGTCCATCCTTGTCTATGGCGGCAAAATCACCATGCATCCAGACGCCTTCAAGTCGCGACCAGTAGGATTCAAGGTAGCGGTTGGAATCGTTCCAGAAGCCACGCGTCATGCCAATCCACGGCGAGCGGATAACAAGTTCTCCGACCTGGCCCCGCACACTCTGGCCCAGTTCGTCAACCACATCGGCGTCCATTCCCGGGACCGGCCCCGAAAAGGAGCAGGGCTTGAGGGGTTTGAAGAAATTGCCGCAGACAATGCCACCACTGATTTCTGTTCCACCCGAATAGTTGAGGACGGGCTTTTGTGCTTCGAGCACGTGCCGAAAGACCCAGTTCCAGGATTCCGGGTCCCACGGACTGCCTGTCGAGCAGACGGCCCGCAGCGTGGACAGGTCGTGACGTTCGACAGGCCCGGTACCGTGCGGCATGAGCGCGCGCACGAGTACTGGTGACAGGCCGAAGTGGGTGACCCCGTGCCTTTCCAGCAGCTGCCAGACGCGGTCCACGCTGGGCGTGTCCGGTGCTCCGTCATAGAACACCATGGTCGCTCCTATGGTCAATGTGCCAAAAACGAGCCAAGGGCCCATCATCCATCCCATGTCCGTCATCCAGTACATGACGTCCCCGGGTTTGACATCCATGGCATGGAACATGTCCTGGGCGGCCTTGATGGGGAAGCCGCAGTGGGTATGCACGGCGCCTTTGGGCCGTCCCGTGGTTCCGGACGTGTAGATGATCATGGCGACATCTTCAGCCGCCGTGCTGACCGTACCGGGGTCGCTGCCGTCGCCCTTGTCAAGCGAAGACCATGCATGGTCGCGCCCGGCGGTCATGGGCACATCTGCTCGATCAGCATAGTCGTGGACGAATACATGCCGTACACCACCGTACAACCCGAGCGCCTCATCGGCCGTCTCTTTCATCTCAAGAAGCGATCCCCGGCGATGAAACCCATCTGCCGTAAACAGCACAGTGGCGCCCGCATCCTCCAGTCGGGTGGCAATGGCCGACGGGCCATAACCGGAGAAAAGTGGCAGTATCGTGGCGCCCACCTTCAGCACGGCCAGGAACGCTATGGCCAGTTCTGGCGACATGGGCATATAGAGCCCCGCCACATCTCCCGGACCAATTCCGAGCTTCTGCAAATGCCGGGTGACATTACAGACGCGTGCGTTCAACTCCTCGTAGGAATACGTTTGGACAGATCCATCCTCACCTTCCCAGATCAGCGCTGTCCGCGTCCTGGTTTCCTCGGCCGCCTGCCACTTGTCAAGCAGGTTGTGGACAATATTCATGCGGCCGCCGACGCACCACTCCGTGAACGGGATGCCACGCGACGTATCCATGATCGATGTGTAGGGAATCTCAAACCGGATGTCCAGATCGTGCATGACAGCATCCCAGAACCACGCCGGATCGGCGGCTGCCCGGTCAACAAGGTGATCAACGGAATCCAGACTGTGCGTGTCCATGAAGCGCTGCAGGTTTGACTCGCGAATCCACTCCGGATTGGGCTCCCAGGCCATTTTCTGGTCGAACGGGAACGTCGGATGGGTCGTCTTGGGCATGTCGGGCATGGGTTGGTTTGGATGTCGTAAACCTTACACGATGTAATTCGTTCTGAACGGCCCGTGAAACCATGAATGTGCGAAAATCCATGAAGAGTCGTGTTACCGTTGTTCTCTGTTGTGTAATTCTGTCCGCGTGTGGAAGTGTCGAGGAGCCGGATGGCATGGTGGCTGATCTGCTGGAGGGTCCCGATGCCGGAAACCCGATGGAAATTACCCGGATTGGCGATGCGCTCTATATGTCGCTCAACGACGGTACGTTCGGGTCGGAAGTCTGGACGTACGGCGGCCGCGAGCTGCGGCGCCTGACCGACCTGGAGCCGGGGGGAGGACACGCGGTTCCGAACCGCTTCCACGTGTTCCAGGACCGGTTATATTTTTCCGCTTCCCGCACGCCCTATGGCCGCGAGATGTTCAGGCTCGATGGGGATGAGGCAACACTTATCAAGGATTTCGGTGGCACGGCTGGAGGGGGGGATCCTCGCAGCTGGGCAACCTTCGGCGACCTGTTGCTGTTTGCGGCCAACGACCACGAGACGGGCTTCGAGCTGTGGAGCTATGATGGAACGGACGTGCGGCAGCTCGCCGACATCGAGCCGGGAAGTGGCAGCTCGAATCCCCGCGAAATGACAACGATGGACGGTCGGGTCTATTTCGCGGCAACGACGCGCGACGCTGGATCTGAGCTCTACGCGTGGGATGGAGAGGGCGACGTGGTGCTCGTCTCGGACTTGAATCCAGGCGATGGCTCGTCCCGCCCCGAGTATCTGTCTGTGGTCGACGACCATCTCTATTTTTCGGCCTATACCGAAGATACGGGCATTGAGCTCTGGGTGTACGATGGGGAGGACGTGCGCCTGGCATCGGATATAAGTGAGGGAACATCGAGTTCGTCGCCGCGGGCGCTGACGCCGCACGGCGGGCATATTTATTTCTCGGCGGCTTCCGATTCTGTAGGACGCGAGCTTTTCCGAACAACGGCCGATCACGAGGGCGTCGAACTGGTGTCCGACATCAGGCCGGGTCTCGGTGGCAGTACGCCCGACAATCTGGCCTCGATCGGGGGGAGGTTGTACTTCGCAGCCAATGACGGGGAGCACGGACTCGAGCCCTGGGTGCTTGACGCGTCGGGACCGCGCATGCTCGTCGATGCAGACCCCGGGACCGCTTCGTCTTCGCCGAATAATTTCTTTGCCTTCTCGGAAGACGTGGTCTTCTTCTCCGCACGGACCGAAGCCACAGGTACGGAATTGTGGAAAACCACGGCTGGGGGCGCGGAGTTATTCAGGGACCTGTTTCCGGGAGAGGGAGGATCCAGCCCGGGTCCGTTCGAGCGGATTGGAAATCAACTCTGTTTCGGCGCATCGGACGGCGATCACGGTCGGGAGCTCTGGTGCCTTCAGGTCCGCCAGGACAACATGTAGCCAGGATCCTCGTTGTCCAGGGCCTCCTGGGTAAGACGCAGCGGCCGGAATGTATCGACCATGACAGCCAGTTCATTGGTGGCGTCCTTGCCAATGGAGGCTTCTACCGTGCCCGGATGGGGGCCATGCGCAATTCCGCCTGGGTGCAGAGTGAATGAACCTCGGTCTATATCTTTGCGACTCATAAAGTTACCCTCGGCATAATACAGCACCTCATCGGAGTCGATATTCGAGTGGTTGTATGGCGCCGGGATGCTCTCGGGGTGGTAGTCGTACTTGCGCGGCACGAAGGAGCAGATCACAAAGTTGCGCCCTGCGAAGTGCTGATGGACCGGCGGGGGCTGGTGGATGCGGCCCGTAATGGGCTCGAAATCGTGGATGGACGTGGCGTACGGGTACATGTATCCGTCCCAGCCTACGATATCGTACGGGTGATACCTGTACACCAGTCGGTGCAGGTAATCGTGCTTGGCTATCCGGACCTCGAACTCGCCCTCTTCGTCGATGGTTACGAGGTTCGAGGGGGGGCGAATGTCCCGCTCACAGTAGGGGCTGTGCTCGAGAAGTTGGCCGAAGGCGTTCCTGTACCGCTTCGGGTATTCAATTTCAGAAAAGCTTTCGATGACGAGAAAACGACACGAGGCGCTCTCGACGCGCCAGCGGTGCGTGATGGTGCGCGGCACATGGACATAGTCGCCCTGGCGGAAGGGGACCTCGCCGAAGGGCGACTCAAGGATACCTTCTCCGTCGTGCACGAACACCATCTCGTCAGCGACGGCGTTGCGGTAGAAATAGGACATGGGCTCGGTCGGCGAGGCGAGCGCCAGGCGGACATCTTCATTGCCCATGATGTAGCGGCGTGCAGCCAGCCAGTCTCCGGATGAGGCGACCTCTGCACCTTTCACATGGCGATGCTGCAGGAAGTCCAGGTCGGCGTACGGGACCTTCCAGGGAAGGGGATCCTCCACACGTTCTACGACAGTCGGTGGGTGGATGTGGTACGCAATGGTCGAAATACCGCTGAACCCCTCCGCGCCGACTACTTCCTCGCTGTAAAGCGCGCCGTCGGGGCGGCGAAACTGCGTGTGCCGTTTATGGGGAATATTGCCAAGACGGGTGTAATGAGGCATGATGCGTCAGTGGGCTTGTAGAGAGAGTCAGAGATTGCCGCGACGTTCCTGTTCGCGTTCAATGGCTTCGAAGAGCGCCTTGAAATTGCCTTTTCCGAAGGAGCGGGCCCCCTTGCGCTGAATGATTTCATAGAACACAGTGGGGCGGTCCTGGACCGGACGGGTGAATATCTGCAGCAGGTATCCTTCCGGATCCCTGTCAACCAGGATACCCAGCTCCCGGAGCGGAGCTATATCCTCGTCGATTTCGCCCACCCGATCCGGCAGGATGTCATAGTAGGTCTTCGGGACCTGCAGGAACTCAACGCCCCGGCTGCGCAGGTCGGTAACCGTACGGATGATGTCGTCCGTTGCCATGGCAATATGCTGCACCCCGGCGCCCCGGTAGAAATCCAGGTACTCCTCGATCTGGCTCTTCTTCTTGCCAGCCGCCGGTTCATTGATCGGAAATTTGATGCGGTCGTTGCCGTTGGCCATGACCTTCGACATGAGGGCCGTGTACTCCGTGGAAATGTCCTTGTCGTCAAAGGAGAGCAGGTTCCGGAAGCCCAGCACGTCGGCATAGAAATCCACATACTTGTTCATGTCGCCAAGGTGGACGTTGCCTACACAGTGATCAATGTATTTAAGTCCAACGGGCGAAGGCGTATACCACTCATTGGACCAGGCCTCGTACCCCGGCATGAATACCCCGCTGTACGCCTTGCGCTCGACGAAGGTGTGAACGGTCTCCCCATACGTGGCAATGCTGGCCGTGACAACCGTGCCATATGCGTCGGTACGCGTATGGGGCTCGGCTACACTGCGGGCGCCGCGACGGGTGGTTTCCTCCCACGCCGAACGCGCATCGTCGACCCACATGGCCAAATCCTTGACGCCGTCGCCGTGCTCACGTACATGTGCTGCCACGTCCGAATCAGGAACCAGCGCTGACGTCAGAACGAAGCGGATTTTTCCCTGACCGACAACATAACTGGTTCGCTCCTTGTTGCCCGTCTCCAGACCCGAATAGGCAATGGGCCGAAAACCGAATGCCGACATGTAGAAGTGGGCGGCCTGCTTGGCGTTTCCGACGTAAAACTCGACGTGGTCGGTGCCGCTGATGGGGAGGAAATCTTCAGTCATTGCCTGCGTGGTGAATTCGTAAAACAATGTTACCCGGCAGGGTCCGCATGCGTTCCACCTCCGGGATCAGTCGGCCCGGGTTCGTGTTCGAGTGCAGTATGAAACCTGAACCGTGGAAAATCCTGTCCCAGAACGTATTGCTGGACCGTTGGTGGATGAAATTACGGGTCGATGCGGTCGCGCTGCCAGACGGTCAGGTGCTGCCTGAATACCACGTACTGGAATACCCGGACTGGACGCTGTCATTGTGTGTGACCTCGGACGATACGTTCGTACTCGTAGAGCAGTACCGGCATGCTGTGGGCCGAGTCTCGCTGGAATTCGCCTCAGGCATGCTGGAGCAGGGGGAAGACCCCGAAGCCGGTGCGGCGCGTGAACTCGAGGAGGAGACCGGCTACATGGCGCAGGATTGGTCGCATCTTGGCACCTGGGCTCCCGATCCATCCCGTCACAGCAACAGCGGCCACGTTTTCCTTGCACGCGGCGCCGAGCCGACCGGCGTCCTTGAACGGGATGAAACAGAAGACCTGCAGGTTGTGCTCCTGGACCGGGACGGTGTCATGGACGCTATCCGGGATGGACGTATTCTGCACGGCATGCACGTGGCGGCATTTTACAAGGCGCTGGCGGAGGGGTTATGAAGCGTGCTGCGGGTGTACTTCTACTGGGAGCTGTACTTGGTCTCAGTGCGTGCGATGGCCGTCTTGCCCGGATTGAAGCAACCGCGCTGCGCGTTGATCGCTCGACCTGGGATTCCTTGACGGTGGTGTCAACGTTCATCCGCGACCCACTTTTCGGAGGCGTCGAGGCGGTTCCCACCGATTCGCTGCGCGTGACCGTATTCCGGGCCAACTATGATACGCTTTATCATGGTGCGCCCGGGCAGATAGGCATTGACGACCGACCGCTTTTCAGTGAAGAGCGGCTTCTCGTGGAAGTCTGTGCCACATGGCGCCGCCAGACGGCCTGTGATCAGACGGGCGTCCGTGCTTCGCGCAAGCGGGCCATCGTAGAGCGGGCGACTGTTTTTCCGGTGTCCGGGACCGAGTACGGCTCGGCGCGCTACCGCTTTGGACTGCAGCGCGAGCGTCAGGGGTTCTCCGACTCGTCGTGGAGCGCCATCGAGTCCCGGATCTCGCACGACACCATGCTGCGCGTTTACGTGCCGGGCGGATCGGCCGCCGCTCTCGAAGTCCCCGTTCGATCGGGAGTGAACCGCGTGGACTTCAGTCGGCGGCCCGGATTCCGCGACTTCCGCTATGATATCCAGTCCGGACTTCTGGACAACGACTCGACACTGGTCCTGTTTGAACTCCACGGACGTATTGCCCCGCAACGGACGCTTCTGACCCGCGACTCCGTGATGGTCCGGACTCGGACGCGGGAGGAGCGCAAGGAGGAACTGGCGTGGCTGGTGGAGTCGGCAGGCGAAGTGCTGCTCGACGAGCTCCAGGGGCGCCTCTCTTTCCGCCGGGCGTTCGTATTCATCAACGAATGGTCCTACGCCTCACTGGACAGGACCTATGACGCCGAAATCGAGTTGCAGTGGCAGGACGGACTGAGGCAGCGCTGGTCCGATGTGACGCTGCGCCTGTCCATCCGATTTGACGGTTCGCGCGGCGTTGCGCGGCTCGTCCGAGCCAGTTCCAGAGCACACGACAAGTGGTTTTCGGCCTGGCCCGACTCAACCGTTCTTCTGGATAGCCTGTACATTACGTCGCCATGACTTTTCCTGCGCTTTTTGTTCACGAGCACGCGCCGCGTGTTCGCATTCGGCATATCTCCGGCGAAGACCTGCCCGGCGGTGGAGATACGCTCGTACGCGTGGCATGGAGTGGCATCAACTACAAGGATGCCTTGGCGGTGACCGGCGAAGGGCCCATCATCCGCGGAGCGCTACCCTTCATTCCCGGTATTGACCTCTGTGGAGAGATCCTCGAAACTACCGCCACCGAATGGCGCCGCGGTGATTGTGTCGTGCAGACGGGATGGGGCCTTGGAGAGACCGAGTGGGGTGGATACAGTGGCCAGCAGCGCGTCCATGCCCGGCATCTGATTCGTCTGCCCGCTGGCCTGTCGTCGCGGCATGCCATGATCGCGGGAACAGCGGGGCTGACGGCTATGCTTGCCATCCTGGCGATCGAAGACGCGGGCATCACGCCCGATTCGGGAGACATCCTCGTCACGGGCGCCTCGGGCGGCGTCGGTACGTTTGCCATCATGGCGCTTGCGCAGGCCGGGTACCGTGTCGTTGCGTCGAGCGGCTCCTCAGCCAATCATGCCTATCTGGAGAGCCTGGGAGCACATCGCGTGATGGATCGCGCGGAGCTCGGCCATGGCGCGGCGCGTCCGCTGGACTCGGGGCGCTGGGCAGGGGCGGTAGATGCCGTCGGGGGGAAGACGCTCGAGGCAATACTGAGTCAGACGCGGCGACACGGATGTGTGGCGTCCTGCGGCCTTGTGGGAGGCGAGGGCTTCACATCCACCGTATTTCCGTTTATTCTGAGGGGTCTGCGCTTGCAGGGTATTGACTCGAATACATGCCCGAATCGCGTGCGCATGAAAGCCTGGAAGCGGATTGCGGCGCTTACCGAAATCTATGATTTCGACTCGCTCGCCGAAGAGGTCGCCCTTGAGGACACGGAGGCCGCATGCCGGCGCGTTCTTGCCGGCGGGCACACAGGCCGGATCATCGTGTCGCCAGTGGTTAACCCGCACGGAAATTGACCGATACTCCGCGTATGGGAGTATCCAATACCATATCCAAATGGGCGGGGCGCCGTGGCGACGCCGCCTGGACCGCCGCTGATCTTGCCCGGATTCAGCATTTCATGGACGACGGGGGCGCGGTAGCGCTCCCGGACCGGGTGCTCACGGCGGCCGTCAACGCAGGAATAATGGCAGCCAGCCATGTGCCTGCCAGTGGAGCATGGCGCGATGCGGCCACGGCTCATCCGGACTTGTACAATGTGCTGCACCGACTTGCAGCCGATACGTATGGCTACCGAAAAGTCCTGATCTGCGAGATGAGCAGTGTCGTACAGGCCGATCTGCTGACCGTCCGGTTTTCGGCTTCCGAATGGAAGGAGCTCTTCGAGGCAGGCCACGTTCCGGTCGTTGAGCACGGACAGGCACCGCTACAGGACGGGCGTGTGGCGTTCGCGTCCCATGACCCGGGTAGCCCCGACGTCCGCGCTGCGGCGGAACGCATTCGGAGCGTCAAGCCGCAACTGGTGTACGCCGATCGGGACATCGTCTCGTCATTGCAGCGCGTACTCATCGAAAACATCCAACTTCCTGTCACGCTCTCCGCACCTGCTACGCTGAAGAAAGTACATATTGAGGCCGATACCAGTATGGGACGAGCCGCCTGATCGGCCCGGAAACGGGGACACAGCCTCCCATGCAACGAATCGAAACCACATCATCGACATCCTTTGAGCAGGCGCTCGTACGCGACCGGGTTGTGATGCGTCTGCGGAAAATGGGGCTCGTCGAAGACGATGTCCTGCGTTCGGCCTGGAGCGAATGGGAGTCGCTCAAGAACGACGGTGTACACGTTCCATTCTGGCGTGTCCTGGCTACGTCTGATATTGCCGAACCGGCTACGGTGTTCGAGCAGGCTGCCCGCGTCTATGCCTTCGATTTTGCAGAGGTCAATGAGGACGCGGCCATAGCATTCATACGTCGACATGAGGAGACGTTCGATGACGAGGCGTGGGACAGCATGGTCGAGCTGTTCGTAATTCCCGTCGCGCGCGAAATGGATCCCTCACTCGGCGAACCCCGCTGGATCTTCGTGACCCACGATCCGACGCGTCCCGAAGTCCACCAGCTCATCCAGGGCATGCGGCTTCGGCGGTTCGAACTCCAGTATGCCGATGAATCGGTAGTCGGACGACTGATCAGCGAGACGCTGGGCCAGAAGAACGAGTTCCTGGATAAATTGGGCGATTCAGACGGAGCGCTCGACATGGGCTCGACCTTCGAACAGGACCACAGCGATCTGGACGAGGATGCGCTTGAAGCGGAGATGAGCCGGTCGCGGCTGATCAACCTCTTCGAGGCCGCGCTGACCGACGCCGTCAAACTGGGAGCCTCGGACGTTCATATCTATCCGAATGCAGATGGTAAAGTCGAAATCCACCTTCGGGTCGACGGGGAGCTGCAGGAGTGGCACGTAGACGGGACCATTCGGCCGGAGGCTTTCCTGGCGGTCGTAAAGGACAACACAACCAATGTAGACCGCTTCGACCGTGATATAGCCCAGGACGGTGCCATCCAGCGGTGGATTGACAACACACTCATCCGGTTTCGCGTCTCTGTGTTGCCCATCGCGAGCCAGCAGGAGGGGCTCCATGCAGAGAGCGTGGTCATACGTGTCCTGGATGACCGGAAGGTGCTGACGGACCTGCGGCAGATCGGTCTGCAGGAAGATGCGTTTGCCCGGTTCCAACAGGCCATTCGGCAACCCCACGGCATGGTCATCCTGACCGGCCCAACGGGCAGTGGAAAGAGTACCACCCTGGTTGCCGCGCTCCATGAAGTCGTCACGCCCAAGGTAAACGTACTCACCGTTGAAGACCCGGTGGAATACCTCATGCGGGGAATCCGTCAGATTAAACTCGGCCCGCGGCTGGACCTTGAGGGCGCACTGCGCGCCATCCTGAGGCACGACCCGGACGTCGTCATGGTGGGGGAGATGCGTGATCGTCCGACGGCCGAACTGGCCATCAAGCTGGCCAATACCGGCCATATCACCTTCTCAACCCTGCATACGAACGATGCGCCGAGCGCCGTTTCACGCCTCTTCAAAATGGGTGTTGAGCCCTTTCTGATTGCGTACGCCATCAATATCGTGGTGGCTCAGCGCCTTGTTCGCAACCTGTGCCCGGCATGCAAAATCCCGGATCCGAATCCCGACTTCACGTTTCTCGAGCACATCGGGTTCAAGTCGTCCGACGTGTATGGAGCCACGTTCTATCAGGCGGGTGGACACGAAAGCTGCCGCACCTGCAAAGGAGCTGGATACAAGGGGCGCCGGGCCATCGCCGAAACCATGCTGTTTACGCCCGAAATCCGATCCATCATCATGGGCTCCGGTGAGATGGTGGACGAGGAAAAACTTCGCGATGCCGCCGTGGCCGATGGCATGACAACGCTCATCGATGCCGCCCGCCGTCTTGTCACGCTCGGCGAGACGAGCGTCGAGGAGGCTATCCGCGTAACGGGAACCTGATGTTTCCGTCTCTCTCGGGCTGGGTCAGTGCACCATGATGGGAACGGCGACTTCGGTACGGTCCCAGGCCAGCACCATTTCGTGACCGGAGCCTGCTTCGCGGAAACTGATCGTAAACGCTTCGTGCAACGAGTCGATCTGACGGGAAGGAGCCGTGATTCGATGTACGTCTTTCTCCGGGTCGTGGGAAAACTCGCCCCACATACCCAGTTCACTATTCAGCAGAATGGCCCACTCTGCTTCACCGGGGACCGTGAACAGGGCATACGTGCCAGCCTGGACGTGTTCGCTGCCGAGCATGACGTCGCGTGTGAAAGTTATTTCAGTGGCTTCGTTTGCGCCGGTCCGCCAGGTCTCACCGAACGGCACCAGACCGCCGAAAATGTCCCTGTCCCGTTTGCGGGGCGAGCTGTAGACCACCTTGATGTAGGCGTCGCCTATCGTGGTGGCCGCGAGGGCCATGGGACTTGCCCGGGCTTCCGGCGCGGGCACAGTTTCAACCTGCGCCTTTGCGATGGGGGCCAGCGCTGCCAGAAACAGCGTGACAAGCAAGGGTGTAGCGAAAAAACGAGTGGACAGGGTCATGTCAGTAGGGGGTTACAGTGATGTTTTCAAGGCGAATTTCCGAGACGAGTCGAAGGCTGTCTGCGTCGAACAGCTCGTCATAGCGGTCTATGGTCTCGACCGTCAGGTCGTCATACGTCCAGTTCAGTTCGTCGCGAAGCCGGGCGCCGCCCACCTCGTGGATGACATCCATGCTGCGGAATCGGGATCCGGTCTCGTCGGTGAAATACCAATATGCGTAGTAGTCCATGGTGTGGTTGTCGGCATGGATCCAGACCAGGAAGCGGTCCTGGTAGTCACGTCCACCACCTTCCTGGCGGTACGTGATACCAATCTTGTGGTAGGGAGCGCCCTTTATGGTAACTTCTCCCATGTATTCTTTGATGACGGCGGGGTCGTTCAGGTTGACCGGCAATAACGTGAAGTACGCCATCGAGTTGACGTTGTCTCCAATACGGCGCCGATCAAGCGAGTCGAGTTCGACAGCCTGGCCATTCACATCGCGAAAAAAACCATCATTGTTGAGACCTTCCCGAACATGTGCTCCGTCGTCGCCCGTGAACCGGCGCTCATACTGGAAGCGACCATTTTCCCTCTCCAATACGAACTCGAAGCCGCGAAAGTCGAACGTGATGCGGCTGTTGTCAATGATGTCGCCACCATGCGCTGCAATGGCCCTGTCAATGGCCAACTGGGCCGGACCGACCTCAGCGGAAGCATCCGGATTACCGGCCGAATCACCGGTCTGGTCACCGTCTCCGGACGAACAGCCGGCAAGAACGACGAGCGCAAAAAGCAGTAAGGGCACGAAACGATGGGGCATGGCGAGAGCGGGTCTGTGGTAGGCACGGGACTGCGAACGACCCATCGTGAACCCTCGTTCCCTCACACGCATGTCGCCCTCGTGTCACGCTCTCGGTTGCCGGCGAGCAAAGAGTGTCCAGCATACAAGAAGGACGGCAAGGTACACGAGCAGAATGCCACCAAGAATGAAAAAACCGGTTGTTGAGCCTTCGAAGAGGGTAAATGGGAGGTTGATGGCAAGAAGCAGCGGGAAACCCATACCAAGTGCCATGCCGCTCGCAAGTACGAGTTCCTCAGCCACCGGCGTCCGATACTCGGGGTCCGTTACACGAAGCAGCGCTAGGCCCGAACTGATGGTCCCGGTCATCTGGGCGAACATACCAATGAATCGCTCGAACAAATGTGCGCCGAAGACGCGTCGTACCACAAACTTCAGGAAAACGTACGTGACCAGTGTTCCGCCAGCCGATATGGCAAGGACCGGGCCCACAAAGCGCCACGATACACTGAGGCTGATTCCTACGATGGATGCCGTGATCAGGTAATCGGCAAATGTGCCCGTCATGCGGTGCAGCATCCCCTCGTCCAGCCAGTTTCCTGCCCACCCGCGCAGCACAAAACGACGCGTGGCCACGGCCACGATGTTGGCGAGAATGAAATGAAAGGACCATAGAATGGGTACTTCCTGGACCAGGCCGGCGGCGACGAGAAGAGAAGCCAGCCCCGTGACAAGTAGAAATGTGAGGTAGTATATGCCGCCGACAAGCGCCACGTGTACAGCGAGAGGCTCAATGGCAGCACCAGAAAACGAGAGCCGGGATCCGACGGGCCGATTGGCATCGGGGAGGAATCCGGAGTCCAGTCCGGGCGCTGTGGAGACGTCCGTTCGCGACCGGTTAACCAGATACATGCCCAGGAAGTACGCAACGAGGAACCCAACGGCGGCAATGGAGAGCCCGGCGTTACCGGCATCCTCGAATCCGAATACGGCCCACGACTGACCAACGGAATAGGCAATACCGGGCCCCATGGCAAAGCCGAGCGGGAGGAGCAGGCCCATGGCCGGGTTCAGTTCTGGAATCAGGATCCATGCAGCGGTGAGGGCAATCCCGACCCCGATAATGCCCTGTATGAGCATGATGCTGACCTGCATGAAACCCAGGTGGATGGCACCGACCGTATGCCGGTTTGACGACGGGTGCAGTCCGATACCAATGAAGGTTATGGCAAGTAGGTGATACACGTAGGCCCCCATCCGCTCGGGCTCCAGTGGCAACACGTTGAAAAGCTCCGATCCAAGGAAGAGGCCCAGGAAGCCAGCAATCAGGCTGTTCGGTACCATGTACCGCTGAAAGAAACGGACCTGCCGCCTCAGCACGGTACCGGCTATGAGTAGTGCCCCAAGGATGGAAATATCCAGGAGCAGTTCTCCGACCGTAAGTTCCAGTGTCCATGCGTCCATATTCGTCGGAGGAAGGTCAGGCGTTTATTTCCGGGTTGATACGGAGCAGCGTGTCGTACCAGGCCAGCGTGCTGCATGAGTCGGGAAAGCGGCTGTATACATGCCTCTCGTTGTCTACCAACCAGATACGATCACTCCGCTCAAGTCCCATGTAGCGGATTTTCTCAACTGGAATAGTGAAATCTCCCAGGCGCACACGGTCGGTGTACAGCTCGGCCCGGCCCGACTGGAGACCGTTGGTGCGTACCCAGGCGTCGTGCCGAATGAGCGCTCCGTTGCCCTCTGGCGAAAGCGGCATGCGGCGGGCTATTTCACGGAAATCGCCAGAGGGCACGACATCGCCGTTCGCGTCGACCAATGTGCTGTCGTGCTGCATGGTCCACCGCGCGACTCCCGCCCCATCTTCGATGCGCCTTCCATCGGGGCTGCGGACGGCATTGAAAGCTCCGGTCGTTGGGCAGCGGTAAGCCAGTCGGTTGAACCCGTCTGCTGGGCGATATGACCAGGCGGGAGCACATCCATGACTACCTCCGGGTGCGTCCTCGCATTCGGAAATAGGTTCTTTCAGCCGATCGAGGGCATGCTGAAGCGTCTGGCATCCAGTGAAATCTATGGCGGGAAGCGGCTGAACCGTCACGCGGGCGGGACGTGGCCAGCGGGCCCATCGAGGCCAGGATACATACGATCCGTGGATGCGCACCGGGTAGACGGGCACACCCATGCGCCAGAACAGCTTGGCCGTAGCCGCAATCCAGGGTGCGGGCCGGCCATCCCATCGGCGGCCACCCTCGGGAAAAATAACGACCCGACGGCCTTCGTCGAGCATGCGATGGATGCGCCGGACAAGATGCGGCTCCGGCACAGATTTGTGCGTACCTATAACCCCCGTCGCCCGGAAAATGGAACCGACCAGCCCGCGGCCCGCGAACTCCATTGTCATGACGCCCGTCGTAGCCTCGCCCCACTCGGTGAACCTGTTCAGTATGAACGGGTCGTAATTATTAGAATGGTTGCCGTAGAGAAAACAGGGACCTTCCGGAAGCCACTCCTGACCACGGATTGTCACATCCCACGCGATCCGGGATGCAGCGCAGACCGTGGCGCGCAGGAGTACTTCGGCGGCCGCATGGGACGGACCGGGAGATGACTGGGTGGGCATGAGAACGTCGTGGGTGCGGCCAAATATACCGACGGGAGCGGATCAAGCCACAATGCATGGCGTAATGTCTTGCTCGGCAACTACATAGACAGCCATCCAATGGGTGATCATCGTGACAAAAGCTGATATTATCGACAAGGTATCCTCTGGTACCGGGCTCACAAAACTCGAAACAGAAGCCGTTGTCAACGGCTTTATTTCCGTCGTGAAGGAAGAGTTGCTCGAGGGAGGTCGCGTTGACCTGCGCGGCTTCGGTGCATTTACCGTGCAGCACCGGGCGGCACGTACGGCCCGTAATCCCCGGACGAACACGCCCGTTCCGGTGCCTGCATCGACCATTCCTGTCTTCAAGGCATCCAAGGAGTTCCGCAAGGAAGTGGACGAGAAGCAAAGCTGACATGAAGCAGACGTGCCTTTCCTGTGGGGCTTCCCTACCCGAAAATGCCAGCATGTGTGATCTTTGTGGCACCCCTGTCGGTGAATCAGGGAGCAGGCCGTCAGCCGCGGAGACCCCCGCAGAGACTCCGGGGAGCCAAGACGTGTCCGCGCCGGATGGCCGGGCCGATATCCGGTTCTGTCCAGAATGTGGCACAGAAGCGCTCGAGGGCGCCAGGTTTTGCCATTCCTGTGGCCATGCACTGCGTGCGCAAACCAGTGCGCCCCAGCCGGCTGCGGGAGGGGCACGCCCATCCGGCTCTGGCAGGGCGCCCGTCGCGTCCGGCCAGGCCTCGGCTCCGGACTCGTCCGAAACACAGGGGGGCCGCCGCAAGTCCGATGCCGCCGTCGGGCGACAGGTAGGAATTATTATCGGCGCGGCCATCATGGTGGTCGTAGCCCTGTATCTGATTACGACCATGTCGCTGCAGGGCCAGTCCGAAGCGCCGGGCGACGTAGCGGCCGATACGGCTGTGTCGGGTCTGTTCGATGAAGGGCCCCTTCCGGCTCAGTTTGCTGAGCAGGAGGCTGAAATCCGGGCGCAACTCGATGCATCGACCGACAACACAGACCGGGAGCGGCTGCACCGGCGGCTCGTGGATATTTATCTCTCCGCTGCGCGACTCGATCTTGCGGCCCGCGAAACGCGGGATCTCGCGGAACTCACGAACCGGGAAGCGGACTGGGTAGCGGCTGGCAATATGTTCTATGACTGGATGGAGACGAAGCCTGTGGAGACGCGTACGCCGTGGGCCAAAGAGGCCATAGCGGCCTATCAGAAAGCGCTCGCATTGAATCCAGACAACAATGATGTGCGCACGGACATGGCTATCGCCTACATGTATGACCCGGAGAACCCCATGCAGGCAATCCAGGAAACGAATACGGTGCTGAGCCGTGATTCACTGCACGTGCAGGCCAATTTCAATCGGGGCGTGATGCTTATGCAGATCAACCGCATGGAGCAGGCCCGGCAGCAGTTCGAGAAAGTGAAGCGCCTTGTCGGTGATCCCGAGAGTCCAGTCTACCAGCGGGCGGAAGATGCGCTCCGTCAGCTGACGTCAGGAGCATAGAAAGCGTGTTGTTGACCGAGCCTTCAACCGTCGCTGGCTGAGCTATGGGGTAGCCAGCGTAACGGGAACTTGCCTGTCGGCCCATTCAAATACGAGTGCCGCCGTGTCACCGGGCGGCTCGGAGAACGTCACAGTGAAGGATTCCACGAAGGTGCCCGACGGAAGCACCGGAGCCTGGACGCTGCCAATTTCCTGTTCGCGAACATTCCGGGTAATCATGTTGCCCCAGTGGTTCGTTGACTCGGACACGAAAATAGTCCACAGGGTGGAGTCCGGGAGCGCGTAGAGGCTGTAGCGCCCAGCATCGAGAGAAAGACCGCCGAAATCGAGGGGACCGTCTACGAAAAGGCGCGTCGGCTCATTCGCACCGAGGCGCCAGAGCGATCCCTGCGGCACCAGGTTGCCATATACTTCCCGCCCTCTCGCCGAGGGGCTTCCGTAGCAGATGAGTCCCCGCGTATTTCCGGCCGTAAATGCGGTTGAGCGCAGCGGCGACGCCCGCTCGCCGCGCCACGTCGTGGGACTCGTATAGTCGGGCAGACACGGTCCAAGAGCGACGCCGGTAGGCCAGAAATAGGGACCGCGCAGCGCGACGGCCAACAGGAAGCCAAGCAGGAACATGGCCAGAAGACCCACCATGCGCCACGGACGGAAGATGTGCTTCATCGCGTGAGGTGTCGGTACTTGATCCGGTGGGGCTGATCGGCCTCAATGCCGAGTCGCTCCTTGCGGTTTTTCTCGTACTCCGAGTAGTTGCCGTCAAACCAGACCACTTCGCTGTTTCCTTCAAAGGCCAGGATGTGCGTCGCCAGCCGGTCCAGGAACCAGCGGTCGTGCGATATCACGACCGCGCATCCGGCGAAATCCTGGAGCGACTCTTCGAGAGCGCGCAATGTGTTTACATCCAGATCGTTGGTCGGCTCGTCGAGAAGCAGCACATTGGCTCCTTCCTTGAGCATCTTGGCCAGGTGCACGCGGTTCCGCTCGCCACCGGAGAGCTCCGTCACCAGTTTCTGCTGGTCCTGCCCTCCGAAATTGAACCGGCCCACGTAGGCGCGCGAGTTCAGGTCGCGGTTGCCAATGCGGAGCATATCGGCGCCCTCTGAAATTTCCTGCCAGACGGTTTTCGACGCGTCCAGTGGGCGTTCCTGGTCAATGTACCCGAGCTTGACGGTCTGGCCAATCCGGAACGTGCCTTCATCGGGCGTTTCCTGGCCCGTGATCATGCGGAAGAGCGTCGTCTTGCCGGCGCCGTTCGGACCGATGATGCCAATAATGCCACCAGGGGGAAGGGAAAAGGTGAGGTTGTCATAGAGCAGCCGGTCGCCGTATCCCTTGGCCACGTTCTCTGCCTGGATGACCACATCCCCGAGGCGCGGACCCGGCTGGATGGGGATTTCCATCTCCTCGTTGCGTGCCTCTTCCTGGTCTTCGACCATTTTTTCGTAGGACGTGATGCGCGCCTTGCTTTTTGCATGCCGTCCCTTTGGCGAAAGTCGCACCCATTCGAGTTCGCGCTCAAGGGCTTTCTGGCGCTTGGACTCCTGCTTCTCTTCGACTTCAAGGCGCTTCTTCTTCTGCTCAAGCCACGACGAATAGTTGCCTTCGAACGGAATACCCGTGCCCCGGTCGAGCTCCAGGATCCACCCGGCTACGTTGTCCAGGAAGTAGCGATCGTGGGTGACAGCGATGACCGTACCCTTGTAGCGCGCCAGGTGCTGCTCAAGCCAGGCCACGCTTTCCGCATCGAGGTGGTTCGTGGGCTCATCGAGCAGCAATACGTCCGGCTCCTGGAGCAGCAGCCGGACCAGGGCCACCCGGCGTTTTTCACCCCCGGAAAGGATTCCTGTTTTCTGATCCGCTGGCGGACAGCGGAGTGCGTCCATGGCCATCTCAAGCCGGCTCTCCAGATCCCACGCATTCATGGCATCGATCTTGTCCTGGAGCTTCGCCTGCTCGGCCATGAGCGCCTCATAATCGGCGTCAGGCTCTGCAAACTTCGCGTTCACGGCGTTGTAATCATGCAGCAGTTTGACGGCTTCGCCAGCGCCTTCCTCCACAATTTCCAGCACAGTCTTGTCGGGATCGAGTGTCGGCTCCTGGGGCAGGTACCCAAAACGGATGCCCTTCTGGGAGTCGATCTGCCCACTGTAGTCCTCGTCAAGCCCGGCAATAATGCGCAGCAGTGTACTTTTACCGGAGCCGTTCAGGCCGAGAACGCCAATTTTGGCGCCGTAATAGAAGGACAGATAGATATCCTTGAGGACCTGCTTGTTGGTGGATCGGTACGTCTTGCCGACACCGACCATGGAAAAAATGATTTTCTGATCAGACATCAGGATAATGGACTTTGTGGATGCGAGAGCCCGACCGCCAGGACAGCGGCCCAGAACGGAATAAACGCATCAAATCCGTCTTTTCCTGCGAATGATAGAATAAGAATGCACGTCACAAGGCCAAGGCCCTGTGAGGCGCGCAGGCGGCCCCCGGAAATGGGAGCGGCTCCCTCGTCGTCGAGGCTTGTTACAGGCCCCAATTTCACTATGGATGCGACGAACAGCGCGCTGGCCGCGCCGACTGCAAGCAGTAGCCACCAGTGGAGCGGCTCGGCTCGGCCGGCGACGTGGCCAGAGGTGACGGCAAGCGCGGACGTGACGGCGAGCGCCAGTGCCAGACCCGGGATGAAGTTGGACGGGCGACCGTCCAGGCGGTAGTTGAGCCACAATGCGGCACCAGTCGCGGCGGCTGCAAGGGGAAGTAGGGTCGCCTCGATCCAGACGCCGAGACCCACAAACAGCAACAGGTCTGTCAGGCGCGGCGCAAGACCCGTCGTCCGGTTTACCACGCGCAGTAGCAGTAGAAGCCAGAACATGGGCAGAACGGGCGGCGGCGCGCCGGTGAAAGCGACGCCGGCGAGTGCCAGTCCAGATGCCATGAAAGCGGGTGGCTGGTGATCCGGGTCGAGTTCGCGCGCCGCCGCCCATGCCAGGAAAACGGCGGCAGCAGTACGGAAGGCCAGGCCGGCAGCCACCTGGATGGCCATGCCGCCCCACAGAACGAGCACGCTGGCAGACAGCATGCCTACGAGCAGGGAGATGACGGCAATGGCCCGGTTCGTGGGCCAGGCGGGATCGATTGGGCGGCCAATATGGGTAAAGCGGCGCATATCCATGGACTAAGCGGGATGGGCTACGGGCGTCGGGGAGCGTTACCGGTCAGCGAATACACGCTGCAGCAGGGCCGTCGTGCGCGCCGCGGGGTCGGCACGGATGCGCGCTTCTTCGACGGCGAGCTCGGTGAAGAGTGCATTCGTAGCGCGCTCGGTGATGTAGGCGGTCAGGTCGAGCGATGGGGCATTGGCAATGGGGAGCGCGTTGTAGCGCGACGTAAGCTCTGTATAGACCTGGTAAACGCCCGCTTCCATCATGACGCGATCTACCTCTGGTCGGAAGGCAGAGAGAAGCGCCGCGCGGGTTCGTTCCTCAAAGAATTGTGTCGCCGCGTCCGGGGGCCCGTTCAGGATGGAAAAGGCATCCTGGATGGTCATGTCGCGGGCCGCCTCGGAAAAGATGGCAACCGCATGGGGGACTGCCGCCTCGGCGGCCCGGTTCATGCGCAGCTCGAACGTGTCCACCTGGTCGCCGAGCCCAACCTGCCGCAGCCGACGGGCGACACCGTCCAGTTCGTCGGGCAGGCCAATTCGGCGCGCCGCCACGCCCGCGAATGCATCGGCTATCGATAAGCGGTCGGCGGCGCGCCCGGTGCCGACCGCGAGGGCTTCGCGAAGGCCCGATGCCACGGTCTCTTCATTGAGGGGCCGAGCCGTGTCGAGCAGCTCTTCCAGGTTGACAGATGCGCAGCCCGACACAAAGAGTCCCAGGGCCAGAAAAAGACCCGTGACCAGGAAAAAAAAGGAGCGGCGGGCGATAGCGCAGTAGCGCGCAGAGTTCAGGAGCATGGGAAACGTGAATGGGGGGTGGGCACAAAAATAAGGGCGGGGCCGCGCACGCGCGGCCCCCCCCCAAAATACAACCTTTTCGTGCAGCCAGCCCCGCCGGGGCAGCGGCGGTTCGCCGGGTGTCAGACACACGTGTCGAATTACATTT
>JAJCYQ010000075.1 GCA_029262835.1 Bacteroidota bacterium
AGGAGGCAGAACGTCACCGCTCAGGTATGGGACCCATCGCTAACCCAAGATTCGTACTGCCATTCCGGCGCAATGCGGCCACTCGTTCCGGTTTACGTCCTCAAATGGACTGCGTTGGACCGGAATGGGTGGCTCTATTGATCCGGAACGGGTGGCTTCATTCGTCCGGAATAGGTGGCCTTATTCAACCGGAATGAGTGGCTTCGTTCGACCGGAATACGCACCGTTGTTGAGGTTTCCGACTTTGCTACCATTCCGCCTGGAATGGAACCGTATGAGTTGGAAGGAGGGCGGTATGCAGTGTTCGTGCATCGTGGCCCTGCCAGCACCTTTCCTCAAACAATGTCTGCGATCTTTCAAGACTGGCTTCCAAACTCAGGGTTCAGAATCGATACACGTGAGCATTTTGAGATGTTGGAAGACGGATACTCGCCCGTTGACCCCATGGCAACGGAAGAGGTATGGATTCCTATCAGATAGGTTTTCCTCGATCTTTCGAATCATTACAAGCGCCTGTTGTGTGATCGCGAATCTGGCGTACCGGTCTTAGACTGGTTACCTTCTGGCAGGTGCGTGCCAGCTCGCCGCAGATCCGCCAGCCGTTATCCGGAATCTTAAAATTTACTGGAACTGGCCGATTGCAGTGTTGTACAATGGTACAATAACATGGATCGGGCATTTCAATGGATATCACAGTCGATACGTCGGCAGTCATGGCTGTCGTACTCGAGGAGCCAGCCAAGAAGAAGATCGTCGCCTTGACGCAGGGGGCAGACCTGCTCGCCCCACCATCCTTGCGTTGGGAAGTCGGAAACGCGCTCTCGTCCCTGATGCGCCGAGAATTGATCAGCGTAGGGGAGGCTCATCAAGCTGTTTCAGTATTTGAGTCAATTCCAATCCGCTTTGTCGACGTTGAGCTGGGTGACGTAATGGAAATCACCGGTCGTCACCAGATCTGGGCCTACGATGCGTATTCGATTCGATGTGCGCGTCGATTCC
The DNA here is from genome assembly GCA_029262835.1 of Bacteroidota bacterium. Lineage (GTDB taxonomy): Bacteria > Bacteroidota > Rhodothermia > Rhodothermales > UBA10348 > 1-14-0-65-60-17. The sequence continues at coordinate 1,000 of JAJCYQ010000075.1, forward strand.
GTACCCCTTTGCTTTCGCTCGACAAGAATCAGTGCCGAATTGCTGAGCTGGAGAATATCACCGTAATGGAGGTCCCGTCATGAAAGTTTACACCTATTCAGAAGCACGCCAACGGCTTTCCCGGTTGCTGGATGAGGCACGAACCACTGGTGAGACGCGAATTAAACGTCAGGATGGTTCTGAATTCACCATCAAGCCTGTTTCCACGCCAGGATCACCCTTTGATGTTAAAGGGGTAAAGACCAAAGCCACGACGCAGGATATCCTATCAGCCATACGAGATAGTCGAGAGCGGGACTACGGAAAGGAATCCAGATAACACGCGGATTTAGCGGACTCGCGGATTTGGCGTGCTGTTCTGAGACCAGTAATTTTCTGACAGGTGGGCGCCAGCTCGCCGCAAATCCCCCAGCCGTTAGGCGGCGCAGAGAGGCTATTCCAGATGGCACAAAAGGATCGGATAATTCGGAAACTAAGAATCGTTGTGCCCATCGTGGGACTCACCATTGCCGTTGTAATCGCCCCCCTGGACCTGGTGCCTCCTTGGATAGCCCCATTACCAGATACGGTGCAAGAACAGGTAGAGGACGCAGTTGATCAGGGGCTGGATGGCATCATCGTCTATGTCGATCAGGCAGGAAGGACACCACAGTTCTATGCCGCTGGCTGGAAGAATAAAACGGCCAAAGTGCCGGCTGACCCCCACGCGTTATTTAGAATTGGCAGTATCAGCAAACTGTATATGGCCACGGCCGTTGCCAAATTGGTCAGTAACGGAATTTTGTCGCTGGATAAAACCCTCGCCGGGTATTTACCTGACCTTTCTGGCAGAATTGAATATGCCGACAAGATTACACTCCGAATGCTGGTGCAGCATCGCAGCGGCATACCAAACTTCACGGATGATGAAGCGTGGGACTGGTTCACTTCGCAGACAGACATCAACAAGGCTCTGGAGCTCGCCTTGGATGAACCAGCGGATTTCGAGCCCGACGCACGAACCAGTTACTCCAACACAAACTATCTGCTGATCGGTCGCATTCTGGACAACGCCTTGGGCTACAGCCACCATCAATATATTGCTGTCGACATATTAGCCCCTCTTGGGCTAATGAATACGTACAGTTTGCTCAGCCAAGTAGATTACGACCGTGTCGTCAGCGGATATTGGTATGAATATGATGATGATCTCAGGCAGCTTGATCATGTAATACCTGGTGGATCAATGATCGCCACGGCAGAGGATGTTGGACGTTTTGTGCGTGCCTTAAATGACGGCTCATTGCTCAATGACGGCGAGCAAGTAATCTACGCCTCAATTTACGAATATGGACATGACGGTTGGGTCCCGGGTTATCACAGTATCGCGCGCTATCACGAAGATATTGACACCGTCCTGGTTCAGTTTGTGAGTACAACGGGCGGAGAGACCTGGGGAACCGCAAACATCATTGGCGGAAAGGCGACGGGCGTGTCAGGTATTATCTATAACCGCATTGCACGGATTCTGCGTAGGCAATAAACTGTGTTGTCGATATATGTCAATGATTCGAACAATCAGCGGCTCGCCATACTGCCACCTAGCACATGTCAAGTGACACGAACCTTTACGAGTTACCGCGACACGAACTTTAACGACCTGTCGATCCGGAAGCACAGCAGTTATTCTTTCGTGTGGAGGGCGTCGACCTGCTGGTCCGATTGAGCAAGTGACAGCCGGATAGCCTATATTTCCGGTAGGCGGGCGCAGGCTCGCCGCAATCCAAACGAGTACATTATGCCAACCCAACAGAGCTGCGAATTCGTCCCGTACCTCAGCATCACCGACGCATCAAAAGCAGTTGATTTTTACTCGCGCGTCTTCGGGGTCGAGCCGTACCTCTTACTCAACATGCCGGATGGGCGCGTAATGCATTGCGAGTTTCGTATGGGGAATGCACGTTTCTTCATCAGCGAAGAGCTCCCTGAACATGGAGGCACGCCGAGCCCGGCACGACATGGTTGCACAACTGTCGCGATTCACTTGTACGTCGACGACTGCGACGCGATGGTTAAAACCATGACGGATAACGACTCAACGTTGTTGATGGCCCCTGAGGATGTTTTCTGGGGCGAGCGATTTGCCCGCGTGCGTGATCCGTTCGGACACGAGTGGGGGATAACGACGCAACTTCACGAAATGACTCCAGACCGAATCCAGGCCGAGGCTGCGAAGATGTTTGCTTCAATGCGTGAATAGCAACGATCGTCGGCGCGAAAGCCAATACTGCGGATAACGCCAATACTGAACCGCCCCGATATTGCTGAATCCTCAAACGTTTCCTGCATGCAACTCTCGAGCTATTCCGGCGCTGGTGGCAAACGGCGTATGTATCTCGTCATTCTTTCCACACTCCTGGCGGGCCTCGCCGTGCGTACGGGCTATGCGCAGGTTCGTAATGAAATGTGTCCGGCCTGGGCTCCAATCGATGACACAATGGTAAAGCAGGTTGAGAGGCGCGACGGCAACTATGACTTGTTTGTATTGACCAGCGAAAGTGCAGATCGACGTCGCCTGACCACCGAACGTTCAAAAGACTTTAGAAGCGTGTTGAAAAACCATCGCACACCCTTCTGCGGCGACGAAACGCCATCTGCTACGTTGTCCCTCCTTCGAATAGCGCTGCTATTCGGCGTCGGGACGCCTTGCATCTGTCATTCCGGCGTTCGCATCTTTGCGCACGCTGGTTCTTCAACACGCTTCTAGTCCCGCCTGGTCACACGACGGCCATCAGTTATCCTATTGGGCCGTTTCAGTCCAAGGTGATCACGCACAACAGGATATTTTCATTTTCGACCTCCGAACCGGCGTGCCACGCAGACCGACAAATGATATTGCCCTCGACCGCTGTCCCTCGTTTTCTTCTAACGGCGACCAGCTCGTATTCGCGTCTGATCGGTCGGGTGAAACTGAATTATACGTTCTCGATCTACATGGCGCGGACGCTCGAGTTGTAGATACCAGGTTTGTGCGAGAGTAGTCGGGCAGGCCATAGCCTGTTGATGTTGCGGGCTCGCCGGAGTCGGAGTCGGCTGTGCTGTGGATGTGTCACCGCACCTCTGTTGGGTATGGCGCTTGTCTGTTGGCCTGTCCGAGCATGTAGCAGCTGGGCGACTGGGCGGACAGGTTGTGCGAGTCGCTTTTGCTACTCGGCAAGGTCGCTTCTGTAAGAATCCTGATACACTAAGGAGAAAGACTATTTCACGTCAAATCAAGCCGTTCGTCATTAGGCTATATCTTGGGTCGGTACTTGCCTTTGTGATTGTGAAGGCATGGGTCAGACCGGTCGTACTGGATGCAGATGTTTGGATTGGATTCGACATCTTAGTCCTGTCTTTTCCAAATTTTGTCGAGGGGATCGTCGGTGTATCGAGCACTACGGGACTCCTGTTGCTGGCCAAGATGCGAGGAGTAAAGGCTTTTCGTACTATTTCAGATCGTACTATCGTTGTCTGTGCCGGAGTTCTTGCCGCCATTTATGTGGTGACCCAGGAGTACGGCCTCCACAATCTGGGTGGAAACAATGTTACTGATTTCAATGACGTTGTCGCTTCGGCAATAGGAGTGTCGATGACAGTCTGGATTTACTTCAAGAATGGCTTCTTCAAACCCACCCAATAACCGTGGCCCGTGCTTCGTTGCCTGACAAGCGCATTTGATTAGGCGGAAGTCAAGAGACTGGTCGAGAAACTTGCTTTTTTTCGGTTCTGTTGCAGGTATGAGCACAAGGCATAGCGGGTCACGGCGATCCATCCGATCAGCATAGTATGCGCATTGAACGACCAGTGGCGAGTTTGCTTCGCCTGGACGCCAAATGGTCCAAAGAACGCCGAAATCATAGACTACCACTGACATATGGCACGACTTCCAAAAAATCGGCCGCCTACACATCCCGGAGAGATGCTCCTTGAGGAATTTCTCAAACCGCTTGGAATGACACAGTTCGAGCTTGCAGAAAAGATCAATGTCTCCTATTCGCGGGTGAACGAGATGTTCAACGGAAAGCGTGGCATCACTCCCGATTCGGCGCCCCGATTATCAGCACTGCATGGTACGACCCCGGAAGTCTGGTTGGACGGCCAACGTAACTGGGAATTGTGGCATGCCATGCGAGCTCCATCTGCCAAAGACCTCAAGTTGATTCGGCGCGTTGGTGCATGAACGGGTCTGGGTTCTGTATACCAGGCGAATGGTGTGGCGGGCTCGCAATTCTGGCGTGCCAGTTCCGGACCAGTTACATTCTGGAATTGAACCTGATGTGCAAAAATATTTGACCAGAATCTGCTTCATTACCGCTGTCGTGATTATGCTCGCAGGGTGCGCGTCGTCTGGTACGGGGCTCGCCACGCTTCCAGATTGCAGCACGGACTATTCGCCTACAGGAGAAACTGACGCTTGAGGAAGCGCCTCGTACGGGAGGAAGGAAACTCGTCGCAGAGGCGGAGTTCGTCGTCGATACAGAAGGCTGTGCGCGACAGATCCGGATCGTCAAGAACGAACACGACGGCATTGCGGCTGCCCTCGTCAGAGCCCTGTCCGAGAGTCGCTTTGAGCCCGCAACACTCCGTGGATCGCCGGTCGAGGTGGTCATGATGCTGCCGGCGTCTGTTGCGTCGTCGAGGTAAAGCATACCTCCCGGCCGTTTTTCGTACGTTGCGTCACATGAAGATGCATTTCGAGTAAGGAAACATGGAAAATTACATTGATGGCTTCATTCTACCCGTCCCACGCTCTCGCTTGGGCGACTACAGGCGCGTGGTCAATGCGGTCGCTGAAATCTGGAGGGAGCACGGCGCGCTCGAGTATGTTGAGTTTGAGGGAGACGACCTTCACCGACAAGGAACGCGGCCTTTCCCGGACCTCCTGTCCGCGGCCGAAGACGAGGTGATCATCTTTGGCTGGGTGGTATTCGAATCGCGGGAGGCCCGCGACGTGATCAACAGAAAAGTTGAGGAAGACCCGAGAATGGCGGACTTGATCAGTCCGTTGATGGAGCCCCCGCATCCCGTATTCGATGCACCAAGAATGGCATATGGCGGATTTCGGCCGCTCATTCCATCCTTCGAGGAACGGGCCGGAGATAGTCCGACGGCGCCGTAGCACCATTACGTCGCCCATCCCATGGCCCGTCTCTTCTGCTACCTGTTCCTCATAGCCATAGTCGCCGGGTGTACAACGGACGCCACTGGCCCTCGTGTCGCTGCACCCACCGAAATCGCTGCTGGCTACCCCTCGGCTGAGGCCATTCCGCCGGGTGAAGTACGGCTGCGTGAGATCAGCGATGGCCTTTGGGTCCACGTGGCGACGCAGGAGTTCAACGGCGTTGTTTACCCATCGAACGGGCTGATTGTCCGCGACAGTAACGAGCTGCTACTGATCGATACGGCGTGGGGTGCTGAAAACACGGCCGCGCTGCTCGTCGCGATAGAAGCCGAGATTGGTCTGCCAGTGCGCCGCGCTCTGTCGACCCATTTCCACGACGATCGCGTGGCTGGCGTTGACACGCTCCGAGCGGCAGGCGTCGAGACCTTTGCTACACCGCTGACGCGGCGGCTTGCCGAGGCCGAAGGCAACGAAGTCCCCGCGCATGCGCTCGAAGGGCTGGCGGAGCCGGGCAACGTTGTCAAGCTCGGTCCTGTCGAGGTGCTCTACCCGGGCGCCGGGCACGCGCCGGACAACGTGGTTGTGTACGTACCCGAAGCTGGCGTGCTTTTCGGCGGATGTGCCGTCTACGAAGCGTTGCGGACGGGTCCAGGAAACCTCTCCGACGCTGACATCGTCGCGTGGTCCGCATCCATCCAACGGGTCATGGAGCGGTACCCCGAGGCAAAGGTGGTCATCCCGGGTCACGGCGTTCCAGGTGGGCTGGATTTGCTCAACCACACGATCGCCGTGAACGAGGCAACGAGTGGACGTAACGGCGACTGAGCGCGGCCGGACTGGCAATGCATGTGTCGCCCGGACCTCCTACTTTTAACTGAAAGCGTGAGGAAAACCATGTCAGCAGAAAAGATCAATTATATCGAGCTGCCCGCGAGGGATATCGAAGGAACGAAAAGGTTCTTCTCCGAGGCATTCGGTTGGCGGTTTGTCGACTACGGCCCAGACTACGCATCTTTTCTGGATGCGGGCCTTGACGGCGGTTTTTACCGGTCTGACCTCGCCGCCCGGACAAACAGCGGCAGCGCACTCGTCGTGCTGTACAGTGCGGATCTTGAGGGTGCCCTCGAAAAGGTCACGCGCGCGGGCGGAACGATTATCAAGCCGACATTCGATTTCCCGGGCGGCCGGCGATTCCATTTCGCCTGTCCGAGCGGCAACGAATATGCGGTCTGGTCAGAACAGTGAGGCGCTCAGACGAAACGCACCAATGCGCAAACCTGCCGGATTGCATCCGTGTGGAACGTAGCAGTGGCTATTTCGCGGAGGCCGACAACTGGGTTCTTGTTATCTCAAGATCGGCGACCAGGCAAGACCTGGAAGAAAATCACCACCTGGAGGAGGTTGGACAAGATTTATGGAGCACCGTCCTTGAGATTTCGCATTGCCCGTATTGCGGCCTGTACCTTGGTGCCGTTCGGACCGTCGGCGCCCATACAACGCACTACGACTACACGGGTTGGACTTGATCCTGTCCTGGCAGATGCGATTGGCAAAGATCTGGCAACCTACCTGGAAGAGAAAATATGGAAACCGTTCGGCATGGAGTCCGATGCCACATGGATGTCATACCCGGGAGGGCTGCAGACAGGAGCGTGCTGCTTCAGTGCAACCTTGCGTGATTACGGACGCCTGGGTTTGTTTGCCATCCGCAATGGCGAACAGGCCGATGGGTCGACTACGCTCCCGGAGGACTGGATGCGCAGTTCCACGAAGCCGTCACAGAGCGCACGCAATTACGGATATCTCTGGTGGCTGAACGGCGACGGTTCCTTCGCCGCAATGGGAATATATGGACAACTCATACACGTTGACCCTGCGCGGGACCTGGTTATAGCCATTCAGAGCGCGTGGGACACGCCGGCCGGTGCCGACTACTACCTGCATCAGTCGGCATTCATTGAGGCAGTGACGTCCGTGCTGAAGTAATTTCCGCGACAGAGCTCAGCGTCGTATGTTGATCGGGAACGGACCAACAGTGAGTACCCCCATGACTCGACATTCTGTCCACAGCCGGGCCGCCCCTGAAGCCGTCGGCCCGTACTCACAAGGCGTATGGGCCGGCGATATGCTTTTTCTGTCCGGCCAGACGCCGATTGACCCTGCAACGGGCAAACTCGTTGAGGGAGACATCGCGCGGCAGACGCGTCAGGTGTTTGACAACCTGGAGGCGGTTCTGCTCCGCGCTGGTCTCGCCATGAACGACGTCATCAAGTGCAACGTGTATCTCATCAACATGGCAGACTTCAATGCCATGAACAAGGTCTACGCCGAGCGTTTCTCGTCGCCATTTCCTGCTCGTACCACCGTGGCTGTGGCAGAACTACCGCTTGGTGCCCAGGTTGAGATTGAACTGGTGGCCAAGCGCCCCTGACCCGAAATGGGTGGCCTCCCTGCTTCCCCCGCCCGAAGAACGTCGTAGAAATGAAGCGGAATCTACACACAGCCTGGACTACCCGTCGCTTTTCTGATCAATGTCATCACGGTAACCGAGCAGGCGCAGGGCGTTAAAGACCACGACGAGTGTGCTACCCTCGTGAAGTGCTACCGCAGGGCCAATTCCAAGGCCAGCTATGGTAGCCGGGACGAGGAAAACGACCATGCCGAGGCTCATCCACAAATTCTGTCTGATGATTCGGCTTGCCTGCCGCGAGAGGCCGACTGCAAATGGAAGGTGTTCCAATCGGTCGGCCATGAGCGCCACGTCGGCAGTCTCCAGCGCCACGTCCGATCCGGCCGCTCCCATGGCAATTCCGACCGTGGCATTGGCCATGGCGGGTGCGTCGTTCACGCCATCGCCCACCATGGCTACTTTCTCCTCTCGGCTGAGGTCCTGGATGGTCTCCACCTTGTCGTCCGGCATGAGATCGCCCCGAGCCTCGTCAAGGCCGACGGAACGGGCAATGGCCTCGGCCACCCGCTGGTTGTCACCCGATATCATCACCATACGGCGAATACCCAGTTGCCGTAGCCGGGTCAATGTGTCGGCGGCCGACTCGCGCGGGGTATCCATCAGGCCGAGGACACCGAGGTAGTGCTCGCCGCGCCTGACGATCATCGTCGTGCGGCCATTCGTTTCCAGTTCTTCAACCGTCGACCGTATGAACGCTGGCGGTGGTGGTCCTCCAATTTCACTGAACAGGTCGTCTTTGCCAATATGGACGACGTCTCCATCGAGCTGCCCCTTTATACCACGACCGGTGATACTTTCCAGGTCGTGGGCAGAGTCCAGTGCCTGTCCCTTGAAGCGCGCTAACCCGAATGCAACGACGGCGGCGGCAAGAGGGTGGTCTGAAAGCTTCTCTATGGATGCGGCGGTTCGAAGCAGGTCGTCCTCAGAAACCCCTTCTGAAGGCACAAGGTCCGTGACGCGAGGCTTTCCCTCGGTGAGCGTACCTGTTTTGTCAAATGCGATGGCGGAGAGTGTTCCCAGGTTTTCGAGTGGGCCTCCTCCTTTGATAAGAACGCCGCCACGTCCGGCCCTCGCTACACCACTGAGCACCGCGCTCGGGGTGGCGATGGCAAGCGCACACGGGCTGGCCGCAACAAGTACCGCCATGGCCCGATAGAAGCTGGCGGAGAACGTCTCGTCCACTACGACCCAGGCGAAGAGGAGCAGGACGACGAGTCCGAGTACCGTAGGCACAAAAATCCGTTCGAACCGGTCCGTGAACCGCTGTGTTGGGGATTTCTGTGTCTCGGCCTCAGCCACCATCTGTACGACTCGTGCCAGGGTCGATTCCGTCGAACGCCTGGCAACCATTATCTCCAGAGCACTTGTGCCGTTGATGGTGCCGGCGAAAACACGGTGAGCAGCGTCGAGCTGTACCCAGTTTTCAAGCGCTTCATCTGGATCATTGACCGGTTGCTTGTCGACGGGTACGCTCTCGCCTGTCACCGGTGCCTGGTTGACGTCGCTCGAACCCTTCACGACAAACCCGTCCGCCGGTATCCGCTCGTTCGTACGTACAATGACCGTATCTCCAACCTGCAGCTTGTCGACAGGAATTTCGCTCTCCGTTCCATTCCTGCGAACCACAGCTGTCGCTGGCGTGAGGTCGGCCAAAGCCTCTATCGCCTTGCGGGCACGACCCATTGCGTAATGCTCGAGGGCATGCCCTATCGAAAACAGGAACAGCAGCAGTGCACCTTCGAACCACTCGCCCAGGACAGCAGCCCCAGCAGCGGCAATGAGCATCAGGAAATCGATTTCAAATCGACCAACGCGAACAGAGTCGATTACTTCGCGGATCACGTAGAACCCGCCGAAAAAATAGCCCCCAAGAAAGAGCGCGAAAGGGATCCGTCCGGCAACTCCACTGAACGTTTCGAGCACCCAACCCAGAGTTACCGCGACACCGGAGAGGATGGCGAAAACAAGTTCTGTCTTCTGTCCAAAGACGCCACTATGGTCATGCTTTTCCATTTCCCTGTTTATGTTGTGATATGCGCTCTGAAACGACGGTGCAGAAATCGAGCGACCTCCACGTTTTTACACAGCCGACTCCCCCCGCTCACCGGTCGAAATGCGCACCGCATCTTCAATGTGTGACAGAACGTAGATCTTGCCGTCGCCTCGAAGTCCGGTGTGGGCCGCCTCCCGTATGGTCTCGACAATCCGATCCACCATGTCGTCGTGGCAGACGGTTTCGATTTTTACGTTGGGGATGTAGTCAACAACGTCATCCTGCACGGAGTGCGGAGAATCTTTCGCGCGGCCGCGCCCGAAACCTTTGGTTTCAGACACGCTGATCCCCGTCAGTCCCTCGATTCTGTGGAGGGCCAGTGTGACATCAGAAAGCTTGTGCGGCTTGATAAAGGCTTTAATTTCTTTCATGGAAATACAGGTTTTGGTTTATCGGATTCATGTTATTCCGAGGCAGCCTCTGCCACGGCTGACGCTTCAGCGGCCGGTGCAATACTGAACCACTTGTAAAGCGCAGGCAGCACGAGCAGCGTCAGGATGGTGGACGTGATCAAACCACCAACCACGACAGTGGCCAGTGGTCGCTGGACCTCCGAGCCAGTACCCTGTGAGAATAGCAGTGGAATCAATCCAAGAGACGTCGTGGCGGCGGTCATCAGAACCGGTCGAAGGCGCAGAAGAGCTCCCTCGACAGAGGCTCTGTCTATGGGTACACCATCACGCAGGAGTTGATTGAAGTAGGTCACCAGGACCATGCCGTTCTCCAGCGCAATACCGAAGAGAGCAATAAAACCCACCGATGACGGTACCGACAGATTCTGCCCGGTCAGCCACAGTCCTACGACCCCACCGACGAGCGCCAGAGGGATGTTGATCAGAATCAGGGCGGCATTCTTGAGCGATCCAAAACTGCTGTAGAGCAGCAGAAAGACAATCAGCAACGTGATCGGTATGACGACCATGAGCCGTTTGTTGGCTTGTTGCTGTAGTTCAAATTGTCCTCCCCACGTGGTCAGATATCCGGTCGGAAGTTCTACCTGCGGGCTTATGACATCCTGCGCCTCCGCTACGAATGAACCTATATCCCGTCCTTCGACGTTAAGCTGCACCGTAATGAAACGCTGGTTGTTTTCACGTGTGATCTGACGGGGCCCTACAATTTCATCAATCGTTGTCAACTCACCGAGCGGCACCCGGATGCCCCCCGGAGCCGAGACGAGCAGCGCCGCAATTTCTTCAGGCGTGGAGCGACGCCCCTCTTCGAACCTGACATAAATGGGAAAGCGGCGAATACCCTCGAAAATTTGTCCGGCCTCTGCACCACCAATGGCGGTGGCAACAGTCCGCTGGACATCGGTAACATTGATACCGTAGCGACTGATGGCCTGTCGGTCGACCGTGATGCGTAGCTGCGGTGTGCCTGTTACCTGGTCAGCCTGGACATCCTCGGCTCCTTCAACGGTCTGTAGCACAGCGGCAATCTCGTCCGCTTTCTCCTTGAGTACAGCCAGGTCATCACCGAACAGCTTTACGGCAAGTTCAGCCTTGACGCCTTCCAGCAGCTCGTCGACGGTCATCTGGATGGGCTGCGTGAAATTCGTCAGCGCACCAGGCACATCTCCAACCTCTTCTCGAATGGCTGCCAGTAGATCGGCCTGACTGTCAAAGCGCCACTCATCTTCGGGAGCCAACAGCAGGTACATCTCGGCATTGTTGATGGGATCGGCATGGGCACCCACCTCGCCGCGACCTACGCGGCTTACTACACCCGAGACCTCCGGAATCTGCATGAGTCTCCGCTCTACACGCTGCGTTGTTGCCTTACTTTCGGTCAGCGAAATCGATGGCGCCATGGTCAGGCGCAGGACAAGCGTCCCCTCCTGCAGTGTCGGAGTGAACTCGGAGCCGAGAAACGGGAATAAGGACGCCCCGATCACCATCAAGCCGCCAGCCAGGGCAATGGCCCACTTCCTCTGATTGACGAAGAACTGTACCATCGGGCGGTACCAGCTGTTCATTCTATCGAGTACGCGGTCAGCGAGGGCCTTTTTCGATCCGTGTCCTGTCGTTTCATCTTTCGGCCTCCGCATGAAAATATCCGACAGGACGGGGGTCAGGATGAGCGCGAACACAAGCGAGCCCAGCATAGCCAGTGCCGTTGTGTAAGCCAGCGGGCGAAAAGTCTTTCCTTCTACGCCCTGGAGCGTGAAAAGTGGGAGGAAAACCACGATAATGATGCCAATGGCGAAGACAACGGGTCGTGCTACTTCGGCGCAGGCACGTGCCACCACGTGTATGCGCGATTCATCGGGCGAGGATTCCCTGAGCATCCTGTCGACGTTTTCGACCATGACAATGGCTCCATCCACCATCATGCCGATGGCAATGGCCAGCCCACCCAGCGACATCAGGTTGGCCGAAATCCCGAAGAGGTTCATGAAGACGGTGGCGAAGAGCACAGAAAACGGGATGGCCAGCGCGACCACCACACTTGGACGCCAGGATCCGAGAAAGGCCACCAGAACCATGATAACGAGCAGGATTCCTTGCCATAACGCGTTGGAGACGGTGGCTACAGCCGCTTCTACAAGCGTTTTCTGTTCGTAATACGGCACAATATTCACGCCTTCCGGCAGAATGTCGTTGATTTCGGCCAGCTTCTCTTCAACGCGCCCGATGACAGTCGAGGAGTTGGTGCCGTAGAGCTTGACGACCATCCCGGAGACAACCTCTTCTATTCCGTTTCGAGACTGAAGGCCGCGGCGTATAGCTCCGCCTATTTCCACCTTCGCAAGATCCTTCACGAAAATCGGCGTCCCGTCCGTAGTCGCAACGACCACATTCTCCATGTCGGTCAGTCCGGTAGCGAGACCGACCGAGCGAACAATGAACTGTTCACTCTGCTGTTCTATGAACTGGGCACCGACGTTCAGGTTATTCTCTTCCAGTGCGTCAACCACGTCGTCCAACGTGACGTTGTAGCGCAACAGCGCGTCCGGGTTTACGTTGACCTGGAACTGCCGTTCGAAGCCGCCGATACCCAACACCTCCGTGACTCCGGGCACCGTCTGCAGGTTGAACTTGACAATCCAATCCTGCATGGTGCGGAGCTCTTCCAGCGAGTACTGTCCCGTTGTGTCGTCGAGGTAGTAGAAGAGAACGAGCCCCATTCCCGTCGAAATTGGCCCCATTCCTGGCTCACCGAAACCGGGTGGGATCTGCTCTTTCGCCTCATTCAGTCGTTCGCCGACCAACTGCCTGGCGAAATAAATGTCCGTTCCTTCCTCGAAGTAAATACTGACTACCGAGAGGCCGAAGTTCGAGATGGAGCGGATTTCCTCCAGATTGGGCAACCCATTCATGGCCGTTTCGACCGGATACGTCACGTATCGTTCGACTTCCTCAGGCGCAAGACCTTCGGTGACTGTAAAGACCTGTACCAGGGAAGGGGAGACGTCGGGAAATGCATCGATGGGAAGCCGCTGGTAGCTGAACCAGCCAGCCACCATCACGAGCACGCCCAGTACGAGTATGAGCAGGCGGCTCCTGAGGACAGAATAAATGAGTTTTTTCATAGTCTTATATCAACAGAGTATCATTATCAGGGAAGTCGGTACATGCTTCTAGTGTCCGTGTCCGGCACTCATTTCGCTCTTCTGAAGCTGTGACTTGAGCGCAAAACCACCGGACGCGACGTACACCTCGCCAGCAGTCAGTCCACCCCTGATTGCCACCTGATCGCTGTTCTCCGTACCCACCAACACCGGGCGAGGCACGAATCCATCCGCTTCCTGCACAAAGACTACAGTATTGTCGTCAATGGTCTGAAGGGCTGATTTTGGTATTACGATGGAAACGTCCGTTGCATCGATGGCTATTGACCCGTTGACAAACATGCCGGGCCTCCATTTTCTCTCCGGATTCTGAAGTACGACCCGGGCCAGCGCGGTCCGGGTATCTTCACCGACAATCGGCCGGACGTAGGAAATGGTACCCCGGTCCGTGATGTTGCCGGAAGAAACAAGGACGGTCTGGCCCTCCTGGATGAGCCCCATGTCTTCCTGATAGATGGAGAAATCAGCCCAGACGGACGAAAGGTCTGCCACCTCAAAGGCATCCGCATCCGCTTCCAGGGCCTCTCCCTGGGTGATGTGTTTTTCAATCACCGTGCCGTCGAACGGAGCAGCGAGCGGGTAGCGGGTCAGCGAGGCTTCGGGTTCGGCTGGAAGCTGATCTATGTAGCTTTCAGAGAGGCCGAGCGCGTGCAGTTTCTGTGCAGCAGATCGTTGTGCAATTCGGGTTTCGGCGAGTGCCTGTTTGGTTTCCAGGTACTCCTGCTCTGATGAGATCTTCTTCTCGAACAGACGTTCTTCACGCTTGAAGTTGGCGAGCGCCAAATCGACGCGCTCAATGGAAGCCAGATATTCCGACTTCAGGTCGGCCAGTTCTCGACTCTCCAGAACAGCCATCGTCTCACCAGCCCGGACCAACTGTCCGAGTGTTGCCCGCACAGACTCGACAACACCTGTGACGCGTGGTGTTACGTGTGCATACCGGTCTTCATTCACCCTGATCTCTCCCGGATAGGTCTTCTCGATGTGCATTTCGCCAGGTCCTGCCGTACGCAGCTCAACGCCGAACTCTTCCAGTTCGGAGGACACCAGTCTGACAATGTCCTCCTCTTCTCCCTCCTCGTGCTCCTCCTCTCCAGCGTGCTCCTCGGCTTCCGCGTGTTCCGCATCGGCCGAAGCGGGCAGACGGCTATCTCCATCCGGGAGAATCCAGAAAATTGCGACGGCGAGCAGCAGGACAAGGATGAGGCTGCCAGCGAGTACGCCACGCATGCGGCGCGAATTGGATGCGTTATGGTCTTTCTTCATCATCGTATTCATCTTGTGAAATTGGTTCTTCAACACGTTTTTACAGCGAACTCAGCGGCGTACCGATGAGGCGTTCGACTTCGGCGCGTGCCTGATGGTAGGTCTGCGCCGCTTCTACGTATTGATTGGTTGCTTCGAACAGGGTTCGTTGGGCATCGAGGACCGTCAGCAGGTCAAATTTGCCCTCGCGATAACCCTCTTCGGTTGCTGCAAATGTCTCTGTGGCGGCTGGAAGCACGTCTTCATCGAGTGTCGTCGCGGCGTCGTAAGCCGCGGCCAACGTCTCATACGCCGACGCCAATTGACGCTGCACCTCCAGTCGGGCAGCTCTTTCTTCGGCCTCGACCTGTTGAATGCGGAAGCGTGCTTCCTGGATGGTTCCCTGGTTTCGGTTGAAGAGCGGCAGCGGGATGGAGATGCCAGCGCGGAAGCCGGTTTCTCCCAACTCGTTCACCCGTTTGGCCCCAGCGCTCAGCGTCGGATCGGGAATACGCTCTGCCTGTGCCAGATCGAGGTCGGCCTGGCGCAGTGCCATCTCGGTGGCGAATCGGGCCACATCTGGATTGCGGTCAATGAGATCGGCTACAGACTGCAGCGCGGGTACAGGAAGGATCTTGCCGAATGCGCCGGAGACCCGCTCGAAGTCCGGGTCCGGGTCTCCCCACAGACTGCCCAGGTTCTTGCGCGCAGCGGTCAGCTGGCGTGCGGCCCGTCCACGGGCAATCTCGGCATTGGCTCGGACGACTCCAGCGCGCGTGGCCTCAAGCGGTGAAACTTTGCCAGCCTCGGCCCGGTCGGCGACCGTTTGTGCAAAACGCCGTGCGAGGGCCAACAGGTTGTCTGCGAGTTGCAGACGCTCCTGCGCGGCCAGAACTTCGGCGAATCGTTGCGCAGTAGCCGTGAACACATCAAGACGAACGGTTTCGTAATTCCAACCTGCAAGGTCACGCTCCCGGGCCGCGACGCGTCGGCGCGCACCGACATCACCACCGAGCGGAAGAAGCTGACTCAGACCGAATCCGACCTCGGCAACGTCTGTGCCTGACAATTGGTCGGGGCCACCGAAATCCTCCATATCGCCCCCAATCTCCGGATTGGGCCAGAGGCTGGCCTGCAGCGTGCGCGCCTCGCGGGCCCGGACTTCCCATCCAAACACCTGCAGGTCGGGATTGTCGAGAAGGGTGAGCGCAAGCGCCTCACGCAGGGACAGGTCCGCCGAGGGAGTTCGATTATCGGGTAACTCCTCAGCTTTGGGCGAAAGAGGCGGCCGGTAGGTGGGCACGTCGTTTCCGAGTGGGCGGAGTTCAGGAAATGCCGTATTGCGGGATGCCGTGCAACCGGACAGGCCCATCAGGAGCACCAATACCAATGGTGCAGATAGAAGAAACTTCATGTATTAACTCCAGAATCGTGATTCTCAGGCTGGGCAGTGCACGCGATTCAGCGTGGGTGCGCAGCAGACCAGATCCAGGGACATACCTCGCCACGAAGGGAGGGCGTCTCTGGTAAACCAACGTGACACGAACGGCCGTCCCGAATGAAACGGGCGTCAGCGTACGTGCCGGGCAATCCTGGAGTGGATCAGAGCAGCAGGACTATGCTGCGAATAGAAGGGAGTTCGGACGGAATGAAAGCCGGTGTCTCTGGATAGGAGCCCGCGACCAGGGAATGGTCGTCAGACGGATTCTCTGGCACCAACGTCGCAACAACAGGAAGAAGGATCTGCGCGACCGATCCGCTCTCCACCTTGATGGAAGCGCAGTCTACATCGCTGCCTTCCGGGAGCGGCACATCCGTACATGGGCCGCAGTGGGATGATGCATCCCCTTCATGGATACCGGGACCCTTATCGGATGTGTGCGGCGTGTCACACGTGTCGCCCCCAACAAATTCAGCAGCAAGATGACCGTCCTGTCCAATGCAGAGTACGCTTCCCACGGAATGTCGACCCAGCGGGAGCAGGACCAGCATTATGGCCATGACCCAGGCAGCCGGAGCGGCCTTCTGTCTGATAGCGCTGAGCCCTGGGGACATGTTTTCAGAAGAGAATCTGACTGTAGATGCGAGACGAGCAGTACCGGGAAACTCACCTGTAGTTCCTTGAATAACCTTTTCAATCGTAGCCCGCGTAGTTGGGGACCAGACTTCCTATTTTGGGTTGACACGCATGCGCCCATCCGGAGATCGCTCTACCATGACAACTCGCCGCCAATTCATTCGCCGCGCCGGCCTGGGTACGGCCGCTGCGCTCGCCCTGCCTCATGCCCTTGGCCGCGCTGCTGCGGCCGGAGTGCCCGGCGCCCAGACACCTGTTCTGACGCGACCGGAACACGGCGCCCTCCCGCGCCTGGCGCCAGGATCGGCCTACGACGAAGACTACTGGGAAAAGGTCGCGGCGCAGTACGACATCACAGACAAGGTCACGAATCTCGAAGGAGGCTACTGGGGCATGATGGCGCGGCCTGTTCTCGAGGCGTTTCATAGCAATACCGAGCGCATCAACCGGGAAAACTCGTACTATGCGCGTACGCGCTTTGACAAAGAAGCCATGGCCATCCGAGAGCGCGTAGCGGCGACGCTCGGCGTCGAGGCAGGCGAATTGGCCTTTTCAAGGAACGCGACCGAGGCGCTCCAGGCGCTGATTGGCCAGTACAACCGCCTGGAGCCGGGCGAAACGGTGATGTACGCCGACCTCGACTACCCGGCCATGCAGAACGCCATGAATGCGCTGGCGGCAAGGCGCCGGGCCAGTGTCCGGACGCTCGTCATCCCCGAGCCCGCGGAATCGGCCGGCCAGATCGTGGATGCCTACAGAGCGGCCCTCGACGCGCATCCAAAAACGCGGCTCCTGCTGCTCACGCACGTCAACAACAAGACGGGACTCGTCCACCCGGTGCGCGAAATCACAGCCCTCGCGCGTTCGCGCGGCGTGGATGTTATTGTAGATGCGGCGCACTCCTGGGGGCATGTACCTCTCGATGTATCCGGGTTTGGCGCCGATTATGTGGGACTGAACCTGCACAAATGGATTGGTGCGCCGCTCGGCGTTGGCGCGATGTACATCCGATCGTCAGGCCTGGGCGGAATTGACCGCGCGCATGGCGACACGGGTAGCCTGGACGCGATTGACAGCCGGCTCCACACGGGCACGATGAACTTCGCGACCATCCTCACCATTCCGGCGGCGCTTGACTTCCAGGAATCGGTTGGATGGGTGAACAAATTTACACGTATTCGCTACCTGCGCGACCTGTGGGTCCAGGAGGCGCGCAAAATCGAAGGGGTGTACATTCTTACACCTGACCATGACGATCTTGTCGGGGCCATCAGCAGTTTTCGCCTGCACGGCGAAGGTGGCGCCGAGGCCAACCGGGCGCTCGTCCGGCGGCTCGTCGACGAGTTTGGCGTCTTTACAGTCGCTCGAAGCGGCATCGCGGGTGGCGACTGCGTGCGCGTGACCCCGGCGCTCTATAATCTTCCCCGGGACCTGGAGAAACTCGTCGGCGCACTGCGGGAGGTGGCGGCGTGACGCGTTGGCTGCTGGTGCTGAGATGACGTGCGACTTTCGGCCGTACACGATCGCGGACCGCGCTGCCTGTCTTGAGCTCTTCGACTCGAACTGCCCGGAGTATTTTGCGCCGTCTGAGCGGCGGGATTACGAGGCGTTCCTGGACACGAAGGCGCATCTGGTCGCGGAGGCCCATCCGGGCCGCGCCGCGTCCGCTTATACCGTATGCCTTTCCGATGCGCGCGTATGCGGCGCGTACGGGCTGTTATTCGGACCAGGAAACGGCCGCGCCCGTCTGCGCTGGATCATGATAGACGCCTCGGAGCGTGGCCGCGGCATGGGTACGACCATCATGCACCGCGTGCTTCAACGGCTCGCCGCGTCCACGGCGCGCGTGCTCGATATCACGACGAGTCATAAAGCCACGGCCTTCTTCGAGCGGTTCGGGGCCCGGGAAACAGCGCGTATTCCGGATGGATGGGGCGGGGGCCTTGACCGCGTCGAAATGGAGCTCGGTCCTTTTGGGGCGGACGTACCTTCGGCCCTCGAAACGGCCCGGCTCCATATGCGCGTGGCCCGTGCGGGCGATGGGCCTATTGTGCACGAGGCCATCCGCGAATCGATCGTAGAACTGCGCTCGTTCCTGGACGCGCTGCCCTGGGTGGCCCGGGAGCCGACGCTGGAATCGGCCGAGCGCCATTGTCTTCTTACGCAGTGCCGGTTTTTGGCGCGCACAGAGATGTCCTGGCTGCTTTTCGAGCGGGAAACGGGCTACATGGTGGGCGCCGCCGGGCTTTACCGACCGGACTGGACCGTGCCAGCCTTTGAAGTTGGGTATTGGTGCCGGACATCGCGAACCGGTAACGGTTTCATGACCGAGGCCGTCGGCGCTGTGACGAAGTTGGCCGTCGACACGCTCGGCGCCCGGCGCGTCGAGCTCATTACGGACGCGGCCAATCGGGCATCGCGCCGCGTGGCGGAGCGGACCGGGTTCGTACATGAGGAGGCGCGCACCCTGGACGAGGGAAGTGAGCCGCGAACTCTGTGCGTGTATGTCCGAGGACACGGTTGACAATGCCGCATTTGGCCGCGAGATTGGATCTCTACACCAATCTATGCCGCCATGCGTACGCTGCCGACGACCCTTCTTCTGACGTTTCTTGCTGCCATTGTCCTTGTCGCTGCGCCGCGCCAGGGAGTCGCCCAGAGCGGCTCTTTCGGCGCGGCGATTGTATTTGACGAGCAGGCGTCCGGGGGCGAATCGCACCTCTTCATTTCCGAGCCCAATACCTGGTTCCGGGAGGGATCGGTCTACGTCTATGCCCGGCGCGAAGGTGGCTGGGAGCAGGTGGACCGCATTACGGCGCCGAATGCCGAGCGGGCGGACGGGTTTGGCACGGCGCTCGCCAGGTCGGGCTCGACGCTGATCGTGGGCCAGAAAAATGGCCCCCTCCATGTCTTTGAGAATCGGGGAGGCGCGTGGCAGCAGACAGGCACCGTAAACGGCCCCGGCACTTCTGGCATCGATGCGGGCTGCAACCAGTATGGATACTGCAGCACGGAAGTTGGTCTCACGCTCGCCGCCCATGGGGACTGGCTGTTTGTGGGCGCGCCGGGCGCCACGCCGCCCACGCGCCGCGGCGAGGAACCGCCGGTTGAAGGCCCGGGCGAAGTGTACGTTTACCGGCGCACCGCGAACGGCGCATTCGCGGAGCACCAGCGGCTGCAGGCTGCGGGCCACACCCCGGGCGACCGCTTCGGCGCGCAGATCCACGTTGAAGACGGACGCGCACTCATTACGGCGCCGCGTTGGGCCAACGCCGGGGCTGGGGTCGATGCGACGGGGCGCGTCGTGTCGTTTGAGCTCCGCGGCGGCAAATGGGTAGAGACGGGCGTCCTGCCTTCGGACCCGGAGCCGGCCGCCCACGCAGGCAGCGCGCTCGCCGTGCGCGGCAATGAAGCGTATGTCGGCGCGCCCGGCTGGGACGAATCAAAAGGCGCGGTACTGCGCTACCGCCGGGCGGACGCCGATGCCCCCTGGGAGGCGGCCGGGCGTATCGCGCTCGGAAACGGCGTGACGGGTGACCGCTTCGGGAGCGCCGTCGGACTGCGCGACGGCGACCTCTGGATCGGCGCGCCGACCGAGCGGGGCAATGAAACGGGATCGGTCTATGTCTATGCGGCGGAGCCGGATGGATCGCTCTCGTACAGCCCCGCGCGCATAGAGCCGGAAGAAACGGTTGAGCGCGACAACTTTGGCGACGGGATCGTGCCCATGGGGGCGGAGGTGGCTGTCGTCGCGCCAGGCATGCATCACCAGTCAGGAGCCGTGTACGTCTACCCACAAGGCGACGGACCGGGCGCCGCTGCCATGCTCGTCAGCCCGCCCGATGCGCTTGGCGCCATGCTCGGCGAGAAGCGCGAGTGCGAAGACGGCAGGATCGGCCCCTTCGACTGCAGCGACGTGGAGCTCCTCTCCTTTATTCCTACCTCTATTCTGCGGGCACCCGAGAACGCACGTGGCGTGCGCACGAACGACAACTGGGGCTGGACGGACCCCGAGACGGGGCGTGAATACGCGCTCGTGGGCCGGAATGACGGCACGTCGTTTATTGACATCACCGACCCGGTCAACCCGGTGCTCGTCGGGGACTTGCCGAAGCCCTGGGGCACGCCGCCCTCGCAGCTCTGGCGCGATATCAAGACGTACCGGAACTATGCCTACATCGTCGCCGACGGCGCGGGCGATCACGGCATGCAGGTGTTTGATCTTACGCGGCTGCGGGGCGTGACCGACATGCCCGCGCTGTTCGAGCCCGACCTGCACTACCGCGGGTTCGGCAGTTCGCACAACGTGATCATCAACGAGGAAAGTGGCTATGCGTATGCGGTGGACGGCGGCACGTGCGGTGGCGGACTTTACATGATGAATATCGAGGAGCCGCTCAACCCGGTGTTCGAGGGGTGTGTCAAGGGGGACCGCGGCACGCACGATGCCCAGTGTGTGATATACAGAGGGCCGGATACGCGCTACACGGGGCGCGAGATCTGCCTCAATTCGAATGGCGGGCTGTTCGAGATCGCGGATGTGACCGACAAGGCCAATCCGGTGACGCTTGCCAAGGCCTCTTCGCCGAACGCGGCGTACATCCACCAGGGGTGGCTGACCGACGATCACCGCTACTTTTACCAGGATGACGAAGCGGATGTGATCCGCGGAAACGTCGAAACAACGCGTACGCTCATCTGGGACCTCACGAACCTCGAAGATCCCGTGCTGACGACCCAGTTCATGGGGTCCATGCCCGCGAGCGCGCACAACCTCTACCTCAAGGACGGGTTTGCCTACCAGGCCAACTACCGCTACGGGCTGCATGTGCTGGATATTGCCGATCCCGAAAACCCGGTCGAAGTCGGCTATTTCGACACGTCGCCGCACCACGAAGGGCCGGGTTTCAGTGGCGCGTGGAGCACCTATCCGTTCTTCGAAAGCGGCACGGTCCTCGTTACGAGCCTCCAGGAAGGGCTTTTCGTGCTGAGGAAGAAAGACGTGGAATTCTAGAAGCCCGTTGATATCCCATTACGCACCCTGTTGCGGCGGTGCAGGCTGAGCCGTCAACGGCCGGACCGATTCGGCAACGTAATCGTAAAGGACGTTTCCTTAACCCGGTTTTACACGTCGATATTACTTTACACGTCGATATTACAAAATGGAAGACGAATTTGAGCTCGAGCAGAGCCCGCTCTGTCAGGAGATGACCGTCGACGGCCATACGATAGATGTCGAAATCTATCGTGGCGGCGACAGCGACTGGATTCTGGAGGTGGTCGACATCCACGGCACGTCAACAGTCTGGGAGGATCAGTTCAAGACCGACCAGGAGGCACTCGACGAACTGAAGACCTGCATCCGCGAGGAGGGGATGGGTGCGCTCGTCGGCGATCCGACATGAGGAGTGACGACCTTCAGGGCCTGTTGTCCTTTCTGCGCGACGCCGAACAGCTCAAGAATACGCTTCGCAGTGCACACACGTCGTCAGGCCGCGTGGAGAGCGCAGCCGAGCACACATGGCGGCTGTGCCTGATGGCCATGCTCGTTGCCGACGAGTTCCCCGACGTGGACTTCGCGCGGCTCATCCGGATGTGCATTATCCATGATCTCGGGGAAGCGATCGGGGGCGATGTGCCCGCCATAGACCAGGACCCGTCGTCGCCGAAAGGAACGGCCGAGCGGGAAGATTTCAAGGCGCTGATTGCCTCCCTCGAAGGGCGCCAGCGCGCTGACCTGCTTGAGCTCTGGGATGAGTACGAAGCGGCTGCGACGCCGGAGGCTCGCCTTGCCAAGGCCCTCGACAAACTGGAGACCATTCTGCAGCACAACCAGGGCAGGAATCCCGCGGACTTCGATTACCGGTTCAACTTGACCTACGGGCAGAAGTACACCACGGGACATCCGCTGATCGAAGCGCTGCGCGGCGTACTGGACGAGGAGACGCGGCAGCGCGCCAAGGAGACACGGCAACGCGCCGGTCAACATAAGGCGGAGCCGCCCCATGCAGATTGACAAGGTAACACTCGCAGGATTTCGGGCGCACGCAGCGAGCACGGTAGATTTTTCGGCCGACATGAACCTCCTCGTAGGGCCGAATGGCGCGGGCAAGACCAACGTGCTCGAGGCCATCCACGTGGCGTGCCTGAGCCGCAGTTTTCTGACCCACAACGACCGCCATGTGCTGCGCCGAGGCAGTGACCATTACGCGGTTGAGGCCCGATTTACATCCGATAGGGGCAAGCAAATCCGGGTTCGCGTGGCCTTCCAGCCGGGAGCCGGCAAGCGGGTATTCGTAAACGGTGCGCCGGTTGAGCGGCTCACGGACCTCGTCGGACGTGTTCCTGTCGTCGTCTTCGCGCCCGATGACCAGCGCATTACGGCCGAAGGCCCGGACGAGCGCCGCCGCTTCCTGGACAGCATGCTCTGCCAGTCGAGCAGCACGTACCTCGAAAATCTGGTCAACTACCGCCGTACGCTCAAGCAGCGCAACGAACTACTGCTCACTCAACGCCGAAGGGGAGTTCCTGTAGATGCGGACGTCCTCGCTTCCTGGACGGCCGAGCTCATTCGTCACGCGGCGCCGCTTGTCGAAGCGCGGTTGGCCTTCGTGGCCGGATTCAATCGGCATCTGGAAACCGCCTACGGCCGCATTGCACGCGTGGCCGAGCGTCCATCCATCCGATACGAGCCGCTTCCCGGAATCCGGGCCGGCGAGGGCTCGGGCGGCGATGCGGCCGACGACACGGGCAGCGAAGCGGGCGTCGGCGACGACGCCGCGCACCCGCACATTGCGCTTTCCGATATCGCGGACGCGCTCGGCGCGGCCCTCGAAAGATCGGGCCGCGCCGAGCGCCAACGCGGCTCGACGCAGACCGGGCCGCACCGGGATGAACTCGATATGCTGCTCGACGGGCACCTGGTAAGGCACTACGGTTCGCAGGGGCAGCACCGCACGTTTGGCATGGCGCTCAAACTCGCGCAATACGACTATCTGCGGGAGCGGCTTGGCGAGCGGCCCGTGCTGCTGCTCGATGACGTGTTCGATAATCTGGACCCCGGGCGCATTGAGGCGTTCCTGAACATCCTGCAGTCCGATGCCGTTGGACAGAGCATTACGACCGCTGCCCGGCGCGAAATCGTGCATGCCCACCTTCCGGACGGACCATGTCGGACGCTGCAGGTAGTACCCGGCGGACAGGTTGAGGAAGCGATGGACGACGGGTGGGGGAATGGGACCCGGTCCGGCGAGCAGGAAAACGGTCAGATCACAGCAAATGATGCCGATCACGGAGAACCTGAAACGGATCGGCACGATTGAAAACAGAGTACACCCACTCATCTGAAGTACCATCATGATTCGCTTGAATGCCCACGGGCTGGCCACGCTGGCCGCGCTTCTGCTCATCGGTTTCGGCGCGGCGGGGTGCGCCGTATCGACCAATCCAGTCACCGGAAACAAGCGCGCCTACGCTTACACGTGGCAGGAGGAAATCGCGATTGGACGGGATGCCGACCCACAGATTGTGGCGCAGTACGGCAAATACGGGTCCGATGAGCTCGAATCCTACATCGATTCGCTCGGGCAGGCGCTGCTCGAGGTAAGCCACCTCCGGCGGCCGGGAGCCGATCCGGAGTGGCAGCGCACGCCGTTTACGTTTCGCGTGCTCGATTCTCCCGTCGTGAACGCGTTCGCGCTGCCGGGCGGGTTTGTGTACGTGACGCGGGGGCTGCTGGCGCACCTGAACAACGAGGCGCAGTTGGCCGTCGTGATCGGGCACGAAATAGGGCACGTCGCGGGGCGGCACGGGTCGAAGCGGGCCATGAACCAGATGTTCGGACAGGCGGCCGTACTCGCGGGAGCCGTCGGCGGGCAGGCGCTCTTCGGCGGCAATGCGGCACAGAACGTGCTCGGGCTCGGGAGTGACGTGGCGAATTTGATGTTCCTCTCGTACGGGCGCAATGACGAACGGGAGTCGGATGACCTCGGCGTCGAGTACGCCTCGCTGCTCGGGTACGATGCGGCCGAGGGATCGGCCTTTTTCCGATCGCTGCGCCGCATGTCCGAGAAGTCGGGACAGGAAATTCCGAGTTTCATGTCGACGCACCCCGATCCAGGCGAGCGCGAAGGGACCATACAGCGCCTGGCCGCCGAGTGGGAGGCGCAGGTGCCTGGTAACAGGCTCGAGGACGCCCGCTATCGCCGCATGACGGATGGCATTGTGTGGGGCGAGGACCCGCGGCAGGGGTTTACACGCGAGGGCATGTTCTTCCATCCTGATCTCCGGTTCCAGTTTCCGGTGCCCGGCGGGTTCCGGGTCATCAACCAGCCGTCCCAGGTCGTGCTCGTTTCAAGCAACGAGCAGGCGTTCATGCTGTTTACGATTGAATCGGAGCACGCTACCGCCCGCCTCGCGGCCGAAGCGTTTGCCGCACAGGAGGGCATGACGGGCGCCACGACGACTGCCGCTCCGGCCACGTCCCTGCCAGGCTGGACGGTCGTGGCGAATGTGGCGGCGCAGAATGGACAGGAGCTTCGCGTGCGAGCGCACTATATCGAGTACAATGGCAGTGTCTATTCGTTCACAGGAGTGGCCGCTGCCGCTGACTATGACTCGTGGAAGGGGCAGTTCGAGCTGTCCTCGAACAATTTCCGCCCGCTGACCGACGAGAGCATTCTGGCGACCCAGCCCGATCGGCTCCTCTGGGAGGCAGCACCTGGGACGGGAACGTTTCAGTCGCTCATTTCAGGCCGGCTGCCAGAGGGGGTCTCGGCCGAAGACATGGCCATTGTGAATCAGCTCAATCTGGGAGACCGCGTGTCGGCCGGGAAGCCGCTGAAGTTTGTGCGGTGACCGGCAAGGCTCGCGGGGTGACGGGCCCGGAAATCCGTTGAAAGCGGGCTTCTACAGCGCGCCTTCGCCGGGCGGAATGAGGACAGCCTCGCCGCCGAGCACGGTTTTCTTGCCCAGGTAGATGTACACCTTCATTCGGATATGCCGGTATTTTTCAATTTTCTCGGCCACCCGGACTTCGACCGAGATGGTCGATCCAACGGGTACAGGACGCAAAAATCGGCAGGAAATGGAGACGGCGACGCTTCCAGGGCCCGGGAAATCCCGCCCCAGCGCCTTCGAAATAATGCCCAGCAGGAATGTGCCGTGTACAATAGTCTGCCCGAACCGCGTTTCGCTGGCGTACTCGGCGTTGATATGGATCGGATTATCGTCGCCTGTAAGCGCGGCGTAGGTCCGAACATCTTCATCGGTGATGGTGCGCTCAATGATGTGCGACTGCCCGATTTCAAGTTTTTCAAACGTGTTCGGATTCATGCGCGTAATCAGGGTTCCTCTGGTGGATGGAATGTGGCATAAACAGGAAGTACGTCCGGTTTGCAAACAGTGTTTCATGTTACGTTACAGGCGGCCAGCGCGGCTACCCTCGTAGCAAATCCCGACCCCGGTGCACGCAAGGGGGCGTGCCTCTGGCACACTTTCTGCACCCACACCAGGTATCATGCGTAGCGAATCCCATTTTTCTCCTGTTCATCATCGGCCGCACGCGCCCCTGTGGCTGGCCGTAGCGGTACTTCTGCCATTTTTCGCCCTCGTGCCGCCGGCCGGTGGCCAGGCCGCGGGACAGACGCCGGGAGAAGCGGGCCCGGAGGCCACGCGCGTTCAGCTCATTGACGATTTCGAGGCACACACGCCGGGCACGGTTCCAGGCGGGTGGACGTATCTGCATGAGAAAAAAATGGTGCCGCTGACCGAAGAATTCATGCGCCCCCGGGAGCGCTTCACGGTGGTTGAGGACGGCTCGCGGCAGGTGCTCCGCGCGTATTCCCACGATGAGGCCGTGCACATCAGCCTCGTTAACGGTGAAGGCCGTCTGGACTGGGATATGGAAACCCACCCGGTCATGGCCTGGGAGTGGAATGCCCGCAAGTTGCCTCCTGGGGCCCGCGAAGACCAGGATCAACTGAACGATTCCGCGGCGGCGATCTATGTCATATTTTCCATGGAAGGTTTTATCGTCAAGCGCCCCAAGACCATCAAATACGTTTTCTCGAGCACGCTCCCCGCGGGTACGGTCATTTCCTATGGTAAACTGAAAGTCATCGTGGTGTCCGACGGGACCATGGCCGACGCCGGCTGGATCCAGGTGGAGCGCGATGTGGCTGAGGACTATCGAATGGTTTACGGAGAGGATCCTCCCCGTAGACCACTTTCCATCCGACTCTGGAGCGACTCCGACAATACAGGCTCTGAAGCTGAAGTAGATTTCGACAACATTCGACTCATATCCGGCTCCCGATGACGCGACCCAGCCGCCTGCTCGTTGATCGGGCGTTCAATTTTCTTGGATCCTGCGTCGGTGGTGTCGTAACGCACGCTACGTGGGTTGTCATCGTGGCAACCGCTCTTACGGCCGGGAGTCTGATGCTGGCCAAAAACCTGCGCATCGACACGGACCTGGCCAATCTGATACCCTCGGACTATCCGAGTGCGGTGGCGCTCGAGAAGCTGCGAAACACGATTGGCGGAGAGGCCGAAGCCGCCGTAGCCATTGAAAGCCCGTCGTTCGAGGCCAACAAAGCCTATGCCGAGGCGCTGATTCCGGAGGTACTGGGCCTCGTGCGTGCGCGTACCGGCGAGCCGTTCTTTCAGCGCGTCGAGTACCGAAAGGAGGTCACCTTTCTCAAAGACAACGCGCTGTACTTTGCGACGCCCGCGGAGCTCGATATGCTCGAGGACTGGCTGCGCACGAAGATTGAAGACGCGAAGCTCGATGCCAACCCGTTCATGTTCGATCTCGAAGAGGACGAGGACTTGGTAGCCGAAGAGGACTCCGTGGGAGAGGAACTCAAGGCCATCTACGAGCAGATCGTGTCGAAGGAGTACCCGATTTCAGACGACAGCACGACCATGGTGCTGGAGTTTTTTCCGGCCGATGCCTCGTCCAACATCTCCTTTATCCGCGACGCGTACGAAGCCCTCGATTCGCTCACGGCGGCTCTCGCCCCGGCCCGCTTCCACGCCGACATGGAGGTCACGACGGCCGGCCGCCTGCTGCGGCAAATGATTGAGATCGAAACCATCCAGAACGACGTGCTCGGCTCGTTCGGCAGCGGGGCCGGAGCCGTGCTCCTGTTCGTCGTGCTCTACTTCATGTACAAGGCCTACGTGGCCCGGATGGGACGCACGTGGTCCGGTCGGATCTTCCTCTCACAACTGCTGCGGGCACCCGCGATGGCGCTGATCATCGGGCTTCCGCTCATCATGAGTCTTTCGTGGACGTTTGCCCTGGCGTGGCTCGTACACGACACGCTCAACCTGATGACATCCACGCTTGGGCTGGTTCTTTTCGGTCTCGGCATTGATTTCGGGATTCATTTCTATGGGCGATACGCCGAAGAGCGCTCGGCCGGAAAGTCGGTGCTCGAGGCGGTCCGGATCACGTTCCGCAGCACGGGGCAGGCCATTACGATCGGGGCCTTTACGACCTCCCTGGGTCTTTTCGTGCTCGTGCTGGCCGACTTCAAAGGGTTCTCGCAGTTTGGCTTCATCGCTGGCAGCGGTATCCTGTTTGCCCTCATAGCCATGATTTTCGTGCTGCCCGCGCTTTTGGCGGTATTTGAGCGGTTCGGGCTGTTGAACCTGTCCGTTTCGGTGCGCAGGGCTGAGGATGAGGGGCGCACGCACCGCACGACATTCCCGGGGTGCCGGATAGCGCTCTACGGCAGCATGGCGGCCGTCGTGGTGGCCTTCCTGCTTGTGGGCCGTGTCGGGTTCGAGTACCGATTCGGCCAACTGGAGCCAGTCTATGAGGAGTATGAAGCGCGTCGCGACATTGTGCGAAAGGTGTCAGACAACCGCCGCAACCGGAATCCGGCGTACGTGATACTGGACGGGCCGGAGGAAGTGGAGCCCGTGATCAATGCGCTGCGCCAGCAGATGGCGGCTGACACGCTGAGTCCGACGATTGATCGCGTTGAATCGTTGCAGGACCGCTTTCCGGCGGCGCCCGGTGCGCAGGCCGAGCGGCTCGCGCGCCTGGCGGGCATCCGGGCACTGCTCGCCGATCGGTTCCTGGAGCGGGAAGAGTCCGAGGACCTGGACCGGCTGCGCCGCGCGGCACAGACGCGCGCGCCTATTGCCGAGGAAGATGTGCCGCAGTTCCTGCGCGAGCAGTTCACCTCCAAAAGCGGCGAGCTTGGAAGCTTTGTAATCATATATCCCAGCGTCGGCCTGTCCGATGGCCGCCAGTCCATTGCCTTTTCAGAAGACGTGGGGACGATTGTTACGGACTCCGGCAAGGTCTACCACGCCGGGTCCACGTCCTTGGTTGCCGCCGACATGCTCAAACTCATGCGCTCGGAGGCCCCCTGGATGGTACTTGCGACGCTGCTCATCGTGATGGTGCTCATGTATGCCAACTTCGGCTCGCTGAAATGGATGTTTCTGGCGCTGCTGCCGCTGCTGGTCGGTGTACTCTGGATGCTGCTCCTGATGGAGCTCATGGCGTTCAAGCTGAATTTCTATAACCTGATCGTGTTGCCGGCCGTGCTTGGGATCGGGAATGACGCGGGTGTGCACCTTGTGCACCGGTACAGGGAGGAAGGAACCGGAAGCATTATGCACGTGCTGCGCTCGACGGGTGAGCATGTCACGATGGGGTCGTTGACCACCATGCTCGGGTTCGCCGGACTTCTGCTGTCCTTTCATCCCGGCCTGGAATCTATTGGGATGCTTGCGGTTATCGGCATCGGATCGACACTGGCCGCCGCCCTCTTCTTCCTGCCGGCTCTGCTTCAACGACTTGAAATGCGGGATAGCGCCTCCAGGTAGTTGTTCGCCACGCGCTCCCAGGAAAATGTATTTGCCACGTACTCCCGCGTTGAACGGGAAAGTGCGGCCAGATGATCGCGGTCCGCGGCGAGCACGCGTATGCGCTCGGCGAAGCCGGCGGCGTCGCCGCTCTCCACGAAGTATCCGTTTTTTCCGGGTGAAATAACCTCCCGGATGCCCTCGAGGCGAGCCGCGACCGTCGGCAATCCGACAAGCCCTGCCTCGAGCATCACGATTCCGAATCCTTCCATATCGCCGGCGACCGGAATGTTGGGCATCACGAACAGGTGGGCCGTCCGGTAGAGGTCGACGAGCTCCTCCTCGTCAAGCCGGCCAACAAGGCGTACGCGGCGCGCGAGCCCCGTTTCGGCAATGGCGCGTTCAATGGCCTCGCTCTCCGGTCCATCGCCCCCGAGCCAGTAGTGCACCTCTTCGGGTAGCCGGGGCATGACTTCACGGATGAACCAGGCAAAGCCCTTGCGCTTGACGTGGCGCCCGAGGCTGCAGAGGAGCAGTGGCGCGGCCTGCTCCGCGGCCGTGTCCGCCGCCTGAGGGACTGCCGCTGCGGCCGTGTCTGCCGCCGCCTGGGGGACTGCAGATGGATCTATCTCTGCCCACGCCCTCGAAATGGCCGTTGGCTGCCGGCTGAGCTCTTCGAGCACGGGGTCGAACCGCTTCGTGTCCACACCATTGTGGACCACGTGCAGCTGCCGTGGGAGCAGGCCGCGCTCCAGGCACGCATCGCCCGTGGCGGCGCTTACCGGCAGCACAAGGTCGAGCCGCGAGAAGGCGCGCCGGACGAGTTTCTGATAGATGCCCACAGGCTTCGTCACGTCCTGGCCGTGCACAATGGCGGCCAGCCGGGTGCGACTCGAACCGCGATCCGGGTGGGAGCGCCAGTCGGCCCGTCGCAGCAGCAGGACGAGCAGCGCGGTAACCATGCTGGAGAACAGGATGACGTCGACGTCCTGGCGGCGGATGTCCCGGCGCACACGAAACAGCGTACGCACGAGAAAGGGTGCAATGCGCCAGTGGATCCACTTCCAGGTGCTGACGAGCGCATGTACGCGGTAGGACAACGCGGACGACCCGTCGTCGGCGCCGTGCTGGACGCGCAGCAGCGCTGTGTGGAGCTCCGAGGCGACGCGCTGCATGCCGCCAATGTTCTCAAGCGGCCGGTCGGGCGGGGGAAAGGAGTGCGTGACGAACAACAGGCGCATCAGCGGCGGCCCTCCATAAGATGATCGTAGCAGGCATTAAGCCGGCCCAGGATGGCTGGCCAGGAAAATTCGGTGGCGCGCGCCCTCGCCGCGCGGCCCATGGCCGCGCGGCGAGGGCTGTCGCGGATGAGGGCGCAGACGGCGCGTGTAAAATCGGCCGTGTCGCGCGGATGGCAGAGCGCGCCCGTTTCGCCGTCGAGAACAAGGCTCTTGCTGCCCACAGCATTTGCGCATACGGTCGGGAGCCCTGACGCCATCGCTTCAAGCGTCACGTTGCCAAACGTCTCCGTTTCACTTGGAAACAGGAAGATGTCCGACGAAGCGTAGGCCGCGGCCAGGTCCTCTCCCGTGAGGTGCCCCGTAAACACGCCGTCCGGAAGCAGGCGCCGCATGTCTTCTTCAGCAGGTCCCGTGCCCACAACGAGGGCCTTGACGGGCACGCCTTCGGCGGCAACGCTGCGCAGGACACCGGCGTAGACATCCGTGCCCTTTTCTATGACGAGGCGACTGATGAACGCCACCACCACATCCTCATCTGAAAACCCATGCGCCGCCCGGAACGTCGCGGAGCGCTTGGCCGGGTGGAAAAGCGCGGTTTCTACGCCTCGCGGCCAGAGTTCGACGCCCTCCTCAATGCCGTGCGTCCGCAGGATGTCGGCCATCGACGGCGTGGGCACGTAGACGTGTGAACACTGCCGGTAGAACCACCGCAGCCACATCCACATGAAGGGCTCGATCCATCCCATGTGGTAATAATCAAGGTACGAGCTGAAATGCGTATGGTAAGAGGCTACCACCGGTACGCCTCGGCGCTGGGCCCAGGCCAGCGCCTGGACGCCCGCCACATCGGGGGTGGCAATGTGCATGATATCGGGGTCAAATGCATCGAGTCGCCGCCGGTTTTCCAGGGAGAGGCCAACGGCCACACGGTACTCGGAACGGCCAGGGATGGCCATCGATGGCGCCGCTTCCAGGTCGCCTTCGTGCGCGAGCGCGGGCTCCTTTGTCGTGGGGGCGAGCACCAGCACGTCGGCGCGTCCCTCCAGCAGGAAGGCGACCAGGCGGTTGAGCGTGAGCGATACGCCGTCCGCAATATGATTGTAGGCGCCCGTGTAGAGGGCAATCCGCTTTCGACGCGGAGCGGAGCCCTGTGCAGGGGTCGTCATGTCAGCAGGGGTTTGAGGTAGCGTCCCGTGTGGCTCGCGGGTACAGCAGCCACCTGTTCGGGTGTGCCTTCGGCCACAACGAAGCCGCCGCGCACGCCGCCCTCCGGACCCATGTCGATCACGTGGTCGGCGCACTTGATCACGTCCAGGTTGTGCTCAATGACGAGTACCGAGTGCCCTTCGCTGACGAGCGCCTGGAAGGCGTCCAGCAGCACCCGGATGTCGTCCATGTGGAGGCCTGTCGTGGGCTCGTCGAAAATGTAGAGGACGCGATCGCGGGTGCTTCGCCGCATGTGCGTCGCCAGCTTGACGCGCTGCGCTTCGCCGCCCGAGAGCGTGTTTGCGGGCTGCCCGAGGCTCAGGTATCCGAGACCGACATCGCACAGTACCTGCAGCTTGCTGGCCACCGGCGCATCGTCTTCAAAAAACTGGACCGCTTCTTCCATGCTCATGTCGAGCACGTCGGCAATACTCTTCCCCTGATAGCGGATTTCCAGGATATCCTGTTTGTAGCGCTTGCCCTTGCAGGCCTCACATTCCAGGTAGAGGTCGGCCAGGAACTGCATTTCAATCTTGACAACCCCCTCGCCCTGGCACGTCTCACAGCGCCCCCCGGGCACGTTGAACGAAAAATAGCCCGGTTTGTATCCACGGATTCGGGCCTGGTAGGTGTCGGCGAACAGCTGCCTGATGCCATCGAACGCCTTCACGTACGTCGCCGGATTGGAGCGCGGTGAGCGCCCGATGGGCGACTGGTCGATCATTTCGACGTGGTCAATGAGCTGGTGGCCGCGCAGCGCGACGTGCCTGCCGGGCCGCTCGTCTTCGGCCAGCGTGCCTTTGAGGCGCGCGAGCGCCCGGTAGAGCGTATCGTGGATGAGCGTGGATTTGCCGGAGCCTGAGACGCCCGTGACGCACACTACCATGCCCAGCGGAATGCGTACATCGACCCGCTTGAGGTTGTGGGCAGAAGCGCCCTCGAGCACGAGCTCGTCCCGCTCGCGCGCCGCTCGGCGCTCGGCGGGAACCGGAATGGAGGTGGCGCCCGACAGGTAGGCCCCCGTGAGCGAATCGGCATGCTGCATGACCTGGGCCGGTGTCCCTTCGGCGACGAGTTGCCCGCCAAACCGCCCGGCGCCGGGGCCCAGGTCCACAATGTAATCGGCGCGGCGCATCATATCCGGGTCGTGCTCGACCACGAGGACCGTGTTACCGATGTCGCGCAGGTGTTCCAGGATGGAAATGAGCCGGTCCGTATCGCGGGGGTGCAGCCCGATCGACGGTTCATCGAGCACATAGAGGCTGCCCACAAGCGATGAACCGAGCGACGTGGCCAGATTGATCCGCTGGGATTCCCCACCGGAAAGCGTCTGCGACAGCCTGTCGAGCGAGAGGTAGGTGAGCCCAACATCCACCAGATAGCGCAACCGGCGCCGGAGCTCATCGAGCACGCGTGCCGCCACGGCCGTCTGGTGGGCGCTCAGCGTAAGTTCATCGAAGAACGTGTGCGCATCGGCAATGGTGAGTTCACAGACCTGGCCGATGTGCATGCCGCCGACGCGCACGTGGAGGGCATCGGAGCGCAGGCGGTACCCGTTACAGTCCGGGCACGGCGAGTAGCCGCGGAAGCGCGCGTGCAGAATGCGGTAGTGCATCTTGTATTTGCGCGATTCCAGGTAGTCGAAGAACCCGTTGATACCGATATAGTCCGCTTTGCCCTCCCAGATCAGGGCGCGGTGCCGCTCATCCAGATCGGCGTACGGCGTATCGATGGGAATCCGCTCATCGGCTGCCACGCGGATGAGCGATCGGAAATGCTGGCTCCAGGCCTCGGTCCGAAACGGCGCAATGGCCTGCTGCCGGATGGACAGTCCGGGGTCGGGAATGACCAGGTCGGGATCAATTCCTGTCGTGCGCCCGAAGCCCTGACAGGTGGGGCAGGCGCCGAGCGGCGAGTTGAAGGAGAAAAGGTGCGGTGTAGGCTCGGTAAACCGGATGCCGTCGCGCTCAAAGTGCCGACTGAAAAGGTGTTCCGTGTGACTGCCGCGGGCACGCAGGTGGACGTAGCCTCCGCCCTCGGAAAAAGCCTGCTCCACGGAGTCGGCGAGCCGCGATTCGGCCTCCTCGGCGTTTGCTTTCGGCGCCACGACCGCCCGGTCCACGAGCACCCGGATGCGGGCGCGGCTGACGCGGAGGCCCTCCGGGGGAGATTCATTGAGGTCAATGAGCTCTTCGAGCGCCCCTTTTTCGGCCTGTTTCTCTGTAGGCAGCACCAGAATGCGAAAAAAACCGCGCCGCAGCAGACTTTCCAGTTCCTGCCGCACACTTGCGCCCTTGTGGTCGGGCAGCGGAAATGTGACGTAGATACGGGTGCCGGCCTCAAACATGCGGCTCGCCGCCTGCGCCACGGAGCGGGGAGAGTCGCGCGTGACCGGCTCGCCTGAAACCGGTGAGATCGTGGTGCCAATCCGGGCATACAGCAGGCGCAGGTGATCGTAGATCTCGGTCTGGGTGGCGACCGTCGACCTGGGGTTGCGTGTGGTGGTTTTCTGCTCAATGGCAATCGCTGGTGCCAGCCCCGAAATCAGATCCGCGTCGGGCTTGTCCATGCGCTCGAGGAACTGGCGGGCATAGGCGCTGAGCGATTCGACGTAGCGGCGCTGGCCCTCGGCGTAGATGGTGTCAAACGCCAGGCTGGATTTGCCCGAGCCCGAGGGTCCCGTTACAACGACCAGGTGTCCCCGGGGAATGTCAACACTGATATCCTTCAGGTTGTGTTGCCGTGCGCCACGGATGACAATGGCGCCGTGGGCTTTCTCTGAAGAATGGGTTGTCTCGGGGGTCATCGGGAAATGCGGCGGCCTGTCCGTCAGGCGAAGGTGTGCAGAGCGCGGCCTGTCTACGCAGTGACGGGGCCGAAAGTGCCCCGGGACCAACCACCGCGTCAATCCACGCGCGCACTGAAACGCCTGAAACGTTCGGCGACCGTATCGCTCGCCTTGACGTCAATCCACGCGCGCACGGAAACGCCCGTCACATTCGATCGTTCGCCTCCCATGACATTTCTGAACCCTCTATTTCTTCTTGGACTCGTGGCGGCGGGTATTCCGCTCGTAATCCACCTGTTCAACTTCCGGAGGCCCCGCCGCGTCCAGTTCTCCAGCCTGGCTTTTTTGCACGAACTGCAGAAGAGCACCATGCAGCGCGTGCGTATCAAACAGTGGTTGTTGCTTGCGCTCCGGACACTGGCCATCGCGGCGCTCGTCATGTCCTTTGCGCGGCCTACGCTCGAGGGCGGGCTGGCCAGTCTTGTCGGCACCGGGCGCGCCAGTGTCGCCATCGTGATTGACAATTCCATGTCCATGACCCTGCGCGATGCCGGAGGCAGCTACATGGAGCAGGCCCGATCGGTGGCGGCCGCGCTTGTGGGTGATCTGGACGGTGAAGATGAGGTATTCATTCTGCCGACTGCCAGCACGAGCGCCGCATCTCCCCTTCCCCTGCGACCCGGAAGCGAAGCGCTCGCGGCCATCAATGCCGTTGGCGTGTCACCAGCCAGCCACGCCACATCGTCGGCACTGGCCCGAGCGGCCGAGCTCCTGGAGGGCCGTGACGTACCCAACCGGGTCATCTATGTGATTTCGGACCTGCAGGCATCCACCTTCCGCGATGCCGGGGACGACGACGCGGCGGTGCGGGACGTGCCTACTGTTCTTGTGCCGGTCGGCGGGCAGGAGCAGCCCAATCTGGCGGTATCCGATGCCCAGGTGCTCAGCCGGATTGTGGCACCTGGCGAACCGCTGCGCGTCAGGGCGACGCTGACCAACCACGGATCCTCGCCGCAGACCGGCATTCTGGTGAGCGCCTATCTCGGCGGGCAGCGCATGGCCCAGCAGTCCGTGGATATTCCACCAGGCGGTTCGGCCGATGTCGACATGTCGCTCACGCCCCAACAGACCGGTTTTCTGGGTGGGCGCATAGAAATTGACGATGCCCTCTATGAGCCGGACAATGCGCGCCTGTTTTCGGTGCTGGTGCCCGAGGTTCGCCGCGTGCTACTGGTTGGAAGCGCGACGCGCTACCTCGAGCTGGCCCTCTCGCGCGAACTGGCTGGCGGCGGCTTCCGGTTTGACGTGGAGCAGATTGCCGAGGACCAGCTGGCCGTTACGCCGCTTGGCCCGTTCAATGCCGTCGTCCTCTCGGGCGTCACCGACGTGTCGACCGCCGAGCGCGACGCTGTGGCCCGTTACGTCCGCGACGGGGGCGGCCTTGTTGTATTTCCGGGAGATGCGCAGGACATCGCTGACTGGAACGCCCTGCTCAGCCAGCTTGGTGGCGGCCGCATTGACCCTCCGGTGGGCGCGCCGGGTGGCGCGCCGGCGGCCACCTTTGACCAGGTCTTTTCCGAACACGTACTCTTTGAGGGCCTTTTTACGGGTCAGGGCAGTGACGAGCCGGTGCGCCTTGAGCAGCCGGTTATTTTCCGGTACGTGCCGTATTCGCCCGGAGGAGCGTCGGAACAGACCATTGTCTCTCTGACGGCTGGCACCCCGTTTCTGCAGGAAATCCGTCACGGCCAGGGAATCGTGCTTCTTTATGCCGTGGAATCGGGCATAGACTGGAGCGATTTTCCGGTCCGGGGGCTGTTCCTGCCGCTCATTTACCGCTCGCTCTATCACGTATCATCGACAGGCGCCGTGATGGCCTCCGCCGTCACGTCCGGCGGGCCACTCCAGCTTCGCCTTGCCAATGCCGAGGGCAATGACCCCATTGTGCTGCGCAGCGACGCGGGCATAGAACAGATACCACCCCAGCGCATGCTTCCCGGCGCTGTGCTCGTCGATGTGAATGGCACGCTCGTTACGCCCGGCCTCTACGACGTGGTGCAGTCCGGCCGGACGCTTCGCCAGATCGTGGTCGAACCAGAGGCCGCAGAGTCTGACCTGGAGGTACTCGGCGAGGACGACGCGCGCGCCGGTCTGGAAGCGGTAGTGCGTCCGGTCAGTGTGCTGGAACTCGCCGCAGGTGCGCCCGATGCGCTGGCAGAGGGCGTGCGGCAGGCCCGCGCGGGCCTTGAGTTGTGGAACGTCTTTTTGGGCCTTGCGTTGCTTTTTCTGTTGGCGGAAATGGTTGTTGCATCACAGTGGCGACCGGAATCCGCGACCTCTTCCTGACAAGGGCCCCTGCACTCCATGATGTCGACCATACATAGCGTTCTGGTGTTTGCCTTTCTGGGCGTTACGGCGCTGCTTCTGGCCATCACCGTCATGCAACGGCTCCGTATCCGGGGTGTGCGCATGGAGTGGCGTGGACACATGCCGTTCGGCCTCCCGCTCTGGCCGACGGTATTCATGGGTTTCGTAGCGCTTTTCATGGTGTTTGCCCACAACGCGTACCCCGAAATAGGGTTTTCAGTGTATCTGGGATACCTGGCTGGCGGGCTCCTGTGGTTTGCCGCCATGGTCATGGCATCGGGCGTGGTGGTGACCGATTATGGCATTGTCCCGGGCACGGGTCGTCCCGGAGATGCCGTGGCGTGGAGTCAGATCAACGACTGGTTCGAGGTGCGCGACGCACGGCGTACGACCTTCGTTTTCATATACAACCAGTACGATGACCGGCGACGCCGACTGGACCTGGTCGTTCCCCGCCTGCACGAAAGCCGGTTTCGCCATGTGCTGGCCCAGAAGCTCGGCGATGAAACCACACCTCCGCTTCGCACTCCCGCCGAGCGCAAGGCCATGGAAGGCCACTGATCCAGATGCGTGTTGTAGAAAAGGAAGGCTGACTGATTGTACGATATCCAAACTGACCGGCGGGAACGCGCTGTACTCGTGGGTGTGCTCACGCCCGGAGACACGCGTTTCGACGCCGAAGACTCCCTCAATGAACTCGAGCTGCTGGCCGACACGGCGGGCGCCGACGTGACCGATCGTGTCACGCAGCGAGTAGCGGCGGCGCACCCGGCGACCTACATCGGCAAAGGCAAGGTGGAAGAAGTCCGCGAAATCGTGGCCGAGCGCAAGAGCGACCTGGTCATTTTCGACGATGATCTCTCGGCCATCCAGCTCCGCAACCTCGAGCGCGCCCTCGAATGCAAGCTGGTGGACCGCTCGGCGCTCATTCTCGATATTTTTGCCCGCAATGCCCGAACGGCTACGGCCAAGACGCAGGTGGAACTGGCGCAACTCGAGTACCTGAGCACGCGGCTCACGCGCCAGTGGACGCACCTCTCGCGTCAGAAAGGTGGCATTGGAACCAAGGGCCCGGGTGAGACGCAGATCGAGACCGATCGGCGGCTCATTGGGCAGCGTATTTCAACGCTCAAGGAGCGGCTCGACAAAATCGACCGCCAGCGCACGACGCAGCGGCAGGGTCGCGACGAGTTCACACGGGTATCGCTGGTCGGCTATACCAATGCCGGCAAATCGACGCTCATGAACGCGCTGACCCGGGATGCGGACGTGCTCGCCGAGAACCGGCTTTTCGCGACGCTCGATGCCACGACTCGCACCGTCCAGCTTACGCCCAACAAGACCATCCTGCTCTCGGACACGGTCGGGTTCATTCGCAAGCTGCCCCACCGCCTGATAGAGAGCTTCAAGAGCACTCTCGACGAAGTGCGCGAGGCGGACGTGCTCATGCACGTGATCGATGCAACGCACCCCGGCTTCCGCGACCACATGCGCGTGGTGAACGAAACGCTGGCGGAGCTGGGTGCGGACAATACCCCGCAGCTCCTCGTGTTCAACAAGGTCGACGCCATGCAGGATCTCGAGGAGCTGTCCCTGCTTCACGATGAGTTTCCGGATGCGGCCTTCGTGTCTGCCAGGCGGGGCATGGGCCTCGTCGAACTGGCCGACAAACTGATCGGCGTAATCGAGGAAGATTTCGAGGACCGGGTTGTGCTGCTTCCCGTCTCGGACCAGTCGGCCATTTCCCATATTCATCGTATTGCGGATGTGAAGGACGAATCCTGGCTCTACGCTTCGCGACCCTGGGAAGACGAGGTGCTGGCCGTTGCCCAGTTGCACTTTCGCGTGGCACCGCGGTACGCCCGGGACCTGGACGACCTTGTGACAAAGTATCAGGATCTGAAAGTCGTGGAAGGAAAAACAGGGGGGAGCCAGGCGGAAAAAGATGCCTGATACACCATGTCACGGCGCGTACAATGGGTGAATGGTTGGAATTCAGGCCTCACCAGCAGAAACGGCACAGCGTTTGCCGTGTCAAAGATGTAGATTACCGGTCATGTCAGTGGATGTACTCATATCACATGTAACCCCGCCGCTTCGGCCAACAGACCGCGTCGAGTATGCGCTCGGTCTGATGATGGAAATGCGGGTCCGCCACCTTCCGGTCGTGGACAAGGACGGGCATCTCGTGGGCATTATCTCCGAGGACGACCTGCTTGGATCTGACGGGCCGGACGAAGAGGTAGGCACCCGCCTGCAGGGTACCCCGGTGCATGTTCAGGCGGCTGACCACGTGTTCGAGGTCACGCGCGTAATCATGAACCACGGCCTGACCATGGTGCCGGTCGTTGGCCGCGACGGTCAGTACGACGGACTCATTCGCCGTCACGATCTGTTCGAGCGGTTCGCCGCCATGCTGGGGACGCAGTCGACGGGTGCCATTCTGGCCCTCGAAGAGGACAAGAGAGATGCGGCACTGTCCAGGATCGTATACCTGGTTGAGCAGAATGATGTCCGTGTGCTCTCACTGGCGACAGAAGAAATGCCGGACGATCACATCGGGATTACCCTCAAGCTGGATGTGCGCGACGCCACGCGCGTGCGCCACATGCTCGAGCACAACGGCTACCATGTGGTGGCCGCGTTCGGAGAGGAGGAAGACCAGGACGGTCTGATGGATCGTGTCCAGGAATTCATGCGGTATCTGGAGGTCTGAATCGCGTATATTGGGGGGATATTGTTTCCCTATTCCAACCCGCGTTTTCATGTCCGAAAAGCCCATTCCCCAGCCGCCCCGCGAATATGGCGCATCGAGTATCCAGGTCCTGGAAGGTCTCGAAGCGGTTCGCAAACGCCCTGCCATGTATATCGGCGATGTGGGCGTGCGAGGCCTGCACCATCTGGTTTACGAGGTGGTGGACAACTCGATTGACGAGGCGCTTGGAGGGTACTGTGACGATATCGAAGTAGAGATCCTGGAGAACGGGTCGGTTCGCGTCGCCGACAACGGCCGTGGGATCCCGGTCGAGGAGCACGCCGGCGAGAAGCGGTCCGCGCTCGAAGTCGTCATGACCGTGCTGCACGCAGGCGGCAAGTTCGACAAGGATTCCTACAAGGTATCGGGCGGCCTCCACGGCGTGGGTGTGTCGTGTGTGAATGCGCTGTCCGCTGAGCTGACGGCGACGGTCAAGCGGGACGGTTTTGTCTGGCAGCAGACCTACAGGGAGGGGCATCCACAGGAACCGGTTCGCCGGGTGCGACCCATGGAAGCCGGCGAATCAACGGGAACGGAAGTCGTATTTACGCCCGATGCATCCATATTCCAGACCACCGATTACCGGTTCGACACGCTGGCCGAGCGCATGCGCGAACTGGCGTATCTGAACCGGCAGGTCACCATCCGCATTGCCGACCAGCGCGCCGAAGCCGACGGTCTCCGGGAGGAGTTCCACTTCGAAGGAGGCATCGTAGAGTTTGTGGCCTACCTCGATGAGGCCCGTACCGCGATCCAGGAAGAAACCATTTACATCGGCGATGAAGATGCCGACGTGCCGGTCGAGCTGGCCATGCGCTACAACGACGGGTATTCGGAGAATGTGCTCTCCTACGTCAACAACAT
This sequence comes from Bacteroidota bacterium, assembly GCA_029262835.1. Classification (GTDB taxonomy): domain Bacteria; phylum Bacteroidota; class Rhodothermia; order Rhodothermales; family UBA10348; genus 1-14-0-65-60-17. The sequence goes on from JAJCYQ010000075.1 coordinate 41,611, forward strand.
CAATACCCACGAGGGCGGCACGCACGTCTCGGGGTTCCGGCGGGCTCTCACGCGTACGCTCAAGACGTACGCCGACAGGAACAACCTGCTGCGCAACGTGAAGCTGGATCTCTCGGGAGATGACTTCCGAGAGGGCATTACGGCCGTTTTGTCGGTCAAGGTCGCCGAACCCCAGTTCGAGGGGCAGACCAAAACGAAGCTGGGCAACAGCGAAGTCCAGGGGGCGGTGGAATCGCTCGTTTCTGACAGATTGGCCATGTGGCTCGAGGACCACCCCCGCGAGGCGAAGCGCATTGTGGACAAGGTGGTGCTCGCCGCTCAGGCCCGTCATGCCGCCCGCCGGGCGCGCGAACTCGTGCAGCGCAAAAACGCGTTCGGCAGTGGAGGCCTTCCCGGAAAACTGGCCGACTGCGCCTCGCGCAAGGCGGAAGAATGTGAGCTCTATCTGGTCGAGGGCGACTCGGCAGGTGGATCGGCCAAACAGGCCCGTGACCGGCACTACCAGGCCATCCTCCCGCTGCGCGGCAAGATCCTGAATGTTGAAAAGGCCCGACTCGACAAGGTGCTGGCCAATGAGGAGATCAAGAACATTGTGACCGCGCTCGGCACGGGCCTCAATACATCGGCCGAGGACCAGGGATTCGACCCGGCCAAGCTTCGCTACCACAAGATCATCGTCATGACCGATGCGGACGTGGATGGTGCCCATATCCGGACGCTGCTCCTGACGTTTATCTATCGTCAGATGCGTGTTCTGGTTGAGCAGGGGTACGTATACATTGCCCAGCCGCCGCTCTACAAGGCCAAACGCGGCAACAAGGAAGCCTACGCCTGGAACGATGCGCAGCTGAAGCTGCTGATCGAGGATTTCGGCGGCGAAACGAGGCAGAAGGTGGGCGTACAGCGCTACAAGGGTCTCGGTGAGATGAACCCGACGCAGCTCTGGGAAACCACCATGGACCCGTCGACGCGTCGCCTGCAGCAGGTAACGATCGACGACGCTGCTGCGGCCGACCGTATATTCTCGACGCTCATGGGCGACGCCGTGGAGCCGCGGCGCAAGTTCATTGAGCGCAACGCCCGCTACGCCACCATAGACGTGTAGCCGCATGGCAGTCCCCGCCAATCGGCCCCAGCTCTCCATCGTGATCCCGGTGCTCGACGAAGAGGCATCGATTCCCGAGCTCACGGACCGTTTACGTGGCGTGTGTGACGGCGCCGGGTTCTCGTTCGAAGTCTTCTTTGTGGATGACGGCTCGAGGGACGATTCGTGGGATGTGATCATGGCCATGAACGAGCGCGACCGCCGCTTCCAGGGTATCCGCTTTCGGCGCAACTACGGAAAATCGGCGGCGCTCGCCGTCGGGTTCGAACGCGCCTCGGGCATGTATGTGATTACGATGGATGCGGACCTCCAGGACGATCCGGCCGAAATCCCAGGGCTCGTTGCGCTCCTCGAGAGTGGATACGATCTGGTGTCGGGGTGGAAACGCCGGCGGCACGATCCGCTCTCGAAGACCATACCGAGCCGCTTCTTCAATTTCGTGACCCGCCGCATGTCAGGTATTGACCTGCACGACTTCAACTGCGGTCTGAAGGCTTACCGCCTGGAGGTCGTCAAGTCTGTACGGCTCTACGGCGAACTGCACCGCTACGTCCCGCTCCTTGCCAGTTGGGAAGGGTACACACGCATTACCGAGAAAGTAGTGCAGCACCACCCGCGCAAGTATGGACGCACGAAATTCGGATTGGAGCGCTTCATCAAAGGGTTTCTGGACCTGCTCACGGTGCATTTTCTGTCCCGATTTGCGGCGCGGCCCATGCACTTTTTCGGGACGCTCGGGACGCTGGCGTTCCTGGGAGGCTTCGTGATCAGTCTCTGGATTTCGATCGACAAGCTGTGGTTTGGCAATCCGATCGGGGACAGGCCGCTGCTGCTGCTCGGTGCGCTTCTGATCCTGTTGGGTGTACAAATGTTCACCGTTGGCCTGATCGGCGAAATGGTGGTCGTGCCCCGCATGCAGGAAACGACGGCGTATGGTATTGCCGAGAGGACACCCGACGGAGGCGCATGACATGCCGCCACCTGAAAGCACGACTCCCGTCGAACGCGCCGCTCCCATGGCCATCGTCGGTCCCTACCCGCCGTATCGCGGGGGGATAGCCCAGTTCACCGCGTCACTGCATGTGGCGCTCGAGTCCGAGGGGCATGCGGTAACGGGGATTTCGTTTGCTCGCCAGTATCCGGATTGGCTGTTTCCAGGCGAGAGCCAGGAGGTCCCGACC
>JAJCYQ010000076.1 GCA_029262835.1 Bacteroidota bacterium
GGGGGGTGGGGGGCCCGGGGGCACTGGGGCCTTCGGGGCCCGCCCCCGAGGATGCCAATAGTGGGAAAGGTGCTCATGCAGCAGCGTGGGGTCAGGTGGCGGGGCCGCGCAGGAACTCATCCAGCGCTTCAAGGTCGTCCATGTACACGGCCCGGGCCTTTGAGCCCTCGAATGGGCCGACGATGCCCGCATCTTCCAGTTGATCGACGATGCGGGCGGCGCGAGCATACCCGACCGAGAGTTTGCGTTGAAGAAGGGAGACGGATCCCTGCTGGGCGCGGACAATGATGCGGGCGGCCTCGTCGAAGAGTTCATCCCGGTCCTGGGAGGCGGTCTGCCCGGTGCCGCCCGTGGCGTCAGCTTCTGTCTCTATGGAGGGCAGCATGTAGGGGCCTGGACCCTCCTGATCTCCGATATGGCCCGTTACGCGGTCTATTTCGGCGAGCGATACGAATGGGCCCTGCAGGCGCATGACGCGACTGCCCAGCATATAGAGCAGGTCACCGTTGCCTACCAGTCCCTCGGCGCCGTTCTGATCCAGAATAGTACGCGAATCGACCTTGGAGGCGACCTGATAGGCGACACGGGCCGGAAAGTTGGCCTTGATCAGGCCCGTGATGACATCGACCGATGGCCGCTGTGTGGCCAGGATCAGATGGATTCCTACGGCGCGTGCCATCTGAGCGAGACGTGCAATGGGAGCTTCGATGTCCTTGCCTGCGGTCATCATGAGGTCGGCGAGCTCATCGACGACGACCACGATGTAGGGAAGCAGGCGATGCCCATCTTCTTCGGGGAGTCCACCCTTCTGGAAACGATCGTTGTATTCTCGTATGGACCGGACGCCGGCTTCCTTGAGCAGATCGTACCGGAGTTCCATTTCTTTCTCACACGACTTGAGCGTACCAAGGGCCTGGTGGAAGTCGGTGATGATGGGGTCGTCAGCCTCTGGCGGCATGGCGACGTAGTGGGATGTGATCTGGGAGTAGACCGAGAGCTCGATCTTCTTTGGATCGATCATCACGAACTTGAGGAGCGAGGGCGGTACGGAGTAGAGCAGACCAGCGATGAATGTATTGACGCCGACAGATTTCCCCGACCCCGTCGCCCCTGCAATCAACATATGCGGCAGTTTTGTGAGGTCCTGGAGCACGACTTCCCCTTCAATGGACTTGCCCATGATGAGCGGCAGTTCCATCGTCGTCTCGGAGAAGGTGCGCGTCTCCACGACGTCTCGGACGAGCACCAACTCCCGGTGGCGGTTCGGTATCTCTACGCCGATGGCCGACTTTCCCGGGATGGGGGCAATCATACGGATGCCGCGGGCAGCGAGCGCCATGGCCAGATCATTCTCCAGGGCGGTAATGCGGCTGATTTTGACCCCTGGAGCGGGAGTCAATTCGTAGAGCGTCACGGTCGGACCCACGATAGCATCGATGGAGATGATTTCGATGTTGTACGTGGCCAATTTGTCGAGAAGGATCTGCTTGTTGTCCTCGAGTTCGTCGTAGTCGATGCGTGGTCCGGTCGATTCCGCCTCGTTCAGAAGGTCCACCGTTGGGGTTGTGAACGCATATTCTCCCGTCCGGAACGCTCCAGGCTTCGCGCGCCGGGCTTTTTCCTCGACGATCTGTTCGTGCACGCGTATTTCGACGTCCCGGTCGGCCGGGTCCGGCGGCGTGTCTGCACCAGAAGCGGGCCCGGGGCTGGAGCCGGACGCCGGGGTGGGTGCAGACCTGGGACTCGATACGGACGCCGCACCCGATGCGCGCTCGCGCGTGACGGCCGTGCGACGCTCTTCGGCGGCAGCCTCCGCACGCTGCTTCTCTCGTTCTTCGGCGCTCGCTCGCGACTGCCTTGCGGCTGATTTTCGCTCTTCCTCCAGGAGTTGTCGCTTCCGCTCGGCGCGCGCTTCGCGTCGCGCCGAGCGCTGGAGCCACCACGTCTCGACGCCGTGGTAACTGCTTGAAAACAGGTGCTCGAGTCGATCCATCGTGCGCTGGATGTCCCGGTCCACGAGGAGCAGCGCGGTCAGCACGATAATGAGCAGGAGCAGCAGGAGAGATCCTGTCTGTCCGAATACGCTCTGCATCCAGGCAGCCGATCCTGTTCCCCACAGGCCTGTCCATGCCTGGATGTCGGCATCCATCCGGGACGATATCCAGCCAAAGAGCGTAGAGAGTACGAAGGACGTACCCAGAACAAGGAGCGTGGTTGTTTTGAGTGACTCCGTACTGCGGTGACGCAGGAGGACGTAGCCCCACGCCACCAAAAGACCTGGCCACAGGATGACGGCATACCCGATGAATGAGGGGATGAGCAGGCGGCTCATCCAGGCGCCGGTCAGCCCCAGCGCGTTGGCGACGGTTCTATCGCCGGGCCTCAGGAGCAGATCGATCGAGAAACGTTGGGCAACCGGGTTGTCCGTGGCCGAATAGGTGATGAGCGCCAGCAGCGTCAGCAGCCCAATCCCCATCATGGCCACACCGAGGACTTCCTGTTTGCGCTCTCCCGATACGAACGTGCGCGTCGTTTCCGTCTTCTTGACCGAACGCTTTTTGATTGTCGATGCCATGCCGCAAAGGTACGATATCAGCTCTCAGTTCGCTTCACATGAAATGGCGGCCTCTCTACGTGCACTGCCGTTGTTCGGCCTCGCGCCGAGATCTGCAGCGGGGAGCCGGGCGTCGTGAACTCGGGCCGGTTCTCGACATACCCCATGCCAATGCCTTTGGACAGAATAGGCGATTGGGATCCGGATGTGACGCTTCCAATGACTTCACCCGAGGGAGCAAGAATGTCATTTCCGGCACGCGGAATGCCCCGCTCCTGCGCCACGAACCCGACCAGTTTTCGCGACGGGCCGGACGCCTTGACCTTCAGGAGTGCCTCGCGGCCAATGAACGGTGCGGCTTCAAGCTTGGTGAGCCAGCCCAGGCCGGCCTCGAGTGGGTTTGTGTCCGTGGTGAGGTCGTTGCCGTAGAGGCAGAATCCCGCCTCCAGCCGCAGCGTATCGCGGGCACCAAGACCGGCCGGCAGCAGCCCGAACTCCTGACCGGCCTCCATGAGCGCCGACCAGATGGATGCCGCTTCCGCAGTGGGGCAGTAGAGTTCCACTCCCGACTCGCCTGTATAACCAGTGCGCGAGACGAGTAGATGCTGCGATCCCAGGCATGCAGCCGGACGCTCGAAGTGGTAGAACTTGAGCCCTGAAAAGTCCGTTCCGGAAGCTTTTTCGAGGATGTCGAACGCTCGCGGTCCCTGTAGGGCCAGCAGGGCCGTCTCGTCCGATACGTCCCGGACAGTCACCTCCGGAGGCGCATGCTGGCTGACCCACGCCAGGTCGATTACTTTGCGCGAGGCGTTGACGACCAGGACGTACATCTCTGGACCGAACCGGTATACGAGCAGATCATCGATGATTCCGCCATCATCCTGGCACATGGCCGTGTAGAGTGCTTTGCCGTCATAGAGGGTCGATACGTCGTTCGTGACGAGGCTGTCGACGAATTGTCCAGCCGCCGGACCTGTCACCAGAAATTCACCCATGTGACTGACATCAAACAGTCCGGCGGCGGTACGCACGGCCTGGTGTTCATTAATGATGCCCGAGTACTGAAGCGGCATATCATAGCCGGCGAAGGGTACCATTTTGGCGCCGAGCGCCTGGTGCATGGCGTGGAGAGGAGTCTTTTTTACTTCTGACACGGAAATGAATGGGGTTGTTGACAGAATGCTTGGTGATGGTGGCTGCCGAGGGCTTCTACAGCCGGAATGCGTAGATCTGTTTATCGGTGAGGGCGGCTACAGCACGCGTGGCATCGGCTTCCGACTCGAGGCCCAGACGGAATGTGCCCCCTGTACCCTCACGGATACGCAGAAGTTCGAGGTCCTTGATATTGATACCGCACTCAAAGAGCGTACCGGTTACGGCAACGAGTGCGCCCGGACGGTCATCGACCGAGACAAAAACGTCCGAGAGCGGTGCGAGGAACCCCTTGCGGGCCTGGGGAATGCGGCTTCGCGAGTCGTGGGCAGTCTGGAAAAAGGCCTCAAGTTGATCAGTGTCACCAGATTCCAGGTACGTCGCCATGCTGGAGAGTATACGTTGCATGGAGCGGAGAGCTTCACGGGTTCTGTCGGCATTCAGTGCAAGGATGTCCCGCCACATCTCAAACGGGGAGCTCGCTATCCGGGTCATGTCCCGGAATCCGCCAGCAGCCAGTTCCAGGGCCGTATCGAGCGTTGCGTCTTCTGACGCCAGGGCGCTGACAAGTGCTACGGCGGCGAGTTGTGGGACGTGGCTCACCTGGGCGGCAACGGTATCGTGCAGCGCGGCTTCCAGTTCGAGGATTCGGGCGCCTGTCGTCTCGATCACTCCGCGCGCAGCGGCGTATCGGGCTTCCGTGATTGAGCCGTGAAGCGGGGTAACAACCCATGTGGCATTTTCAAACAGGAGCGCATCGGCATAGCGCGCTCCTTTGTGCTCGGAACCGGCCATGGGGTGGGATCCGACGAAATGCACACCCGGTGGGAGGAACTGGCGGGCAGCATCCAGAATGGGTTTCTTGACAGACGCGACATCCATGAGCGTCATGCCTGGCCGAAGCAGGGGCGCCAACTTCCCAACCAACTCCACACAGCTCGACACAGGCACGGCGAGCACAATCACGTCGGCTCCGGCGACGGCTTCCTCCAGATTGGCGGCGACAGCCGTCAGGGCGCCGCGCTCAACGGCCTGGCGCGCGGCATCGGGCCGGTCGTACCCGATGACATGGGTGTACTCGCGGCTCGAGCGCAGGGCCAGCGCGAGGGAACTGCCTATCAGACCGGTACCGATGATGGCGATACGTGTGGACATCAGAATGCGTGCTGGGGTCGGGTTCGTGAGCGGGAAGCCGTTCTCTGGCGGCAAGGTACACACGGCCCGTGGAAATCACGTAAAGCGGGTGGCGAGAGCCGGGACGCGTTGTATCTTTGCGTGTATCTCTGCATTTGCATCCACTTTTTTCTGGTACACACATGCCGCAGCCCCCATTTTCAATCGATGACGCCTATCAGTTCGAGTCCCTGCTCGGAGAGGAGGAGCGCCTGATCATGGAAACAGCGCGGGAATACGCCCAGACCCAACTGGAGCCGCGCGCGCTCGAAGGTAACCAGGAGGGCATTTTTCACGATGCCATTCCAGGAGAACTCGGAGAGTTGGGCCTTCTCGGGGCTACTACGCCCGAGGTTTACGGGGGCGTCGGTGCGAGTTATACGGCCTATGGGCTCATTGCGCGTGAACTGGAACGGGTCGATTCCGGGTACCGCTCATTTGCCAGCGTCCAGTCCTCACTCGTCATGCATCCCATCCACGCTTTTGGTACGGAGGCCATGCGCGTGGAATACCTTCCTAAACTGGCCAGCGCTGAACTCATCGGTTGCTTTGGCCTGACCGAACCCGATCACGGCTCGGATCCAGGATCCATGGTAACCAGCGCCGTGCGGGGAGACGGCGGATGGATTCTGAACGGCGCCAAGATGTGGATCACGAACTCACCCGTTGCCGATGTGGCTGTTGTCTGGGCCAAGGCACATGAAACGCCGGGACAGAAACCCGTCATTCGGGGGTTCCTTGTCGATGCGAAGGCGGAAGGGTACTCCGCACCAGTGACGCACAACAAGATGTCCCTGCGGGCGTCGCATACGGGTGAAATCGTACTCGAGGACGTGTTCGTCCCCGATGACATGATGTTTCCCGACGTGTCAGGTCTGAAGGGCCCCTTCTCGTGCCTGAACAACGCCCGATATGGTATTGTATGGGGCGCTCTTGGCGCGGCGGAGAACTGTTACCAGCGTGCACGGCAGTACGTCATGGAGCGCAAGCAGTTTGGCTACCCGCTTGCGGCCAACCAGCTTATCCAGACCAAACTGGCCAATATGCTCACTGAGATCACGCAGATGCAGCTACTGGCCTGGCGGCTCGGGCAGCTCAAGGATGAAGGCAAGGCGGCACCGGCCATGATTTCGCTGGCCAAACGGAACAACTGTGGCAAGGCCCTGGACATAGCCCGCACGGCCCGCGACATGTTTGGCGGGAACGGTATCACGGGCGAATACCGGGTGATCCATCATATGGTAAATCTGGAAAGCGTGAACACGTATGAGGGCACGTATGACATCCACGGCCTCATCCTTGGCCGCGAAATCACGGGAATCCAGAGTTTCATGCCTCGGGGGAACGACTGATGGAACAGATGCCCGGTAGCATGCTGAGTGCCCGCGAGCATATACCCGTGGAGGTTCACGAGGAACCGCAGGAAGTGTCGCGCGCTGTAGCGCAGGAAATTGCTGACCTGATACGGGCGCGGGAGAAGGAAGGCCGGCACTGTGTGCTCGGCCTTGCGACAGGATCCACGCCCATGGGTGTGTATGCGGAACTGGTGCGCATGCACCGGGAAGAAGGGCTCTCTTTCCGAAATGTGGTCACATTCAACCTGGACGAATATTATCCGATGGATGCCGACGCGGAGCAGAGCTACCGCCGCTTCATGGACGACCATCTTTTCGACCATATCGACATTCCGCCGGACCAGGTGCACATTCCCGATGGTACGATCCCGCTTGACGAGGTCACGGCGCATTGTGCGGCGTACGAGGAGGCTATCCGGGAGGCCGGCGGGCTTGACCTCCAGCTGCTGGGTATTGGACGTACCGGACATGTCGGTTTCAATGAGCCGGGCTCGGGCCGGCACAGCGTGACGCGTCTGATCACGCTTGACAATGTCACGCGAACCGACGCCGCAGGCGATTTCTTCGGAAAGAACAATGTGCCCCGGCGCGCCATCACCATGGGAGTCGCTACCATTCTTGGTGCGCGGCGCGTGGTGCTTATGGCGCTCGGCGAGGGCAAGGCGCCGATTGTGGCGCAGGCCGTCGAAGGGGATGTCAGCGACGCCATTGCGGCCTCCTTTCTTCAGGAACACGACAATGCAGAGGTGGTGCTTGACCGCGCGGCCGCAGACCGGCTCACGCGCTACACGTGTCCATGGGTTCTGGGCCCGGCTGTGTGGGACGACAGACTCATCCGGAAAGCGGTCATCTGGCTCGCACAGCGTGTTGAAAAACCGATTCTCAAGCTCACCGATGAGGACTACAACGAGAATCATCTACAGGATTTACTCGCCGAGTACGGATCGGCCTATGAGATCAATCTGCACGTATTCCACGATCTGAACAGCACGATCACCGGATGGCCGGGAGGCAAGCCGGCCCATCTGAAACTGCCCGGTGACAGGAAGTGGCCGCGGGACGAGATTCATCCCAAGCGTGTGCTGGTCTTCTCGCCGCACCCTGATGACGATGTGATCTCAATGGGTGGCTGTCTCATGCGTCTGGCCGCACAGGGACATGAAGTTCATGTGGCCTATCAGGTGTCGGGGGCGCTCGCTGTATTTGACGAAGATGCGGAGCGCTTCCTGGAATTTGCATCCTCGTATAACGAGATGTTTGATATTTCACCTGCCGTATCAGAGGAAATGAGGCAACGGATGGCCATGTTCATGGCCGAAAAGCGTCCGGGGCAAGAGGACAGTGAGGAACTGCAGCTGATAAAACGGGAAATTCGCCGCGGTGAAGCACGCGCGGCTGGAAAACACTGTGGGATACCCGTGGATCGTCTGCACTTCCAGGACCTTCCGTTCTATGATACGGGCACCGTGCGCAAGAACCCGCTGTCGGAGGAGGATATTGCCCTCACGATGGGGCTGCTCAACGAAGTTAAGCCACACATGATATTTGCCGCTGGGGACCTTTCGGACCCACACGGCACGCATCGCGTGTGCCTGACGGCGATTTTCGAAGCGCTGCGTCGTCTGCAGCCTGAAGAATGGTACCAGGACTGTGTGGTATGGCTCTACCGGGGCGCCTGGCAGGAGTGGGAGCCGGAACGCATTGATATGTCGGTGCCGCTCAGTCCAGGCGAGCTCGAGCGCAAGCGGATGGGCATTTTCAAACATGAATCCCAGAAGGACAAGGCCATGTTCCCAGGATCCGACTCGCGGGAGTTCTGGGAACGGGCTGAGGACCGCAACCGTGCCACGGCGCGTCTTTTCGACCGGCTCGGGCTGGCCGAGTATGAAGCGGTCGAAGCTTTTGTCAGGTGGCGAGGTACGACGACGTCGCTGTGATGCCCAGGGCAACCTTTGAAAGGCCGCATTCGTACCTTGCGGAAAAGTAGAGTCACGTCATGCTGTTTCCCATTGCTGTTATCGGAATTGTATTCGGATCTGCGCTGATCTTTACGAAGATGATTATCGATTACAAGCGGGATGCCGGCCAGCGATCTCCCCAGGCTGACAAGTCACTGAGCACGAGTGAGCTCCGTGAAATAATCGATGCGGCGGTCGGTGAGGCCGTCGCCCCCCTTGCTGAACGTGTGGAGCGCCTTGAAGAGCGTCGTGGCATGACTATCGATTCAGTGAGCGACGCAGAGGATGTGTATGGTCTCGATGCACCCCAGGAGTCAGAAACGAGGCGTCGTACGCGGTGAAAGGGCTCGTTATCCGGTCAACCGGTAGTTGGTATGAGGTGCAGACAGACGGCGGTATCGTGTCCTGCACACTCCCCGGACGGTTTCGCCGGCAGGCAGCCGTAGCTACGAATCCGGTCGTGATTGGAGATGAGGTGGAGATCCTGCCTGGCGATGAAGAAGGATCGGGTCAGATCGTGGATATCGCCGAGCGGCGCAACAAGTTGTCGCGCCGTGCAGCAGGTCGGCGGGTGGGTGTTGAACACGTGATCATGGCCAATATCGACATGGCCTGGATTGTGCAGAGCGTACAGAGACCCAAGTTTAACGGTGGTCTGGTCGATCGATTCCTGGTCATGGCTTCGGTCTATGACATTCCGGCCGGAATCATCATCAACAAGGCGGACCTGATTGATGATCGTTCAGCGGACGCCATGGACTTCTGGTCGGCTCTGTATGAGGATCTGGGGTATCCGGTCATTTTTACGAGTGCCATCGCCGATCATGGTGTGGAACTCCTACGCGGCGAACTGGCCGGTGGCATGCACGTATTTGTAGGCGCATCGGGTGTCGGAAAATCGTCGTTGGTGAACGCCCTCATTCCGGACGCAGATCAGCGAACGTCGCACGTATCGGAGCGGACACGGAAGGGACGGCACACGACTACATTTGCAGAACTTATACGGATTCCCGACGGTGGATGGTTGGCCGATACTCCCGGACTACGCGAGTTTGGTCTGGTCGGGCTTGAGCCCCAGGAATTGGGCCACCATTTTCCTGAAATGGCTTGCCTGCTCCCAGGCTGTCGTTTCCCGAATTGCACGCACGACCATGAGCCCGGATGCAATGTAAAAGCGCACGTACACGAAGTCCTTGTAGGGTCGGACACGGAGGACATTGCCGTAAGCGCGGAGCGCTACGAGAGTTACCTGGGTATGCTGGCTGCCATCCGATTGGGGGATGCCGACACGGGCCGGTAGGGCCTATTTCTTCTTGGCTGGCGCTTTTTTCTTTGCCGCGGGCTTCTTGGCTGTGGTTTTCTTGGCTGTGGTTTTCTTTTTCGCCGCCCTCTTCTTCGGGGCTTTCTTCGATGCAGCCTTGCTGTCAATGAGCACAACGGCTTCTTCCAGGGTCAGTGATTCCACTGGTCGATCCTTCGGAAGCGATGCGTTGGTGCGCTGGTGTTTCACGTACGGCCCGTAACGACCTTCGAAGATGTCGAGTGGATCGCCCGTCTCGGGGTGGAGACCCAGGCTGCGAAGAGGTTTGTTTTTGGCCTCTTTTTTTGCAATAAGCTCCATGGCGCGGTCATACTCGACCGTCAGTACGTTGTCGTCCTTCGTGAGCGATGCAAAGGTGCGATTGTGCTGGACATATGGACCATAGCGTCCGATGTTTGCCTTGAGTGTCACTCCGGTTTCCGGGTGCTGTCCAAGGCTGCGCGGCAATTCGAGAAGGCGCTCGGCCGTACCCAGGTCTATACCGGACGGATCCATGTTCCTGGGCACGGAAATGCGTTTCGGCTTGCCCTCCTGCTCGTCGTCGCCGAGCTGTACATAATGGCCGTAGGGCCCCTTTTTCACGAATACTGGCATATCGAGCGTGCTGTGGATGCCTAGCACCTCGTCACCCTTCTGTTTCTCGTCGATGAAGCCCTGCAGCATTTCTCGCGTCAGATCTCCAGGCGCCGTTTCGGGAGGGATGGACGCTACAACGCGCTCTCCGTCTACTTCCTGCTCCACATACGGCCCGTACTTGCCGACACGCACTACAAAGGGTGCCCACTTTTCGAAAATGATGCCGGACACTTCCCGCGCATCGATGCTGTCAAGCCCTTTCTCCACCATGGATTCAAGCCCCTCTTCGCCAACATAGAGCGCCCTCAGATACGGTGCTGACTCCCGTTTTCCACTGGCAATATCATCGAGCACCTGCTCCATCTCTGCCGTAAAACCCGTGTCCACATAGGGGCCAAACTGCTGTTCCAGAAGATTCGTCGTGGCGAAGGCTGTAAAAGTCGGAACGAGTTGGCTGCCGCTTCGCTGCACGTACCCGCGACGCACGATGGTATCGATGATGGAGGCGTACGTGGACGGTCTGCCAATGCCTTCTTCTTCGAGCAACTTGATCAGACTGGCTTCCGTGAATCGGGCTGGAGGGCGCGTTTCATGTCCTTTCGCCTCCAATTCCCGGACTGGGAGTGCCGAGTCCCTGGTGAGGGAAGGCAAGGGAGATTCCCTGTTTTCAAGGGCGGCTTCCGGATCGTCCGAGCCTTCCACGTACGCGCGGAAGAACCCCGGGAAGACAACTTCTCTGCCGCTGGCGCGGAAGCGGGCCGTCCCACGGGACGTTTCGGCTTCCAGGTGCACGGTTGTCTGGCGGATCACGGCTTCGGCCATCTGTGAAGCTACGGTGCGTTTCCAGATCAGGTCATAGAGGTCCCGCTCCGCGCCTGAAAGGCCGAGTTCCTGCGCCGTCTTCATCCCGGTACCGGCAGGACGGATGGCCTCGTGGGCCTCCTGGGCATTGCGAACCTTGTTGGCGAATTGTCTGGGGGCATCGGACAGGTACTCCTTTCCGTAACGTGCCTGGACCGATCGACGGCTGGCCTCGACGGCTTCCGAGGAAAGCGCGGTAGAGTCTGTTCTCATGTAGGTGATCAGACCATTCTCATAGAGTTTCTGGGCCACGCGCATGGTATCGCGCGCCGAGAGACGAAGCTTCCGGCTGGCCTCCTGCTGCAGGGAAGACGTGATAAAGGGAGCGTATGGATTTCGCTTGCTGGTCCGCTCGTCGATATTGACAACATTCAGGTCAACACCCTTCAGTTCATCCTGGAGGTCCCTGGCATCATCTTCCTTGAGGATCACGACGTCCTTGCCGTCGACCAGATTGTTGGACAGGCGGCCTGTGTTGTCGTCGAAGTTTCGGCCTGTGGCCAGCGGGATACCCGACAGATGCGTAAGCGTGCTGTCGAACGACTCCTTGCCGGCCTGAAGCGTAGCCAGAAGATCCCAGTAGGCGGCCGGGACGAACAGGATGCGTTCCTTTTCGCGCACCACGAGCAGCCGGACGGCAACACTCTGGACACGGCCGGCACTCAGCTTTGGTGCGATTTTCTTCCACAGCAGGGGAGATATGCTGTACCCCACCAGTCGATCGAGCACGCGACGGGTCTCCTGGGCATCGACCAGATGGCGGTCCATGTCCCGGGTCTCGTCGAGGGCTCCCAGGATGGCTTCCTTCGTGATTTCGTGAAAGACCATGCGCCGCACGGGGACAGAAGGGCTCAGCACCTCGAGCAGATGCCACCCAATCGATTCCCCTTCGCGGTCTTCGTCTGTCGCAATGAAGAGCTCGTCCGCGACCTTGAGCGCATCCTTGAGCATCTTGACCACCTTCTTCTTGTCCGATGGTACGATGTACATGGGTTCGAAACCGGACTCTACGTTCACGCCCAGACGGGCCCACGACTCCTTCTTGTACTTCTCCGGAATCTCGGCCGCCGACCCGGGAAGGTCGCGGATATGCCCCATGCTGGCTTCAACCCGATAGGAGTCAGGCAGGAATTTCCGGATGGTGCGGGCCTTGGTAGGCGACTCCACTACTACGAGTCGGTACATTCGTACGTACGGTAAGAGAGATGTCGTTCAATTCGGAGGGCACTCACACGCCGCCGGAGGGGATCTCGTTCCGCACGGCCGTCAGAGGCACGTGTGACCATGCCTGTCGCGTAATTATGGAAGGGCTTCCGGTGATTAATGATTTCTTGGTTCTTGTAACCTTCAGCCGCGTATGTCCAAGGTATATATTGTATGGATTGCATTTTTTCCAATTGACAGCCAATAACATGAGCAACGCACCGGACAAGATGGTATACCACTTTGGTGGTTCACGCACAGACGGCGACCGAAGCCTGAAGGCCCTTCTGGGCGGCAAGGGAGCGAATCTGGCAGAAATGAGCTCCATCGGACTGCCCGTACCTCCCGGATTCACCATCAGCACGGAGGCCTGCAAGTATTACAGCGACAACCACCACCAGTGGCCGGATGGGCTGGATGCGCAGGTTGCCGCCGGCGTCAAGCACATTGAAGAGGCCATGGGTGCCGGTTTCGGTGACGCAAAGCAGCCGTTGCTGGTATCGGTACGCTCTGGAGCGGCCGTTTCCATGCCCGGCATGATGGATACGGTGCTCAACCTTGGCCTGAACGACGAGGCCGTGGAAGGACTGGCGAAGCACACGGGCAATCCACGCTTCGCGTACGATGCCTACCGCCGCTTCATTGACATGTTTGGTGACGTCGTGATGGGCGTTGGCCATCAGCACTTTGAGGAAGCGATCGAGAATCTGAAGGAGGAGCGCGGGGTTGAGAACGACGTTGACCTGTCCACGGACGACCTCATGGTACTTGTAGATCGCTACAAGGCCATTTATCGCAAGCATACGGGTTTCATGTTCCCTGATGACCCGCGCGAGCAGTTGAAGCTTTCGGTCAACGCCGTCTTCGGATCCTGGGACAGTGATCGGGCAGTCAAATACCGCTCCATCAACAAAATCCAGGGCCTCATTGGGACGGCAGTAAACGTCCAGGCCATGGTTTTTGGCAACATGGGAGAGGGCTCCGGTACGGGCGTGCTATTCACGCGCAATCCGTCGACAGGTGAGAACAAGCTCTACGGCGAATTCCTGGTCAATGCCCAGGGGGAAGACGTGGTAGCGGGTATCCGGACGCCGGAAGACATTTCACAGATGGCGAATGAATTCCCGGCCGCGTACAAGCAGCTCGTGCAGGTGACGCACAAGCTGGAGGCGCACTACCGGAACATGCAGGACATTGAATTCACAGTCCAGGACGGTGAACTCTTCATTCTCCAGACACGCAACGGTAAGCGCACGGGGACAGCGGCTGTCAAGATTGCTGTCGATCTGGTGGATGAGAAAGTCGTTTCCACGACCGACGCGGTCCGGGACCTGGTCGAGCCCGGCCATCTGGACCAGCTCCTGCATCCGGGGTTCAAGGATCCAGACGCATACAAGGACTCCGTGATTGCCAAAGGGCTGCCGGCATCGCCTGGCGCCGCCGTTGGCAAGGTGGTCTTTTCAGCAGAGGCCGCAGAAGACGCCGCTGAAAAAGGTGAACCTGTGCTGCTTGTGCGCATCGAGACGAGCCCGGAAGACGTGGGGGGTATGAATGCCGCGAAGGGCATCCTGACCTCGCGAGGTGGCATGACCTCGCACGCGGCCGTTGTGGCGCGTGGGTGGGGCAAGCCATGCGTTGCAGGCTGTGGCGAGATCGTGATCAACTACAAAGCCCAGACGTTCACGAATGGAAAAGTCACGGTCAAGGAGGGCGACTGGGTCTCCATCAACGGTACGACGGGTGAAGTTGTCCTCGGCGCCCAGGATCTGGTGGAGCCAAAGCTCACGGGCGACTTCGCCCGTTTCATGAAGTGGGTCGACGCAGAGCGCACCATGAAGGTCCGTACGAACGCCGACTCGCCCGCCGATGCAGCCAAAGCGATTGAGTTTGGTGCAGAGGGTATCGGACTGTGTCGTACAGAGCACATGTTCTTTGAGGGCGAGCGGATTGACCGTGTCCGCGAAATGATTCTGGCGGAAACGGAGGCCGAGCGTCGCGATGCGCTTGCGAAACTCCTTCCATACCAGAAAGAGGACTTCATCGGCATTTTCCGTGCCATGGCTGGAAAGCCTGTTACGGTACGTTTGCTGGATCCACCACTGCATGAATTCCTTCCACACGGCGAAGAAGAAGCGCAGGAAATGGCCAACAAGATGGGCGTATCGCTCGACGTCGTGAAGGCCAAGATTGCGTTCCTGTCCGAGTTCAACCCCATGCTCGGCCACCGTGGCTGCCGACTGGGGATCACGTACCCTGAAATTACGGAAATGCAGACCCGTGCCATCCTGGAAGCGGCCGTCGAACTTGACCAGGAGGGCGTAAGCGTGCTTCCTGAGATCATGGTGCCGCTCATTGGTACGGTCGAGGAGTTCGCCAACCAGAAGGCGATCATTACGCGGACAGCTGACGACGTTTTCGGTGAAAAAGGCCATACGATAGCGTACCTGGTCGGTACGATGATCGAGATCCCCCGGGCAGCGCTGACGGCGCACGAAATTGCCGTTGAGGCCGAGTTTTTCTCCTTCGGTACGAACGACCTGACGCAGATGACTTTCGGGTACTCCCGGGACGACGCTGGCAAATTCCTGCCGACATACGTGGATCGCAAGATCCTGCCGGAAGATCCGTTCCAGTCGCTCGATGTCGCTGGTGTTGGCCAACTTGTCCAGATGGGCACGGAACGGGGTCGCGAAGGGCGTCCCGGTCTGAAGGTCGGTATCTGTGGGGAGCATGGTGGTGATCCGCGTTCGGTCCATTTCTGTCACGCGGTTGGTATGGACTATGTGTCATGCTCTCCGTTTCGGGTACCGATTGCGCGGCTCGCGGCCGCCCAGGCGGCGCTCTCCTGACGGGACCTGTACTGACAGATTACGTCAGTACACAATTTGAAGACGATTGCATGCGGAGGGGGGGCCCAGGTGAAAAACCACGCCGCCCCCAC
>JAJCYQ010000077.1 GCA_029262835.1 Bacteroidota bacterium
CCCGCTATTTCGCCCCTCCCCCGGGGGGCTCCGCGGCGACCCGGCGCAGCGGGCCGCGCCTCAGCCGACGCCATGAGCGCCACAATCCGGTCACTGAGCTCGCGCGCCATGGTACGCTTCGATTCCAGTTCGTTCGACAGGTCCACCTGCAATGCGCGCAGCCGCGCCACCTCTTGGCTGCGCTCGCTGCGCAGCGCGGCGAGCGTTTCCCGTTCGCGGCTCGCTGTCTGAAGCAGGAGCTGCGTATCGACCAGCCGCTTCTCGCGCTCATTCCGGCGCTCAGCGAGGTCTGACGCCGCTTCGGCGAGCTCCGCCAGCCGATCTCGCCTTTCGTTCGAAAAGCGCCGGAGGTACCCGATCCGGACGAGCATCTGATTAATGGACTCGGCGGCCAGAATGAGCGCCACGTCGTGCTGGCGGCCATATTTATAGGCGTGCGTGGCCCGCTTCCTGTAGTCTTCCTCGAGCGTCGTGACCTCGGACTGGAGCGTATCTACCAGCGCCGAGAGCGAATCGGTCTCGGCGCGGAGTTCGCCCGTGCGGCGATCGTAGAGCGCCACGAGCTCCTCGCGCAGGGCAATCTGGCGCTCCAGGTCACTGAGTTGCGAGGCCGATGCCTGCTCGCGGGCCCGCGTCTCCTGGAGGCGCGCCTCATCGTCGGCAATCTGCTGCCGAAGCTGCTCAAGGCGCGTCTGCGTCTCCCGGACAGCTGTTTCCTGGGCATGTGCGGCGGGCGCGATAAGGGCTGTGGCGCAGGCAAACAGGAACGCAAAGAATCTACTCGATTTCATACCGCTCCTTGATGTTGTTCGCGCCGAGGTCGAAGGACAAGTGGCCGGGCGACGTGTCGAACCGGCTGAGCGACATGATGATGCGCGCATCGCGGAGCGGCTGGCTGACGCTCACGCGGCGCGGCACGAGCATGCCGCCGAGGTCGGCGAACGCCGTATACCAGCGCTGCTCGAAAATATGGCCTTCGCTGTTTCGGTACTCCGCGTATACGACGCGCCAGCGGGAGGGGTCCACAAGCAGCCGCTCCGATCCGTCAGTGCGCGTCAGTTCGTAGTGGAGACTGTCGGCGCGCAGTGTCCATGTGGTGGGGTCGAGAGGGTCGGCACGCTCGCTGCCGTCCTGGGCGCCGCTGGCCTGGGCGCCGCTGGCCTGGGCGCCGCCCGCGCCGGGCCGCACGAATCCCGTAGCGAGCGCCACGAGGTCCGTACCGGCGACGGCGACGGGCAGGACCGCCTCAATCGACGACGGCGTGCCGACGATCAGGGTCTTCTCGATCCGGTCCCAGACGTAGGCTGAATCGGGCGTGATGAGGACGCGGGCTCCTTCGACGCCGAGCGGAAATCGGATGCGAACAAGCATGGAATCGTCCCGCCGCCAGGCAATGCGGGCCGTGAAACGGCCAGATTCTTCGGGAGATGCCACGTTCACACTCGCCTCGGCGGTGATTTCCTGGAATGCATGGGGCAAATCCGGAATGCGGGAGAGCACGTCCTCGAGCGAATGGTCGGGGTATGCCGCCGGCATGCGGGTCGATCCGTCATCGGCGGGCAGCGAGGCGCCGGGCGGGCTGAGTGCGCGGCATCCAGAGAGCACGACTGCTCCCAGCATGCCAGCCAGCACGAGGAGCACGGGAAGGAGTCGCCGGACCATCATTGTGGATCGTCGAGCCCCGCGAGCACGTCCTGGAGCGGAGCCGTCCAGGGGTCCTCGGGCCGGGAGCGCTCGAGCGCGGCGCGCACAATCTCGCGGGCGCGTTCGGCGCGCCCCATCGCGACGAGGGCCGGCGCCGTGGCGAGCGTCATGGGCCCGTGAAAGGGGTAGAGCAGCAGACCGTCTTCACCGAATTCGGCCGCCTCCTGGTGACGCCCGGCCGCATGGAAGGCGCGGACGCCCTCCACCCAGAGATCGATTTGCCGCGGATCGGCCTCAACCTGCTCGCGAATTTCGTCGGGCGTCGGCGGGGCTGCGTCCGCGATCGGCGATTCGGCATTGGGAAAATCGTCACCGGGTCCCGCATCATTGGACGCGGCGTCGCGCGCCGGCGGCGAAACACCCTTCGCCAACGCCTCGAGGGCGGCCTCGGCCTGCGGGTCAGGCAGGGTCAGCGTCCACAGCTCGGCCGCCCTCTCGGCGTTCCCCATTCGCATGTGGGCGCGAGCCAGGCGGTTTTCGACCGGATCGATTGGCAGGAGGCGCTCAAGCACCGGCACCAGCGCTTCCGTGCGACCGGCTTCTTCCAGCGCGTCCGCGCGCAGGCGGAGCAGCGCCACGTGGCCCGGGAAGCGTGCTTCGAGTTCGGCGTCCAGCGCCAGTGCGCGGCCCGTCTGGTCGAGACGCTTGAGCAGGAGCAGGTGAGACTCCCAGGCACCGGCGTCGTCCGGAGTCGCCGCGACGAGGCGGGTGGACGCCTCGAGCGCATCGGGCATGTTACCCGCCTGGAGAGCGATGTCGCGCCAGGCCGTCAGGACCTCGGCTGCGGAAGAATCGAGCGCAACCGCCTGCCCGATGTAAAAGAGGCCGGCACCGGGGTCGCCAGCCGCGACCTGCGCATCGGCCATTCCAACGAGCAGGGCAGGATGCTGCGGGTTTACGCCGAGTGCTTCCTGGTAGACACGCACCGCGTCATCATACCGCGCCACCCGCATATGGGTCAGTGCCCGTACCATGGAGCGCTCGGCGTGGAGCGCACGGTCGTCGGCGCTTTGCGCCTGGGCGGCGTTCGGGAAAGCAGCAAGGGCCGCGACGAGCAGGCAACACGCCACCAGGAGCAGCCCGGCCTTTGACATGGGGGACATGATGTTCATAGGCGTTAATCAACCGGCTCAGGTGGGGCAGGTTTCGTATTATGACCGCGAGGACCCGACAACCAGCCCCGCCACCAGCATGGGACAGCACGACGTACACAAGCCGGTCGAAGCCGCCGAAGTCCGCCGGTTTACGCGCCAGATCATGAATGACATGCGGGCCATGGAGTTCATGCTGTCCGAAGGTATGTTCGAATCGGGCATACACCGCGTGGGTGCCGAGCAGGAGCTTTTCCTGATCGACAAGCGGCACCATCCGGCGGCGCTCGTGGAAAAAGTGCTCGCGCTGACCGACAATCCGCGAATGGTGAACGAGCTGACCCGGTTCAACCTGGAAATCAACATGGACCCGTACGAGTTCGAGGGGACGTGTTTTTCAGACATGGAGCGGGATTTGAACGTGCTGCTCGCCGAGACGCGGGCGCTCGCCGAACAGGTCGGCGCCGATATTGCCATGGCGGGCATTCTGCCGACCATTCATGCGTGGGACCTTCGCATTGAGAACATGGTCGACAAGCCGCGCTACCACGCGCTCAACGACACCATCATGGCGCTCAAGGGGGGCACGGCGCAGTACCACATTCGCGGCACGGACGAGCTGTTCTTCCACCATGACAACATCATGATGGAAGGGTGCAACACGAGCTTCCAGGTGCACTTCCAGGTATCGCCCGAGGACTTCGCCCATTGTTACAACATTGCGCAGTTGGTGGCTGCGCCGGTGCTCGCCGCATCGACCAACAGTCCGGTACTCTTCGGGAAGAGACTGTGGCGCGAAACGCGGATAGCGCTGTTTCAACAGGCGGTCGATACCCGTTCGAGCAACATGTACCTGCGGGAAATGAGTCCCCGGGTGCATTTCGGGTCGGATTGGGTGAACGAGTCGGCGCTCGAGGTCTTCCAGGAGGATATTGCCCGTTTTCGGGTCATCATGACGAGCGAGCACGAAGATCCGTTCGAGGCCATCCGGGAGGGCCGTATTCCGAAGCTCGGCGCGCTGCAGCTGCACAACGGGACGGTGTACCGGTGGAACCGGGCGTGCTACGGCATAAGCGGCGACAAGGCGCACCTGCGCATAGAGAACCGGCTGCTGCCGTCCGGGCCGACGCCAGTCGATGAGGTGGCCAACGCGGCGTTCTGGATCGGGCTGCTCGTGGGGCTCAAGCGGCAGCACGCGGACATCCGTCCGCTGCTCGATTTTGATGAGGCCAAGAGCAACTTTATTGGGGCCGCGCGGCAGGGCCTGGCCTCCGAAATCAACTGGATCGATGGGCGGCGCTGGCCCGTCGTGGACCTGATTGCTGATCGACTGGTCGATGTCGCGCGGGATGGGCTCGAGGAGAGTGGATTGTCGCAGGCGGACATTGACAAGTATATCGGCATTGTGCGCGACCGCGTGGCATCGCGCAAGACCGGGGCGCAGTGGCAGCTTCTGTCGCTCGCCAAAATGAAACGCGAGGGGTCAACGCGCGCTGAGCGGCTCGATGCGCTCGTCGCGAACATGGTGGAAATGCAGAAGGAGGGGCGGCCGGGACACACATGGGAACTCGCGGGGCTCGCGCGGCAGACCCGGCGGGGCATCCAGGGGACGCGTGTGGAGCATTTCATGTCGACCGATCTGTTCACGGTGCGCCAGGATGAGCTGGTTGACTTCGTGGCGGTGCTCATGAACTGGCAGCGCATTCGGCACGTGCTCGTCGAAGACGATCAGCACCGGCTGGTCGGCATTGTGACGAACCATTCGCTGCTCCGGGCGCTCGCTGAAAACAAGGCGGCGGGTGTGACGGAGGACCTTCCGGTGTCTGACATCATGAAACGCGACCCGATCTCGGTGACGCCCGAAATGGCCACGATCGATGCCATCCGCCTCATGCGCGAGCGGCAGGTCGGGGCGCTCCCGGTGGTGCACCAGGGGCAGCTGGTCGGCATCATCACCGAAACCGACTTCAACCGCCTCGCCGCGCAGCTTTTCGAGGAGGATGAGGCTGGGGAATAGGCGTAATTCAGAACGCCCACCGCAGCCCAAGGAGGCCGATCGCGCCCTCGCCGACGTCCTCGCCGTCTGTGGAGACATTGAACTCGGCGCCGACGGCGGCGGTAAGGCCGAGCGGGGTGCCTGGCAGGTCAAACCGAAGGCGGAGCGTAGGCTGAACAACCGTAATCTGGGTGGAGCCCGAACGTCGAGGAGGAGTGGGCGGGCCCGTGATACCGCCGGGGACGCGGTCCCACCAATCGATATCAAGGTACCAGACGTCGAGTCGAAGCCCCGCGCGGAGCCCGGCCACGCCCAACAGGCCGGAAGCGGCACCGGGTAGGCCGGGCGCGCCGCGCTGCCAGATGCCCAGGCCGATGCCCGGGCCGCCGCCGCGCTCATTGTCGTGCTCGCCGAAGTCGCCGCGCCGCGTAAGATTCCAGCCGGCGTGAACATCCAGCGGGCCCAGGCGCACGCCGCCAACAAGGATCCCTCCGGCGGGATAGATTTGTGCTTCGACGAGCGGCGAGAAGGGGAGGTTCTGCGCGGCGGCGGAAGGCGCAGCGAAGAGCGCCGCGAGGAGTAGGGCCACTGGAAGCAGAACCATCGGGAGCCGGACGGTCGCGTCCCCAAACCGGATGCTCTCGGCCTCCGCGCGCAGCGCTTTTTTCTCGGATTCACTGAGCGACTGCCAGTGCCGGTCCATGAGCCCGGCGGCCATGGCCCAGAGCAGGAGCACGTTGGCTTCCGGGTAGCGCTCCCGCACAATGCGCCAGGCAAGAGCGGGTCCAAGACGCCGGAGATCGCCGACCGTGTGGATGTCTACGCTTTCGAGCCAACGCGCCGATACCGCGCCCAGGTTTTTCAGGTCGGAAACAGGCATGTGGTCCGGTGCGCGCGACATGTCGGTACAAAGATTGTAGATTGAAGGCAGCGGCCAAATGCCGGCGCCAGAATGCAATCTACCCACTGACTCGTCCATTGTCATGCGTTATCCATCCACATCGAGACCCCATTTACGTTCGGTCATCGCCGCTGCGGCGCCTCTTGCGGCGACCGCCCTGCTGGCGGCAGTCACGGCCTTCGCGCCTGCGGCCACCGCCCGGCAGGCCGACGCCTCGCTGGCCACCGCTCGCCAGGCCGGCGCCATGTTCGACGCCTCGGCGTGGGAGGGCGATGCCGACCAGCTCATTGAGGCCGCGCTCGCCGACAGTGCGGCCTGGGAGCGGCTGGCCTACCTGACAGACACCTTCGGCCCCCGGTTTTCGGGCTCCAGGAATCTGGAGCGTGCCATTGACTGGATTCTCGGCGAAATGCGTGCCGACGGCCTCGAGAACGTGCGGGCCGAACCCGTCATGGTGCCCCGCTGGGTGCGGGGACGCGAGGAACTCATGCTGCTTGAGCCGCACGAGCGCCGCCTGGACATCCTGGGGCTCGGCGGTTCAATAGGTACGGGGCCCGGAGGACTGGTGGGCGACGTGCTCGTCGTCGGCTCCTTTGACGAACTCGCGGAGCGGGCCGACGAAGCGCGTGGGAAAATCGTGCTCTGGAACGTACCCTTCACGTCGTACGGATCGACCGTCGTTTACCGGTCGCAGGGCGCCATTCGGGCCGCGGAAGCAGGCGCGGTGGCGAGTCTTGTGCGGAGCGTCGGGCCTTTTTCCATGTACACGCCGCATACCGGCAACTCGGCGTACGACGAACATGTACCCCGCATTCCGCACGCCGCCATCACCATGGAAGATGCCATGATGATGCAGCGCATGCAGGACCGCGGCCACCGTATTCGAATCCGTCTCCAGATGGAAGACTACTGGCTGCCCGATGCCGAGTCGGCAAACGTCGTCGCGGAGCTCGTCGGAACAGAGTTTCCCGATGAAGTCATCGTGCTCGGCGGTCATATTGACTCGTGGGACGTGGGAACGGGCGCCATGGACGATGCCGGCGGGTGCGTCGCGGCCTGGGAGGCGCTGCGCCTCATGAAGGAGCTTGGTCTGCGGCCGAAGCGGACGGTCAGGGTCGTGATGTGGACGAACGAGGAAAATGGGCTGCGGGGAGGTAATGCCTACCGCAATGCGCACCGGGACGAGCTTCACAACCACGTTCTGGCCATGGAATCGGACGCTGGCGTATTCAAGCCGCAGGGTTTCGGGTTTTCGGGATCCGACGCGGCGTTCGACGTTATTACACAGATAGGAAAACTGCTCGATCCCATTGAATCAGGGACCATCCGGCGCGGTGGCGGCGGCGCGGACATTGGCCCCATCATGGCCGAGGGCGTGCCCGGCATGGGACTCAACGTCGATGGCTCGCGTTACTTCTGGTACCACCACACGAAGGCGGATTACGTCGACAAACTGGATCCGCACCATGTGGGTCTCTCGGTCGCCACGATGG
The DNA here is from genome assembly GCA_029262835.1 of Bacteroidota bacterium. Classification (GTDB taxonomy): domain Bacteria; phylum Bacteroidota; class Rhodothermia; order Rhodothermales; family UBA10348; genus 1-14-0-65-60-17. Next base: position 7,186 of record JAJCYQ010000077.1, read on the forward strand.
CGGTCATGGCCTACGTCGTCGCCGATATCCCGCAGCGCCTGCCGCGTTGACGTCGCCCTGCACTTCAACTCTACCGCTTCATGCCATACATACACGGTCTCGGTCACGCACTTCCAGACTATGCCTATGCACAGGAGGACGTGTGCGACATGCTGGGCCGGGATCTCGAGCCCGGTTCTCGCGAGGCCCGCTTCATGGAGCGTATTTACCGCCACAGTGATATCGACACGCGGCACAGCGTCATTCCGGACTATCGTCGCCACGGTGCGGACGGTATTTTTTACGTTGGATGCGACGGACGGTGGCAGAATCCAACGACAGCCCAGCGCAACGCTGTCTATGCCCGGGAGGCGCCCCGCCTTTTCGAGCGCGCGGCCCGCGCGGCAATCAGCGCGGCGGCGGATGCCGGATCGCCACATGGTCTGGCGGACATTACGCACGTAATTACGGTATCCTGCACGGGCTTTTTTGCGCCCGGGCCGGATTTTGAGCTTGTAAAAAGCCTGGGACTTTCGCCTTCGACGGCGCGTATGCACTTCGGCTTCATGGGGTGCTACGCGGCCATTCCGGCGCTTCGAACAGCGTCCAGTATTGTCATGGCCAATCCGTCGGCGGTGGTGCTCATTGCGTGCGTCGAGCTCTGTACGCTGCATTTGCAGGTGGACAAAACAGAGATCGATGCGCTCGTTTCGGCTTCGGTGTTCGCCGATGGTGGGGCGGGCGCCCCGGGGTGGGGCCCCCCCCCCCCCCCCGGGTTCAACCACCAACGGTTTTAAAATCACGAATCGCCCGGCCCCGACGCCCACA
>JAJCYQ010000078.1 GCA_029262835.1 Bacteroidota bacterium
CCGCTCCGAACCCGCTTCGAAAGCCTCTACGAGCGGCCTCATATCCTCCATTTTTCGTCGTCCTGGCATCCCCATTCCTTTTTGCCAGAAAGATGGGGACCGACAACGACCTGCGCAATGTGTACTTCACCGAGTGCTTACCTTACATGACACACCACATGGATGCGCCTTCTCCCCCGACGCTCACGACAACGGTCTTTAGCCAATGCCGCTCGGAGGCGGTTTGAAGCCGGCCCCTGTAGGCAGACTCCGGCGGGTCGGTCCCGCCATCGCTTCGGCAGCTTCTCATGCTGCCCGATCAGCTCCATGCCGACCGAAGCCACATTGCTGCGGCACACACATCTATCCTGATCGAGGGGGGGCGCAGACGGCTGACGTCCTGGCCCGCATTCTGACCCATCCGGCGAAGCGGGTTGAAGAGCTTCTACCCATGAACCGGGAGAAGGGCAAGGTGTAGTTCACCGGATGCATACCCACTTCATCCTCGCGTATCACGTAAAGCTCGTCGCCCTGTGGCTAGAAGTGCCATCTTCGCACACTATCGAAGAGCCACATTCAATTACGGTACTGACCGGATATAACGCCTAATATTTCTGCGTACCTATCGTCCGTTACTTGACCAATCCAGTGCCGAACTACAATGCCTCGTTCATCGACATAATAAAACGTAGGCACACCTACTGGTGCGGCTTTTACTATATCAACTTTATACAAGTTTTCTATTTCGATACGGTGCTTCTCTAGTAAAGCGTATTGATGCTTCAGTAGCGATGACGTAAGGTCTGCATCAACCAAAGCGTACAGATAAGTGTCACTATCAAGCATCCTGTCATTCATCAATCTATTTATATATTGATAACTATTCGCGCAGTATATACAAGATGGAGATATAGCCATGACTAAGGCAGGGTACTTAATACTATTATTTGCAATAAGACTATCCACAATGATCAATCCAGAGTTGTTATCAGAAAGCGAATCAACCGGCTGATAATAATAAATATAACTTGCAATAAATATTATAAGTACAGTCCAGATTGAATAATGATAATATATCTCCTTGGTCTGACTCACTTAACCTCTACCTCGTACGAATGTATTGTTACAAGCGTATCTTGCTCTGTAATAATATATTTAGATGTTGCTATTCCATTTACATCATTTACCATTGGCACTGTAATACTGTGTTCATATTTGTTATCAACAAGATTATAGAAATCGAATAGCATTTCTCCATCTACAGAAGCTAATTTATTTCTTATAATTAATTTATGTTCTTCAACTACTATATTGCTACTATTTATCAACCATTTTTGAGGAGGTATAAATACATTATTGAACTCTGGAACGACAGGATAGGTATAATTCTCGTTGATCTTATCAGGTGTGTACCAAGATTCCCATTCACCGTCATCATGGAGGTTTATCTTTGTAATAATTGGAAAATAAAAAGGTACGTATACTATATACTCATGATTACCACGTAAAACACCTGGAATTATAAATATATCATTTCGATTCATTTCAGAGTACGTTGGCCCTATATCTACAATGGTATTATGCGAGTATTTCAAGTAATTATTATTAACAGATCTATTAAATAGAATAAATGATGAATCTATACCATTAAATGACATGCTGCTTATTGAGTTGTAGTATTCATCACTTGCATACTCAGATATTGATACTCGATCTATATAATGACCATTTTTATTGAAAATATTTATTCTATTATTATATGAATCAAGTATATACACTTCATTATTTACAATATTTGCCGAAACAGGATTTCCCATTTCGCCTGGAGCTTCACCAATTCCATGGCCATAAGTAGCAATGTTGGATCCATCGAAAGAAAATGTTTTTACTTTTTTGTCACCATAATCATACACAACCAAAACCGAATCAATAACATCCAGTCCTCCGACATTTATTAAATAATAAGAAGAATCTACGCCAATTTGCGCTACCTTCTCAGTCCTAACTGACAACAATAGCCTGTCAGGAACTATTTCATCGTCTACGAGATTTTCAAGACTCATGATCAAGCTAGGTGCAGTGACAGTTGCAATATCATTTGTATCTGTACTACATCCTATGCTAAATGCATGTATTATTATAATAAATGAGGATAAGGCAATATTGTTTTCCGCGACATATCTTAATGTGTACATATTGGAAATGAAGTGATTGGTTGATTCACTGATTCAACAAGATAATCCCATAGGAAAGACTTGCGAAGCTGGTTGGAAAATAGCGTCTTCCTGCCTAAAGGATAACCTCATGACTCGGACAAACTATCTTTGCGTCGCTTATCACGTTGCAGTATTGACAACCCCATTTTTCCTTTACCATGTGCTCGCTGTAACAAATGATCTGTACGAATTGCCGAACACGATACCGTGATACGGACTCAGAATGGTACGATCCACTTTCTCACATACTTGTCCAAATCAAATCACGAAGAATGAGACACACACAGTCAACACCGACTTGAGATACACAAACTAGTCCTCAGTCTGACATATCACAAATGTATCTCCATTTCCACAGGGAACAAAAGCACAAGGTATTTCCGATCCACTACAACCTGCTGGCGCACAGAATAGCGGTGCCTCGTAACATGGTATTTCCTCAGCAGCTTCTACTTGTTTTATTTCTATTGAAAGGACAATGATCACTGATGTAATCAGCAACACTGAACTAATGATTCTCGAGTTTGATTTTATCATTCTCATTGTAATTGTGTTTTGATTGTATTTATTTGACGCATAGTTTACCTACCCAATTCACACGGGATCACCTAAGCAACCCACAGTCACTTCCTCTCCGACAACACAAGGTACGTCAAAGCAACACAATGTTTCAGCACACGGCTCTTCACCTCCGTCACATCCAAGCTGCGAACATGTAAATTGGCATACCGGAGGTGCCCCTCCAGCTTCCTCGTAATACCCTCCCCATATTAGAAGTAATGTCAGTCCGAGAATAACATATACCGATATAAAGCCTTTTTTTGAATGCATAGAATCCACCTTGATCGTTGGTTTTGTGATACTCGCTCGCACGATAATTTCTTTGTTCATAGTGCTCATGTCAAGGGACAAATGTCCGTTTTTGCAATTATCTTCTGCTTCCATGTCCGGTTTTGGGTCGTTTTTTCGTTTTGGTAGGTGAGAGCCCTTTCAACCTGCAACCAACTACCATGGACAATGCGTACCCCCCCCCCCCCCCGAATATGACTTTCCTGCCATTCCCGATGCATCTGAGGGGCTGGAGGCGATTTACCGGTTCCTGCGGGACCTGGACATCACGCCGCGCCGCCTTGAGGTGCTTCAGCTCATGAGCAATGGACATCTTTCTGACTCGCAGTATGCTGAGCGTCTCTTCATTACCGAGTCTGCCCTCCGCAACCACATAAGCAACATGCTGCCACTCGGGCCATTTCGAAGCCGGTACGAGTTGTTTGCCTGGGCCCGTGGATCGGCCATCATTGACGTGAATGCTACTGCCTACCGAGCCTGGCGGAAGGCACACCCGAACAACACACCGCCCGCAAATCCGTAGATTGCGGCAACTTTCCCACGTCATTGTGTGTCGTATATGCCTATGAAACGCTTAAGGGTACGTCCATGGCAGGTGGCTGCGCTCGTGCTGCTTATGGCAGCGCTTGGAATTGGCGGCTATGTGTTCTGGCCGGCGCTTACGGGCGCATCTACAGGAAATGAACGGGACGTTCCGGACACGGAGCGGGTTGCGCAGCGCACGCGCGTGGGCGTCGTGGTGGTGGAGCCGACCGATTTCCTGCTGTTTGCCGAGGCGACGGGTAATCTGGCGCCGTGGCGGAGCGCGGAAGTGAGCCCTGAGGCATCGGGCGTGGTCAGGGAGCGGCTCGTGGAAGAGGGAACGCGGGTTGCAGAGGGAGCGGCGCTTATCCGGCTCGATTCGCGGGATCAGGAGCTGGAACTGGAAGAAGCGCGGAGCGAGCTGCTTCGCGCGCAGATTGATTACACCGGGAAGCGGGTGGGCGCGAGCACGATATCGGCCGATTCCACAGCCATTACGCGGGCGAAGGCGCTTTTTGAACGCGCCCGGCAGCGGTACGAAGAGGGACTTTTGACGCTGGGTGAGTTTCAGGATGCCCGGCGAGCCTACGACACGGAAATGATTCGCAGCGGGGGGCGGGCCGTCGATGTCCAGTCGCTGCTCTCCGGCCTCGAACAGGCCGAGCAGCGGGTCAGGCGGGCGGAGCTGGCGCTCTCGCGCATGACCATCGCGGCGCCGTTTGGTGGGCGGATTGCGAACCTTGAGGTAGAGGAAGGGCAGCATATTTCCATGGGGACGCCGGTCCTTACGCTGCTCGACGATTCGCGCATGAAGGTGGATGTGAGCGTGCTGGAAGCGGACCTTGTGGGGCTTGGGCCGGGGGCCGATGCGCGCGTGCGCATTCCGGCGCTCGCCGACACGGTGCTGAGTGGTCGTATTTTTTCGGTCAACCCGTCCATTGATCCCGACACGGGCACGGGGCGCGTGACGGTTGAAGTCGCCAATCCGCGTGGCAAGCTGCTATCGGGGCTCTTTGCCTACGTGCAGCTCGAGGCCGGGCGCCTGTCGGACCGCATTGTGGTGCCCGCCGAAGCCGTGCTGTCGCGTCAGGGTCGCGACCTGGTCTTTACCGTCGAAGGCAGCCGCGCGCAGTGGACGTACGTCACAACCGGGCGCCGCTCCGGCGGCCTCGTTGAAATCGTGGAGCCGCTCGCGCCGGGCGACAGCGTCGCCGTGGAGGGGCATCACGCGTTGTCACACGATGCACGCGTGGAGGCCCAGTGAACCCGTTCGTACACGCATGCTTCAGGCGGCCGGTCGCGGTCACCGCCTTCTTCCTGCTCGTGGGGGTTGCGGCCGTCGCCTCGTGGGTGCGCCTGCCTGTGGCTCTGTTGCCGGATTTGCGCTACCCCACGCTCATTGTCTGGACGGCCTACCCCGACGTGCCGCCCGAGCGCGTGGAGCGGGCCATCACGGAGCGCGTAGAAGAAGCCATTTCCGGGACGCAGGGCGTCGAGCGGCTCACGGCGCGGTCCATGCTCGGCGGCAGCATGATCCGCCTTGATTTCGGGTGGAACACGAACCTTGACCTGGCGCTTCTTGAGGTGCGCGAGCAGCTTGACCGGCTCGGCGAGGGCCTCCCGGACGAGGCCGACCGGCCCGTCGTGCTCCGGGTCGATCCGAACGACCGCCCCATCATGATCCTCGCGCTCTCCGAATCGCGCGCGAGCGGCCAGTCGGGCAACCTCGTGCGGCTCAAGACGGTCGGCAAGGAAGTCGTGGCGCGGCGCCTGGAGCAGCTTCCCGATGTGGCCCGCGTCGTGGTTACGGGGGGATACGACCGCCGCGTCGACATTGTCCTGGATCCGGCCCGACTGGCGGCGTTCGGACTCGACATCAGCCGCATTGAGCAGGCGCTGCGGCGCGCGAACGTGGCACAGCCGGGCGGATCCATTCGGCGGGGGCCGTTCCAATATGCGGTAGAGGTGACGGGCGAGTATGAATCGGTGGCCGATATCGCGGAGACGGTCGTGGCGCAGCAGGGAGGGCGCATGCTGCGGCTCAGGGATGTCGCCGAGGTGCGCGAGGGCGTCGATGTGCGGCGCGGACTCGTCCGCCTCGATGGCCACGAGACGCTCATGCTGCTCGTGGAACGCCGCCCGGATGCCAACACCGTGCGCGCGGCGGACGACGTCCGCGCCGCACTCGCGGAGCTGAACGAGGCCATGCCGGACGTCCAGATGGATGTTGTGGTGGACGAGAGCCGATTCATTGAAGAAGCCATCGGGGGGGTTACGCAGGCCGTGCTGCTCGGGGGGCTGCTCGCCATCATCGTGCTCTTCGTGTTCTTGCGCCACAGGCAGGCGCTCGTGGCCGTGGCCGTTGCCGTGCCGCTCTCACTCGGCATGACGCTCGTCGCGTTCGAGGCGCTCGGCGTGACGTTCAACCTGATATCGCTCTCGGGCCTCGCGCTCGGCGTCGGCATGCTGGTTGACAACGCCATCGTGGTGGTTGAAAACATTGCCCGGCTGCGCGAAGGCGGCATGGAAGCGCGCGAGGCGGGCATCCGGGGCACGTCCGAAGTGGCGGGCGCCATTACGGCATCGACCCTCACGACGATTGCCGTCTTCTTGCCGCTGACATTTGTTGAGGGGCTCGCCGGAAGGCTTTTCCTGGACCAGTCGCTCGCCGTCATTACATCGCTGGCATCGTCCCTCGTCGTCGGCCTGACCGCCGTGCCGCTCATTGCCTGGCGCGGCGAGCACAAGGCCGCCGGCGGCGGCGTCGACACCGGCCGCTTCATGCGCGGCTACGAGCGGGCGCTTGCGTGGTCGCTCCGGCGCCGGGGCGTGGTCGTGGCGGCCAGTGTGGTCCTTGTAGCCGTTGCCGCCGTTGTACTCGACGTGCTGCCGCGCGAAGTCGTGCCGCGCACGAACCAGGGCCGTATAAACGTGCACCTGGCGCTGCCCCCAGACGCCGACCTCCCGCTGCTCGACATGCGCGCGCAGGAGTGGAGCGCCGAACTCGCAGATCACGCCGCGTTTGACCACGTGCTCGCAGACCTTGGCGAGCGCGACGAGGCCCGGCTCCAGGTCGATCCGCGGCCGCCATATGAAGGCGACCTCTCCCTCATCCTCTCGCCCGGTGCCCGCCTCACGGACGCCCTCACCGCCGCGCGCGAAGCGCCTGCGCCCCCCGACATGAGCGTCGAGGTGACGCCCGTCCGCACGCAGCTCGAGGAGCTTCTGGCGTCAAACGAAGCGGACCTCTTCGTGGACCTGACAGCAGATACGCGAACGGAAGCGCTCGCGCCGTACGAGCGCGTACTTGAAGCGCTCGAGGCGAGCGGCGAGCTGACCAACGTGCGGCGCGCGAATGCCTTCAACGTGCCCGCGTGGAACCTGGAATTCCGGCGCGATGCCCTGGCCCGGCACGGCGTGGACCCACAGGCGGTTACGGCGCTTCTGGAGGCCGGCGCGCGGGGCGTGCATGCGACGGACCTTCGGAGCATCAACGAGGACATCCCGATTACGCTTCGGCTGACGGGAATTGGCACGATGGATGATCTGCTCTCGCAGCGACTCGCGACGCGGAGCGGTCCGCTTCCCCTTTCGACGTTTGTCAGCGCCCGGTTCGTTGAGCTTCCGGCATCGCTCTACCGCACGAACCAGTCGCCCATTCTGCGCATTCTGGCCGACGTGGCGCCGGGCGCGGACCTGGCATCGGCAACGCGCGGGGCGGAGGCTGTGCTGGCTGCCGACGTGCCGGACGAGGTGCGCGGCATGGTGGGCGGATCGAACGAAGCATTCCAGAGCAGCCTGCGCGCCATGCTCTGGAGCCTGCTGTTTTCGGTCGTCCTGGTGTTTCTGATCCTGTCGGCGCAGTTTGAATCGCTCACGCAGCCGCTCGTCGTGCTGCTTACCGTGCCGCTTGCGGCAAGCGGCGTGGCGGCCGTGCTCGCCGCGACCGGCCAGACCATCAACCTCATGAGTCTTACGGGCAGCGTCGTGCTCGTCGGCATTGTGGTCAACGATGCCATTGTCAAGGTCGATTTCATCAACCAGCGGCGGCGGGACGGGCTCGACAAACACGCGGCCATCATGGAGGCGGGCCGCGACCGGCTGCGCCCCATTCTGATGACGACGATTACAACCGTGCTGGGCCTGTTGCCGCTCGCCCTCGGCTTCGGTGAGGGCGCCGAGCTGCGCGCCCCCATGGCCATTGCCATCGTGGGCGGCCTTCTGGCGGCTACGGTGCTGACGCTGATTGTAGTGCCTGTCGTGTATTCGCTGGTGGAGAAATGAGCGCCCCCGACCATACCCACTTCGCCTGGTCCGAACGCCTTATTCGGCGGCCCATCGGGGTCTTGGCGTGGTCGGCGGCTATTCTGCTGGCGGGCATCTGGTCGGCCTTCCAGGTGCCGCTCGAGTGGGTGCCGCAGGTCGAACTGCCGGTCGTGAGGGTGAGTGCGAACTGGGCCGGCGCATCTCCCCGAGCCATGGAACGCTACGTGACAGCGCCCATTGAGCGGGCCGTGCAGCGCGTGCCGGGGACGGAGAGTGTCGAAAGCCTGTCGGACGAGGGGCGCTCGACGATTACGCTGCACGTCTCGGACAAGGTCGATCTCGGACTCTACACGGCGCAGCTTGGCGAGCAGCTGACCATGCTGCGGGGCACACTGCCCGACCGCGTGTGGCCGCGGATTACGAAAGAGGTGCCCGAGGCGTTGCGGGATGAACAGGGGTTCATGAGCATTCAACTCATTGCGCCGCTTGCGCTTGACGAGGTGCGGCGCGTCGCCGAGCGGACCGTCCGGCCGGCGCTCCAGAGCATTCCAGGGGTCGGCGACATCGAGGTGCTGGGCGGCACGGAGCGCGAGTTGCGCGTAACGCTCGACCCGAACCGTCTTGAAGCGCTCGGCGTGGGGGCGGGCGAGGTTTCGGTCCGCGTGCGTGAACTCCTGGTCGATGACGCGTACGGGCGGCTCGAGGGCGGCGGGCGGAGCGTACTGCTCATGCGAACGTCCGAAGACCGCGTGGAGCGCTTCCGCAGCCTGGTGCTCAGGCGCTCTGGCCGCGCCACGGTGCGGCTCTCCGACGTCGCGACCATCCACATGGAACCGGCGCCAGTGCGCTCCATAAGCCGGATTGACGGGCAGCCGGTCGTAACGCTGCGGGTGGACCGCGCGCGCGGCAGCCACCTGATCGAGGTGGCGGAGAACATCCACCAGCGACTGGCCGAACTCACAGCGGCGCTCCCGACCGGCGCGCGCCTCATTGTGGCCGATGACCGCAGCGAAAGCGTGCGCGAGCAGATGGACGATGTCACGCGGCGCGGCGGCGCGGGGCTCCTGCTCGTCGTGCTCGTACTGCTTGCCATGCTGCGCAGCGTGCGCGCAACAGCCGTCGTCCTCTTCTCGGTGGGCGTATCGCTCGCCATCGCCGTCATTCTGCTGCAGCCGCTTGGCCTCACGCTGAACATGCTGACGGTCGCAGGCCTCGTACTCGTCTTCGGGCTGCTCGTGGACAACTCGGTGGTCGTCGTCGAGCAACTGCTCATGCGACGGGGGGATTTTGCTGTGGGAGATGCGCTCGCCGCGGTCTGGCTGCCGCTCGTGGGTGGCACGCTGAGCACGATGGCTGTGATGCTCCCCCTTGTCTACCTGAGCGGGGACCTGCGCACGCTCTTTCTGCCCTTTGGCATTCTGGTCGCGCTTACGCTCGGCGCGAGCCTTCTGACGACGGCGCTCGTCGTGCCGGTGACGGTGCATTTCCTGCCGGTCCACGCGCCGCCGGGGCGCGCCGGGCGGCGCCTGCGCACGTGGATTTCGGCCCCCTACCGGTGGGCGGGGCGGTTTCCGCGCGTGACCGTGGCGGCGATGGTGCTGCTTCTCGGCCTGCCCGTCTGGCTCCTTCCCGAGCGGATGGTGGAGGAGGATGCAGGCCGGGCGTTGGCCGCCAATCAGGAAGGCGATGGGGCCGTCTCCCCGCGCGCCCGCCTCGCGAAACTCTATAACGCGGCCTTCGATTACAGCGCCGTCCGGGACGTGCGCGAATGGACCGATCCCCTGCTCGGCGGCGCGCTCCGCGTTTTCCGGCGCGATGTCAATTTCGGGAGCGGCTGGTCCTGGACGCCGCGGCCCGAGGTATACGTCAACATGAGCTTTCCCCCAGGTCATCCGATTGCCCGGGCCGATTCGCTCATGAGTCAGTTCGAGCGCCAGGCGCTGGCCTCCCCATCGGTCGACCGGATCATCCTCAATATCAACGAGGAGAATGCCAGCATGCGGTTGCAGTTCAGCGAGGAGGCGCTCCGAACCGCCGAGCCGTACATGCTGCGCGAGCGGCTCATTGGCACGGCCGTGAACATCGGCGGGCTGCGCATCAGCGTGGGCGGGCTCGTGCAGGATGGCTATTACAGTGGGGTCGGTGGCGGTATTTCGGGCGTGCGCCTCGAAGCCCGGGGTCCGAACTACGAGGATCTGGACCGCCTGGCGCGGCAGTTTGCGCGGCATCTGGAAGGTCGCAGCCGCCGCGTGGCCGGAGTCGATGTGAACGCGGATCGGTTTGGTCGATTCGAAGCGGCGCGGCAGGTCATCCGCTTCGAGTGGACTCCCGAATCGGAAGAGCGATCGGGGCTGAACACGCAGATGGTCGCGGCGGCGCTCGGCCCCGTTTTCCGCACGCGCTTTCCAATGGCATGGGCGGACCTTGAGGAGCAGGCCCAGGTCCCCGTGCGGGTCATTGTCGAGGGCGCAGAAAATGCCGACGTGGCCGATCTCATGGTGCAGCCGCTCGCCGTTTCCGATTCAGCGGCGCTCGTGCTCGGCGACTTTGCCAACTATTCCATTGAAACCCGGCCCTCTGGCGTGCGCCGCATTGACCAGCGCTACCGTCGCTTCATATCGGTCGATTTCCGAGGCCCGTCCCGCATGGCGAACGACTTCGTGGAGCGGGAACTGGCTGCCTTCGCCGTGCCGGTCGGATACACGCTCGAGCAGTCCTCGTTTTCATTCTTCACGGACGATGTCAAGGAGTCCTTCGGCTGGCTCATGTTGGCGACCATCCTGCTCGTTTTCATTGTGACAGCGGCGGTGTTTGAGAGCTGGCGGCTTCCCGTCGTTGTTATTCTGTCGGTACCGCTCTCGGCGGTCGGGGTCACGTGGGGCTTCGTGTGGACGGGCGCGAGCTTTGCCGAAGGCGCGTTCATCGGCGCCGTCCTCATGGTGGGTATCGCGGTGAACGATTCCATCCTGCTCGTGGACCGCTACCGGCAGCACCGCGCGCGCCGCCCGCACGGACGGCCGAACGTGCTCGTGCGTCTGGCCGTACGCGAGCGGCTGCGCCCCATGATTACGACGACGCTTACATCCATTGTAGCCATGATGCCCATGCTCATCTACGCCGACAACGCGGACTTCTGGACGGGGCTCGCAGTAACGGTCACAGGCGGACTCAGCTCCAGTACGCTGCTCGCCCCCATCATGGCCGTGGCGGTCGTCAGCCTCCGCAGGTCGCCGCATCCATTAAAAACTACGTCATGAGCTTCACTCTGCGCACGACCATGCTCCTTTTTCTCGCTGGCCTGCTGCCAGCTGGCGTTTGTCAGTCAGGCGCTGCCGCCCAGTCGCTTGAACTCGAGGGGACGTTCGCAGAGGAAATTCTCTGGACACGCCCCGAGCACGTCTTGACCGACGCAGATGGATCTATTTACATCTCCGATCCGCGCCAGCAGGTCGTTCACCGTTTTTCGGCCGACTGGGAGCACATGGGGACGTTCGGCGCGAAGGGATCGGGGCCCGGCGAATTCCAGTCCATCAACGACATGGCATGGTCACCCGACGGAGAACTCGTAATTCTCGACGGCCGGGCGCGCAGGTTTTCCATCTGGTCAACCGATGGAGAGTACCTGCGCCAGCAGGCATTCACAGATGGTGTCATGGTTGCGGACATGGCGGCAATCAGTGGCGGGTACGCCATGGCCTACGCCAACTCGACGATGTCGACAGACGATATGCTCATCCTGCACGAAATGGATGCTTCCGGCGCCTTCAGGCAGCGCTTTCCACAGCCGAAGGATGCCGCAGTCAACGCGTACAACGTCTTGATGGCAGTGTCCATGCCGGGGCGTGTGGCCCGCCTCGGTGATGGCTACGCGTGGGCACCGGGCGTCTATGAAGGGTGGATCGGGCGCGTGACAGCTGGCGGGACGTTCGAGCGCGTCCAAGGAGCGTCTGTCGAGAAGCCGGTTATCCGGGAGGTGCCCTCGCGAGCCGAAGGAAACACGGAGGTCATGAATCCGGGAGAAACGACGTCCACCTACCTGCGCATTGACGCGCTCACCGGGGGACTCTTCTCGACGCCGGGTGGCGGACTCCTGCTTGCAATTCGACACTATTCACCGGCTCATAACAGCATAAGCCCACCGTACAGGATGGTACTGATGGATGCGGACCTGGCGATTGCAGCCACGTGGATGGTATCATCGGACGACCATCTGGGCCTTCCGCTGCACATCGACGCTCGCGGGATGCTCTACTCCGCCCGCTTCGATCCCGAACCTCATATCGCGGTGTGGCGCATTGCCCGCTGAACCACACGGAATATCGTTGAGATTTGGTCACTCGCTCCGTTCGACAGCAACCCGCACCCGCGCCACATGAGGGTACGGACTGGGGCGGACCATGTAGAGATCGCCGGGCGCAGGCTGCGCGCGGACCGTGCCAAAGTCGAGCGCATCGAGGTCCTCGTTCTCGATCGAAAAGAGCAGGCGCCAGTCGGCATCATAGACGTCCAGCGTCGTGTGGTTGATGGGGTCGGGCGGATTCTCCCCGCTGAAAGAGGCCGTCGCGTGTGCGTCTGGATCAGGAATGTTCGTCGGCCAGCGGGCGCTTATCAGATGATATCCACCTGGCAGGGCAGCGGGCATGGACACGCTGCTGTAGAATCGGACGCCCAGCAGGTTATCTCCAGATACGGCAAACCCGTGGCGCGTAAAGTCGGACACGCTGCGACGAATAACACGAAGTGTGTCCCCATTTGACGCATGAATGCTGAGTTCATAGAAGTCTGATCGCCGTAGTGCAATTCGTCCATCAATGACTGCGCCTGACCCACCGATCAACAGACCACCTGGCGGCGGATCGTCCACTGTCGGAACCACCTTGAATGAATCTGTCACGGCCCAGTCCGTTGTTCGTAACAAACGAACATCGGTACCCGCGGGATTGGTAGAACCTGAAAAAACGGCGGTGGTATCGTTCAAGAAACCAGTCAGGCTTAAGAAGCCCTGCATTCCGCGTACATCGCGAGGGATTGTGCGAACAAATGTCCCCGTCAGAGAGAAGAGATCCAACCGTCTTCCACCCTGATTCGCAACCAGGAGTAGACCATCAGGGGTCATGAACATGCTTCGTGCCCGACTGAACTCGCCCGGGCCTTCGCCCTCGCGGCCCGATTCCCAGCGGAAGTCGCCCTCGGCGGTGAACGAAACAAGCCGGTTGCGGTCCAGGATATAGACGTTACCGTCGGAATCGACCTCGACACTTCGAATCTGGGACAGCATTTCGCGCTCAGGTTCTTCCTCGGCGCCAAACTGGACGAGTTCCTCCATAGCAAGGCGGTAGGCGCCATCCGTCTGGTGGGGACCGTGGAATGGATTCTCGACGATCAGTTCGGTGCCCGGAGCGTCGGTCGCGGGCGCGCCACCGCAGGCGGCGAGCAAAAAACCGCACATGGCGGCAAGCAGGATGTGTCTCGTCACGAGGGGCCTCCATTTTTTACAAACGTACAACATTTTACGCGGAACATCCCATCATAAGCGGGTTACGACAGGCATGGACGAGGCGGTAAAACACTATCTGTCCGAGATCGGGCGAAAGGGCGGCACGCGCAGTCGGCGCAGCCTGAGCCCCGAGACGGCGCGAAACATGGTGCGCATCCGTGAGGCGAGGAAAGCCTATCGCCGCTTTCACGCGCAGTGCTTCTGGTCGTATCGACCCGATTTGGCCATTGGCCTGGAAGACATTGAATGGGTAGCCCGCACACTCATGAAGAATGGCAACCGGGAGGCGTGGGAGGTCGCCGCAAAGCTGTGCCGTTAACCGACCTTCAGATTGAGATCCTGCGCCTGACCGGATCGACCCGTACGCCTGAGAATTACGTCGCTGGCGGGACGGCGCTCCACTTCCGCCCCAATTCCGTGCGGTACAGTCGCGACCTGGACATTTTTCACGACGCGCTGGAGGCGGTCGCCCCCTCGTTCGAAGCCGACAGTAAACTGCTGCGCGATGCCGGGTTTTCGGTCAGCATCGTCATCAGCCAGCCCGGATTCATTCGCGCTGCCGTTGAAAAGAGCGGCCAGGCCACGCAGGTTGACTGGGCCCGCGATTCCGCCTGGCGATTCATGCCGGTCATCCGGGAGCCTCATGGAGGCTACATGCTCCACGAGATCGACGTCGCCACCAACAAGGTGCTCGCGCTGGCGGGCCGGAACGAGCCGCGCGACTATATCGACGTACATTATATAATAGATACGATCCTGGCGCTGGGCCCACTCGTCTGGGCCGCCACGGCAAAAGATCCCGGCTTTTCCCCGCTCTCGCTGCTTGAAATGCTGAAGCGCCGGGGACAATACCGAGCAGAAGAAATCGAGCGGCTGGACCTTGCCCGGCCGCTCGACCTCGAAGCGCTCAAGCGCACGTGGCTCCACGCGGTGGAGCACGCGGAAAGTTTCATACTGTCCCGCCCGGCGTCAGAAGCTGGCTGCCTGTACTATCGCGCAGCAGACGGCAGGTTCGTCGAGCCGGCTGGCAAGACTTCACTCGAAAAGCAGGGCCTCGTGCCGCACTATGGTCGGGCTGGGGGCGTACTGCCTGTTCCTTCGACCGCAACCCGCACGCGCGCCACATGAGGGTACGGGCTTGCGCGAACAATGTACAGGTCGCCGGGCGCCGGCTGCGCCATCACGGTGCCGAACTCCAGCGCATCGAGATCGTCGTTCTCGATCGAAAAAAGAAGGCGCCAGTCATCGTCGTAGACATCCAGTGTGGAATGGTTGATGGGATCGGGCGGATCTTCCTGGGCAAATGAGGCCTTGGCATGCGCGTCGGGATCGGGAATGTTTGTCGGCCAGCCAGCAGCAATGATCCGATATCCGCCTGGCAGTACGACGGGCATGGATGTCCTGCTGTAGGACCGGATGCCGGCGCCTCCGTCAAATGTGGCATAGCCAGGCCGCGTGAAGTCGCGCACGTCGCGCCGCACAATGCGGACAGAATCGCCCGTTGGAGAGAAAATGCCGAGTTCGTAGACGTCAGGGCGGGCCAGCACAATGTTTCCATCCAGAATGGCCCCTCCCGCTCCAATACTGAAACCAGTCGGCAGGTCAAGTTCCATCTCCGGCTCGACCCGGAATGTATCTGCAACCTGCCAGTCGGCCGATGTCTGCGCCATGCGGATAATGACGCCCTGGCCATCGCGGACGGCTCCTGTTACGACTGCCGTCGTATCGTCCAGGAAACCAATTGGATTCGCGAAGCCATCGAACACGTCAAGGTCGCGAGAGAGGGACCGCACATAGGCGCCACTGAGCGTGAAGTAATCGAAACGCTGACCGCCCTGGTTTCGTACGAGAAGATGCCCGTCGGGCGTCATGAACATGCTCCAGGCCCGGTTGAACTCACCCGGTCCTTCTCCCTCGCGGCCCGACTCCCACCGGAAATCGCCCTCGGCGGTGAAGGAAATGAGGCGATTGCCATCCAGAATGTAGACATTGCCTGCTCCGTCAACCTCCACACCGCGCACCTGGGAGAGCATTTCGCGCTCGGGTTCTTCCTCGGCGCCGAACCGGATGATTTCTTCCATGTCAAGGCGGTAGGCATTGTCATTCTGATGGGGACCGTGGAACGGGTTTTCGACGATCAGTGCGGTACCCGGCGCGTCGGTCGCGGGCGCATCGCCACATGCGGCCAGCAGGAAAATGCATACGGCAGAAATCAGGGTGAGTCGAGTCATGCGGAAGCTCCGGTTTTGGGGGGTGCTGTACATCGGGACGAGACCCTCGAACCTACGAAAAGTTGTCGTGGTGGTGCGGCTGCGCCTCTATTAAACATGAAATTCCGTGTTGATGTGGTGGTTTTTCATGGTTCCGATGTCGTGTTGCTATATTCAGGCCGACTCCAACCAACCATCTGCGCTCCAGGAGGCGCAGTAAGCCCCAGATCCCATGACTTTTTCCCTTTTTCTGTCGATACCCGCACGGGCTGCTGGCACCCTGCTGGCGATTGGCCTTTGGCTCGGCGCGCCGGGCGCCCTAAGCGCCCAGTCAGGCGCCGCCGCCGGGGTGCATGCCTTCACGGGCGCGCATATCATTCCCATTGACGGCCCCGAGATTGAGAACGGCACGCTTGTGATCGAGGGCGGCCGCATACAGGCTGTAGGCGCCACTGGCAGTGTCCGCATTCCGCGCGGCGCCGTAGAGCACGACATGGCTGGCCGCGTCATTATGCCGGGCCTTGTGGACACGCACAGTCATATCGGCGAAGTAGAAGGCGCCGACCGGAGCGGCCCCATCCAGCCGGATGTCCGCGTCATGGATTCCATCAACCCGCGCGATGCCGGCATCCAGAAAGCCCAGGCAGGCGGCGTCACGACAGCCAACATCATGTCCGGATCGGGGCACCTGCTCTCCGGACAGACGGTGTACGTGAAGCTGCGGGATGTCGACACCATCGACGAGCTTATGATCTACGACCCGGCGGGCAACTGGATGGGCGGCGTCAAAATGGCCAACGGCACCAATCCCCGCGGCAATGCGCCATTTCCGGGCACGCGGGCCAAGGCGGCCGCCCTTGTTCGCGCCGAGTACATAAAGGCGCAGGAGTACCAGGCCAAGGTCCAGGCGGCTGCTGGCGACGCGTCGAAGCTCCCCGCGCGCGACCTCGGTATGGAAGCGCTCGTCGATGTGCTCGAGGGCCGAAAGGTGGTGCACCACCACACGCACCGGCACGACGACATCCTGACGGTTCTCCGCCTGGCCGATGAGTTCGGATTCCGCGTGGTGCTGCATCATGTGTCGGATGCGTGGAAAGTGGCCAATGAGATTGCTGCCGCCGGTGCAGCCGTCAGCCTCATTTCAGTAGACAGCCCCGGCGGCAAACTTGAAGCCCGCGACAACCATTTCAAGTCGGGTCGTGTGCTCGAAGAAGCGGGCGCGCTGACGGGCTTCCACACCGACGACGGCATTACCGATTCGCGCTTCTTCACGCGGCAGGCCGCGCTTGCCGTGCGCGCCGGCATGAGCCGCGAGGGTGCGCTCTACGGCCTCACCATGGCTGGCGCCATCATGCTCGATCTCGACGAGCGCGTCGGCTCGTTGACGCCCGGCAAGGACGCCGACTTCATTGTCATGACGGGCGATCCCCTGAGCGTTTACACGCACATTGAAGAGACCTGGGTCGATGGGCAGCTCGTCTTTGACCGAAGCCGGGAGGAAGACCGGAAGTTCGCCACGGGCGGCTACGGCGCGAGCTTTGACCAGGCCGATTTCGAACACCTTCTGAAGCGCGAGGCAGGACAATGAACCGATCCATGACATTTTTGGCGCTCATCGTGACTGGAGCCGTGGCGGGCCTTGCCGCCTTCTCACCCGCCACGACGGCCAGCGCGCAGCAGCTCGCCGTTCGCGGCGACGTCGTCCATACCATGGCTGGCGAGGCCATTGAGGACGGCGTTATACTGAGCGTTGACGGACGCATTACGGCCGTAGGCCGGGCCAGCGACATCGCGGTTCCAGATGGCTACGAACTCATTGAGGCTCCTGTCGTGACTCCGGGACTCGTTGATGCCCATACAGTTGTGGGCCTTGCGGGCTATCTCAATCAGCCGCACGACCAGGACCAGGTGGAGCGCTCGGGCCCCATCCAGCCGGAGCTCCGTGCCATTGACGCGTACAATCCGCGCGAAGCCCTCGTTGAGTGGGTCCGCGGATTTGGCGTGACGACCATGCATACGGGTCACGGTCCGGGCGTTCTGGTATCCGGCCAGACGATGATTGTGAAGACAATCGGCAACGATGTGGCTGAAGCGCTCGTTGACCCGGCCACCATGGTCGCGGTCACGCTCGGCAATGGCGCCCGCGAATCGGGCGGCAAGTCGCCTGGGTCCCGGTCCAAGATGATTGCCATGCTGCGCGCGGAGCTGATCAAGGCGCAGGATTACGCCGAAAAAAGAAACACGGCCGAAGAGGGAAAGGAGCCCGCACGCAATCTGCGCATGGAGGCCTTTGCCGCCGTGCTCTCGGGCAACATGCGGCTGCTTGTGACGGTCGAGCGCGCCAACGACATCCTGACGGTGCTGCGCCTGGCCGAGGAGTTTGGCATTGACATCGTACTCGATTCGGCCGCCGAGGCCTACCTCGTGACCGACCAGATCAAGGCGGCAGGCGTTCCGGTCATCACGCATCCGACCATGGCCCGCCACGGCGGCGAGCGCGAAAATGCCACGTTCGAGGCGGCCAAACACCTGCGTGATGCCGGTATTGAGTTCGCGCTCCAATCGGGTTTTGAGGCGTATGTACCCAAAACCCGCGTCATCCTCTTCGAAGCCGCGGTTGCGGCGGCCAACGGGCTCTCGTTCGAGGAGGCGCTGGCGAGTATCACGATCAATGCCGCCCGTCTGCTTGGCATTTCAGACCGCGTGGGCTCACTCGAGGTCGGAAAGGACGCCGACTTCGCACTCTACGACGGCGACCCGTTCGAATACACGACCCACGCCGTCGGCGTCGTCATTGACGGGCACGTGGTGAGTCAGGAGGTGAGGTGAGTAGTGTGGCACATTGAAGTTTGACTCTTCAATCAGCCATATCTGTCGATGCGGCCGATCGGCCGGCACACGTCGGCCGGCACACGTCGGCCGGCACCGTGCGCGACTCGACCAAATCCAC
This sequence comes from Bacteroidota bacterium, assembly GCA_029262835.1. Classification (GTDB taxonomy): domain Bacteria; phylum Bacteroidota; class Rhodothermia; order Rhodothermales; family UBA10348; genus 1-14-0-65-60-17. The sequence continues at coordinate 18,490 of JAJCYQ010000078.1, forward strand.
TATACTGGGCCTGACACCACCAATCATGTCCCCACCGCCATGAAAACCTTACGCTTACATCTCCTCTCATTCGCCCTGCTCCTCGTCACCTCTCTTCTGGCCGCTCCACTTGCAGGAGGCCTGGTCCTCGACGCGGCCGCGCAATCGGCCAGCGATACCCCGGAAACAAAGTACACGCTCATCCGGGCAGGGCATCTGGTAGATCCCGCAACGGGCACAGCCACACCCGACCAGGATATCCTGGTTGAGCGCAATAATCGAACCGGGCAAGGCACCATCCAGGCTATTGGGCGCAACCTGGACGTCCCCGAAGGCACTGAAATCCTTGATCTTTCCGACCACTACGTAACAGGCGGCCTTGTCGATGCCCACGACCACCTGGCCATCACGTACAAGGAGGACCCGGAGAGCAACCAGTACTACTTCACGACGCTCATGGATTCGACGCCCATCCGGGCCATCCAGGCGTTTTCGACCGGTTTTCAGAAGCTTGCGTCCGGCTTCACGATTGTCCGCGACCTCGGCAACAATGGACTCTACGCCGATACGGCGCTTCGCCATGCTATTGAGCAGGGCTGGGTGCCCGGTCCAACCATCATCAACGCCGGCATCATCATTGGCGCCTTTGGCGGACAGTTCTTTGAGATTCCCGAGCGCGAAGACACCGTCTACCCGGAGTACCTGAACGCGGACACGGACGACGAAATTGTGAAAGCCATTCGCCGCAACATCCATTATGGCGCGAAGGTGATCAAAGTCTGCGTAGACTGCCAGGCCTATCCGTACACGGCCGAGCAACTGAAACTCTTTGTCAGCGAAGCGGCCAACGCCGGGCGCAAAGTCAGCGGCCACGTACAGACGCGCGAAGGTGCCCGGCGTGCTATTGAAGCCGGGCTCTGGTCGCTCGATCACGACAACGCGCTCGACGAGGAACTGCACGCCATGATGGCCGAGAAGGGCATTTGGCGCGTCGGAACCGAAACACCAAAAGCTGACTGGGCCCGCACGAGTGACGCCCGCTGGGAGCGCCGTGTGGCCATGCTGCGGGATGCCTACGACCAGGGCGTCAAACTGGCCTTCTCGACCGATGCCGATTACTTCATCCGGGGGCTTGATCGTGGCGAGTTGACGCTCGAGTTCATTGAGACCTGGAAGGCAGCGGGCATTCCCGATGCGGACATCCTGAAGGTCATGACGACGAACGGATACGAGATAAGCGAGCTCGAGAACGAACGGGGGCCAGTGAGGGAAGGCTTCGCGGCCGATCTGATTGCCATGCGCGGCAATCCGCTCGAGGACATCGATGCGCTCTACGACGTGGATTTCGTCATGAAGGATGGGCTCGTCTTCAAGCACGAGGGCGTCGTCGCGCCCATGGATTTCTTCCACAACGGCCCGGCCTATGGCTGGCGCGTTCGGTAGGCGCCATTGTGAACGCGCCGTGATGCCTTCATGAACGGGGTATGATGGCGCCGTGAAGAGGGTGTAAATCGCGAGAAATGAGTTGGCGGAATACGTCCGCGTCGTATATTGAGGACAAGAGAGTCTTAATTCAATTTATCCTCTGCTCATGCTGTCCTCTGCCTGTCAATACGGACTTCGCGCCATGATTTACCTGGCCCAGCAGCCGGGCGACGCGTATCTGCCCGTGCGCCGTATCAGTAGCACGCTGGACGTGAGCCATCCTTTTTTGGCCAAGATCCTCCAACAGCTCGTTGTCAAGGACCTGCTGGTCTCTCTCCGGGGCCCGAGCGGTGGGGTCAAGTTGGCCCGCGCATCTACCGACATCCGGTTGAATGACATCGTACTGGCTATCGACGGCCAGAAGGTATTTGACAGCTGTGTGCTGGGTCTGCCGGGCTGCGGGCACCGCCGTCCCTGTCCCATGCACGAGGCCTGGGGCGAATTACGGTCAAACTTCTGTTCCATGCTCGAAGAGACGACGCTTGCAGCATTTGCCGAACGCACGGAAGTCGGCGGGTTCCGCCTGACACCGATGTAGCTTTTTTTACACCAATAAGAGACACAATACTCTTTTATCGCTATGACCCTACGATCTACACTCTCCCTGTTTGTCCTTTCGGCTACCCTGCTGTTCTCGGCATGCGGGGGCAGCGACTCTGAACCAGCCGCTGGACAGACCAGTGAAGCGCCAACCGCGGACGCAGGGCTGTCTGCCGAGGAGCTGGAGCACGGGATCGGGCCCATTGCACCGTTCGAACCTGGCCCCATCAATGCCGCGCTCGCCGAACGCGGCGCCGAACTCTTCCGCATGAAGTGTTCGTCATGTCACAAGATGGACGGACGGTATGTCGGTCCGGCGCTTGGAAACATTACTGAAGAGCGCTCTCCCGCCTACATCATGAACATGATCCTGAATCCGCAGGAAATGATCACGACCCACCCGGAAGCCAAGAAGAAGTTCGCTGAATTCATGACACCCATGCCCAATCAGAGCCTGAGCGAGGACGATGCGCGCGCCGTGCTCGAATTCCTCAGACAACAATAACCTGACCTTTCAATAACGCCATGAAACGCCATACTACCAACCGCATCATTGCCGGCGTAGCCTTCCTCCTCCTCGCGGGAGCAGTGGCCACGTCGTGCCGCACAGCCGATCAGACCGGTGGCAACAAGAGTGCCGCTGAGGCCGTCTACGTTCCGCCTGGAAGCTACGACGAGTACTACTCGTTCATGTCGGGCGGCTTCTCCGGCAACCTGACGGTCTACGGACTGCCGTCAGGCCGCCTCATCAAGACCGTTCCGGTGTTCTCCCAGTTTGCCGAGAACGGCTGGGGCTACGATGAGGAGACGAAGAACATGCTGAACACGTCGTACGGGAATATTCCCTGGGACGACGCCCATCACCCACAGCTTTCCCAGACGAACGGCGTGCCCGATGGCCGGTGGGTGTTCATCAATGCCAACAATACGCCGCGTATTGCCCGCATTGACCTGACCACGTTCGAAACCGAAGAAATTGTCGAGATTCCGCTCTCGGCAGGCAACCACGCCAGTCCTTTCATCACCGAGAACTCCGAATACCTGGTCAGCGCGACGCGCTTCAGTGTGCCTATTCCCCAGAAGGACGTTGCCATTTCAACGTTCAAGGAGAATTTCCGGGGCACGATTTCGTTCGTGCGCGCCGACAAGGTGGGCGAAATGGATGTTGCCTTCCAGATCATGGTACCTGGGTACGATTACGACGTGTCGCACGCTGGAAAAGGCCCCTCGCACGGGTGGGCATTTTTCTCGACCTACAACGTCGAGCAGGCCAACACGCTGAAAGAAGTCAACTCGTCACAGCGCGACAAGGACTTCATTGCTGCCGTCAACTGGAAACGCGCCGAAGAATGTGTGGCCGACGGCAACTACCAGCAGTGGGAAGCATCCTACCTGCGCAACGTCAAGAACCACTCGGGTATGGCGCGGACAGAGCAGCTCTCCGGATCGCGCATGATTTTCCCGAGCGACTGCGAGGGTGTCATCTACTTCCTCCCAACGCCCAAATCGCCGCACGGCGTTGATGTGGACCCGACGGGCGAGTATATAGTGGGTGGCGGCAAGCTCGCTACTGTACTGCCCGTGCACTCCTTCACGAAAATGCTCGCGGCCATTGAGAACGAAGCCTTCGAAGGCGTCGTCGATGGTATTCCCGTCCTCGAATACGAGGCCGTCATGGCCGGTGAAGTAGAAAACGCCGGTCTCGGCCCGCTCCACACCGAGTTCGACGACAAAGGAAATGCCTATACGACGGCATTCCTGTCATCGGAAGTCGTGAAGTGGGACATCGAGACGTTCACTGTCGTGGATCGCATCCCGGTCTACTACTCGGTGGGACACCTCATGGTACCGGGTGGCGACAGCCGCCAGCCAACGGGCAAGTACCTCGTAGCACTCAACAAGATCACCAAGGATCGCTACCTGCCCACAGGACCGGAACTGGCCCACTCGGCGCAGCTCATTGACATTTCCGGAGACAAAATGGAAATGCTGCTCGACTTTCCGACGATGGGCGAGCCCCACTACGCGCAGGCTATTGCGGCAGAGGTGATCATGGACAAGCAGGTCCGCATGTACCGGCTCGAAGACAACGAGCATCCATACGCCGTAACGAGCGAGTCGGAAACGCGCGTCGAGCGCGACGGCAAGAACGTGCACGTGTACATGTCGGCCATCCGCAGCCACTTCGCTCCCGACAACATCGAGGGCATCCACGTGGGCGACAAGGTCTACTTCCACGTCACAAACCTCGAACAGGACTGGGACGTGCCGCACGGCCTGGCCATGATGGGCGCCATTGCTTCGGAGCTGCTCATCATGCCCGGAGCCACGAAGACCCTCGTCTGGGAGCCCCTCGCCGAAGGCGTGTACCCGTTCTACTGCACGGACTTCTGCTCCGCACTCCACCAGGAAATGCAGGGCTACGTCCGCGTCTCAGCCGCCGGAGCGAACACGCCGCTTACGTACCATACAGGTGAATAGGTAACACCATGTCACGCCTCAGTCGCATTCTGACCGCCGCTGCCGGTCTCATCCTCATCGTCATGTACTTCAGTACGCTGTGGCGCATTGATCTCGAAGCGCCGCAGTACCCCGAAGGCCTCGGCCTGCGCATTACGCTGACCGATGTCCAGGGGGCCGATGAGTTTGACCTGCAGAAAATCAACAATCTGAATCATTACATCGGAATGAAAGAGATTGTACCCGAAGCCATTCCCGAGCTTCGGATCATGCCCTGGATCATTGCCTTCCTCATCGGGTCGGCACTGCTCGCAGCGGCGGTCGGGCGACGGAGGATGCACACGATCTGGCTGGCGCTCTTTCTCATCATATCGGTCATCGGACTGGTCGATTTCTGGCTTTGGGAGTACGATTACGGCCACGACCTGAACACCGAGAAGGCAGCCATTGTCGTTCCTGGCATGGCCTATCAGCCACCGCTCATCGGCTCGAAACAGCTGCTCAACTTCAAGGCCCACTCCTGGCCCGGTCTGGGGGGATACGCCGCATTCCTGTCCATGGGGCTCGGTATGCTGGCCTGGGGCGTGGACTGGCGACGCGGCCGGCGGGCAGGCAAATCAGAACGTGCGGGCGGCGAAGGATTGCCCGCACCCGGGAATGGGAGCATGGCGGCGGCCCTCCTGCTGGCTGGTCTCAGCGGCGCGCTGCTTGCAGGATGCACGCCTGAACCCGAGCCATTTCATTTCGGCGAGGATGCGGGCGCGTATTGCCGCATGACGATCGATGACGAGCGCTTCGCCTCGCAGGTCGTCATGAATACGGGCCGCGTCTACAAGTTTGACGCCATTGAATGCATGGCCTCCTGGCTGGAAACAGAGGTGGCCGACGAAACCGATATCCATTCGGTCTGGGTCGCCAATATGGCCGAGCCCGGCGCGCTCCTTCCCGCGCTTTCGGCCCGCTTCGTCCAAAGCGATGCCATCCGCTCCCCCATGGGCGGTGGATGGGCGGCGTTCGACTCAGAAGAAGCGGCCCATGACGCGCTACGCCTCCTTCCGGCGCGCTACAGCGCTGCGGCAACCGAGCCCGGCGGGTCATCCGAACAAGGCCAGGCACGAACCCGCCAGGAAACATACAGCTGGCTCGAAATGCGCCGGCATGTACATATCCACTGAAACCCGTCGGCGCGATGTTCATGCTACTCGTCATAATGTGGTCGCTCGAAGCGTGGAGCGGACAGGCCGCTCCACCCACTGGCGGCCCGATCGCAGACCGCATTGCAGCGGCTGCGCCGCACGACACGGTGCGCGTCGAGGCGGGGACCTGGACCGAGCCAACGATTGTCATTGACCGCCCGCTCACGCTCCTTGGCGAGCCAGGCGCGCATATCCTGGGAACGGGGGGCTACGAGCTTCTCGTCATTGAAGCCGACAGCGTAACCGTGTCCGGGTTCACGTTCTCGGGCGTTGACCGCACGTTCATGGAAGACCGCGCGGCCATCCGTTTGCAGGATGCCGCGGCCTGCCGCGTCACGGACAACACATTTCGCGACGTCTTTTTCGGCATTTACATGGCCCGCGCCGCGGACTGTCACATTGAGAACAACACGCTCCAGGCGCAGATCACCTCGGAGACTACGGGCGGTAATGCCATCCACGCGTGGTACAGCAAGCGCCTTACCGTTGCAGGCAACCAGATCGACGGCTTCCGCGACGGCATCTACCTCGAGTTTACGGACGACAGCCGCGTAACTGGAAACACGTCGACGAACAACCTCCGCTACGGGCTCCATTTCATGTTTGCCGACCGCAACGCCTATGCCGACAACGTGTTTTCCGATAACCGGGCTGGCGTTGCCGTCATGTACGCCGACGGCATTACCATGCAGCGCAACGTATTCCGGCGCGCCTGGGGAGCCAGCTCTTACGGATTGCTGCTGAAAGAAATCCGCCGCGGCGAGGTCATGGATAACACGTTCGACGGCAATTCCGTTGCCCTGCTCGTGGAGTCGACCGACCATATGGTCTTCGGCGGAAACACGTTCGCCGAAAACGGATGGGGCATCAAACTCATGGCGAGCGCTATCGGCAATGTATTCTCGGACAATACCTTCCGGGGAAACACGTTTGACGTCTCGACCAACAGCCGAACGCTCGACAGTTCGTTTGAAGGCAATTTCTGGGATACGTACGAGGGCTATGACCTGGACCGGGACGGCCGTGGAGATGTCGCCCACCGCCCAGTAACGCTGTTCTCAGTGCTCGTTGAGCGCCACGAGCCCGTCATGTACCTGCACCGCAGCCTGCTCGTCGATCTGTTGAACGTTGCCGAGCGCATGCTCCCCGTGCTGACGCCTACTGACCTCGCCGATCCCCAGCCCCGCATGAGGCCACCCCTATGATGCAGCTTCTATCTGAAGACCATGCGCCCGTACGCATGGAAAATGTGCGCAAGTCGTTCGGCGACAACCAGGTGCTTGCGGGCATAGACCTGCAGTTCCAGCGCGGCGAAACAACAGCCATCGTGGGCCCGAACGGGGCCGGGAAGTCGACGCTCATAAAGTGTCTGCTTGGACTCGTGCGCCCCGATCACGGACGCCTGTTGATTGGCGGGCTCAATGCGCAGCACAACGCCGCAGCCCGGCGCCTCGTCGGCTACATGCCGCAGCACGCCGAGTTTCCAGGCGGTATGACCGGGCGCGACATGATCCGGCTCGTCGAAGAATTGCGCCAGGAGGACCGCGCCCCTGACCTGTCGCTCGTGCGCACGCTCGGGCTCGGCGCGGATCTCGAACAACCATTTCGAACACTGTCCGGCGGCACGCGCCAGAAAGTAAGTGCGGTGCTGGCGTCCATGTTCGCGCCACACGTCTACGTCCTGGACGAGCCGACCGCCGGGCTCGACCCCGTGGCCGGAGCGGCCCTCAAGGACCACATGGCGGCCGAGCGCGAACGCGGCGCCACGACGCTCCTGACATCGCACGTAATGGCCGACCTCGAAGAACTCGCCGACCGCGTCGTCTTCCTGCTCGACGGCCGCATCCGGTTCGATGGCACCATGAATGAACTCCGTGAACTGACCGGCAGGGAGCGCCTTGAGCGCGCCATTGCCACACTACTCGAAGGTGACGCGGCATGATGACGACCCTCGTCCGTTTCCACATCAAAAATGCGCTGCGCAGCCGCTGGCTCGTGGCCCATTTCGTGCTCTATCTGCTCATTACCGAGGGGCTCCTCCTGGCGTCGGGTGCGTCGGACAAGACGCTGCTGAGCCTCATCAATGTGGTGCTCCTGCTCGTGCCGCTCGTGGGCCTCGTTTTTGGAACCATTCACCAGTATAACGGGCGCGAGTTTACCGAACTCCTGCTCACGCAGCCTGTGCGCCGGAGCGTACTTTTTGGCAGTCTCATGGCCGGTGTTGCGCTGCCTCTCGTCGCCAGCTTCGCGCTCGGCGTATTCCTGCCGTTCGCCTGGCACGGCGGCGTCACATGGTACCAGGGCGTTCGCATTGGTACGCTTATCGGACTCGGCTCGGTGCTCACTACCACGAGCGTGGCCGCCGCGTTCATGGTATCGACCGGGCAGGCGGACCGCGTGCGGGGCATTGGTACGGCGCTCGGACTCTGGCTCATTTACGCCGTGCTTTTTGATGGAGCCGTGCTCCTCATGGTCACAACCCTCGGCCAATGGCCCATTGAAAAGGCGCTGCTCGGCGTCATGCTTCTGAACCCCGTCGACCTCTCCCGCCTCATCCTGCTGCAGGTGTTCGATGCGGCCGCCATGATGGGCTACACAGGCGCCGTGTTCACGCGCTTTTTCACGTCCGCAACCGGCTACCTCGTCGCCGGAGCCGCCCTCGTTACCTGGATGGTGCTTCCGATCCTGGCTGCCCGACATCGGTTCCTGCGTCAGGATTTTTGATGTGAAGCGTCCGCTGTGGGAAGGGGATTTCAATACCCTCCTCGTCGAAGGCGGTCTTGATGTCGCGGCGCAGCTCACGCTCGGCTTCCCACTGCTCGCCGGGCACGACCATGACCACGACGCGCACATTGACCGAGCTTTCAGCGAAGTCCGTAATGCCGTGGACGAGTGGATTTTCTTCCTTGATGATATCGCGGTGCCTGTCGGCCCAAGTGAGCGCCACGCGCTCCATGACGGCCATGACGCGGTCGTGATCATCGCCGTAGGACAGCCCTACATTCACGATGACACGGGCAAAATCAATAGAGCGGTTCCCGAACGTACGCAGTTCACCTGCGGGAATCATGAGCATTTCGCCGTTGAAACGCCGCACTTTGATAAGACGCACGCCGATATACTCGACAATACCCTCCTCCTGGCCAATCCGCACCAGGTCCCCAACGTGAATGCTGTCGTCGAAGAGCAGCAGCACGCCTGAAATCACATCCTTGACCAGCGACTGGGCCCCGAAGCCGATGGCAATACCGGCAATGCCGGCGGTCGCTACGAGTGCGGCCACGTCGATATTCAACTGTCCAAGCACGGTGATGAACGCCAGTGGCCAGATCACATACCGTACGGAGGAGAGCAGCAGGCTTTTGATCAGAAACGCACGCTGCCGGCGGGGGTGGATCAGGGGCAGTTCGTCGAACCGTTTGGTCCAACGATCCGTGGCCCGGCTGAATATCCGAATGAGGAACCAGGCCAGGAACAGGATGATGACAATCCGTACAGCACCCTGCGCCGCACCAATCCACAGGTCAACGTGCAGAAACTGCTCCTGGAACGCGGTATCGAACGGGTTTGGGAGTAGCGTTTCCGCGCCTCCCCCGTCCTGGATCGATCCCGCGACGGCACTCGAGTCCTGGGCCGACCCGGTCAGGGCCGTCGAGTCCTGGGCGGCGGCTTCCTGCGCCGCCGCGCTTTGCCGCTGCAGATACCGAAACGCCTGCTGCCGGGTCAAATCCATTTTTTCCGTCTGAAGAAGATGAGAAGGCCGGCGGCGATGGTCGCCATCAGGCCCCAGGCCGCAAAGTACCCGTATTCCCAGTGCAGTTCGGGCATGACATCGAAATTCATGCCGTATATGCCTGCGACGAACGTGAGGGGGATGAAAATACTACCCACAATGGTGAGGACCTGCATGACCTCATTCATCTTGAGGCTGACCGAGGACATGTAAAGATCCGTCAGCCCCGCGAGCAAATCGCGGTAGGTCTCGAGCATTTCCACCACCTGTATGGTATGATCGTAGACGTCACGAAGGTACGTACGCGTGCGGTCGGTCACGAGCCCCGAATCGGATCGGTCGAGTCCACCCAACACTTCCCGGAGTGGCCATACGGCCTTGCGCAGCGAGAGCACCTCGCGTTTGTACTGGTTGATACGGGCCAGCGTCTCGGTTCCAGGCCGGGCCAGTACGTCATTCTCGAGCGCATCGATCTGGTCGCCCACGTGCTCAACGACGTGGAAATAATGGTCAACAACCGTGTCCAGGAGCGCATAGGCCAGGTAATCGGGTCCCATTTCGCGGATAACCCCTTTTCCTGCGCGCAGCCTCGCGCGCACCGGCTCAAACACATCGCCTGGAAGCTCCTGGAAGCTGATGACACCCGTGTGCGTCAGGATCAGCGATATCTGCTCGGAATCAATGTGCAGATCGGGACCACTGTCGCCGCGCTTGCCGTCGCCGCGCTCACCGTCGGCACCGGGGCTGGCACCATCGCCAACCGACAGCATGCGGACCACAATGTAGAGCGACTCGTCGTCATACGTCTCGAGCTTCGGCCTCTGGGTCGGATGAACAATGTCCTCCATGACCAGCTTGTGCAGATCCAGGTGCCCGCCGAGCGTTTCGACAAGAGCTACATCATGAATGCCCGAGACGTCGAGCCACGTCGTGGCCGCATCCGAGAGCATGGCGCCAGGGACGGCGTCAATTGGGACCGGACGCTCATCAAAGTCTTCGCCCCGATAGGAAATGAGTGTGAGCGCGATTTCATGATCCCGCTCCGGCCCGGTATAAACCAGGGTTCCTGGCGCGAGACCGACCTGTTTCTTGCGTGTCACGGGCGCTGTGTGGCTACTGGTGGATGCATCCACCAGTATAACCCATCCGCATTCGCGGCTCAATCTTTATACAGACCCGTGTCGGGATACAGCACAAACCAGGCGAACGAAAATACGTCGGCGTGCGTCAGGCGCTCGAGCTGCGTGCCCGCGAGTGGCCCTTCAACCGCCTTGCCGGCGATATTCCACGTCGATCCGGTCTGTGCATCCTGGAAATGCCCGTCGCGGAACGAAAACTCGAGTGCGTCGCCGTCGACAATGGGACTGAATACGCCGGTCGATCCGATATCCTTCGAGCCCGCAATACGCCCCTGGTCAAGGGCCGATGCCGCTCCTTTCTTCGTGTGGAAAACGACAACAGCCTGGCCGTCTACTGTATCGTGGATGACATTCTTCTTCTGCGTCAGCGAATGGGGATACGCCTTGACGGCGCCACCGTCCAGCGTCAGTCCAATGACTTTCTCCATGGGTGGCAGGCGCTTGTCGCCGCGCCCATCGAACAGCCATGGGCGCTGGTCAATGTCGTCGTAGCCAGGGTACGGATTGCGTCCATACTGCCTGTCCATCCCTGTGTCCTTCGAAAGCACGGCAGCGTCCGGATGGGCCTCCCGGAACTGCTCGAAGGAAATGATCTGCGCTGGATACTTCTTGAGCGTCTTGCCCGTGTATTCACCAGCAATGGCTTCGCCCGTGATCTGCTGCCAGAGCGACTGCGTGGTGCGGTCGTACATGACCATGTCGGAATGACGCAGCATGCCGCTGACGCCGATTTCGTGGACTTCCCCGTCAATGCGCCGGTCAAATGCAATGGCGCTGTAGCAGAGCGGGCAGAAGGTGACGGCAACGGGCGTATTGCCGAATTCATCGTTTACGATTTCATGCCATGTGAGGATCTGCAGCGGATACGCGCGCGCCTCGCCATTCACTTCGAGCGAGAGAACCGGCTCGCGCTCGTCCAGCCAGTCGGCGGCACTGGCCTGCGAGACGAACTTCGGATTGTCGATGGAGCGAATGCCGTCGCGTGGAAGATTGACCTGGATGGACGACAGGTCCACATTCGATTTCGAGAAATCGGTCTCCCAGCCAAATTGTTTGAAGCGTTCAACAGATTGGGCGCTGACAGTCTGTGCGAGGAGGAGAGCGAGGAATGAGGCCGTTGCCAGGCGGTAAAGGGCTCTCTGCTTGAATTGGGGCATAATGTAACGTTGTGCGTGAACGGTGCACCCATAGGAGCGCAAAGGGCATGCGTCTGTTACAACAGGCATTCGCTTGTGCTTTTGCTATGAATTTCGTAATAACAGCCACACTACCCACCAACAAACAGAGGAGTCACTCACATGCAGTACGCACCCCTGGTAGGTCGCATCCTGTTCGCGGCCATCTTTATCATGACTGGATTCGCCCATTTCGGCGACGCAGGCAACATGGTCGGCATGGTACCGTCCTTCCTTCCTGCCCCCACTTTCTTCGTCTATCTGACGGGCGCCATGCTGCTCGTAGGCGGACTTAGCGTGCTGGCCGGTTTCAAGGCCAAAATGGGCGGCCTCATACTGGCCGCGTTCCTTATTCCCACGGCTCTCCTCGTGCACGCGCCCAACGCCGGTGCTGACCAGATTGCCATGATGATGATGATGAAGGACATGGCCATGGGTGGCGCTGCCCTCATTATTGCCTATTTCGGCGCAGGTCCCATGAGTATGGATGCGAAGGGATCGGGAGACTGATACACCTTGTCGAAGTAAGAAGGGCGGGGCGCCGGTGGCGCCCCGCCCTTCTTCATTTCCTTACTGTCAATAGTTGAAGCCCTGCATTTCCTCCTCGCTGAACTCGACGCCAAGCCCGAGCGCCACGCGATTGACGAAATTGAAGTACCCCGTGATGAGCGTGGCATCGAGAATATCCTTGTCCGAGAGACCGTGTTCGCGAAGCGCCGCCGTTTTTTCCTCGCTTGCCGCACCCGGGTTGCGGGTCAGTTCGTCCGAGAAGGTGGCAATAGCCAGTTCGCGCGGCGAGAGATTGGCCGTGCGGTAGTCCTCCAGTAGACGCCCAATCCGGTCGTCGTCCTTCCAGTAGAAGTTCAATGCTTCGGCATGGTGATGCTTGCAGTATGGGCACGCGTTGGCTACCGAGACGACCGTACCAATGAGTTCGCGTTCGGCGCGGCGCAGCCCGGAGCGCCCGAACATGATGGTCAAATAGAAATCCATGTGCCGCTTCATGGCCTCCGGGTTCAGGCTGTGGACGCGCATGATGTTGGACATCTTGCCGCGCGCGCCCATGATCTCGTCGTAGATCTCTTTCAGTTCGCCGTCGGCGTCGGTCTCGTGTATGGTTTCAATCCAGGCCATGGGTTCTTTTCGTCTGAGTTTCTGAAATGTTGTCGGCGGTCGGTGCTCGAGTCCATTGCCCGTGCGGTCACAGGCGCGCCGTGACGCGGCGGGCAATGTACGCGCCGATAGCCAGGCTTGCAGTGGCCGCGGGCGAGGGCGCGTTACAGACATGGAGTTGCCCGTCTGTTTCAAGCATCACAAAATCATCGACCATGTTGCCCTCGGCGTCGAGCGCCTGCGCCCGGATACCCGAGCGGCACGGCAGAAGATCCGCTTCCGTAACGTCCGGCACGAGTTTGCGCACGGCCTGTACGTAGCGACGCTTCGAGAGCGTAAGGCCGATTTCGTACGCTCCTTTGCGCCAGTGTCGGCGGCTGAGCGCACGGAATCCGGGCCAGCGAACGGCTTCCGCGAGATCCCGCACGCTCCACGTACCGAAGTCATACCCTTCGCGGGCGGTCGCCAGCACGGCATTCGGACCGACTTCGACGCGGCCATCTGTCATACGCGTAAAGTGAACGCCTAGAAAGGGATACGAAGGATCGGGCACGGGGTAGATCAGGTTTCGGCAATAGCTGCGGGCCTGTGGGGTGAGCTCGTAGTACATGCCGCGGAAGGGCACAATCTGCATGCCGGGGTCAAGGCCCGCGAGCCGCGCCAGACGGTCGGCGTGGAGGCCTGCACAGCACACCAGCAGTGGAGCCCGGTAGGTGGCCGATTCGGCCGCCCCACCGGAGTTGGCCCCACCGGTACTGACACCCGCCGTCTCCGCCCGCACGACCGTTTCGCTGCCCTCGCGGTCAATGGCCGTGACACGGGCGCCGGTCACCACCAGGTGACCGGCGCCCGTAATTTCTTCCGCCAGCGCGCGGCACACCGCCACGTAGTCAATAATGCCCGCATCCGGCACATGAATGCCCTCCATGCCGTCGAGCGCCGGCTCGAGTTCGCGCAGTCGACGCGGACCTACGAGCTCGGCGCGTACGCCGTTTTCCTTGCCCCGCGCCGCAATCCCGTGCAGGCGGTCGCATTCCTCGGGTGTCGTCGCCACAATCACCTTGCCGCACGTCTCGTGCGCCACGCCGCGGGTCTCGGCAAATGCCACCATGCGGGCGCGCCCGTCTCGGCAGAGCTCCGCCTTGAGTGAACCGGGCGTGTAGTAAATACCGCTGTGCAGCACGCCGCTGTTGCGCCCTGACTGATGGGCGCCCACGACCGATTCCTTCTCAAGAACCGTAATCCGACGCACGCCGGGTGCCGACAGGAGCGCATGGGCCGTGGCCAGACCCACCAGCCCACCGCCCACGATGATCACGTCCGCGGCCGGCGCATCTACCCGATTCACGCGTACTTGGACGGCATGCCGTTATTGGCAATGTGGAGCATGGCGTCTACAAACCGGTCAATCTCCTCCATCGTCGTGTAGACATTCGCTGTCACGCGGAGGCCTTCAAATTCGGCGTGTTTGATCGGGGTCGCAATAATCCGGTGCTCGCCCCACAGGTAGCGCCCTACGGCCGACGTATCGATGCCCGTAATTTCGACCGTACCAATACAGCACGCGTATTCCGGCTTCATGGACGTGTGCAGCCGTACGCGGTCGTGCTCGAGCAGGCGCTCGGCCCACGTGTCTTTCAGGTAGCGCAGCCGCTCCTCTTTCCGCTTCGCGCCAATGCCCTGGTGGAATGTGAGCGCATCGCCAATGGAAATGAAGTTCGCCAGCGGGTGCGTCCCGATTTCTTCGAACTTGCGGATGTCTTCGTCCTTGCTCTCGGGCGCCGCCATCATGGGCCAGAGATCCTTGATTTTGTTTTTGCGCACGTAGAGCATACCGGTGCCGTGCGGCGCGAGGAGCCATTTGTGCAGGCTCGTCGCGTAATAATCGCAGTCCATGTCGGCGTGCTTGAAGTCCCAATGGGCGAACGAGTGCGCGCCGTCCACAATGACCGGAATGCCCCGGGCGCGCGCCATGTGCACAACGCGCTTGACCGGCAGGATCTGCCCGGTGATGTTCACGATGTGGCACATCAGAATGACCTTCGTACGCGGCGTAATGTTCTCTTCGAACAGGCGTACGACTTCGTCGTCATCCTCGGCCGGGATGGGCAGCGGGAACTGCTTGAGCACCACGCCATCGCGGCGCTCGCGCTGCTTGAAGGTCGTGATCATGCGGCCGTAGTCGTGCGTCGTGGTCAGCACCTCGTCGCCGGGCTGGAGATCAATGCCGAGCTGGCAGATCTGCAGGCCCTCCGAGGCATTGCGCACAATGGCAATTTCCTCGCTGTCGGCGCCGAATTGCCGAGCCAGGCGCTGGCGCACGGCTTCCTTCTGCGGCTGCAGAATTTGCCACATGGTGTACGTTGGCGCCTCGTTTGAGTAATCCAGATGGCGCTTCATGGCCTCCTGCACACTGGCTGGCGCCGGACTCACGCCGCCATTGTTCAGGTTGACGAGCGATCGGTCGACCGTGAACGCCTGCTGCACTTCGCGCCAGAACGACTCGTCGCGGGCAATTTCTCGTGGCGTGCCGCCCCAGGTGGACAGCCGGTCCAGCAGTTCGGGAACGTGCAGGGGATTGAGCGATGCGACGGCCATGCCGGCACTCGCGACGCGGCCGGTTCGGCCGAGGAAGTTTCTTCGCGTGATCATGGTGCTTGGGGTCCGGTTCACCCCAAACATATCACGCGCGTTCTTCGAATGCCACGCCGCCGCCCTCAAAAACCGGCTGATAGTACCCTGAAACCTGCCTGCCGAGATAAAAAACGGCCACCATGGTCAAAATGAACACGAGTGTCGCGACAATCGGAATCCGGAAAGATTCCTCCATGCGCTGTTCGGGCGGTATGAGCAGACGTGACTCCACACCTTCAATAACGTTCGCATTCTCGTTATTTGCGATGCGGCCGCCGAAATATGTTGCCCGCGCTACGGCACGAGTACCGAGCGCACGCGCGCGCTCCGGATGTCCGCTTCGTGACGGATGGGCTCGCGGAAGGCGCGCGACGAATCGACAGGAATATCGTGCACCAGGATGCCCACCTGTCCGGTCAGGAAATTCCGCTCATCGAAGAGCGAGACCTGCACCTGGACGACAGGAATGTGCCGGTCCGAGAGGTTTTCGACCCGCCCGGTCAGGATACGGGCGCCGCCCGCGAGTTCGCGGTAGGTGACGTCGTGCACGGCAACGCGGGGGCCGTCCGGCTCGGAAGTGCATCCCGAGGCGAGGGTGACCAGGAATACGACGAGGACGGCGACGCGGAGCCTGGCCAGGAAGGCGACGTGCAGCCTCGCCAGGGGCGCACCGGGGGGCGCTACGCGGAGCGCTGCATCAATCGAGTCCATACTTCGCCGCAATGGCCTCAGCGGTTTTGATATCGTTCTCCGCTCCCGGAATGAGCCGCTTTTCGACCAGGATGTTCTCCATGACCAGCACGTCCATGTGCGTGTCAAGAAAACAGGTAATGGCGTCGGACGGCGTGCAGACAATGGGTTCTCCGCGGACATTGAAACTCGTGTTGACAAGAACCGGACACCCCGTTTCGCGCTCGAATGCGCTGAGCAGGGCGTGAAAAACAGGATCGTCGCGCTCCGATACCGTCTGGACGCGGGCCGATCCGTCGACGTGGGTAACGGCAGGAATCCGATTGTTTCCGGCCCCGTCCGACAGCGCGCCCAGGACGTCTGCCACGAGCAGCATGTACGGGCTTTCTTCGCCCCACAGGTCAAACCAGTCGTCCGCCCGCTCGGCCAGGACGCTCGGCGCGAACGGCCTGAAGCTTTCTCGAAACTTGATTTTGAGGTTCACCGTGCGCTGCACGTCCTCGCCACGCGGATCGGCCAGGATGGACCGACCGCCGAGCGCACGCGGCCCGAATTCCATGCGGCCCTGGAACCACCCGACCACGTGGCCGCTGGCAAGCAGCGCAGCCGTTCGGGCCAGAATCTGTTCGGTAGATGCGGCGGTCACGGCCTCTCCAGGAACTCCGGCCTCACCAAGCGCGCGACGGATGTCCGGCTCCGAGTAGGACGGGCCGAGCCGAGCGCCGTGCATGTGGTCGCGACGAGGCTCCCCACTCTGGCTGGATGCTCCCGCGCCGCCGAGCGCCAGGTGCCACGCGGCCGAGGCCGCGCCGAGCGCCCCGCCGGCATCTCCCGCCGCGGGTTGAATCCAGATCTGTTTGAACGGTCCTTCGCGCAGCAGGCGCCCGTTTGCCACGCAGTTGAGCGCGACGCCGCCCGCCAGGCACAGGTTTTCCTGACCAGTTTCCGCGTGTACATGCCGCGCCATGGCCAGCACGATGCGCTCGGTCACTTCCTGCACAGAACGCGCCAGATCTTTCTCGCGCTGGGTGAGCGGCGATTCCGCCGCGCGGCGCGGTCCATCGAAGAGCTCCTCGAACCGGCGTCCGGTCATGGTGAGTCCGTGCGCGAACGTGAACGCGTCCATGTGCAGTCGAAACGAGCCGTCAGGCTTCACGTCGATGAGGTGCTCCAGAATCTGGTCCACATACCGCGGCTCGCCGTACGGCGCGAGCCCCATCAGTTTGTATTCACCCGAGTTGACCTTGAACCCGCAGAAATACGTGAACGCGCTGTAGAGCAGCCCAAGAGAATGCGGAAAGTGTTGCTCAGCGAGAATGTCGAGCGCGGCTGGCGCCGATTGCGCGGAAGGCCCGCCAGAGCCTGCCCGGCGCGCCCGGCCCCACGAGGTCGTGGCCCACTCGCCGACCCCGTCAATGGTCAAAAACGCCGCCTCGTCGAATGGCGACGGGAAAAAGGCACTCGCCGCATGGCTTTCGTGGTGCTCCGGGTAGAAAATCTGACCCTCATAGCCAAGCTCCCGCCGAATGAGATCCGGAATCCAGAGCTTCTGCTTCAGCCAGAGCGGCATGGCCTTCAGAAACGACGGAAAGCCGCGCGGAGCGTACGAAACGTACGTTTCGAGGAGCCGCTCAAATTTCAGGAAGGGCTTGTCATAGAACGCGACGGCGTCGAGTTCGCCCGCCGACAGCCCGGCCGCTTCCAGACAGTAGTTCGTAGCGTTCAGCGGAAAAGCCGCATCGTGCTTCCTGCGCGTAAAGCGCTCTTCCTGCGCCGCCGCCACAATCCGGCCGTCCACGATGAGACACGCCGCCGAGTCATGGTACCAGCACGATATGCCGAGGACGTTCACAGGAATCGGCCAGAGTGAGTCATCATGTAAGGAGTTCAGGGACCGGGATGCGCATAAACTCATCAAGCGGCATACCGCTCCCGCCGACAACGAGGACCTGGGCGCCGTCGAAAGCAGACAGGAACGCGCCGGTTCCCCGCGTGGACGGTAGACCTCCGCCCGTCATGCTGCTTTTGACCTCAATGCCGAGCAGGTTGGAACCAGATTCAACCACGAAATCAACTTTCCGGTCGCGATCTCTCCAGTAGAATACGTTTGCAGACGAACCCGTAAGGCCGTTGATGAGGTGAGCCCCGACACTGGACTCCACAATGCGGCCCCAGGACGACGCATTGGACCGCGCCGCGGCCAGATCGACATAATCTGACTGCGCACCCATGAGCGCCGTGTTCAGCACCTGCAGCTTGGGACTCGATGCCCGTCGCCGCACCACCTGGCCCGCATACTTTTCGAGGCCACGAATCATCCCGGCACCGGAAAGCAGATCCAGGTAATGGGCCAATGTGGTCGTATTTCCTGCATCCTGTAGTTGTCCCATCATTTTGTTGTAGGACAGGATTTGCCCCGAATAACTGCAGGACAGATCGAACAGGCGTCGGAGCAACACCGGTTTGTCGACGCGCGTCGTGAGCAGCAGGTCGCGCGAAATGACCGTCTCGACCAGCGCGTCGAGAATGTAGCGCTTCCAGCGCTCGACATCGGAAATAAGCGCGGCCGAGCCCGGATAGCCGCCGAAGAATATATACGTGTCAAGGTCCCAGCCGAATGCGTCATTCATTTCAACATAGGACCAATGGGGCACGTGGATGACTTCGAAGCGACCCGCGAGGCTCTCCGAAAGGCCTTTCTGGATAAGTACGGGTGAGGACCCGAGCAGCACAATGCGGACATCTGTCTGGCTCCGCGTATCCTCATCCCAGAGCCGCTTTACGGTTTCGGACCAGGAGGATACCTTCTGGATCTCATCCAGAATGAGCACAACGGCGTTTCCAGATCGAGCGCGAATGCGTGCTGCAGTCCACTGCTCGTCAATCCAACCTCGCCCCTGGAGCGTAGGCTCGTCGGCGCTCGCATAGGCCGTCGGCATGCCAATACGATCTGCCACCTGGCGAACGAGCGTCGTTTTTCCCGTCTGGCGCGGACCCACGACCATCTGCATGAACCGGCGCGGCTCCTCCAGTCTCTTCTCGAGCACCCGGGCCTGATCTCGTACGAATGTAGGCTTCATGACGATTTACTCAGTTCGTTGAGTAAATTTAATCACCAAGCTGAGTAAATCGCAAACTGCCGCTTCTATTCCAATTCCGCGAGCGACGCCTTCAGGCGAACGAGTTCGGCGCGGGCGTCGTCGGCCTTCGAGCGCTCGCGCGCTACGACGTCGTCCGGGGCGCGGGAAACGAACTGCTCGTTGGCCAGCTTGCGCTCGACGCCTGCCAAAAAGCCCTCTTTCTGGGCCATCTCCTTCTCGAGGCGCTCGCGCTCCACATCGAGGTCAATCATGCCGGTAAGCGGTACATATACCTCGTTTCGGCCCGCCACGACAGATGCCGCCGCCTTCGGGCGCTCAAGCCCCACGCCGACCTCGAGATCGCTGACGCGCGCCAGGCGGCTGAAGTACACCCGGTGCTCCGAAATGGCATCTACCATGTCCTTTTCGACCGACAGCGTCGCCAGGATTTCCTGCGTCGGCGGCACGTTGTACTGCGCGCGGATGTTGCGAATGCCCGAAATCAGTTCCTGCATGGCCTGGAACCGCGCGGAATCGGCCGCGTCGCGCTCGTGGGCGCTCGCCGATGGCCACGCGCTCGTCATGCACACGTCGCCGTCCCCGCGCGGGCGCACGTGCACCCAGAGCTCTTCCGTGATGAACGGCATGAACGGGTGCAGAAGCTGCAGCATGGTCTCGTAGATGTCGAGCGCGAGCGCAATCCGGTCCTCGTCCATTCGCTCACCCGCGGGCGGCTTGATGAGCTCCAGGTACCAGTCGCAATAATCGCCCCAGAAGAGCGTGTACACCCGCATGGCCGCTTCGTTCAGGCGGTAGCGCTCCAGGTCTTCTTCAATGCCCTCGATGGTCTCGGCAAGCCGCGTCAGCATCCAGCGCTCCACAAGGTCGAGCTCGGCGAACGTGCGCTGGCGCGTGTACGACGTGCCCGCCTCCATGAACTGGCCGAACACGTTGAACGCGTTCCAGATCTTGGTGGCGAAATTGCGCCCCATCTCGAACTTCGTGGGATCCAGCTTGATATCCTGTCCCTGGGCGCAGAGCACCGTCAGGCTGAAGCGGACAGCATCGGCGCCGTACTGCTCAATCATGTCGAGCGGATCGATCCCGTTGCCGAGGCTCTTCGACATCCACCGCCCCTGCTTGTCCTTGATCATGCCGGTGATGAAAATGTCCCGGAAGGGCACCTCTCCCGTGAAGTGCATGCCAGCCATGATCATGCGGGCAATCCAGAAGAACAGGATATCGTACCCGGATACCAGCACCGAACCTGGGTGGAATTTACGCAGATCGTCCGTCTCCTCGGGCCAGCCAAGCGTGGCAAAGGGCCAGAGCCAGGACGAAAACCAGGTGTCGAGCACGTCCTGGTCCTGCACCATGCCGGACTCGGGCTGCTCAACCGATACCACGAACGGACGCGATTCGTCGATCTCGCCGTTCGCATCTACAAAATACCAGACCGGAATCCGGTGGCCCCACCAGAGCTGCCGCGAAATGGTCCAGTCCCGGATGTTCTCGAGCCAGCGGAAGTATTCGTTCTCCCAGCGCTTGGGGTGAAAGCGGATGCGGCCGTCGCGCACGGCTTCGAGCGCCGGCTTGGCGAGCGGCTCCATGCGCACGAACCACTGCCTGGAAATGAGCGGCTCAATGATGGCCTTCGAGCGGCTCGACACGGGGACGGTAGCGCGGTATTCCTCAACGCGCTCGAGTACGCCTGCCGCCTCGAGGTCTTCGACTAAGCGATTCCGCGCCTCGAACCGGTCCAGCCCTTCGTAGGGCCCAGCCAGTTCGTTCATGCGGCCATCCGGCCCAATGACGCCAATGACCTCGAGCCCGTGGCGCTGCCCGATCTCGAAGTCGTTCTTGTCGTGTCCTGGCGTGATTTTGAGCGCCCCGGCACCGAAATCGCTCTTCACGTAGTCATCGGCGATGATGGGAATGGTGCGATCCGTCAGCGGCAGACGGACACGCTGTCCTACGAGGTCCGTGTACCGCTCGTCCTCCGGATGCACGGCAATGGCCGTATCGCCGAGCATGGTCTCCGGGCGCGTCGTCGCGACCGTGATGCTGCCCGCTGCATCGACCAGGTCATAGCGGACATACCAGAGATGCCCCTTGCGCTCCACATTGTCGACCTCTTCGTCGCTGAGCGCGGTCATGTCGACTGGACACCAGTTTATGAGGTACTCGCCGCGATAAATCAGACCTTCGTTGTAGAGTCGGACAAAAACATCCTGCACGGCGCGCGAGAAGCCCTCATCCATCGTAAAGCGCTCCTTCGACCAGTCGCACGAGTCGCCCAGACGCCGCTTCTGGTCGAGAATAATGCCGCCATATTCATGGACCCATTCCCAGACTTTTTCGAGGAAGGCTTCCCGGCCCAGGTCGTGGCGGTTCTTTCCTTCCTTCTCCTTGAGCGCCTTTTCGACCACGTTCTGCGTAGCAATGCCGGCGTGGTCCATGCCCGGCACCCAGAGCGCCTCCATGCCCTGCATGCGACGAATACGCGTCAGAGCGTCCTGCACCGTGTCCTGCAGGGCGTGGCCCATGTGCAGCCGTCCAGTCACGTTCGGCGGCGGCATGACAATTACATGCGGCTCCTTTCCGGAATCGGCATGGGTCCGAAAAAGGTCGTGGTCTTGCCAGTGGGCGTACCAGCGGGATTCGATTTCTGCAGGATTGTAAGATCCGCGATCGGCGGGATTCGGGCGTTTAGGCATGCTCTGGGGCACTCGTCTGTGATGCATGGTGCGAAGCCCGGAAGATACGGAAGCGCATTGATCCGGGCGGCTGCCATGCCGTACCTTCCATGCGGTATCAACCTGCTCTTCAAACCCTGGCTGCCAAGTGGCCCACCACGGAAAAAAATACGTCGCCATTGCCGGCAATATCGGCGCGGGCAAGAGCTCGCTGACGCGCGTTCTGTCCGATTATTTCAAGTGGGAAGCGTTCTACGAGAGGGTCGACGACAACCCATATCTGTCTGATTTTTATGACGATATGCAGCGCTGGTCGTTCAATCTGCAGGTATTCTTCCTGTCGAGTCGCTTCGAGCACCAGCGTCGCATTGAGCAGGCGGCGCACAGCGTGGTGCAGGACCGGTCCATCTATGAGGATGCCGAGATTTTCGCGCGAAACCTCTACGAAATGGGGTTCATGCCAGCGCGTGACTACGAAAACTACGTGGCGCTCTTCGAAATCATGGCCTCTTACCTCCGCCCGCCTGATCTGCTCGTCTACCTGCGCGCGGGCGTGCCCACGCTCGTCGACCATATCCAGTCACGGGGCCGGGAATTCGAATCGACCATCCGGATCGAATACCTGCAGCGGCTGAACAAGCACTATGAGGACTGGGTGGGGCGCTACGACCTCGGCAACAAGATCATCATCGATGTGGATGAGCTGGACTTTGTGAACGTCGAGGAGCATCGGCAGGAAATGGTCAGCCGCATTGAGTCGCGCCTCTTCGGGCTCTTTCCGGAATGACCGGGCGCGGCGCACTCGCGTTACGGGCCGCCATGCGCACGGGCCTGGCTTTCACTCGCGCCGGCCTGGCCGCATGTTTTATCTGGGGGATGCTCGGCTGGGCGCCGGTTTCCACCGCACGTGCCCAGGATTCGGGAGCGGGGAGCGCGGCATTTGGCGGGGATGCGAGCCCGATGGCTGGACGCCTGCCGGTGGGTGCCTGGAACTCGGATTTGTCGGCCTTCCTGTCGCACTCACCGGGCGCATTCGAATACACGTTCGGGGCCGCCGGGTGGCCGGATGCCGTTTCGCGCTACGGCGCCGAACCGGAGCGCATGGCGCTGACGCTCGCTGGCATGCCGTTTACGGACCTGTTGACGGGCCGGCCGCTCTACGAGATGACCCCGGAAATCATGGTGGGGCGCCTTGCGGAGGGTACGCACGGCACGGTGATCACGCCCCGCGCCTTCCGGGATGCGTTTCCGCTCACGCTCATGCGATACCAGGCGGCGGGCAATGCCTGGCAGGACGTACAGGTGGTACACGCGCAGAACCGGGTGTTTGGCGACGCAGGAGGCGGCGAAGGCCCAGGCCTCACGGGCGGCAGCAGCCCGGACAGCACGACCGGTTTACACACGCTCTTTGGATATACGGGCGCTGGCGGGGCGGGGGGCTGAGAGCGCCGTCGCCGACGCCG
>JAJCYQ010000079.1 GCA_029262835.1 Bacteroidota bacterium
TGAGCGCGGCAAGCACGCCCGCGCCGCGGTGGGCATGGTCTCGTTACCGCGTAATATCGCGGTCGAGATCGAGATGGTCGTCGAGATCGAGTAGGGACGCCGGAGTCGACTGGGTGATGAGTTTTGGGCGTCGACCAGTCCGGGGTACCGCACCCGTCGTGGCGCTGCTGGCGCTAGGTGCGTGCGCCGCGCCGGAGTCCTACTTTGGCCTCGTCGACGAGCTTGTTCGCGGTTCGCAGGAGAGTAGCTCGACGTCGTCTCGACAGGCCATGACGGTTCGCGATACGTGTACGCGCTGTATCAGGCAATGAACCTTGCCTTCGCCGATCGTGACCCTACTACGGCGACCTCCACTTCCCGCCGGAGGCGTCGATCCCGCCGAGGGGTCGGCGACAGTGGAACAGTTCGAGGCCGATCTCCACGCTGGAATCAAGTCGATTCAGGCCGTCGACGACGAGGGCTGGGTGGCGTCGGTAACGCCTAGCGCCGGCTGGATCCCCGCCGCCATCGCTGGTCTCACCGGTGTTGGCATGAGCCAGCGGACGTAGAGCCTTGTCCTGGATCTCGTGGAGCGTCCTTACAACGTCGTCGTACCCGGCAAGCGGCCGCGGGGAGGTTTCTATCCGAGGCCTCGTGGGCGACCCTGGAGATGGGCTAGTATCGTTGTCTGCGGCTGAGATCGCGACGCGACATGCGCGCCGGCGTCTCCGGTCGAGCTGGGTAGGCCCGCGTTTCCACCAAACGAATCCGGACGGACGATGAAGAGAGTCTTCTTGTTGGTGCTGGCGGCAGGCTGGCTCGTGTTGTTCACAGAGCGCCCCGCGTATGCGTACATCGACCCGGCTGCAGGGAGCCTCGTGATCCAGGTACTGCTAGGGGGTGTCGCCGGTCTGGCCGTAATCGTCAAGATGTACTGGCACCGAATCACATCCTTGTTCGGTAGGTCGGACAAGCCCGAGCAGCCCTCGTAGGCACCGGCGTAGAGGTGGCGGTGAGCGATGTGCTGATCGAACCCGGGTCGTTCCGCGACCGTAAGGCACGTATCTTCTACCACGATGGCGCGGTCTATCGTGCTCTGAACGCCGAGGCCCTGCAGGATTGGGAGGCTTTGTCGGCCTCGCAGTTCTTTGCCGAGAGGCAGGCGCAGGGTCAAATCGTTCGTACGGTACGGCTCGAGGATGGCGCGGTTCCGATGCCCGCGAGTGCTGAACCGTGGGGGGGCGTGCTGCGGCACGACAGCGTTCCGTTCGTTTCGTATCCCTATGAGTGGTCCTTCAGTATGCTGCGGGACGCCGCCTTACTGCATGTCGACCTGCTGCTGGCGGCGCTTCAGGAAGATCTCATCCTGAAGGACTCCTCTTCTTTCAACATCCAGTGGCAGGGTTGCGCTCCCGTCTTCATAGACATCCCGTCCTTCGAGCGAATGGAAGTAGGATCCGCCTGGGCGGGCTACCGACAGTTCTGCGAGATGTTCCTGTATCCGCTACTCCTGCAGGCCCACAGAGGGGTCTCGTATCGGCCGTGGCTTCGCGGCAGCATCGACGGCATCGACGCAGAATCTTGCATGGGTCTGATGTCACTGCGTGACTATTTGCGGCCAGGCGTTCTTAAACACGTCGTATTGCAGGCGAAGATGAAAGCGCGGTTCGCCGATACTAGTTTCGACGTGAAAGGTGAACTCAAGACCGCGGGGTTCCCCGTTGAGCTGATACGAGCCAACGTTCGGCAACTGCAGAAGACTATTCGGCGGCTGCCGGCGCCGGCGGGTGGATCGGAGTGGTCCGAGTACATCGACACCGGGCATTACGACGCCAGGGACCAGGCACGCAAGGAGACGTTTGTGCGCCATGCCATCGGCCAGCGCCGGCGACTCGTCTGGGACCTCGGCTGTAATACGGGCCTCTACTCGGTGATTGCAGCTGAGAACTCCGATTATGTCGTCGCGCTTGACGCCGATCAGATGTCTATCGAGCGTTTGTACCAGCGGCTCGCTAAGGCGCGCTGCTCTAACGTGCTGCCACTCGTGGGGAATCTGGCCGATCCCGTGCCGGATCTCGGCTGGCGCGGGCTCGAGCGCCGGAGTCTGCCGCGAAGGGGGCGTCCGGACCTGGTGCTGTCGCTGGCGCTGATTCACCACGTGGTGCTTACCGCCAATGTCCCACTACACGAGTTCGTGGAGTGGCTCGCCGATCTCGGTGCAGATCTTGTTATCGAGTTTGTTAGCAAGCAAGACCCAATGGTCAAGAAGCTGCTTCGCAATAAGACGGATATCTACACGGACTACGAGCAGCGGTACTTCGAGAAGTGCCTGCGCTCGCGCTTCGACGTGACTGAGCAACTTGAGCTGATGGATGGCCAGAGGGTTATGTACTTCGCTCGCAACTCGCACGCAGAGGCGCCAAGCTAGTGTTGCCATGAGGACACAGGAACTTCCCCCAACCAGATCGCTCGGAGCGTCAGCGTTGGTGTTGCTGGGTTTGACCGGGCCAGCCGTGGCCCAGCCGTTGTACCATTTGGTCTCAGAGTATCCGGAGTTCTTCGTCGCTCATCGTGCGACGTGGGCCGACATCCTGGCGCTGACGGCGATTCTCTCCGTCGGGATGCCGTTGCTTGGGGTGGGGTGCGCCTGGCTGGCGGGCCTCTTTGGCAGGGATTCCCAGGATCGTGTCACCGACATCTTCGTTGCGCTGCTGGTCGCTTTGTTCGCGGTGCAGGTGTTCAAGCAGCTAGGGGTGGCGGACGCGGTGGCGACATGGCCGCTGGCGGCTCTCAGCCTGGTGCTGGGTATCGTTGCGGCAGTTGCGCATGCGCGTTCCTCGACCCTGCAGACGTTCGGCACGTTCCTGGCTGCAGGCGTTTTGATCTTTCCGTCCATGTTCCTGCTGAAGCCTGCGATCTGGAAGATCGTGTTCCCCAAGCAGGTTGAGACTGTCGCCTCCGTGTTGGAGCAATCCGAGACGCCCGTCGTGCTGATCGTTTTCGATCAACTGCCGGTGGCTTCGCTGATGAACGGCGAGCGTAGAATCGACCCGGCCCTGTATCCGAACTTCGCCGCGCTAGCAGGCGATGGAACGTGGTACCGGAATGCCAGCGCGGTTGGAAACAAGTCGGCTTGGGCGGTTCCCGCGATTCTGACGGGGCAATACCCCGATCGAACCAAGCGGCTCCCAAGTTGGCTCGACTACCCGGATAACTTGTTTTCCCTGATGCATCCGCGCTACTCGATGAGGGTGGAGGAGCCGGTTACGCAATTGTGTCCGGCCGAGGTGTGCGGATCGATCGCTCAGCGACTGTCGTACCGCGTGCGTGCGGAACTTGCGGATCTGGCCGTCGTTTACGCACACGTTGTGGTCCCACCGGAGTGGTCAGCTCGGTTGCCCCCGCTGACGGACAACTGGAAGAATTTCGGAGTTTCTGCCAGTGAACACTTGCGGCGCGAGTATTCCGAATGGCGAGAGGGCCAAACACGCTGGAACTGGACCGAGCGATGGGTTGCTCGAAGGGACAACGATCGGCGTGCGGGGTTCAACGCCTTCGTCGCGGCGATCGGATCGGAGCGCCAACCAGCGCTGTACTTCGCGCACGTACTGCTACCGCATGAGCCGTATGAGTTCCTGCCGTCTGGTCGCTCCTATTTGCTCGACGCGGGACGCCACGCCCTTGAGTCCAATGGGCTCTGGGTAGATGAGCCCTCGACGATCCGCGAGGTCTACCAACAGCATCTGCTGCAGCTGGCACATGTCGACGGACTCTTGGGCGAACTTGTGGCGCGGCTCAAGGAGACGGGCCTATACGAGCACTCATTGGTCGTGGTGACAGCGGATCACGGGGCCAGCTTCTTGCCGGGTGATGCGTTCAAGGATCCGACCTCATCCAACTATGCCGATATCCTATCCGTTCCGTTGATCGTCAAGACGCCGGGGCAGAGAAGGGGCCGCATCGACGATCGCAACGCGGAAACGGTTGATATCTTGCCGACGATCGCAGACGTTCTCGACGCTGATCTCGGCTGGTCAGTCGATGGTAGCTCGTTGCTGCGCGAGCCCGATCCCAAGCGGCTACACAAGACGATGCTGCAGGGAGCA
This sequence comes from Bacteroidota bacterium, assembly GCA_029262835.1. Taxonomy (GTDB): domain Bacteria; phylum Bacteroidota; class Rhodothermia; order Rhodothermales; family UBA10348; genus 1-14-0-65-60-17. The sequence continues at coordinate 4,086 of JAJCYQ010000079.1, forward strand.
GCTCACCGTCGAAGTAGCTTTCCCGTCGCCGATGTTGTTGCGGGGAGAGACGCGACGGTTGATCGCAAATTGGAGTTGTTTGGTCGGGCCGGAGACCCACTGCGACGAGGCGCGAGTCCCCTGGATCAGCAGCTTGTGGGTCGTGGAGTCGAGGAATTCCGTCGTGATGACGACGGTGCGACCAGCGTGACGCTGGACCATCCGACCATATTCTCCAGCGTTGCACTGGCGTCGGGATTCCTTCCTGCTCGGGTGAGCGGGCGCGTGACGGCGGCCGAGGATGCAGCCGATGGCGGGCGAACCTTTGAACTTGCCGTTGCAATGAATGGGGTCATAGCGGCGACGACCCAGGCAACGCTCGGGGTTGGTGGAGCGGGGACGAGTCCCTGGGCGGTGGTCGTGCCGGAAGAGGCATTTCTTCAGGGACACAATCAAGTGGAGGTGTTCGCGGTGGAGTCGACCCCGACCGGGCCGATTCTGCGGCTTGCCTACGCAGACGAAGGCAGCGTAGGCCCTCTCAACATCATCATGCCCGCGGCCGAGTTGATACACGGCGTGGAGATCAGCGGCTTTCGGCCTGTAGAGTGGACCCGGGACGGGCTGCCTGTCCGCTGGACAACGCCCAGCGGAGCCCTGCGCGTGCCTATCGATCCGGACAACCCGCCCGTCGGGCTCGATCTTTTCGTTCGTTACGTGGACACGAGAGGGCACCGGCTTCGCATCCGCGTGAACGACTGTTGGGTGCTGCGTCAGCGGGTCCGCGATGCGTTCAAAGAGCGCATCGCGTTCGGTGACTGTCGCGTTGAAGGTACCGAGCTTGTGCTCGAACTCATTAGTGACCGGTTCGCGCCCGAACCCCGACCGCTCGGTCTTGGCGTGAGCTCGATCGTTCTTCTCGACGAGGCGACGCGGTCTCAGTAGTGCCTCGCGATCGGTCCGAGGGAGGAGCCCTTGTTCGCCATCGACAACGTGGAGATCGATGCCGAAATGGCGGCCCGGCTGCGCGATCTCGGATATATCCGCTAACAGTCCGCGCACGGCTACCCTCGACGGCCGACCCGGCATTCGTTACCCTGCGCCTCGTCGTACTTCAGCCGACTACCGGAGGCAACGGATGTGTCATCGAACGCGCGCAATCGCCGCGCTGCTCACCGCCATTCTCGTCGTGCCCGCAGTGGGTGGCGCTCAGCAGACCGCCAAGCCTGTGCTTCACGGCCAACACTGGGTCGCCATTACCGGCAAGCCGCTCGGCGCGACCGCGGGCGCGATGATCTTCCAGCAGGGCGGCAAC
>JAJCYQ010000080.1 GCA_029262835.1 Bacteroidota bacterium
GCCACAAGGACGCCGCTGCGCGCCAAATCACCCTCCTTGTGCGCCGCAAATTGAGCAGCCGACCGTCCGCGACAATGAACAAATCGGCCTGGATGATCCTTATAGGGCTATTCCGAGAAATGTAGACTCAAAATCGCGCCATTTCAGGGAATGGAAGAGAAGCTACCTTTGGTAGCGTTCGTCGCCGAGTGACCCCGCTACGCCACCCCGCCACGGCCACCCCGCTACGCCACCCAACTACGACACGTCTGCCGCTCTGCTGGCTTCTGCAAACGCGGCCCAGGCGGCCTCGACGTGGCGGCGCGTGGTGTGGGTCTGGCCAACGCACAATCGAATAGCGTATCGGCCGGCGAGAATGGTGTGCGATGCGAACAGCCCGCCGCTGGCATTTACGGCCTCAAGGATGGCCCGCGTCCGGTCGTTGCCGTCGCGGTGGGCAAAGCAGACCAGGTTCAGGGGATGCGGGGCGAGTATCTCCCACGAGGAGCTCGCATCTACCCAACCAGCGAAATCCTGGGCGAGCGCGACGTGCTCACGGATGCGCCGCTGCAGGCCTTGCACGCCGTAGTGGCGCAGCACGAACCAGAGTTTGAGACTGCGGAAGCGCCGACCGAGCGGAATTTGCCAGTCGCGGTAGTTTACGACATCGGTCGCGGCGGTTTTGAGGTATTCGGGCTCGATGGCGAGAGCCCGCACGAGGGCGTTCCGGTCGCGGACAAAAAAGCAATCGCAATCGAAGTTCGTGAACATCCACTTGTGCGGATTGAAGCAGTAGCTGTCGGCGTGCTCGAGGCCGCAGTGCATGGCGCGGAATTCGGGGCAGACGGCGGCCGTGCCGCTCATGGCCGCATCCACATGGAGCCAGACGGGTGCGTGGCTGGGCTCGGCGGTGGGCTCGGCGGGCCCGCGGATGGCGTTGCCGATGGCTGGAAGCGGATCCATCGCGTTCGATGAGGTCGTGCCGATGGTTGCGCACACGAAAAAGGGGATGAGGCCGGCCGCGCGGTCGCGCTCCATCTGACGCGCCAGGTCATCCGCCCGCATGGCCAGCGCGCCATCGACGGCAACGGTGCGCAGCTGATGGTCCGAGAAGCCCGCCACGCGCATGCCCTTCAGCACGGACGAGTGGCTTTCGGTAGATGCGTAGGCCACGAGGTGGTCCCGCGCCGCGCCCATCGATCCGTGGCCGGTGGGCCCCACCCCGCCGGATCCACTGCCGGTGGCGCTTTCGTTCAACTGGGCCCGCTCCCGCGCGGCCAGAATGGCGCAGAGTGTGGCGCTCGATGCGCTGTCCTGGATGACGCCTCCGCCCCTCGTCGCGGCTCCGGCTCCGGCTCCGGACAAAAATGCTTGCGGCAGGCCCAGCAACTCGACGCACCAATCGAGTACGCGCATCTCGAGTTCGGTGCAGGCGGGGCTTGTGAGCCAGCTCATGCCCTGCACGCCGAGCCCGGCCGAAAGGAGCTCGCCGAGGATGCCGGGGCCCGAGCTGTTGGCGGGAAAGTAGGCGAAGAAGTTTGGCGACTGCCAGTGGGTGATGCCGGGCATCAGGATGCGCTCGACATCGCGCATCATGTCCTCGAAGGGCTCGCCGGTTTCGGGCGCCGCCGCCGGGAGGGCGTTGAAAATGTCACCGGGCTCGGCGCGGCTGCGCACCGGGTAGCGTTCCACCTCTTCCATGTAGCGCGCGATCCACTCGATCATGTCGTGGCCATGGCGGCGGAACGCATCGGGAGTCATGTGGTCGTCACTCATGGCGCATCTAAAAGCCCCAGAACGGCGGCCAGGACCTCGGCCGTGTGGAGGGCGCGCTTGCCGGTGCCGGCAGCAATTTGCTGGCGGCAACTCACGCCGGGCGCGACGACCCAGGTTTCGCCGAGCGCAGCCTCCACGGCCGGGAAGAGGCGCTGCCGGCCGATCTGCATGGAGAGGTCGTAGTGCTCTTTCTCGAAGCCGAACGATCCGGCCATGCCGCAGCATCCGGCGTCAACTTCCGATACGTCGCAGCCGGGAATGCCGCGGAGGGCGCTCACCGTGCCGGCCGTTCCGACGCTCGCTTTCTGGTGGCAGTGTCCGTGGAGAAGAATCCGCGCGGGAGACGTGGGCGCGGCTCCGCGGGCGGCGGCAGGAGCGGTCGATGCGGCGGGTACCGCTGGCGGAAACGCGCCTTTTTTCATCAGATCGGCCACAAAGTCGTCGAAAAGCATGGTGTGCTCGGCGACGAGGGGCACCCGGGGATCGCCGGGGAGCAACTGCCGGTATTCTTCGCCGAAGGTAAGTACGCACGAGGGTTCGAGGCCTACGATCGTAAGTCCCTCGCGCGCAAGCGGCGCCAGGCGGTCGAGAGTTTCGCTGGCCATGCGGCGCGCGTCCTCGACGAGTCCCTTCGAAAGGGCCGGGCGGCCGCAGCAGCCATGGCCGGGCAAAACGACCTCGAAGCCGGCGGCGTCGAGGACGCGCGCCGCAGCTCGCGCCACATCCGGATAATGATACGTGTTGAACGTATCATTGAAGAGCACGACCCGTGGGCGGCCAGAGTGCGTCGCATCTCCCCGATTCTGCCCCTGTGAACCAGACAGGTCATGAGAGGCCGACCTGTCGCGCGTGCTGGGCAGGTCCTGCGGGCCGAATGGGCGGCGAGCAAAAGGCGGGAGGTCGCGGTCGCGGTGGATGCCGAGTACGTGTTCCATGAGCACGCGCAGCAGCGGTACGCGGTTTGCCCGGTTCACGATGCCCGAGAGGGGGCCGCTCAGGAGGCGGGCCTGCCGGGCGGCGCCAGCGAAGAGGCGGGCGCGGAGCGGCACGCCGTGGCGCTCGTAGTGCTGCGCCAGGAATTCGACCTTGAGCGTGGCCATGTCGACCGAGCTTGGGCACTCCGCGGCGCAGGCCTTGCACTGCAGGCAGAGATCCATCGTTTCGTAGAGGCGGTCGTGCGTCATGCGGCCAGCCGGCAGGGCGCCCGAGAGCACGGCGCGCAGCGCGTTGGCCCGGCCGCGCGTCGAGTGCTCCTCCTCGCGCGTTGCCATGAAGCTGGGGCACATGGTCCCCGTGTCGGTCTTGCGGCACACGCCCGCCCCGTTGCACATCTCAATCGCCTGGTCAAGCCCCTCATCCTGCGACCAGTCCAGGTGTGTCTTGATGTGACGCGTCGTGTAAGCGGCGCCGTAGCGCAGGTTTTCGGTCATGGGCGCGGCGCCCGTGATCATGCCCGGGTTGAGCAGGCCACGGGGATCGAACGTGCGCTTGACCTCCTCGTAGAGCCCGTAGAGTTCAGCACCGAAAAACGCCCGGTTGAAGGGGCTGCGGGCGCGGCCGTCGCCGTGCTCGGACGAGAGCGAACCGCCGAAGCCGCGCAGCTGCTCGACCGCGAAATGCATGATTTCCGGCATTTTTGCGAGCTCTTCGGCGCTTTTGGTGTTGACCATGGGCCGGATGTGGACGCATCCGGCGCTGGCGTGGGCGTAGTACGCGATGTTGAAGCCGAGCCCCTTGCAGAAGCGGTCTATTCCGGCCACGTATTCGGATAGATGCGCAACCGGGACGGCGGCATCTTCAATGAACGGAATGGGCTTGTGATCGCCGCGCACGCTCATCAGGAAGCCGAGCCCCATCTTGCGCACGCCCCAGACGTCCTGCTGGCCACCGCGCGTTGTGACGGGCACGACGTGCGTGGCGCCAACGCCGCGCGCGGCGACGTGCGTGCGCAGGGCATTGATTTTTGCCTCGACCTCGGCTTCGGTCTCGCCCGTGTATTCGGTGATCAGGATGCAGTTCGGCCGGCCCTCGGTAAAGCTTTCGAGCTTTTTTCGCCACATGGGCTGCCTGCGGCACATGGACATGCCGAGATCATCGAGCAGTTCAACGGCGCTCGGCGCGGTCTCCAGAATGGCTTCGACGGCGGCGAGCCCGACCTCCAGATTGTCAAAATGTACAATGCCAAGGCCCGTGACCTTCGGGATGTCCACAAGGCCGAGCGTAATGTCTTCAAAAATGCCGAGCGTGCCCTCGGAGCCGCAGAGGAGCTGGGCGACGTTGAAGCCGCCGCCGGGGGCTGTGCCCAGGCCGGTGGGCGGCGCGCCATGGAACGAAATCGAAGGCGCCGCCGCGTCCGCGCCGCCCAAAGCAGGGCCTCCGACCGCGAGAAGTCGATCTAAATTATACCCGCCGCAGCGCCGCCAGTGGCGGGGGGTCGCGCGCCGCACAATGTCCGCGTGCCCCTCGACGATGCCCGCAAGCCCCCGGTAAATACGCCCTTCGAGCCCATCCAGCGACTTTTTCTGCTCGAGTTCGGCCGCCGAGAGCTGTCCGAACGCCGCGCGCTGCCCATCGCTCAGCACGGCGCGTATACGTCGGACATGGTCGGCTGTCATCCCATAGGCTATGGAATGACTCCCGGTCGAGTTGTTCGCCACAATGCCGCCCATGGCCGCACGGTTTGAACTCGCAGGATCCGGTCCAAACATGAGGCCGTGCGGCCTCAAATACCTGTTCAACCCATCGAGTACCACCCCCGGCTCGACCGTCACCTCGCGCCGCTCCTCGTCCACATCCAGAATGGCATCGAGGTGCCGCGTGAAATCGACCACGATGGCCTCATTCACCGCCTGCCCGGCCAGGCTGCTGCCCGCTGTGCGGGGCAGAACGGCCACGCCGTGCTCGGCCGCACACTCCATGACCGCCTGTACGTCATCCCGGTGCCTGGGGATGACGACGCCGTGCGGCATGACGCGATAAATACTGGCATCTGTCGCGTAGAGCATGCGGTTGTATTCGTCCGCACGCACGCGCCCCGGCAGCCGCTCTGCGAGCGCCGAAAGACACGCCGCTGCCGCCGTCTCGCGCCGAGCGACCACTACAGCACCTCCGCGAGCGCCGCAAGCAGAAGGCGCACGTTCTCGGGCCGGCTGTTGAAGCCCATGAGCCCCACGCGCCAAACCTTGCCTTTCAGCTCGCCGAGCCCACCCGCGATTTCAATATTGTAGCGCGTCATGAGCTCGCGCGCGACGGCGGCGGCATCTACCCCATCCGGCACGCGGACAGTCGTGAGCGAGGGAAGCCGGATGGCCGCATCGACGTGGCAGGACAGCCCCATCGCCGCGAGTCCGTCCCAGAACATCTCCGCATTCGCCCGATGCCGCGCCCAGCGCGCCTCGAGCCCCTCCTGGGCCACCAGGCGCAGCGCCTCGCGCAGGCCGTAGTTCATGTTGATGGGCGCCGTATGGTGGTACGTCCGCTCTTTGCCCCAGTATTTCACGACGGCCGATACATCGAGGTACCAGTTCGGCACCTTCCCCCGCCGCGTCTCGAGCCGCTCCAGCGCCCTCGGCCCGAGAGTCAGCGGACCCAGTCCAGGGGGGCAGCTCAGGCATTTCTGTGTGCCGGAGTACGCCGCATCGACCAGCCAATCGTCAATGAACAGCGGCACGCCGCCAAGGCTCGTGACGGTGTCAATGAGCAGCAGGCAGTCGTTTGCGCGGCACAGTTCGCCGACGCCTTCGAGCGGCTGCCTCGCGCCGGTCGATGTCTCGGCGTGCACGAGCATGAGTACGCGCGGCCGGTGTCGCTCTACCGCCTCCTCGATTTCGCCGAGCGAGAAGGCCTCGCCCCACGGCCTGTCTATTCGGTGCACGTCGGCGCCGTAGCGCGTTGCCATGTCCACGAGGCGCTCGCCGAAATACCCGTTCACGCCGATGACCACGCTGTCCCCGGCCTCGACCGTGTTCACGACCGCCGCCTCCATGGCGGCGCTCCCTGTGCCAGATACGGGAATCGTGACCTGGTTGTCCGTCTGCCACGCGTAGCGCAAGAGCTCCTGCACCTCGCCCATGATATCCAGAAACGCCGGATCGAGATGACCCACCTGCCGGTTCGAGAGCGCCCGCAGCACACGCGGATGCGCATTCGACGGCCCCGGGCCGAGCAGTAGCCGCGGCGGCGTATCGAGATCTGTCGTCTGGATGCGGTGGGTATCGTTGATGGTCGACATGGGCTGTTTTTTTCTTACAGATTATGGGTTACAGATTATGGCTTGCCGAGACGGAATTCCAGAGAAAAGATGGTGGTGCTCGGCAGGCGGGCAGGCTGGCTGGTTGGCGTGCCGGCGCGCTGGCGGCTCAGGGCTGCCACCGCACATGATACTCTCTGGGACATAAGGACGAAATGTCGCGATAGCATGGTCGAATGATCCTCTATCCCATTGTCTACCATAGTTATACGGCTTTTTTACGCTCTGAGCGTAATTCCCAGGATGGCGCGAGCCCGCCCGAGCTGGCGCGAGCGGCCCCAGAATGTCGCGAGCTTGAATCGCGACACCTCAGAGCAGGTCGCGCCATTTCGGCCTTATGTCCCAGAGCAGGAGATCAAGGTGTTGGGTGAAAGGTTGGGTGAAACCGACAGAATGGTACTGCAACTAATTCGCTCTGACTCTCAGACATCAACCCGAACGCTGGCACTAGAAATCGGAGTCAGCACGACCACGGTGGACAAAACGCTGTCCAAACTCAAGAAGCAAGGCATTCTACGCCGAATAGGTCCCGCACGCGGTGGCCACTGGGAAATTCTGGAGGATGATGACGGATAGGATCGCCACGACTATCGAAACTGCCCCCGGCATCATGGGTAGCAAGGGCCAGCGCGCCCCGGAATTCGCGCGCGCAACACATCCTGGCACATCCCGAACCGCATGACCCGCATTGGCCCCTACACCCTGCACGAAATTGAATGTGGCCGCTTTGGCCTGGATGGCGGCGCCATGTTCGGCATTGTCCCGAAGCCGTTGTGGGAGAAGATCATACCGGCCGACAGCCGCAACCGGATTCCGCTGAACACGCGCTGCCTGCTGCTCGAAGGCGATGGCCGCCTGGTCCTCATTGACAACGGAATTGGCGACAAGTTCGATGACAAATTCGCCGGCATTTACGGCGTCGATTTCTCGGTTGGATCGCTGGATGCGTCGCTCGCCGCCGCCGGATTCGGGCGCGCCGATGTGACGGATGTCGTCTTGACGCATCTGCACTTTGATCACTGCGGAGGAAGCACCGTGAGGCGGGGCGACCGGCTGGAGATCGCCTTTCCTGAAGCGACTTTTCACGTGCAGCGCGTGCACTGGGACTGGGCGGTCGCATCGAACGTACGGGAAAAAGCCTCCTTTCTTGGCGAAAACCTGGAGCCGATTGGAGCGAGCGGGCAGCTCTCGCTGATCGATGGCCGGTGCGACCTGTTTCCCGGTATTGAGGTGATTCCGGTCGATGGCCACACGCGCGCCATGCAGCTTGTCCGGGTGCACGATGCCGAGCGCTCGCTCCTCTACGTTGCGGATCTGCTGCCGACGCACGCCCACCTCTCGCCCGCCTGGAATATGGGATACGACCTCTGGCCCATGACCACGATCGAGGAGAAAGCGCGCCTCCTGGAAGATGCCATTGCCGGCCGCTGGTCCCTCATGTTCGAGCACGACCCCACCGTTGCCGTCGCCGACGTCACGATGGGCCGCCGTGGCGCCGAAATCGCCCATGCGCGGGGATTGGGGGAGCTTTAGCGCTCGGATCTTCGCTGAGGCGTATACCGATTCGGAAATAGTGCAACAGCTTGTGGCACAATTTCCGCAGGTCACGCCTGTAGGCTGGCTGATGGGCTGGCTGCTCCGCTCATGAAGGCTGAGCCTGTCGAATTCGAAACACCAACATATCGCACTGGCGAGGGTCGGCCTGAGACGTAGACTCATCCATCAGGCTTTGAAAGATGAGCCTGCGTCTTTGGGAATTGTGTCTTCACTGCGTATATCACCTGCCCAGGGGCCGGTCTTCTGGCCATTGAAGGCTCAGCCTGCGCAGTCGACATTTCACCGCTACAGAAGGGTGTGTGATGGTTTTTTAACACGGTTTTAGGGTGTCTGTCTATACCAAGGCCTGCTTGGTATGAGTACGGCCGAACCGTCCACTGACTGTATTGGCCAGTTCCGATCGGACGCGGGCACCGCCACAGACAGCCCGTCGTTTACGCGGCCGACAGCCCGGCACTTGTGCTTTGCTTCGGGAAACCATGGTCCAGATTGAAGATGCCAGCCTTCTCGACAGGGCCTACGTCGTCATCCCCATACGATTTTCAGGGGCTTACCTCATGGTACTCGAAGGGACCGGGCATCTGGAACGCATGGCCGTGACCCGCAACACTGGCCCACATGGCCCGTCACCCGCAGGCGCCGTACGGCAGGCCGAGCGCGTCGGCGATGGCCGCCCAGTCGTAGGCGGCTACGTTGCCGTCGTCGTGGACAGCGGCGAACACACCGGCCTCGAACGCGCCCATGCGCTGCGTGGTAAGCGCAATCCCATCGGTATTTGCAACGCCCTTGCCGGTAAACGAGCCGAGGTGGTCAAAGGATGTACGGTCAAAAACATGGAACGTGCTGAAGGTCGGCGCCTGGTCTGTCGCTATCCAGTACCCCTCTCCGCCCGCGCATTCGGCGAGCACAATGCCTTCCGCCTGGTGCGGAAACAGTCCCCTTCCGAGGTTCTGCCCGCTGAACGTGCCGTCGGTGCCGTAGACTTTCAAGTGGGAATCCGTTTCAAGCTCCTCGGCGATCATGAGGACGCTGTGCGCTGCATCCACAGTAATCGATTCCACGACGCGAAGCACGCCCTCGCCCTCGGTATCGCCGAAGGTGCCCGTGTGCCGAGACTGCCACGCGGCGCCCGCCCGTGTGACATGGAACGTATGGATGCGCCGGCCGAGCAGTGAATCGGCCGGTATGACGTCTTCCTCGAATTCGTAGTTGTCTGTGACCCAGACGGAATAGCCGTCCTCGCGGGACGCAATGGCAATGCCGTAGGGCTTCACCAGCATATCGGCGCCAAACAGGAACAGCGGTCGGAAATCTGGCAGGGAGAGCACCTGTACGCGGTGGTTGTCGCGCTCAACAACAAAGACGAGGCTGTCGACCACCAGGATGCCGTTCGGACGGTCGAACCGCCCGGGCACCGTGCCCTCGCCCCCGACGGCGCGGACGAGCGTGCCATCCAGGGCGTCGTGCACGAGGATTTCGTCAGACTCCTTGGCCGTCGCCAGCAGCCAGTGACGATCCGCCGGACCGCCCTCTGTGCCGCCCTCTGACCAGAATGTCACCGAATCGACGTTTTTTGTGGTATCGCGGGCCGTAATCCACGCTTCATCGAGCTCCACGTGAGGGAGGCTGGTGCCCGGCGCGTTGCCGTGCGGTTGGGCGCCCGGCGCGTCGCTATCCGGTTCGGCGCTGCAGCCCGCCAGGACCGAGGCCAAGAGGCAGAAGCCCAGGATGGCGGGCCGCACATGCGCTGCGAACCGGTCGAAGTGTGTCATAGTCATCAAAGATTGTATTTGGCGCCAATCCAACCCCAGGGCCGGTAGAATTCCTGCTGGATGGGGCGGCGCTGGCTGCCCTGGTAGAGTTCGAGAGGCTCATTGAGCAGGTTGAGGAGTTCGACGAAAACCGTCACGCCCTGCGCGGCCGATGTATAGGATGCCGAGAGGTCGAGGCCCCAGCGCTCCTGTACGAAAATATCGTTGGCGCGGTCGGTGCTGACGCCGTCTCCGGCAAATTCATCCAGGAACTCGCCCGTGTGGTTGAGGCTGATCTGGCTCGTGAACCCGCGCCGCTCCCAGCTGAGTGCCAGGTTGAGGACGTGATCCGCCTGTCCCGGGAAAACATTCTTCGACCCATCGGCCAGTTCGACTTCCGAATCGGTATACGTGTAGTTGGCGTAGAATCCAAGGCCCGAGAGCAGCCCGGGAAGGAAGCGAAGCTGCTGCTGCCAGGCCAGCTCGACACCCCAGATGTAGCCGGAATCGCCATTGTCCGAACGGAAGCGATCTATGGTCACAACCTCGCCGTCGACCGTGCGCTCCAGTTCAGCGACCTCCGAAATAATGGGATCCTGGATCTGCTTGTAGAACACGCCGCCTGAAATGACGCCGATCGAGGACGGATAGTGCTCAACCATGAGGTCCAGGTTCACGCTGCGGCTCGGGTCCAGGTCCGGGTTGCCGACCTCCAGTTCGTCGTCGTCGCGGATTTCAAAGGGAGCCAGCTCAAAGAAATTGGGGCGGGCCAGCGCGGTCGTGACTGCGGCGCGGACATTCGTGGCCGGTGTAGCCCGATAGCGCACGTGCAGCATGGGAAACAGATAGCCGTATTCGTTCGATGCAGACGCGGGGGATGTGCCAATGATCGACGTCTCCACGTCACCGTCATCCAGCTCTTCTTCGAACACGCTCAGCTTGCCTTCACTGTCGAGCGCCGTGTATTCATACCGCACACCCGGCAGAAGGAACAGCTTTTCGGTCAGCTGCAGTTCGGTCATGGCGTACACGGCAATGGTCGATTCCGTGGCTTCGAAATCTTCGAGATCCCCCTCTATGACCGCATCTCCGTCTTCCTCAAGGCTTGTCCGGAAGTCGTCCGCAAAATCCTCCACGAACTCATTGCCGGTCACGCGCGGGGGCAGTGGGAAGCTGCCCGGCCCGAAGTCGTCGACGTCATAGCGGTCGCTGAAGAGTGGTCCTCCTACGCTCTCGAGCGTGAAGTCCGTGTCCGCATCCCATTCGAACGACTGCTCGGTCACATCCTGGGTCTTGTCCTTGTAGCGGTACTTGGCGCCGAACTGGAGCCGACCCGAGCCGTTGCCAATAAGAAACGGCCGCGTGGCATTGAAGGCAGCCACGTAGTCGATATTCTCTGTCAGGCTCGACGAGCGGTCAATCGCGTCAAACTCGAATGCGTCGAGGGCGTTCAGCGCTGCCTGATCGGGGTTGGCACGCACGTTGTCCGGGTCAGAAATGTCTGGTGAAAACGAGACGTCTTCCTGGACGAACGCGATCTCGTTGTCGCGCGGCGTATCTTCCTCGGAAGCGCTCAGTGTCGCCTGGTAATCGAATTCCCATCCCGACGACAGGCGATGCTCTCCGCCAGCGGCGATGGAATAGGAGCGCAGGAATTCTGTGCGGTTCTTGTGCTCAAACGTGAGTTCGTCGTCCTCGACGACGTTTCCGAGACGCAGCCGCTGCTCCGTATCCTGGAGCTGTGCAAAAATGCCGCGCACGAAGACCGACGACTGGTCCGATATGCGATAGTCCACAACGCCGTTGCCGCCAATGCGTTGACGCATGAGGTCGTAGTAGCGGATTTCCATTTCTTCGAGCGCATCGTCGGAACTGGCTATGTCGTCGTCTCCGAAGTCGTAGGCGGGCTCGACATTGTCCGACCCGAAATTGCGCCGCTCGATGGTTCCGTTCACGAGATAGCCGAGGCGCCCGCTCCGGGTCCGATCACCGTAGACGAGGGCTCCCTTCACCGAGCCCTGCTCACGGACAGGGGCCGTGCCCCCCGAGATGGATGCGGAAAAAAGCCGCTGCTGCGGCGCACGACGCGTAACCAGGTTCACAGCCCCTCCAATGGCATCGGCATCCATGTCCGGTGTGATGGCCTTGGATACTTCGATGGCCTCGAGGATTTCGGATGGCACGGCGTCGAGCGCGATCTGGCGCACATCACCTTCGGGCGAGGGAATGCGTTCGCCGTTGAACGTGACGGTCGTGAACTGGGGAGCACCACCTCGGATCTGCACGAACCGCCCCTCACCCTGGTCGCGCTGTATACCAATGCCAGGCACGCGCTGCAGGGCTTCGGGTGCCGTGGCATCCGGAAAGCGACCCATCTGGTCGGCCGCAATGACATTGGTGATGTTGGCGGCATTCTTCTGCTGCGAAAGTGCCCGTGCCTGCCCCGAGGCACGGATGCCGAGCACAGTCACTTCCTCGCCGCGAACGGCGGCGGGTCGGAGTTCAAAACGGACGTCAGCGGTTGCGCCGTCGCGGACGGTGACAGTCTGCCGCGCGGTCTCATACCCCAGGAACGTAACCTGTAGCGTAAGCTCTCCGGGCGCCAGACGCGCCAGCGTGAACGCGCCGTCCTTGTCGCTCGCCGTACCCCGCGTCGTGCCTTCAATGGTCACATTCGCGCCAGGAAGCGGCAGCTCCGTTTCCGCGTCGACAACGCGGCCCATTATGACACCTGCCGACTGGAGCCGTTCAGAACCGGCCTGGGCCTGCGAAATGCGTGGCGATAGCGTCTGGAAGAGAAATGCGGCCAGAAGAAGGCACGGCAGACTGTAGCGCAGGCCCCGGGAGGCGCTTGAACGTGGATAGGACATGATCGGGATTCGTATGTGGTGAGTTACTGAATCCGGAATGTCCTGCGGCCACGTTACGGGATCGTTTCGACAGTGTTGTATACGTGTGAAACCTGGAACTCCGTTCAACAGACTATCAGAAGTCCGTCATCGAGACAGCGGCATCGCTCGTCGGTGAGTCAGTGACCTCGTATGTTCTGTCCACGGTTATGGATGCTTCGCATAAAGTCATTCAGCAGCACAAGACGACCGAATTGACCGTTCGCGACTGGGAGCGCTTCAATGACATCCTGACGGACGCCTCTGAGCCCAACAAGGAATTGAAAACAGCGCTTCGCGAGCATGAGTCGCGGGTTTCGACCTGACAGCGTGTTGACAGTGCCTTCCATTCAGATTGCCCAACTCTCCACATGTCACGATCGACGGGCATTCGACTGCGGCGCACCCGAGCTCGATAATTTTCTGGTGCGGTATGCATCCCGGAATGCCAGGAAGGGTCTGAGCGTCACGTATGTGGCCACCGCGCCAGGCCGTCCTGCAGTGCATGGTTTCTACAGTCTTTCTGCCGGCGAAATGGTCCGTGCCGACCTGCCGGACGACGAAGCCCGACGGCTCGCGCGCTACCCCGTCCCGGTCGTTCGCCTGGGGAGACTGGCAACACACCTCGACGTCCGAGGCGAGGGCATAGGTGCGCTTTTGCTCATCGATGCCCTGCGCAAGGCGCTTCGCCTCGCCGATGAACTCGGCACTTATGCTGTGGAACTCGATGCCAAGTCTTCGAGCGCCCGGTCTTTTTACGAGAAGTACGGTTTCAAAGCGCTCGCAGACGACAAGCTACACCTCTACATCCCCATCCAGACTATCCGACGGCTGTTCCGCCCCTGAAGTCGTCACGGGTCCTGACGTCATCACGGACCAAGCAGCGCCGCGGGTACGACGGGTAGCGCAATGGCGCCTATATTTCATTCATGAAAAAACAACAGAAGAACAACATTGCAGCGGGCCTGTTGGCGGTGCTCGGCGTAGCCATCGGAGTCATTGGAGCCATCGGGGGCATTGCCCCGCCCATTATCACCGGCATTGGATTCCTGGTCCTCGCGTGGGCACTCTACGGCTCTGACGACAGATGACGGTGGCTACGCTACAATTATGCAGGCTCCCACGCTACAATTATGCAACGAACAACGCGAGCCAGACGGCGAAAGACGGCAACAAATGCAGCCGAACGTTGGCGTTGATTAACGCTGCGTAAAATTGCGCTGCGTAACTTTACGCAATTACAGGGACTCCCACAACCGGGCCGCCTCGGCGCAGAGGACCGACAGGAAGTTCTCGCGGTACGACTGGCCGTGCTCGTTGAGCCCCTCGAACCAGCGGTTCATGAAAACGAGCCGCAGCACAGTCACCGCAGGCGCATCCCGCTCCACATGCGCGAGCTCCTCGCACGCCTCAATGGCCGCCATGTCGGTCGCCACCGTGGTCCGCGACACGAGGTAATCATAACTCTGGATGCTCATCACTTCGCGCACCCCGAACCGCTCGGCCAGCGCCTCATTGAGCGCGTTGACCTGTGAGAGTTTGAGTTTTTCGGGAGATGCGCCGCTCGGCGGCACGGCATCCGCGGCGTCAGCGCCCGGCGGCACGGCGAGCAGACAGAGCAGGTTCAGTTGCGGACGGTAGAGCGAGACTATGCGGGGCGCCGCGGTGGCCGATGGGCCGTCAGAGGCGCGCTCGGCAGTCTGCTCGGCGGCGCCCCCGGCGCGCCCGGCGCCGATCTCGGCAATGCGCGCATCCACTTCCCGCGTCAGGCGGCAAAGCGTCGCGAGCTGGCGCCCGTAGCCGTCCATGGTGAGCGGGATGAGTTTGTGGGCGAACCAGACGCTGGCCGCAGCCGCGCCGGGCTTCGACCCCTCGAGAATGAACTTGCCGAGCTGCGGGCGGGGCGATTCGGCCTCCGTGGTATCGTGCCTGTCCAGGCAGTAGGGCGCGGTCTCTGCAACCAGGTCCTTCAGGAATCCGTGTTTGATAATGATGCTTCCGGCGCCGTAGGGCGTGTAACCGGCCTTGTGGGGATCGACCGTGACGGAATCCACCCGGTGCGTGGCGCGAAAGGCCTCTTCGGTGGCGCCGCCGGGGGGCTGATCGGCGGGCTCGCCGGTCCGGTGGGCGCCTGCAATGGGGTCGGCCGCCGCGCCCTCTTCCGCGGGCCGGGATGCCGCGCCCTCCCCTTCCCGATACATGGTGGCGAAGTAACCGCCGTACGCCGCATCCACATGAATGGGCGTGTAAAGGCCCTCGGCGGCGAGTCGATCGCGCACGTCGGCGAGCGGGCCAATGGGATCCACGCTCCCGAATTCGGTTGTACCGGCAATGCTGACCGTCTGCCAGACCGGGCGGCGCTCGGCGAGGCAGGCGCGCAGTACGCGCTCGTAGTCATCAGGGCGCGTGCGGAACGCGCTGTCGACGGCGACGGTGCGGACCGATGCCTTGCCCAGGCCGAGCAGCGGCAGGGCGCGCGCCCAGGAGTAGTGAGCCGTGCGGGGCGCGACAATGACCGGCGGCTTCCACTCGGCGCCAAAATACGCTTCGACGGCGCGGGCGAAGCCGACGAGCCCGAGGTGCGATTGCAAATGCGGCCGAAGCGCCTCGTAGCGCGCTTCCGGATCCGGCGCCAGATATGCGGCCAGCCGCCCCTCGACTTCGGCGAGCGGCACATTCATGAGCGCCCAGAGGCCGTCGGCACTGCGGATCCGGGCATCGCGGGCGCCGGCGCCCTCTCCGCCTGCCATGGCGATGGAAACAGGCAGCGTGCGGCCGGCCATGGTATACCAGAGCGATTCGTAGTTGGCCACCGTGCCTCCCGAGGTGAGATGCCCGAACGAGCGCTCCGGATCGAACCCAAAAAGGCGTGCGAACTGCTGCCCGACCTGCAGCTCATAGCGGATGGTGACCGGACTGGCCTCGCTCGATACGTTGTTCGGGTTGTAGAGCAGCGTCGCGAAATAGGACACGAGCGATGGCAGGTTCGTCTCCGAAATCATATGCGCCGCATAGCGTGGCGAGAATATCGGGACGTCCAGCTTGAGCTC
>JAJCYQ010000081.1 GCA_029262835.1 Bacteroidota bacterium
CTTTGGGTTCGGGCGGCATGACAGCATCTTTTGTGTCGTCACTCCTATGCGTAGCTATGGCTATGCAGACGTCGTGACTCCTTGAATCTGCTGTCATGGCGCTCCGAACGAGAGGTCCGCTACTTCTTCAACGGGCTTCTAGACGGCCCGCTTGATGATCAGCAGCGTCGAGTCATCCTCCAGAATGTCCGACTCGTGGTCGAGCGAGAGTGCTTTTTCAAATATCAGGTTGACCATGTCCTCAGAGGACTGGTCCCGGTGGTCATTAACGAGCTGAATGAGGCCATTTTCGCCGAATTCGCTGCCATCCTCTTCGACGCGTTCGGTAATGCCGTCGGTGTAGAGCACGAGAATATCGCCTTTCTCCATGTGCACATAGGCGCGCTCAAGGGGAATGTCGGGCAGCGGACCCATGATGGTGCCCGTCGGATTGAGCATGGTTACGCTACCCTCCGTGAAGAGCAGTCCTGATGTGTGGCCGGCGTTGGCATAAAGGATGCCCCCGCTTGCTTCGAGCTCTGCGAAGAATACGCTGATGAACCGCGACGAAAACGTGCTCTCGTGGATGACCCGGTTGAGCTTTTTCATCGTGAAAATCATTTTCAGGTTCGTACCGATGCCCATTCTGAGGCCCATCAGTACGTCGCGAACGAGCAGGGCGGCGGGCAGGCCGTGCCCCGATGCATCTCCAATGGCCACGCCCAGGATATCGTCGCCCAGGTCGATGAAGTCATACAGGTCTCCACCCACGGCTTCCGCCGGCTGCGTGCGCACGGCAATGTCGTAACCCTTGAAGACAGGAGGCTTCGTGGGCAGGAGGCTGCGCTGGATGGCCGCGGCCTGGTCCATATCCGAACGGGCGGCCTCGGCCTTGAGGCGGTAGTTGATCGCGAACCGCGCCCCATTGAGGCAGAAGGCAATTTCTTCGCGTTGCCAGCCCGGCAGCAGTCCGAAAAGAATGAGCGCAGACGGCCCGCCGGGAGGTCCCTGCACGAGAAAGCCAACAAAGGCCACGAATGGTCGCAATCCGTAGAACCACTCGGCGGCCAATTCAGGGTCATCAAAAATGTAGCCGCCTTCCTGCTCAATGCGCTCCAGAACAGGATCGTCCGGCGCAATCCTGTCCGGAAACACGGCGGGTGGATGCGTCACCTCCACCAGATGAAATCCTTCGGTGGACTGCTGATAGAGGTGGCCGTTGCCAAACTCCAGATCAGCCCCGAACGCTTCTTCCAGATCCACCAGTATGTGGCCAATAAATGTGTCACCGGAGCTGGACTCGGATATTTTTCCGAGTACCCGGTCCATTTTCCGGTAGAACTGCTTGGGGTCTATCATGCGTTTCGGCCGTTAGAATGGCGCGTCGGTATCGTCGCCCGGTGTGGGCTCTCCCACGGGAGGAATGTAGTCCGTGGGTCCGTAGAACGTCGTCAGGTTCTCGAAACGGGCATGCTGGTCCACGAACGCGAGCGTGACGTCTCCGATGGGCCCGTTTCTCTGTTTTCCGATGATGATTTCAGCAATGCCTTCCGTGGAGTTTCCATTCTCATCTACCGTGATTCCGTAGCGCTCAGCGCGGTAAATGAAGGCCACGACGTCGGCATCCTGCTCAATGGATCCCGATTCGCGTAGATCCGACAGCTGTGGTCGCTTGTCACCGCCCCGCGTTTCGACGGCGCGGGAAAGCTGCGAAAGCGCCACAACAGGAACATTCAGCTCCTTGGCCAGCCCCTTGAGCGCACGCGAAATACCAGCAATTTCCTGCTCGCGGTTGGCATTCTTGCCCAGACCCGACCCGTGCATAAGCTGCAGGTAATCCACGATCACCATGCCAATGTCGTGCTCCGCCTTGAGTCGGCGGCACTTGGCACGCAGCTCGAGCGCCGTGAGCCCCGGTGTATCGTCGATGAAAATGGGGGCATCCGACAGGCTTCCCGCCGCACGGGCGAGACGGGGCCAGTCGGCGTCGGAGAGCCGGCCTGTACGCGCGGCCTGCGCATCGACCCGCGCTTCGGAGGTCAGAAGGCGCTGTGCAAGCTGTCCGGAGCTCATTTCAAGCGAAAAAATGGCGACGCCCGTTTTGTGCTCCTTGTGCATGGCCGCATTGCGCGCCATGGCGAGCGTAAGCGCTGTTTTTCCCATCGAGGGCCGCGCGGCGATGATGATCAAATCGGACGGCTGCCAGCCGCCGGTCATCTGGTCAAGGCGCGTGAATCCGCTCGGCACACCCGTAATGCCGCCGTCACGCCCATGGATGGATTCGAGCCGGGTGAGTGTCTCTTTGAGCACTTCGCTGAGCGACGTGGCCGACTTGCGCAGCTGCGACTCGGAGATCCGGAAAATATCCCCTTCGGCCTCATCGAGCAGCTCGAAGGCATCGGCCGACGGGTCATAGGCCTTTCCCACGACAGCCGTCATGGTTTCAATCATCTTGCGCAGGAGCGACTTTTCGGCAATGATGCGCGCATGGTACTCCACGTTGGCCGCCGAGGCGACGGTATTCGTGAGCTCGGACAGATAGTAGGCACCGCCGACGGATTCCAGCTCACCCGCGCGCGTCAATTCGTCCGAAAGCGTAATTACATCGACCGGATTTCCACGGTCAAACAGGCCGAGGATGGCTGCATAGATCTTGCGGTGCCTGGCGCTGTAGAACGCATCTGGAGCCAGAATTTCAACTGCCCGCGGAATGGCCTCCCGCTCGAGCAGCATGGCGCCGAGTACGGACTGCTCGGCGTCGGTGGCCTGGGGCGGCAGTCGTCCCGGCGAACGGGACGTACGGATTTCGTCAGGAGGCATCATGGGGACGCTACCAGGCTGTCGTAGTGGTCGCGCAGCTTCTGCACGTCCTCCCAGGTGGGTCGCTTCCAGTTCGGATTGCGCAGGAGCGCCGCCGGATGGTAGGTGACCATGACGGGAATGCCATGGAAATCATGGAAGCGCCCGCGCAGATCGGCAAGTGAGGACTCGACGCCGAGCAGCGACGTTCCCGATGTGCGACCGACGCACAGAATCAGTTTTGGCCGGATGAGCGCCATCTGCTTGAGCAGGATGGGCATGTGGGCCGCGACTTCGTCTGCATGCGGCTTGCGATTCTCCGGGGGGCGGGACTTCAGGATATTCGCGATGTAGACGTCCTCGCGATGGAAAGAAATGGCCTCCAGGATTTTGGTCAAAAGCTTTCCGGCGCGTCCCACGAACGGCTCTCCCTGCGCGTCCTCATCGGCTCCGGGTGCCTCTCCGATTACCATCAGATCGGCCGCTGGATTACCCGTTCCAAACACCGGGTTGATCCGCGCCGAATCGAGTGGAATGAGGACGGTGTCGGCCACCCACGCTTCGAGTTCAGCGAGCGTGCCCAGCTGCGCCATGGCATCGTAAGGTGGTGTGTTCGGAATCCGGGATTCGATCATGGACAAAGGGGCACGTGGGGCTACAGGGGGCGACTTGTCATCAAGGGTAATGGGAAAAAAACGCCCGTACGCCTCCAGGTGCCACGCCAGTGCGTGTTTCAGGCGGCGTAATTCATGGTTCATGGCGTCAGGGTCTGAGCCGGGAAAATAAGGGATCCCGGGTCCCAGTGTATGACTCCGTGGGCGCCCGAACGCGTTCTGCACGCACAATTTATCAACACTCGAGCAGCGTATGGTGAATAAGGGCCGCTGCTACTTCGGCCTTGGGCAGGACCGGGAGGTTCACAGTAGACCCATCGCGGCCAAGAAGCGTAACCTTGTTCGTTCCCGCGCCGAAGCCGGCTCCCTCGTCGCCGAGCACATTGAGCACGATCCAGTCCAGGTTCTTGCGGTCCAGCTTACCGCGGGCGTTTTCCGGGCCGTCGTCCGTCTCCAGCGCAAACCCGATGAGTTGCTGCTGCGCCGTGCGGCGCGCCCCCAGGTCGGCCAGGATGTCAACCGTGGGGGTGAGTTCGAGCGTGAGCGGCGCCCCATCCTTCTTGATTTTACTGGTAGATGCGCGGGCCGGGGCATAGTCGGCGACGGCGGCCACCATGACGATGACGTCGTCCTCATGGCGTGCGATCACCGCCTCGTGCATGTCGGCTGTCGACACGACGTCCACGCGGCGTGCGACACCAGGCGGCGTTGCGAGCGCTACAGGTCCGGCAATTAGCGTGACCTCGGCGCCAAGACGGGCGGCCGTTTCGGCGATGGCAAAACCCATCGTGCCCGACGAGTTGTTGGAAATGAACCGGACGGGATCGATCGCTTCGCGCGTGGGCCCGGCCGTGACGGTGATCGTTTTGCCAGCCAGTGGACCTGTTCGCTTTGGCGCGGCGCTATCGAGAACGCGCACCGTCGCATCTACTATCTCCCTCGGCTCAGGCAGGCGTCCGTCGCCGATCAGGCCACTTGCCAGCTCGCCGTGGGCGGCCTCCATGACGGTGTCGCCTCGCTCGCGCAGCGTCTCCATGTTGGCCTTCGTCGCGGCATGAAGGTACATGTCGTGGTCCATGGCCGGGCAGACGAGCAGGGGACAGCGACGTGAGAGGGCCACGGCGGTCAGCATGGAATCGCACGCACCATCAACCAGTTTGGACATTGTCTGCGCCGTCGCCGGCGCAATGACCATGATGTCGGCCCACAGGCCGAGTCCAACGTGGCGGGTCCAGCTGCCCTCTTCGTTGGGCGGAAAAATCTCGGTATGGACCTCTTCTTCGCTGAGCGTTCCAAGCGTGAGCGGCGTCACGAACCGGTGGGCGCTCTTGGTCATGACCACGCGTACGCGGGCGCCGGCCTTCTTGTAGAGGCGAACAAGCTCGGCCGCTTTATAGGCGGCAATGCCGCCGCTGACGCCGAGCACGATATGTTTTCCCTGCAGCGATGTCATGCCACGGCCTCGCAGGCTGCCATGTGGTGCTCGACGAGACGGGTGAATGCGGCGAGTGCCTTGTCCAGGTCGTCGTTGACAATCGTCACGTCGAACCGATCGGCAAGTGAGAGTTCGTACTGTGCCCGGGTCATTCGCACAGCAAGGGTCTCGTCCGTCTCCGTCCCGCGCTCGCGCAGGCGTTTCTTCAGGGTCTCAAGCGATGGTGGGGCAATGAAAACGGTGAGCACCGCGTCGCCATACCGCTCCTTTACGCTGAGGGCGCCGTGCACGTCGATGTCGAGAAGAACCGGCTTTTCGGCGCTCGATGCCTCGACTTCGCTGCACGGCGTACCGTAGAAGCAGCCCGGATAGACCTCCTCGTATTCAAGCAGGCGGCCCTGTTCAATGGCCTCGTGGAACGCCGTCCTGTCCATGAAATGGTAGTCGTATCCATCGCGCTCATGGGAGCGTGCGGGCCGTGTGGTGGCCGACACCGAGAACGTGACCTGCGGCAGGCGCTCCATCAGGCCCCTGGCCAGGGTGGTTTTTCCGGCTCCGGAGGGAGACGTAACAACGACAACGCACGGCTTACTCGACATTTTCGACCTGCTCGCGGATTTTTTCGAGTTCTTCCTTCATGCCCACGACAAGATGGGCCATCTCGGCATCGTTCGACTTGGACCCGATCGTATTGACCTCGCGGTTCATTTCCTGGGTCAGGAAATTCAGCTTTCGGCCTACAGGCTCGTTGGAGGCGAGGGCTTCGTTGAAGAGGTGTACGTGCGAGCGAAGCCGCACGCATTCCTCACGGACATCCAGTTTGTCGGCGAGCAGCGCCATTTCGACTTCGAGGCGGCCACGGTCCACGCGCTCATCGGCGAGCAGCTCGGCGAGGCGCTCACGAAGGCGCTCGTGGGACGCGGTGACGCGCTCAGGCCCATGAGTCTCAATCCGCGCAAGGCGCTCTTCAAGGCCACCGATACGCGCCGAGAGCTCGGCGTGCAGGGCTTCACCTTCCTGCCGGCGCATGTGCTGAAGGGAGACGAGCGCGTCCTCGAGTGCCGCCCGGGTCGCCACCCAGGCACCTTCGTCCTTTGTGGGGTCAGATGCACTCGTTTCAAGTACTTCGGAAAAGCGGAGTATGTCCGGCAATGAAATACTCGCCTCGGGGAGGCGGGCCGCCAGGCAGACCTCCTCCAGTACACGCCGTGCCTGGGCCGCAGCCTCCTGGTTCACACGAACCGGGAGCGCGTCTGCCACAGCAGCCTCCAGCTGCACCTGGACACTTATCCGCCCGCGGGGAATGACCTGCTTGATGAGCCGCTGCATCTCCGTTTCGCGGCTTGCCAGAAGGGACGGCAGGCGCGTGGAGACTTCGCAGAAGCGGCTGTTCACGGAGCGAACCTCGACAGTAGCTGTCTGGCCCTCAATGGTGGCTTCTGCTCGGCCAAAGCCGGTCATGCTCGCGATCATGAATGGGTCCGGTGATGTGGTTAGATCGCGTGTACGCCGAACGTGCCCTGCCGATCCACTCGCCCGGTCTCGTCACGGGATGCGCTCCGGGAACTGCCGGTTCATCAGGAAGCGGGTTACGGGCTGGCCGTCAGTTCCGGTTCCGATGAGTACGATATCTGCGTCCCCGTCACCATTGTAGTCGCCTACAGCGAACCGGCCAAAGAGTGATGCAGACACGTTCAGTTCTGGAAGGAGACTGCTGCCGTCATTGCGGTAGAGCGTGGCGAAGCGTTCCCCGAATACGGACGCGGCGCCGAGTTGGAACAGGTCTTCGTCTCCGTCTCCATCATAGTCGGTCCATGCACTCTGCCCATGTATAATGCCGGCAAGCGGCGCGGCAACCCGCTCAAAGCCCCCGTTTCCCGTGTTCCGGAAAACGAGCGATACGCCCTCCATGAGTTGTGGTGTATAGGTGCCGCCCGAGAGAGAGAGGTCTGCGAGGCCATCTCCGTCCAGGTCGCCCCAGGCCACGGCGCCGGCCACCAGATGCGGCATGTCCGGGACGACAATGGGCACGAACGTGCCGCCCTCATTGCGGAAAATGCCGGAGAGCGGCTGTCCATTGCCAGCGTCGCCTGCGAGCGCCACGTCCAGGTCGCCGTCGCCATCTATATCGGTCCAGGCGGCCTCGCCTCCCATGACGCCGGGTAGCAGGTCGTCGTGTGCGCGGAAGGATCCATTCTCCTGCAGCGCGACGATGGTAACGGGCTCAAACGGGGCAGTGGCCTGACGCGTGCCCGTAATGAGCAGGTCTATATCGCCGTCATTGTCCATGTCGCCCGCCGTCATGCTTCCATTCCAGAGCGCCGGAACGCCAATGATGGGGCGCTCGGTCATGGTCAAAACCGTATTCGTGAACGCCCGTACGACCGGCTGTCCCGAGTCTGGGTCGCGACCCGTGATGACAAGATCCGCGAGCCCATTACCATTCAGGTCGCCCCAGGCTGTCATGGTGCCCAGCAGGTCAGGAAATACGAAAGATGTCTCCAGGTACGTTTTGAACGTAAAGAAAACGTCTTCGAGACCTGGAATGGGGAGTGTTACATCTTCGGCGCGGAAAAGGGTCGATGCAAAGTCCGAGCCGGTTGCCCCACTTACGAAGAGGTCAAGATCTCCATCGTTGTCCACGTCAATGAGGTCGACCGTGCCGTCGTTGACATTGGGCAGGTCAAAGTTGAAAAATATCGGCTGGGCGAGGGTGGATTGCGGCGTATCGGGCTGTCCGAAAGCGAACGTGGATTCATTAAGGGCGCCACGGATGTCAAAACCGTCGGTGGCCAGGACGGTCCATGTATAGAGCCGGTTGGGGACGAGAGCGCTCGTACCGAGTTCGAAAAAAGGTTCTTCGATATCTGGAATGGACAGGTCCACACCCGAACCGGAAACCACAAGTGTGTATCGAACCTCTTCGCCGTCGGGATCCACCGCGGCCTCCCACGAAAACGGGATGGAGTCGTCTGTTGCCGGAATGAAGCCACCCTGTGCGGGGGCGGTGATGGTAAAGGTGTCGGGTGCTCCGTTCTGACCTTCGCCTTCGACGAACTGCAGTGTCTGATTCGGGCTGAATGGACCCTCATGGGTTTCCGTACTCCCGCTGGGCCAGGTAATCACGATACGCTCAACTGTCGTGGTCGCCGGACCCAGGCCGAAGTGGGCGGTCAATTCGTCGCTCTGGCTGGCGAAGCCGTCTCCTGCCGCTATGCGCCGGAAAAGAGACCCGTTCTGAGTTACAACTTCAATCCGGGCACCCACGGCAAAACGGTTGGCGATATCCGACCGGGTCCGGACTTTGATCCAGCTGTTCTGTCCGGCTTGTCCAAGGAAAACACGGGTGTTGCCGGGGGCGGGCAGAATGAGGTCGACCCATCCATCATTGTTCACGTCACCTGAAACAACGGCGGGGCCCTCTGGGATGTCGCCGGCAAACGCGGCACCAGCTACGTCCTCGAACGTGCCGTCACCCTGGTTTCGGAACAAACGTGCCGGGTTTCCCTCGCGCGTTACGAAGAGGTCTTGCCATCCGTCGTTGTCGAAATCTGCCGCAACAGCGCGAAGACTGTTTTCGCGGTTTGTTGGTGAAATGCCGCTTGCCGATGTGATATTCTGGAACAAAAGGCTGTTGAAATTACCCTGGTCACTGACTCTGTACAGCTCGTTTTCGCCAAATGCGAATCCAAAGCGTTCGTTGGCAATGAAAAGTTCGTCGCGCCCGTCATTGTCAACATCAATCCAGGTGGATGAGTTGGACGACATGGTGCGCATGCTGTTGGTACTGTTCTGGACATAGCGATCACGCGGGGCATCGTACCGCAGGAAAATATTTGGGCGTCCATTTTCACCGCATCGGGTCAGGAAAATGTCGAGGTCCCCATCATTGTCGGCATCGCGGATCGATGCACCACAGACGGGCCCGGGAGCATCGGCCTCGGCTGGTCCTGTCAGGTTGGCAAACGTGCCGTCAGGCCGGCCCGAAAAGAGGCCGTTTGTTCCGGTCGATGTGGCTACGAAGAGGTCGATCAGGTCGCTTCCAGCGAAATTCCCGACAAAGCCAGCCAGATTGCCAGCCGGAATAGACAGGTTGCTGGAGAAGGGCGCGATCCGGAACGAGCTTCCAGACCTGTTCAGCCAGGTCCGGCTTCCGGATCCAGTCGAGGGGATGTGTAGATCGAGCAGTCCATCCCGGTTGATGTCTCCAAAGACGCCGCCCTGCGGTCCGTCCCCCTCCGCATCAATGCCCGAGACGCCGAGGATATTTTCGAATGCACCGTCGGCGCGTTGCCTGTACAGGCGCCCCGGGTGGTAGAGGTCAAGCAGTCCGTCGGCATTGAAGTCGGCAAGGGCGGCGCCTGTAAACGGAAGTGTGGCGTCGGGCTGCTGTAGAATAAGCTCGGAGGCATCTGTAAACTGCTGTCCGTTGGTGGTAGCAGGCCACATCACGGCTCCAGCCAGAAGGAGAATGAACAGACGGAAAGGTGATGGGCGATGGAAAACAGGGTGGCAGGACATGGAGTGATAAAATTGGGCACCTGAATGGATGAACCAGCAATGTAGAGTTTGCGATCGCAACACGGAAATGCAAAAAGGAGTCCCCATGCTCGTGCGGGGCACGGCTCGCGTGGGCACGGCTCGCGGAGGGGGCGCTTGGCTAAGCGCTGGCGCTTCTGCAGGAGGAATTACGTCGCGCTCGCCTGTCGGCGCGCGCTCCGTTAGCGATTGAGACGGGCTTTTGCACGTCTTACTCGCTCGTGCGGGGCACGGCTCGCGTGGACGCAGGTCGCGGGAGGGTGGAGATTCCGCGGGAGGAATTACGTCGCGCTCGCCTGTCGGCGCGCGCTCCGTTAGCCCTTGGGAGGAGGGTCGCAGGAAAAAAAGCCCTGGCCGCTCGCTGCGCTCGTGGCCTTGGGGCTTTTGCACGTCTTACTCGCTCGTGCGGGGCACGGCTCGTATACGTGCAAAAGCCCCGCACGCTGGCGCGTGCAGGGCTTTTTTCCTGCGGAGAGGGAGGGATTCGAACCCTCGATACGGGGTCTACCCGCATACTCGCTTTCCAGGCGAGCCCCTTCAGCCACTCGGGCACCTCTCCTTTTGAGGCGGCATGTGCCGCGCTCAGACTTCCATGATTTCTGCTTCTTTGTGGTCCATCAGGCGATCCACTTTTTCAATATGCTTGTCGGTGAGCTCCTGCAGCCGCTCCTCGGCGTCATACTGCATGTCTTCGGGCAGGTTTTCGTCGGCCTGCGCCTTCTTGATCTCGTCCTTGGCATGCCGACGCACGTTCCGGATGGCGATCTTGGCATCTTCGGCCCGCGTTTTTGCCGCCTTGGCGAGTTCCTTGCGACGATCTTCCGAGAGGGGAGGCACAGGTAGCCGGATGACCGAGCCGTCGTTCGATGGGTTGAGACCGAGATTGGACGACTGGATGGCCTTTTCAATTTCCTGCAGCGCCGAGCGGTCCCATGGCTGCACCATGAGCAGGTCAGACTGGGGCGCGCTTACGCTGGCCATCTGGTTGAGTGGCGTAATGGATCCATAATAATCCACACGGATGTTCTCCAACATGGCTGGCGAGGCCCTTCCGGCACGAATGGATTTGAACTCGCCCAGAAGATGTTCAATGCTGGCATCCATGTGTTCGGATGCATCGTCCAGAATCAATTTCAGTGAGTCGGCTATCATGATGCTTCTCCCCAGTAGACAAGGGTACCGACATCTTCGCCTCGTGCGACGCGGCTGAGATGTCCTTCCTTGTTCATGTTGAACACAATGAGCGGCATTTCCGACTCGTGGCACAGCGTGAAGGCCGTCATGTCCATGACCCGAAGGTTTTTTCGAATGACGTCCTCACCGTGGATACGGTCGAACCGCTTGGCATCCGGATCTTTTTCCGGATCGTCCGTGAATATACCATCTACACGCGTTCCCTTCAGGATCACATCGGCATCGATCTCAAGGGAGCGCAGCGCGGCCGCCGTATCGGTCGTGAAATAGGGGTTTCCAGTGCCAGCACCGAAAATCACGACACGTCCTTTCTCCAGATGCCGGATGGCCCGGCGCGGAATGAAAGGCTCAGCGATTTCATTCATGTTCAGCGCCGACTGCAACCGGGTCTGGAGCCCTTCCTGTTCAAGGGCGTCCTGCAGCGCCATGGCATTGATCATGGTCGCCAGCATACCCATGTAGTCGGCGTGGGAGCGGGTCATGCCTTCCGATGCATTCTTCATGCCCCGAAAAATATTCCCGCCTCCGATGACCAGAGCGATCTCGGTGCCGAGCTCACGGACGGCACGGATTTCGCGTGCATACCGGCATATCACCTCGTTGTCAATACCGTAGTCGGCGCTACCCAGGAGCGCCTCGCCACTGAGTTTGAGCAGTATGCGGCGGTATCGGGGAGGTGTCTGGTCCATGGGTCTACTCGCCGAGCGCGAACCGGGTAAAACCGTGCAACGTGGCGCCCTTCGACGAGAGCATCTGCTCGACCGTCTGCGAGGAGTCCTTCACGAAGGGCTGCTCAAGCACCACGTGGTCCTTGTAGTAGCGCTCCACCTTGCCCTGGGCAATCCGATCCACGATGTTTTCGGGCTTGCCCTCGAGGAGCGCCGCTTCACGCGCAATCGTCATCTCGCGCTCGACCACGTCGGCCGGTACCTCGTCCCTGTGGGCGGCAACCGGGTTCATGGCGGCCACCTGCATGGCCACGTCGCGCCCGGCTGTCTCGAGGTCGCCGTCACCGGATACGTGTACGAGAACCCCGAGGCGCGAACCCGGGTGGATGTAGGAAATCAGTTCGCCATCCTCGACAGAGACCACGGCCACCTGACGGACATCGATTTTTTCACCAATCTTGCCTGTCATATCCGTGAGGGCCGTCTCGACCGTTCGCCCGTCGGGAAGCGTGAGCGCCACAAACGCATCGCGGTCGCTCACCTTGCTTGGCAGCGTGAGGTCGGCCAGTTCGTCGGCAAACGCCTGGAAGCCCTCGTTGCGGGCCACGAAGTCTGTTTCACAGTTGACTTCGACGAGGCTCGCCGTTTTCCGGTCGTCTGTGGACCGGGTCAGGACAAGACCCTCCTTTGCATCACGGTCAGCACGCTTCTCGGCTACCTTCTGACCCTTCTTGCGCAGCAGGTCAATGGCGACGTCAAAATCGCCGTCTGCCTCCTGGAGGGCCTTCTTGCAATCCATCATGCCGACGCCAGTGACGTCGCGCAACTTTTTCACATCCGAGGCAGAAATAGCCATGGGACCAGTCGGGTTAAATGGTGATTATTTTTCTTCTTCGCTGTCGTCCGCGCCCGCAGACAGGACATCGGCCGACGCTTCGGTTTTCTTGCGACGCTTGCGCTTGGTTTCCTTCTTGGGCTCTGCCGTGTCCTGGGCTTTCTTCTCTTTCTCGGCCCGGGCTTCTGCCTCGGCCACTGAACGCTGCTTCTCTCCCTCCTGGATGGCCTGGCTGATCACAGACGCAATCAGTTCAATCGACTTGACGGCATCGTCGTTGGCCGGAATCGGGTAGTCCACGACGTCCGGATCACAGTTGGAGTCCACGATGGCAATGATCGGGATACCCAATTTCTGGGCTTCCTTGACGGCGATGTGTTCGCGGTTGATATCGACAATGAAGATCGCGCCGGGAAGGCGCGACATGTCCTTGATACCTGAGAGCACGGTCTGCAGCTTCTCCCGCTCGCGCGCCCGCATGAGGCGCTCCTTCTTCTTGAGCTGTTCGAGCGTTCCATCCTCTTCCATCTTGACCAGCTCTTCCATGCGGCGGATGGACTTGCGGATGGTCTGGAAGTTCGTAAGCGTTCCACCGAGCCAGCGTTCCACGACGTACGGCGAGCCACATGCTTCGGCCTGTTCGCGGATTACCGCGCGGCCCTGCTTCTTCGTTCCAGCGAAGAGGACATTCTTACCACGCTTGGCAAATCGGGCCACGGCATCGGCCGCTTCATCGAGATAGGCCTGCGTGTGGTTGATGTTGATGATGTGGATTCCGTTGCGCTCCATGAATATGTGGTCGCGCATTTTCGGATTCCAGCGGCTCGTAAGGTGGCCGAAGTGGACGCCTGCCTTGAGCAGGTCTTCTATGGACGCCCGGTGGGTCGTCACGTCTTTGTTTTCACTCATTGTAGTCGGGTTTATTGACCTCTACATCCTTCCATTGCCGTCCGAAACCGCATGTACGGCCACCCCGGACGACATCGGGATGTATGTGTTGTAAAAAAGGTATCCGAACATGCCGGATACGCGGATGATATCAACGCTTCGAGAACTGGAAGCGTTTGCGGGCCTTGGGCTGTCCGTATTTTTTCCGCTCGACCATGCGGGGGTCACGCGTCAGGAAGCCGGCCTGGCGAAGAGGGCTGCGCAGCTCTTCGTTGAAATCAACGAGCGCCCGGGAAATTCCGAGGCGGATGGCTTCTGCCTGGCCGGAAATTCCGCCACCCTTGGCGTTGACGACGACATCGAACGAGCCGGTCGTCTCCGTCACATCGAACGGAGAGGTGACGCTCTTCTGGCGCCATGCAGTGGGAAAGTAGGTGTCGTAGGCTTTCTTGTTGACTACGATCTTACCGCTGCCACCGGGCCGGAGGTAGACCCGTGCGACGGCATTTTTACGCCGACCGACGGCGGTGAACTGCTGGAGTGCTGTTGCCATGATATCGAGTTGTATTACAGAGCCAGGGTTTGCGGTTGCTGGGCATCGTGTGGATGCTCGGCCCCGGCGTACACGTGGAGCTTCTTGATCATTTTGCGCCCGAGGCTGTTCTTCGGAAGCATGCCTTTGATGGCATTCTCCAGAATGAACGTGGGGCGCATTGCGCGCACCTCCTTGGGTGTGCGGCTCCTGAGGCCACCCGGATAGCGGGAGTGGCGATAGTATTTCTTGTCAAGCTCCTTGGCACCCGTGAAGCGGACCTTTTCGGCGTTGACCACGATGACGTGATCCCCGGTATCCACATGAGGGGTGAAAGAAGCTTTGTGCTTACCACGCAGAATGGCGGCGACCTCGCTGGCGAGGCGACCGACCACCATGTTCTCTGCATCCACTACATGCCATGAGCGGACGACTTCTGCCGGCTTGGCACTGACGGTCTTGAAACTGTTGACGTCCATGGGACAACCTGTCATTGATAACCTTGTGACGCGATCCGTGAACAGTTCAGACTGTTTCAAAAAATCGCAGACTGCCAAAATAGGAAACATCTGGTCCTCGGTCAATCGTCTCCGCAGAGGGTTCATCCAGTTTGCACACGACCGGGACCATTTGTCCGCGTGGATTCACGGAAACCGAAAGAATATGTTCGGCCGCGTCCGTCGTATTCGGCCAATCTTTGAATTTGGGTAGTGTTTGCGCGCCTTGGGGCCGTGGTTTTCGGCGCCCCGCCGAAAAAAGTCACCGATGCGAGGTTAGGTTTTTTCAGTTTGCGTGTCAGTGTAGGGACGCTTTTTGCGTTTATGTACATACGAGCCCTCCAGACGCTTCACCTCACCTGCCAGCGTGATGGACCACCATCAAACGAAAAAAGACAGACCCGCACGCATCCCATGTCGTATCGCACTGAACTGCGCTCCCTCGATACGCTGGCAGCCCACTTGCCCTTCTCCCTTGATGAATCGGAGAGGGTCAATGAGACCTATGCCCGCTATGCTGCCCAGAACCGCCTTCCTGATGCCCAGATGGTGGACCTCTGGACGTATTGTTATATCCGCCGCTACTTCCTTATCAAGTTCATTCGCTCCGGAGGATTCCGGAGCTCGGAGCTCGAGCAGGTCGTCGAGAAAACCTATCGCAAGGTCGACGAGGCCCGGGGTCGACTGCAGCACAACGACCGGTACGCCCAATGGGTGTCTGTCGTGTGTCGGAACGCCTTCTACAACTTCGTGTCGAGGAGGCTGCGTCTGACGCCGCTCGAAGACATCGTCGAGATCAAGGCGGCGGCGCCGGATGTCGAACTGGATGTGGATTCGGGGGCACTGTTTCTGGCGCTTACGGCCGCTATTGAGGAACTGCCCCCCTTCCTGCAGCAAACCGCGCGTATGCGCTTCGTTGAAAACCTCTCCTACGAGGAAATAGGCCGCATTCTTGGGAAAAGGGCACCAACCATCCGGTCGTACATCCACAAGATCTGCCAGCGCTTCCGCCGAAACAAGGAGCTCTCGATCTGGGCCGAGAGGTATCTGTGAGCGAAACACACCACACCCATTTTTTTTCACCGCGCAGGTTATGGATGACGCTTTCTTGTGTCTTACCCATAGACTACCTGAGCTAACTGCATACATCCTATGAACCGTTGGTCAAGGTCTGACAAAGCGGGCAGGCTCTCACGCCTGTTGACCGATGCACGGTTTCTGGCCGAACCCGATTGCGACGAAGAGGCGGCCCCATTCTGGCATGTATCCATGCCACAGGGCAGTACCACAGCGCTCGATGCGCTTCGAGAGCGCTTTCATAACCGGCTCCGCCGAAAGCCGGAGCTGCGCGACGAGTGGCTGCGTCTGAATGAGCGCCGTTCCGAGCTTGAGCCCGAGGAAGGCGCACAGGCGCACTTCGAATGCGTCACCGGCCACCGGGTCGCCGATTTTTCCTGGAGGCGGGACGCGGCGCGGCAACCGCTGCCGAAGAGGCGCCTGCGCCGGGTGAACGGCATGGCCGTCGCGGCGTGTCTCGTCGCGGCGCTGTCGGTGTCGGCCGTACTGCGCCTCACGCCTGGGCCGCCCGACCCGTTCAATACCGAAACGGCGAGCCTGTCCGGCTACCGCTGGGACGAAGTGGGTGAGCGCACGCGCCGCTACCGCGCAACCGGCGAGGAGTCCAGGGGCGGCGCCGTTTCCTATGCCGACGCCATCGCTGAGGCGCGCCGTGCGCGCACGGTCTATCTGGGCTTTGTGGAGCGCTATGACCGGGAGGGCCTCATGCGGGCCCGCAACCTGCTCATCGAGGCGCGGCGAGTCGATACCGGATATCCGGAGCCTGTTCAAGTCGAGCAGATGGCCCAGGTTCTTGACTCGCTGATCAGGCGTACGTATTGAGCATGACGGGCATGATGAGCATCATCATCACTTCGCCTTCTTTCTGCTCACTCGGCGTGACGACACCCGCCCGGTTGGGCGAGCTGAATTCGAAGAGGACCTCCTCGGAATCCACGTTCTGCAGCACTTCGGTGAGGTACTGGGCATTGAATCCGATGACGAGCGGCTCTCCTTCGTAGTCGCAGAGCACGTCCTCATGGGCAGAGCTCGAGCGCTCCAGGTCTTCAGCTGAGATACTTACCCGGCCGTTTTCCACGGCAAGTCGGATCTGGTTGGTCATGGACGAGGAGTAGAGGGCGACGCGCTTGGCAGCTGCCAGCATGGCATCGCGCTCCACGGTCATCCGCTTGTCATTGTCGACGGGGATGACGGCCTGGTAATTGGGATAGGGCTCATCTATAAGGCGCGTCAGCACGCGTGAGGCGCCAAAATCAAATCCCGCGTAGCCACTGTCCACGATCAGCCCACAGGCGCCGTCGGTGGCTACCTTGGCGGCCAGGACCATGGCCTTTTCCGGGACAATGAATTCAATGTCCTCGCTCGACGTGAGCTCGCTGAGGGTAAGCTTGACAAGGCTGCGCCCGTCGGTCGCGACAGCGCGCCCGGAAGAGCCTGTGATCTGGAAGAAAATGCCCATCATGGCCGGCCGCAGGGCATCCTTGCTGACCGCGAAATTGGTTTTCTGTATGGCCCGCCTCAGTAGCTCCCCGGTCGTCTCAATGCGTGTAGTCTCGGAAAGCTCAGGCAGGGCCGGGTAGTCGGCGCCGTCGTAGCCCACCATTTTGTACTCGCCCCGATCGGTCGTGAGGATCACATTGTACTCGTCGTCGGCGCTGAACTCGACCGGCAGGTCGGGAAGCGCCCTCAGCGTATCGATGAGCCGGCGCGCCGGGACCGCTACACGGCTCGATCCGGCCGCCACAACATCGACGGAGACCCGCTGCAGGATGGATATTTCAAGATCTGTCGCGCTCAGGCGCAGCCCACCGGCGTCCTCTTCAAACAGGATACACTCCAGAATAGGAAGCGCATGTTTGGTTGGAACAGCACCATTGACCGTTTGGAGGGCTTTGAGCAGGTCGGAACT
The DNA here is from genome assembly GCA_029262835.1 of Bacteroidota bacterium. Taxonomy (GTDB): domain Bacteria; phylum Bacteroidota; class Rhodothermia; order Rhodothermales; family UBA10348; genus 1-14-0-65-60-17. The sequence continues at coordinate 16,967 of JAJCYQ010000081.1, forward strand.
GGAGGCAGCAAATTTCATGGGGCAATCCGCATGTGTGAGATGACACGGGAAGTTAACGCTCACCCATGGCCAAGTCTACCCCTGGGAGCGTGTCGAGCACGCCTGGAGTCGTCCTACCGTGAGCGCAGCTCGATGGCGTGGGCAATTTCTTCGACGACCTGCCGAAACGCACTGTCGGTTTCCACCTGGTTCTTGATGCTCTGCCGCGCATGGATAACCGTTGAGTGGTCCCGGCCCCCAAAATGGAGGCCAATCGTCTTGAGAGAGTGGTGGGTCAGTTCTTTCGCAAAATACATGGCCACCTGACGCGCCTGGACGACCTCGCGCTTGCGCGTCTTGGCGCGGACGAGATCCTCGCTCACATTGAAGTACTGGCATACAACGCGTTGGATCTGGTCAATGGTGACCGGAGCACGCGTATCGCTTACAAGGTCCCGAAGCACGTCGCGGGCCAGTTCCAGGTCCACGTCGCGGTTGTAGAGCGTGCCGTGCGCGAGCAGTCGGATGAGTGCGCCTTCCAGTTCGCGGATGTTCGAGGTGATGTTGTGCGCTACGAACTCGAGGATATCCTCACTGATGTCGATTCCGTCTTCTGAGGCCTTGCGGTGCAGGATGGCCATCCGCGTTTCGAACTCGGGCGACTGTACGTCGGCCGACAGGCCCCAGTGGAAGCGCGAGAGCAGCCGCTCTTCCACGCCTTTGATATCCCTGGGCGCCCTATCGGCCGAGAGTACGATCTGTTTTCCGCTCTGGTGCAGGGCGTTGAAGATGTGGAAGAACTCTTCCTGGGTTTTTTCCTTACCCGAGAAGAACTGCACATCGTCGATGATAAGCAGATCTATCTGTCGGTACATGAGCGAGAAGTCACTCACCTTGTTATGCTGGATGGCCTGCACGAATTCGTTGGTGAACTGTTCTGACGACACGTAGAGAACGGTGTCGCTGGGAGCATTGGCCTGCACGTAATTACCAACGGCCTGGATCAGGTGGGTCTTTCCGAGCCCGACCCCGCCGTAGAGCAGGAACGGATTGAAGCTGGTTCCGCCAGGGTTCTGGGCAATGGCCAGCGCCGCGCTGCGCGCCAACCGGTTGCAATCTCCTTCTATGAATCGGTCGAACGTGTAATTCGGGTTCAGCCGGCTGTCCACATGCACCTTGCGGATACCTGGAATCACGAACGGATTGGATATTCCGTGCTCGGACGACGCGGGGGGTGAGGCCGTGTGCCGCGGCGCCTCGGAGGCCCGCTCAGCCCAAAGGGCGCGACCGGGCGGCTCGTTGGCGGGCCGTCTGGCTGGTAGATGCATGCTCGTTCCCGTATTTCCCGCCTCCACGTCCTCCTTCTCGATCGTCACGTCATAGAAGAGCTTCCCCGTCGGACCGAGCACGCGCGTCACCGTCGATCGCAAGAGTGAAAAGTAGTGCTCTTCCAGCCACTCGAAATAAAACCGGCTTGGGAGCCGCACCGTGAGCGAGAGTTCGTCGTCTTTCTCTTCAAGCCGCGCCGCACGCAGGGGCTCGAACCACGTACGGTAGCTCTGGACACTGACATTGTCGCGTATCACATCGAGGCACTCCTTCCAGGCTTTGTCGGCTGTCAGCTCCATGTCTCAATTGTAGTACGAAATGTGTCCATTATCAAGTTGTCCTTCACGGGGTTTTCGGCATTATCCACCCGCTCCTGCCGTTGCCCCGCTCCCGCAACATGCCGTATATTCAATGTTCTGTAGGTGTATCCTACGGGCTGATCGGCGTTCTTCTACGAGCTGTTGCCATGGTACGCATCGACATACATACGCTGAAGCCGGGAGTGCATGAGTTTGATCTTGCACCCTCGGCAGAGGACCTGGACGTCGATGTGGATCAATTCCAGGATATTTCCATCCACGTTCGGCTGGAAATGTCGCGACGGAACATCATGGCCATGCTCTCGACGCGCGCCACGGTCCGGCTCGAATGTGACCGGACGCTCGTAGCATTCACACAGCCCATTACCGGGTCCTTCGGGGTGCTGTTTGCCCCGCCGGAAACCATTGAAAACCTGGAACCTGAACATGAAGGGGATGACATCCGGCCGCTCAGCGAGTCGGATGAATACATAGATCTGACGGACGTAGCGCGGGACACGCTGTTGCTCTCTGTACCGGTGCGAAAGGTGGCACCGGGAGCGGAAGACGCCGAGATCCCAACCACGTTCGGCGAACCGGATGAGACCGAGATTGACCCACGCTGGGCAGAATTGGCCAGAATCCGGGACCAGATGAACAAAGACAATCCCTGACAGCCTTCACGGCGAGACAACGATACTATGGCACATCCAAAACGAAAGCACTCCAAGGCACGCTCGCGCACGCGTCGGGCCGCCTATTATGGACGCCTCAAGGCACCCAACACGGCGGAATGCCCGAACTGCAGCGAAACGAAGCTCATGCACCGGGCCTGTCCCAGCTGCGGGCACTACCGCGGCCGGGCCGTGATTGACCGGGCCGACGCAACCCAGGTATGACGCCTGAAACGACACGGGTAGCACTCGACGCCATGGGGGGAGACCATGCCCCGGGCGTCGTGGTGGAGGGGGCCGTTGCCTATCAGCGCGCCCACCCGGGTCGGGTCCATGTATTGCTGGTTGGGGGCGAAGACGCCATTGGCTCGCTTCTCGATAAGCACGACCCGAAAAGGGAGTGTGACATCGACGTCATTCCGGCCGCCGAGGTCATCGGCATGGAAGAATCGCCGGCATCGGCCATCAAAACGAAGACACGCTCTTCCATCCACGTGGGGCTCGGGCTCGTCAAGGCCGGCAAGGCCCATGCATTCGTATCGGCGGGGAATACCGGCGCCGTCATGGGTGGTTCGGTCTTTCTGCTCGGCCGTCTGGCGGGCATATCGCGACCGGCTATCATCGGATACTTTCCGACCACGAAGGGCACGTCCGTGCTCGTAGATGTCGGCGCCAACGTGGATTGCCGGGCCGAGCACCTGCTCCAGTTCGCCCACATGGGGAGCGCCTACGTGGCCGCTATTTTCGGTGTGGATGCGCCGAGCGTCGCCCTTATGAACATCGGCGAGGAACCAGGCAAGGGTAACGACCTCACGAAGGAGGCGTTCAGCCTGCTCGAAGCATCGAGCCTGAATTTCATTGGCAACATCGAAGGGCGCGATATTCTTCGCCACGCCGCCGATGTTATTGTAAGCGACGGCTTTGTCGGCAACACGCTGCTCAAGCTCGGCGAGTCGGTTGCATCTGTGCTTCCCCGCATGATATTCCAGGAAATGGAACGCCTCGGCATGGGGCCCCAGGACCAGGCGACGGTGGCCCGTGCGCTCGAGGGCGTACGCTGCCGTTTCGACTACGAGGAATTCGGCGGCATGCCGCTGCTCGGCGTGGACGGCGTGGTCATGATTGGTCACGGCGGGTCATCGGCCCGTGCCATCACCAACCTCATTTCTGCTGCGGATAACATGGTTCGCCGTGGCGTATCGACGGCCATTTCGGCCTCGGCCTCGTAACACAACACGACAGCGTATCATGACGGAAAGAAAGGCGGCCATTACGGCTGTCGGACACTATCTCCCTGAAGAGAGGCTCACGAATCGTGACCTGGAAAAACTGGTCGATACGTCGGACGAGTGGATTACGAGCCGCACAGGGATAAAAGAGCGCCGCATTCTGCGCGATCCGGACAAGGCCACCAGTTACATGGCCATTCGCGCGGCACAGATGGCGCTGGACCGGCGCGGCATCGGCGCCGACGAAATCGATCTGATCATCGTCGCCACGGTCACGCCCGACATGTTTTTCCCGGCCACCGCGTGCCTGGTGCAGGCGGGCATCGGCGCATCGAACGCCTGGGGCTACGATGTGTCGGCGGCGTGCTCCGGCTTTCTGTTTTCCCTTTCCACGGCAGCGCAGTTCATTGAATCGGGCAAGCACCAGAAGGTGCTGGTTATTGGAGCCGACAAAATGAGCAGCATCGTAGACTACACCGACCGGACGACCTGCATTCTGTTCGGTGATGGTGCCGGAGCCGTTCTGCTTGAAGCCAATTCCGATGGGTTCGGACTCCTGGATTCCATTGAGCGCGTGGATGGCAACGACTGGCAGGGACTCTGTATGCTCGGCGGAGGAAGCCTGCATCCGCCCTCACCGGTGACACTCGAGAAACGGCTGCACCGGTTGCATCAGGATGGGCAGCCTGTTTTCAAAAAAGCCGTTGTGGGTATGGCCGGTGTGGCCGAAGCAATAATGAAGCGTAATAATCTGACGGGTGACGACGTGCGCTACCTGGTACCGCACCAGGCAAACCTGCGCATTATCGATGCCACGGCGCGCCGGATGGGTATTTCGATGGATAAGGTCATGCTCAATATTGAGCGCTATGGCAATACGACGGCCGCCACGCTGCCGCTTTGCCTCGCCGACTGGGAGCACGAGCTCGTGCCCGGCGACAACCTCATCCTGGCTGCGTTTGGCGGCGGATTTACGTGGGGGTCCGCCTGGATCAAGTGGGCCTACGACGCGGCATCCTTGAACAAAGCGAGTTGATTCATGTCCAAGACGGCATTTCTTTTTCCTGGGCAGGGCGCGCAGTATCCCGGTATGGCCGCCGATCTGGCAGGCGCCTTTCCAGCGGCGCGTCGCGTGCTTGAAGAGGCCAACGCCGTGCTGGGTTTTGATCTGGCCGCCATCATGTCGTCTGGCACCGAGGATGAGCTCAAGCAGACGGACATCACGCAGCCGGCACTGTTCGTGCATTCCATGGCCGCGCTGGCGGCCCTCGGACAGGAAGCGGACACGATGGCCGCCGCCGCCGGACACAGTCTGGGCGAATACTCGGCGCTGGCCGCTTCGGGCGCGCTTTCGTTTGAAGACGGTCTCCGGCTCGTACGGCGGCGCGGCGAGCTCATGGCTGCCGCCGGAACCGAACGCCCGGGCACGATGGCGGCCATTCTCGGCATGGACGATGCCGCCGTCGAGGCGCTGTGCCGGGACGTTTCCGAGCCCGGCTCGGTGGCGCAGGCCGCCAACTACAATGCGCCCGGCCAGATCGTGATTTCAGGTGACCGGGCGGCCATAGGGCGCGCGGTCAACGAGGCGAGCGCGCGCGGCGCAAAACGGGCCCTCGCGCTGCCGGTATCGGGCGCCTTCCACTCTGAACTCATGCAGGCGGCGGCCACCGGCCTGGCGGAAGGACTCGAAAAGGTGACTATTTCTGCGCCCCGCGTGCCAGTCTTCATGAATGTGACAGCCGCGCCCACTACCGACCCCGAAGAAATACGTCACCGGCTCCTCGAACAGCTGACGGCGCCCGTGCTCTGGAGCCAGACGCTCACCCGCATGCGGGACGGCGGCATGGAGTCGTACATGGAAGTTGGCGCGGGGCGCGTACTTTCAGGGCTTGTCAAGAGGACGCTTGGCCGGGATGCCCGGACCGAGGCGCGTGGACGCACGGACGACTATAACACGGAGGCAGCATGAATCCAGGACTTTCCAATCAGCGGGCACTCGTAACGGGCGGGACGCGCGGCATCGGGCGCCAGATCGTACTTGATCTGGCGGCAGCTGGCAGCGACGTGGCCTTCACCTACCGATCGTCGACCGACGAAGCCGAGGCGCTCGAGCGCGAAGTCGCCGCGCTCGGCGTGCGCGGCATGGCGTTCCAGGCCGACGCGGCCGATTTTGAAGCCGCAGAGACGATCGTACATCGCCTCGTCGACGACTGGGGCGCGCTCGATATTCTCGTCAACAACGCCGGCATTACGCGGGACGGCCTCATGCTGCGCATGAGCCAGAAGGACTGGTCGGACGTGATCGAGACCAACCTGGGCAGCGTCTTCAACTACTGCAAGGCGGCCTACCGGCCCATGATGAAGGCGCGGCGCGGGCGCATTGTGAACATGAGCTCGGTGGTGGGCGTCATGGGCAACGCCGGTCAGACCAACTATGCGGCGTCCAAGGCCGGCATCATCGGCTTTTCGAAAAGCCTCGCCAAGGAACTCGCCGCGCGCGGCGTGACGGTCAACGTCGTCGCCCCCGGATACGTGGAGACCGACATGACGTCCGAACTTTCTGAAAAGGCCCGTGAGGCCATGCTTTCTGCCGTGCCCGCGGGGCGCGCGGCCACGCCATCCGACATCTCGTCGGCGGTTCTATTCCTGGCATCTGACGCCGCCGCGTACATTACCGGGCACGTGCTTCATGTAGACGGCGGGCTCGCCATATAGCCAGACTCCCGGTACAGCCCGGCCCAGAACAAAACTATGTCGAAAAACAAATATACCACGGTCATTGATCTGACCTCCCGCGCGCAGGCTGAAAAGGCCGCTGAGACCGCGCGCACCGAACTGGAATCGAGCGAGACGAAAGTCCGCGAAATCACCATGGAAGAACTGCCGGACTCGGTCCGGCGCGCGGTCACATCCGCCGGATGGACCTCGCTCATGCCCGTGCAGGCCCAGTCCGTGCCGTTTCTCATGGATGGCCGCGACCTGATCGTACAGTCGCGAACGGGTTCGGGCAAGACCGGCGCTTTCCTGCTGCCGCTCTTCGAAGTCCTCGACCCGGATGTCCACAGCGTCCAGATGCTGGTGCTCTGCCCGACGCGCGAACTCGCCAAGCAGATCTATCAGGAGTTCGATCGCATCCGCGGCGGCTCGGACATTTCGGGCGTGATGATCTACGGAGGTGTCAAGTACGAGCCACAGATCAAGGCGCTTCGCGATGGCGCGCAGGTCGTCATTGGTACGCCGGGCCGCATCCTGGACCACATCCAGCGGGGCGATCTGAGGCTCGGAGATCTACGCATGCTGGTCTTTGACGAAGCCGACGAAATGCTCTCGATGGGTTTCTTCCCGGACATGAAGCGCCTCCGGCGTTACGTACCGGATGGCTGCCAGGCGTGCATGTTCAGCGCCACCATTCCGCCGCGCGTTCGCAACCTCTCATCCGAATTCCTGACCAACCCCGCGTTCCTCTCGCTCTCGAGCGGCAACGTATCGGTCGATGCCATTGAGCACAGGATCTACCAGGTGAGCGCCATGGAGAAGGACCGCGTGCTGGTGCGGCTTTTCGAACTGGAAAACCCGGAAAGTGCCATCATTTTCGCCAATACAAAGCGGGAGGTGGAATACCTGGGCACGTTCCTGAAGAATTATGGATTCGACGCCGACACGATTTCCGGGGACCTCACGCAGCAGGCCCGCGAGAAGGTCATGAAGCGCATCCGCGACAACGACCTCCGCTTCCTCGTGGCTACCGACGTGGCGGCCCGCGGCATTGACATTTCGGACCTCAGCCATGTGTTCATGGTCGACGTTCCACAGGACCCCGAGTACTATGTGCACCGCGCCGGGCGGACGGCCCGCGCCGGCAAGACGGGTACAGCGATCGCGCTGACCACCATCGAAGATCACCGAAAAATGCTTGCCATTGGCCAGCGCTACGGAATTCCCATGACACGACACGAAGTACCCAGCCAGGAAGACGTCGAAAAACGCGTCCGCGAGCGCCTCACCGTTATTCTCGAGGCCAAGTACCGCGATCGCAGCAACATAGAAAAGGAGCGCCTGGCGCGGTTCAAGTCGCTCGCCGAGGATCTGGCAGGCGAAGAGCCCGAACTGCTCGCCATGCTGCTCGATGCCGTTTACCACGAGAGCCAGCATGCAAAAAAGGACAAATAACCTCTTTGGCCGGGCCTTGGGTCGGAGCCGGGCTGTGGCGCTCGGCGCCCTGACGCTCCTGGCGGCCTGCCTTCCCGGCGCCCTGGTCATGGCCGCACCCGGCCCCGCCGCCGGGACTCCGGGCGTAGCGCCCATCCCGGCGCGCGCCGACACGGTCGAAGTGACGGCCGACGACTTCCGCGTCTACCGCTCGGACGGTGCGCCGTCCTCGATGGATGCGGTCTACGAGGCCATCGAACGCGCCGACGTCGTCTTCATCGGCGAGCGGCACAACGATCCCGTGTCGCATGCCATCGAGCGGTGGATCTGGGAAAAAGCCCTCGAAGGCTATGCATCCCGCCGCGCGGCGCTCTCGCTTGAAATGTTCTCGCGCGATGCGCAGTACATCCTCGACGAGTACCTCTCCGGCCTCATCACCGAAGCCCACTTCACGTCGAGCGCCAATCCCTGGCAGAATTACGACATCGACTACCGTCCGCTCGTGGAAGCCGCCCGCCACGCGGGCGCCGACGTGATTGCAGCCAATGCGCCCCGCCGTTATGCCAACATGGTATCGCGGGGCGGCCCGACGGCCACGCGTGTGCTCACGGACGCAGCCCGGCGCCACCTGGCTCCGTGGCCGTGGGCCGCCCCGTCACCGGCCTACCGCGCCGAGTGGAACGCCATCATGGAGGGCGCGCACATGGCCGATACCGATCTTGACAACATGCTCCAGGCGCAGACGCTCTGGGATGCCACAATGGCGTACTCCATCGCCGAGTACCTTGTCCGCTATCCGGAAGCGCTTGTCGTGCATGCCGTTGGCGCATTCCACGTGGAGTCCTTCACGGGCATTCCGGAGCACCTGACGCGCTATCGCCCGTCCGCCCGACAGGTCGTTGTGACCGTTGTGTCGGAGGACGACATCGCGGCGTTCGACGCCGAGCGCCACAGCGGCCTGGCCGACTTCGTCGTGATTGGAAGCGCCGCGCTACCGCGTACGTACTGACGCCCGATACTGATATATCATAGATATATCAATAATATATCAGCGCCTTGGGCCTGAAATGCTCGGTGGACGCTGGGCGCGGGGTGCTGGGCGCGGGGCGCTGGGCGCGGGGCGCGGGGCGCTGGGCGCGGGGTGCTGGGCGCGGGCCCGTTTCCGGGCCGTTGAAACCTGAGCCTGTCGAATCCGGAACAGTGACATAGAAGCGCGTTGAAAAACCATTGCACACCCTTATGCGGCGGCGAAACGACATCTGCTGCGTTGTCCCTCCTTCTTGCGCCGATACCGGCGCAATTAGCACCACTATTCGGCGTCGGGACGCCTTGCATCTGGCATTCCGGCGCTCGCATTTTGGCGCACGCTGGTTCTTCAACACGCTTATAGCGCGTCAGCCAAGGGCGCGCCAAAGAAGCAGGCTCATCTTTCAAAGTCTGAAACCTGAGCCTGCTTCTTTGGCGGGGCATGTCTGAACCGCATATATCACCTGGCGAATTTTTGAAACCTGAGCTTGCGCCGATGGCGTTCCGCCGCCGCAGAAAGTTTGTTGATACAACACATTTAAGACGCGGGCGCGACCGGCCGATACCTGCAGTGCACCATAGTTGTCACTGCCATGTACATCGACGAACATCTCCTGGCCGGCTATATCTCCGGCGACCTCACGTCTTTTGACCGCAGCCGCGTCACGCGCGCGCTCATTGCGAGCCCCGAGCTACGCGAATCGCTGCACATGGCCGTCGAGGCGCTTGCCGCGGCGCGAAGCGCCGAAATCGACAACCCGCTGCTTAGAGCCATGCCGCCGATGGAGCCATCGCGCCCCGGCGCGCGCCGCGAAGACCGCCGCGCCGTCCCGTCGGAAGCCCGCATGCGCTACACCGGCTGATGCCTGCCGCGAGACGCGCGGACTGACGCCCTGCCGCTCAATTCGCGGGCTGCCGCCCGCCCGCCGCCGCGTCCGGAACGCTGGTTGCCGCGTCCGGAACATTTTTGCCGCTTGTGCCAAAAAAGGCACCCGGCAACCAAGGACAGCTATTTCCGGACAACATGATCGAAGTCGACCACCTCGTGAAGCGCTACGGTGCAGAGCGCGCGGTCAACGACATTTCGTTCCAGGTTGAGAAGGGCGAAGTGCTCGGATTCCTGGGCCCGAACGGCGCCGGGAAATCCACGACCATGAAGACCATTACGTGCTTCCTGCCCCCGACCGAGGGCACGGTCCGCGTCGATGGAAGCGACGTTCGCACCAACGGCCTCGCCGTGCGGCGCCTGATTGGCTATTTGCCCGAGCACACCCCGCTCTACACCGACATGGTCGTGCGCGACTACCTGGCCTTCATGGCGCGCATGCGCGGCGTCGAGGCCCGTGACGTCGCGGCCCGCATCGGCGAAATGACGGCGCGCTGCGGCCTGGAACGCGTACTCCACAAACCAATCGATGCCCTCTCGAAGGGCTACCGGCAGCGCGTCGGCCTGGCGCAGGCCATGATCCACAACCCCCCGATCCTGATCCTGGATGAGCCCACGACGGGCCTTGATCCAAACCAGATCGTGGAAATCCGCGAACTCATCCGCTCCATCGGCCAGGAAAAAACCGTCATCCTTTCGACGCACATCCTGCCAGAGGTCGAGGCCTCGTGCGACCGCGTGCTGATCATCCACCGGGGAAACCTGGTCGCAGATGGCACGCCCGGCGAGCTCCAGGCCGGGTTTGAGGGCTCCCAGACCGTGCATATCCGGGTAGATGCGGACGAATCTGCCGTCCGCGCGGCGGTGGCAGGGCTCGAGGGCGTCGAGATGACCCACCACGAGCAGGACCTCGATGGATGGACGCACGCCGTCGTATCGACCCGGAATGCGGCCGATCTGCGGCCGGAGCTGTTCCGTCTGGCGGTCCGTGAGGGCTGGACGCTCGCGGGTCTTCACCGGGATGAAGCCAATCTGGAAGACGTTTTCCGTCAACTCACCTCGAACTGACATGCAGCTGATGTGGATACTCACAAGGCGCGAGCTCGGCGCCTATTTCGACAGTCCGGCGGCGTATGTAGTGCTGAGCGTATTCCTGCTGTTCACGGGATGGTTCTTTGCCAATCCGCTGTTCCTTGAAAACACGGCATCGCTCCGCAGCGTGTTCGACCTCATTCCGTTCATTTTCCTGTTTTTCGTGCCGGCGGTCACGATGTCGACGTTTGCCGAGGAGCGGCGCGCAGGAACGCTCGAACTGCTGCTCACGCTGCCCATCCGGGACTGGCAGGTCATTGCGGGCAAGCTGCTCGCCGTCGTGATTTTTCTGGGCGCGGGCCTTGCGGCCACGCTCCTCTATCCGCTCAGCCTCTCGCTCATGGGCGATCTGGATTTTGGGCAGACGGTCGGCGGGTACGCCGGTCTGCTGCTGCTCGGCATGACGTGCGGGGCCATCGGGATGTTCGCCTCGAGCGTGACGCGGAATCAGATCGTGGCCTTCATTCTGGGCTTCGGCATCATCTTCATCCTCTTCCTGCTCGACAAGGTGACGGCGTTCGTGCCGGGCGCCCTGGCGGGCGTCGTGGAATATCTGGGCACGGACTACCACGCGCAGAACATGATGCGCGGCGTGATCGATACGCGCGACGTGCTCTACTACGTGAGCGTCACGTTCTTTGCGACGCTCCTGACCGCATACAGTCTTTCGAAGCGACCCGAATAGAGAACATGAAACGAGATTGGACTTCACGCTCCACGCTGCTTGTCGTGGGCCTGATTCTTGTCGTGGTGAATGTGATCGGGCTGGAAGTGTTTGCGCGGCTCGACCTGACGGACGACAGGGTGTACTCGCTCTCCGCGGCATCGCAGGACCTTGTCGAGGGGCTCGACGACCCGCTGACCGTAACGGCCTGGTTTACCGACAACCTGCCAGCGCCGTATTCGGGTAACCGGCGCTTTCTGAAGGACAAGCTGGACGACTACGCCTCCTACGGAGGGGGTAATTTCCAGTACCGTTTCGTGGATCCGGCCTCCAGCGAGGAGCTCCGCCGAGAGGCCCAGCAGGCAGGTATTCCGCCGGTCCAGATCCAGGTCATTGAGAGCGACAACGTGCAGGTAAAAAACGCCTGGATGGGGCTGCAATTCGAGTATGGCGGGGAGCGCGAGGTCATACCGATTGTACAGGATCTCTCGACGCTGGAGTACGACATGACAAGTGCTGTCAGGCGGCTCGTGCGAGAGACGCGGCCGCGCGTTGGATTCACCACCGGCCATGGGGAAATTCCGCTTGCGAACATGCAGCGACTTGGTGAGGAGCTCAGGCGCAACTACGAGGTTGAGACGGTGGCGCTCGGAGACAGTCTGCTTCTGGATCGTGCACTTCCCGATAGTGCGACCGCAGACCTCCCCGAGGTACTTGTCATGGTCGCTCCCTCCGATACGCTTTCTTCGCAGGCCCTCGAAAACCTGAACCGTCACGTCATGGACGGCGGCCGCGTGGCCTTCTTCCTCAACCGGGTAGATGCCGACCTGCAGGCAGGACAGGCCACGGAGCTGACGACGGGGCTTGAGGAGACACTCGCCCGGTGGGGTCTCGCGCTGCGTCCGAACCTTGTCATGGATGAGCAGAGCTCGACCGTCCGCGTGCAGCAGCGCCAGGGCATGTTCAACCTGCAGCGGCAAATCATCTACCCGTTTTTCCCCATCATTACGAACGTCAACGAGGACCACATGATGGTGCGCCGCCTGCAGGATGTGGCGCTCTTCTATGCGTCGACCATCGATACGACGGAGGCCGTTCCCGCGGGCGTCCACCGCGAGATCATCATGTCCTCGACGCCGCGCAGCCAGACGCAGCAGGATTTCTTTTTCATTCAGCCCAGCGAGGAGCAGCGCCGGTTTGAGGGCGGGCCTTACCCGCTGGCGGCGACCTACACGGGCGCGTTTCCGAATGCGTTTCCGGGCGCTGCATCCAGTGCGTCGGCGTCCGGCGCGAGGGCACCGGCGGCCGTCAGCCCGGACACGCGTATGGTGCTCCTGGGCGATGGGGACCTGCTGGATGAATCCATGGTGGGCGCCATTGGGCAGAACGTCACCTTCGCCCTCAATGCCATCGACTGGCTGAGTCAGGACGATGCGCTGCTCGCCATCCGCGCCAAGGACATGGCGCCGCGACGACTCCGCGACGTGCCAGAAGGGGCGCGGCCGCTCATCAAATACGCCAACATGCTCGGTCCCGTCCTGATCGTGGTGGCCATCGGACTCGCCCGCTGGCGCCGTCGCCGCCGCACATCGGAAATGATCACAAGGAGGAACCAGGAATGAACAGGACGCTTGTCCGCCTCGTGGCCCTGCTGGCTGCGCTCGTGGGCGTAGCCTGGTTCACGGGCGTTTTCGATACGAACCCGTCGACGATCCAGGCGCCGGATATGCGTGTGGATGCGGACCAGGTGGCCCGCCTTGAACTCTCGCGGGACAGCCTCTCGGTGTCCGTCCTCCGGCAGGATGGCGTCTGGCGCGTCGTGCGTGCCGGTAGTGGCGGCGCGCCGCGCGCCGAGCTCCCCTTGGACAGCGCGCCGCGCGCCGACAGCGGCACCGTGGCCCGGACGCTCGAAAAACTGGCTACAGCCGAGGTGCGCTCGACCGTCACGCGTTCGCCCGAGCGCTGGGACCGTTTTGGCGTCGGGAGCGGCGCGCTGCGACTTGACGCGATGACGAGCGCCGAGCCGGGCGCGGACCCCGCGTGGACGTTTTTCATCTCGGAAACGGGCCCCGACTTTTCGTCGAGCTACGTGCGCATTGGCGGCGACGACCGCGTTTTCAGCGTGAGTCCCCGGCTCTTTGTCGACCCGACCGAGGACCGATGGCGCGACAAGCGCATTGTCCGTATTGAGCCGGATGCCGTCGAGCGCATTGAGGCGACCCATGGCGCGGACAGCTTCGTGCTCACGCGATCGGGCGAAGGGTGGACCATCGCGGCTGCGGGCGCGACCGGCCCGGCATCCCTCGTTCCGGCCAACAGACTGGCCTCGGCGCTGAACCCGCTGACGGCCGACGGTTTTTACAGCGCTCCGCCAGGCGAAGATCTGCCAGGCGAAGATCTGCCAGGCGAAGATCTGCCAGGCGAAAATGCGGCGGGCGAAGACGCGCCCGACACGCGCCGTCTCGAGGTGACAGCCGGCGGCGAGACCTACGTATTCGAATTCGTTTCCCGTGAAGGCGGGTACGCATTGACACTGGACCGGGAACCCGGCGTTACCTGGAAGGTCTTCGCAACGCGCCTCCATTCTCTTTTTCCCGACCCCGAAACGCTTCGCGCCCAATGAGTACTTCCACGACCGACAATACGGCGGACAACACCGCCACACCCGCGCCCGAAACCTTTGAATACCGGGCCGAGATGAAGCAGCTGCTTCATCTGATTGTGCACTCGCTCTACACGCACGAGGAAATATTCCTGCGCGAGCTGATTTCGAACGCGTCCGATGCGCTGAACAAGGTGCGTTTCCGCCTCCTTACGGACCGGGATATTGTAGATGCGGCGGCCGAGCAGCGCATTGACATCCAGCTCGATGAGAAGGAGCAGACGCTCACCATCACCGACACCGGCATTGGGATGACGCGCGAGGACCTGATTTCGCGTATCGGGACGGTGGCGAGCAGCGGAACGCAGGCCTTCGTCGAGGAGCTCAAAAAGAAGAAGGACGGCCCGCTGAACGCTGAGCTGATTGGCCAGTTCGGCGTCGGGTTCTACGCCGCGTTCATGGTCGCCGACCGCATTGTGATCGACACGCGGCACGCCGACCCGGACAGCACGCCGCTGCGCTGGACGTCCGACGGCGCGGGATCCTACACCATCGAGGAATCGGATCGCGCGGCGCGCGGCACACAGATCACGCTGCATCTGAAGGAAGACAAGGATGAGTTTGCCAAGACGTGGCGCATCCAGAGTATTATCAAAAAGTATTCGAACTTCGTGGACTTTCCCATCCACGTGGACGGGGAGAAGGTGAACACGGTGGCGGCGCTCTGGCACCGGCCCAAGTCGGAGCTGAAAGAGGACGAGCTTGCCGAGTTCTACAAGTTCATTGCGAGCGACAGCGAGCGGCCACTCGGGCATCTGCACCTGGCCATCGAGGGCGTCGTCGCCTTCCGGGCGCTGCTGTTTGTGCCGAAGAAGGCGCCGCAGGGCATGTTCAGGGAAGATTTCGAGCACGGGCTGCACCTCTACTCATCGAAAGTCTTCATCCAGGATGACTGCAAGAGCCTGTTGCCCGAGTATCTCCGGTTCGTGCGGGGCGTTGTGGACACGTCGGATCTGCCGCTGAACGTATCGCGCGAGGCCACGCAGCACAGCCCGGTGATGGCCAAGATCCGCAAGACGCTCGTCTCGAAGCTGCTCGGTATGCTGGCCGAGTGGGCGGCAGATGAGGACCAGGAGCGCTTCAACACGTTCACGCGCGAATTCGGGCCGCTCTTCAAGAGTGGACTCTCGAGCGAGTTCGAGCATCGCGACGAGCTCACGGAGCTCATCCGCTTCGAATCGACCCACAATCGAGAAGCGGGTGAAAAGGGCAAGATGACCTCGCTGGCCGCCTACGTGGACCGCATGCAGGAGGGCCAGAAGGCCATCTACTACATTCTGGGCGACAACCGGCAGGCGCTCGAGCGCCACCCGAGCCTGGAGTACTTCCGGGCGAATGACATCGAAGTGCTGCTCATGACGGACCCGGTCGATGCCTTCATTGTGCCCGGCATCCCGAAGTACAAGGACATCGAGCTGACCTCTGTCGAGAAGTCGGACCTCAAGCTGGACGACAAAAAGAAGAAGGGCGGGCTCTCGAAGAAAGAGGCCGGCAAGCTCATTGACCGCATCAAGTCCGTGCTCGGGGACCGCGTCGAGGACGTGGCGCCGAGCGAGCGTCTTGTTGACTCCGTGGCGACGCTCGTAACGGGGAAGGCGGGTATGGATGCCCAGATGGAACGCATGATGCGCATGATGGACGAAAATTTCACAGGCGCCAAGAAGGTGCTCGAAGTCAACATGCGGCACCCGCTGATGAAGAACCTGGCCGCGCTCCGCAGCCAGCCGGGGCGCGAAAACGACGTGGAGGCGGCGATAGAGCAGATCTTCGCGGGCGCGCAGCTCATTGAGGGAACGCTCGACGAGCCCGAAACGCTCGTCTCGCGCATGACCGAACTGCTCGTCCAGGCGACGCGGCCGGACGCCGAGGCGTCGGAGACTGAGGCGTAATATTCAGATAACCTTACGGGATTACTCTGGGGACTGAAAACGAGGCGCGTGTTGTGAGCCGACAGCACGCGTCCATCGCTCAACCCAAACCGAGTAATCCTCATGAGAACCGAATTCAGCTGGAGCGCCCTGCTCCTCGTTGCTGTGTTTGTGTTCCCCGCGCTCAGCAGCCGAGCCCATGCGCAGACGGGAACGTTGATTGGCACCGTCATTGACGGTGAATATGGAGATGGCCTGATCGGGGCCAACGTACAGCTTGACGGAACGCTTATCGGGACCGCAACGGGTCTTGACGGGTCCTACCGAATTGACGGTATTCCGGCCGGCACGTACGACGTCCGCTTTTCATTCATTGGATACCAGACGCTGACCGTTGAAGGCGTCGAAATCCTGGACCGGGACATTACGCGGGTCGATGCGACGCTCGCGCTCGAGGCCTACGAGCTCGGCGGCGATGTCGTCGTCGAGGCCCGCGCCATCCGTAACAACGAGGCGACGCTGCTTCGCGACCGCCAGAAGGCGAGCGCCGTGTCGGATGCCATCAGCGCAGAGGCCATTTCGCGCAGCGGTTCAGGCGATGCCGCGGCCGCCATGACGAAGGTCACGGGCGCGTCGGTAGTTGGTGGAAAATACGTCTACATACGGGGCCTCGGTGACCGTTATACCAGTACGACGCTCAACGGCTCGGCCCTCCCAAGCGCCGACCCCGACCGGAAAGCGTTCCAGCTCGACCTGTTTCCCTCGGCGCTCCTTGAAAATATCGTAACGCTCAAGACGTTCACGCCCGACAAGCCGGGTGACTTCTCGGGCGGCCTGGTGAATGTTTCGACGAAGACATTTCCGGAGCGGTTCACGCTCTCCTTCTCCACATCGGTCACATACGACGACCTGGCGACCGGAAATCCGTATCTGACCGCTCCGGGCGGCGATTCCGACTGGCGTGGAACCGACGATGGTACGCGCTCCCTGCCGTCAATTCTGGACGACAAGGATCCTGAAGCCCGCATGCCGACCGAGCAGGACCTGCGCGACCTGCGGCGCGGCGTGACGAACGAGATCCGGGCCGCACGCGCGGACTCGCTGAACGCATTCGCCGATGCCTTCAACGGCGTCATGAACCCGACAACCGACACGGCGCCGGTCAACTACAGCTTTTCATCGGCTGTTGGCGGTCAGGGCAAACTGTTCGGCGTGCCGCTCGGGTACACGGGCAGCCTGACCTACGGCCGCACCTACACGGTGGCGGACGACGGTGTGTTCAGCCGATGGGCGCTCACGGGTGGCGGCGTCGATGACGTCGACAACCTGACAACCGACACATTTTTCGGTGGACTCGACAATACGCAGTTCATTACGCGCGCCGATTCGCTGGAAGTGCCATCGTTCGGCAACCGGCGTGGCAGCGATGAGGTCTCCTGGGGCAGCTCGGCATCGCTTTCCATGCGGCCCTCGCCGAACCACGAAATCACATTTACCGGACTGCGCTCGCAGAGTGGTCTGAACGAAGCGTCCCTGATGAGCGGTTTCCGCGACCAGAATGCCACGGCCACTTTCCTTACGCGCGTCATTTCCTACCAGGAGCGCTCCTTGATTTCCGGGCAGCTCAGAGGAGAGCACGCCGTGAAGCCTCTTACCATTGAGTGGGCACTCTCGGCGGGCGAAAACACGCAGGAAGAGCCCGACCTTCGTTTCATGTCGAGCGTGCAGAACATCCAGCAGCTCGCCGTCGGCATGGACACCACATTCAGCCTCGGCGGCGGAAACGCCCCGCCTCCGCAGCGCTACTTTCGGGACCTGTCGGAAGACACGCGCAGCGGCAAATTGGACCTCGGATTCCAGACCCGGTCCTGGGGGCCGCAGCCCCTGCGTTTCAAAGTCGGCGGCAGCTTTGAGGACACGGACCGCAGCTTCCGCCAGCGCCGCTTCGAATTCGAGACCGGACGCGAAATCAATTTTGCCGACTTCGAAGGCGATGTAGATGCGTTCTTCAACCCGGAGAACTTTGGCGTTCTCGACACGCTCCAGGTGGGCGATATCACGGCCTTCAACGCCGGTCTTTTTGTGCTCGAAAACTCACCGGCTCGGGCCAACTACAATGCCACGCGCAACGTCCTGGCGGGCTACGGCATGGTGGACATCCCCGTCACGCGCCGTCTCAAGGTAATTGCCGGCGCCCGCATTGAGACGACGGATATTGAGACGACGAGCCTCGATGACAGCCTTCCAGACGACATCCGCGTGGGTACGCTCGACGAAGTGGATGTGCTGCCATCGGTCAACGCTGTCTTCGCGGTGTCTGACAATATGAATGTGCGTCTGGCGGCTACTCGCACTCTGGCGCGACCCACGTTCCGCGAACTCGCGCCGTTCCAGAACTTCAGCTTCATCGGGGGGGACATCCAGGAGGGCAACCCGCTCCTGGGCCGAACGCTCATTTCCAACTTCGACTTCCGCTGGGAATGGTTCATGCAGCCCGGTGAACTTGTGGCCGTGAGCCTCTTCTACAAGGAATTCGACGATCCGATTGAACGCGTGCTCCGCACGGTCGGTGAGGGGCGCTTTGTCTCGTTCCAGAATGTGGATGAAGCCCGGGTCTACGGACTCGAGCTGGAAGCCCGTAAGAACCTGCGGGCCTTCACCTCGAGCCGCCTCCTTCGCCACGTATCGGTCGGGGGAAATTTCTCGCTCGTCGAGTCATTTGTCGACATCCCGGAAGAGGAGCTTGCCATTATCCGCACGGCGAACCCCGATGCAGACGACACGCGGAGCCTCGTTGGACAGTCCCCCTTCCTGCTGAACCTGAGTCTCGCCTACGAGAACCCGGCGTCGCGCACCGCGATCGGACTCTTCTACACGGTGTTCGATGACCGGCTTGCGGCCGTCACCGAGGGCGCTACGCCCGACATCTTCGAAAAGTCGCGCGGAGACCTCGATTTGACCATCTCCCAGCAGATGAATCAGCGGTTCCGCCTCAAGTTCACAGCCAAGAACCTGCTTGGCAGCGACAACCGCCAGATTCAGACCTTCAAGAATGTTGAGTACGACTATACGTCGTTCTCACGGGCCACGACGTTTTCGTTCGGCCTCACCTACGATGCATACTAACTGACCTCAATACCATCATCATGCACAGAACAACTACAACACTTTTTGCAGCGGCGCTCCTGCTGTTGACACTGCCCGTCCAGGCGTGGGCGCAGGCCACGGACGTTGAGTCGCGCCCGACGGTAACCGTGACGGACGCCTCCATCAACGCCGGTGAAACCGTCACGTGGACGGCCGACAACGTCTACGTGCTTGACGGCGTGGTCTTCGTCGAGGACGGCGCGGAGCTTCACATTGAAGCAGGCACCGTTGTCAAGGCTGAAGACGGCCAGGGCACGAGCGCCTCGGCGCTTGTCGTTACGCGCGGCGGCAAGATATTCGCGATGGGAGAGCCTGGAAACCCTATCGTATTCACGTCTGTGCAGGACAACATTTCGAGCCCTGACCTTCTGACGTACGAGAACCGTGGCCTCTGGGGCGGCATTGTCCTGCTCGGCCACGCCCGTACGAACAACCCGGGCGATGCCACGGGCGACTTCAAGGAAATCGAGGGTGTGAACGAGATCGTGACGGCGGGCGACACGCGCGCCGAGTTTGGCGGTACGGATGACGAGGACAGCTCGGGCATCATGCGCTACGTGTCCATCCGCCACACGGGTATCAATATCGGCGAGTCGGACGGCAATGAGATCCAGGGCCTTACGCTTGGCGGTGTTGGCCGCGGCACGACGCTCGAGTTCATC
>JAJCYQ010000082.1 GCA_029262835.1 Bacteroidota bacterium
TTCGCCGAGTTGCCGACTCGCGAGCACAACGACCGGAGAGCCGCTATCGAGAATGAACCTCAGCGTGTCCGAACCGGCGACCGTTGCCTCGACCACCATCCAGCGCCGATAGCTCTCGAACGGCACCGTGCTGGAGGCCGCATCATCGGGCAGCGCGACGGTAGCCAGGGGTATGCCCTGGATCTGTGCGCGCGCCTGTGGCGGCGTTCCCAGCAGGGCTATCGTGATGGCAATCAGGGCTGCCTGTCGCATGATCCGGTCTCGTCGGGGATAGCTTCCCTACGAGAGTGCGCCGCCGACCTGTCCCGCGGCAAGTCCGAGTTAGCCGGGACCTTGCTGACGGAGCGGGTCGTCGCGGACCTCCAGGCGCTGCTCGTGCCCTTGGCCGTTGGCATTCAGCACCACGCGATACTCGCCTGCCGCAGCGGGCGTTCTCCCGATTTTGGCGGGGAAGAGGGGCTCTCCCCACGCATACGCTCCGTATTCGCTTACCAGCCCACGGCGGACAAGGTTAAGGTCGCGGTCGGCACCCTCCTGCGCAGGGTCGATAGCCGACAGCTGGCGAGCGACATCGTCAAGGCTTGCCCGGTTGGCAGCTGGTACGCGCTCGCGAAGAGTCTCAATGGCAGCGGCAAGGTCGCGCTGGAAGTCGAGCTGCAGCTGAGGCGAAGGAGGAAAGCTGAGGTTCCAGACCACGCGATTCGCGCCCGCCTGAGGCTCGAAGCTGAGCGCGACGTGGCGATCTCCGGCGAAGTCCTCGATCGTTAGCGAAGCTTCGATGGTCTCCTCCGAGAGGAGGAAGTCGATGATCGCACCGCGCGGCGGGTTTTCCCCGCGAAACAGGAAGTGGCTCTGCTTGCGGCCGAGGTTGATTTGTATCCAGTCGGTCGCCCGCCGCGGCGGAAACAGCCAGCTCGACTCGGCGAGCACGTCGCGGCTGCTTTCGCGAAGCAGCGTGATGTCGTCGAGAATCCACAGGCTGCGACCATGCGTCGCCGCGACCAGGTCGCCATCGCGCGGGTGGATAACCAGATCCCGTACAGCCACCTTCGGCAAGCCGTTGTCCAGCCGCGCCCAGCTGGCGCCGCGATCAACGGTGGTCCACACGCCCCATTCGGTGCCGACGAACAACAAGTCTGGATTGACGAGATCCTCGATGGTCACGTAACTACCGCCGTCGTCGGGTAGATTCGCGCCGAGGTCTACCCAGCTCTCGCCACAGTCGTCGGTGCGATAGACGTACGCTCTGAAGTCGTCGACGCGGTGGTTGTCAATCGTCAGGTAGGCACGACATTCGGCGAAGTGCGACGCTTCGATCTTGTTAATCCAGGCGCGTTCCGGAATCCCCGGAATATTGCTCCGCACGTTCTGCCACGACAGGCCGCCATCGCGGGTGATCTGAACGTTCCCGTCGTCGGTCCCAGCCCATATCAGTTCGGCGTTCTTCGGCGACTCGGCGACGGTGAAGATCGTGAAATGGTTCTCGCCTCCGGTTACCGAACGCGTCAGTCCGCCCTGCAAGGTCGGGTTGCGAAGTTCGGCGTTGTTGGTGCTCAGATCGGGGCTGATGATCCTCCACGTACTGCCGCGGTCGCTGGAGCGGAATAGGTGGTTGCCTGCGAAGTACACCACTCGCGGATCGTTGGGCGAGATCAGGAACGGGCTGTTCCAATTGAAGCGGAACTGTGGCGGCAACAGAGGGCGTTCAGGCCGTCCGTACCCGAACCAGTGCTCGCCAGGATCGATCGTGTAGCGGATGGGCTCGTCGGGAAACTCGTGATCCAGGTACTGCGCCAGGTTCACCACCGTCTCCGGAGTCGGCGTGATGAACTGGTGGTCCCTCGTCTCGCTGTTGAGACGGATCGCGAAGCCCACATGGTTGACGCCGTACACGGTGCGCCAGTCGGTGGGATCGAACCAGGTGGCAAAGCCGTCGCCCTCCGCCAGCCAGGTGTTGTGCATGTTGAGGATGCCGCGTCGCTCGCGCGAATTGCTGGGGCCCATCCAGATCGCGTTGTCCTGCAGTCCGCCGCCTACCCAATACGGGTCGCGCATGTCGACGCCGACCTTGTAGTACTGGCCGATTGCCATGTTGTCGAAGTTCACCACGGTGGCGCCGTCATCCACGGTCAGGTAGGCACCCTGGTCGGTTGCCATGTACCGGACAGAGCCGTCGTAAGGCGCGATCCACAAGTCGTGGTCGTCCCCTCCACCGCCCCACCAGCGATTGATCCAGGTCTCGCCGCCATCTTTGGTAACGCGAAACTCTCGTCCCACCGAGTAGATCCGGTTCGGATCGAGCGGGTCGATGTCGACCTGCCCGTGATAGAAGGGCCGCACGTTGGTGCGCAGCGACCAGTGCCAGGTCGCGCCGGAGTCGCGCGAGATGTAGATGCCGCCCCCGGGGTTGGCTTCATCTCCGCCGTCTTCGTCGAAGTACGGGATGTTGTCGTCAGCTTCGATCGCCGCGACTACGACGCGCGGATTATCGCGGTGAATCGCGACGTCGATCATGCCGGTCACCGTGGGGAGGCCCACGGTGAGCTTCGTCCAGGTCGCGCCTGCGTCGATGCTCTTGAAGAGCCCTCCTTGCTCCCCGCCCGAGAACATCGTGGCCGGCTGGCGGATGCGGTGATAGAAGCCGGTATAGAGAACGTCCGGGTCGTTCGGATCCATGACGACCTCACTGGCGCCGGTCTTGCCGTCCCCTGGCAGGCCGTTCGTGAGTCGTGTCCATGTCGATCCGCCGTCTACGGTCTTGAACAGACCGCGATCACCCGAGTAGCCCCAAAGATGTCCCGGTGACGCCACGTAGGCGATGTCGGGGTCGGTCGGGTGTGTTGCGATCTCCGCAATGTGCCCGGTGTTCGCGAGGCCCAGGTGGGTCCAGCTGGCTCCACCGTCGGTTGTTCTCCAGACACCGTCTCCCCATCCGGAGCTGTTGCGG
>JAJCYQ010000083.1 GCA_029262835.1 Bacteroidota bacterium
TACCGCTGAGCTAAGGAGGCACAGACAACAGCCGAAGCTGCTGTTTTGAGCGGGAGACGGGATTCGAACCCGCGACCCTCAGCTTGGAAGGCTGATGCTCTACCATCTGAGCTACTCCCGCGCGCACGCAGGCGCAACAGGGCACCGGAGTGCCCCGTTGCTGTGGACAGGGGAGGATTCGAACCTCCGAAGGCTAAGCCACTGGATTTACAGTCCAGCCCGGTTGACCGCTTCGGTACCTGTCCAAAAAAAGATGCCTGAGCTGGCGGAGGGACTCGAACCCCCGACCTGCTGATTACAAATCAGCTGCTCTACCAACTGAGCTACGCCAGCACACAAAACCCGCAAAGGCCAGACAGGGAATTTAACAGGGGGGCTGACCAGAGTCAACCTTTTGCCCCGTAAAGGATCAATGAAGCCGCTGCCGCTGTCGCCGTACCCACAGGTAGCGGAGTAGAACAACCACAACCAGGGTGCCCGTCATGGCCCACCCCCATGCCTGCAGCCATCCGCTTACCTTCTCCCAGTTCGTCCCGAGGTACACGCCTCCGTAGACCAGCAAAACGCACCAGACAAGTGAACTGGCGAACGAAAACAGAACCGTAGGCCCGGCGCGTTTCTCGGACATGCCCACGCTCAGCGAAATGACCGACCGCAGACCCGAGAGAAAGCGATTCGCGGCGACGAGTGTATACCCCCACCGGGAAACATGATTGCGCGCACGCCCAATGCGCTCCTTGGGCAGCCACCGGAAGCGGTCAGGTGCCAGTACCGCGTTTCCGAGCCGACGGCCCACCGCAAACATGGACATGAAGCCGGCCGTACCGCCGACCGTGGCCACAGCCACCAGCATCATCGGCTCGGCCTTTCCGAGTCCTGCCAGGTAGCCGGCAAAAACAACAAGCAGGTCGCCAGGCACCGGGGGCACAACGTTTTCAAGCCAGGAAACCAGAAATACGACCCCGTATATCCACACGGGCGAGAGCACCGCGATCCAGTCCAGTATGTCGGACAACCATTCCGCCATCACGCGAGCAGACAGACCGCATAGGCCGCCATACCGTCTCCTGCGCCGAGCGCATCCATCTGTTCATTGGTCGTGGCCTTGACCGATACCGCGTCGACGTCGACGCCGAGGAGGGTCGCCATACGCTGCCGCATGGCATCGATATGGCCGCGCAGTTTGGGGCGCTCCGCTACCACGGTTGCATCTACATTAACGAGGGAATACCCCTTTTCGGAGATGCGGCGCACCACGTCACGAAGCAGGTCCGCGCTGTCCGCTCCCTTCCACGCCGGGTCCGTGTCGGGGAAGAGCGCGCCGATATCGCCGAGGGCGGCGGCTCCGAGCAGCGCATCGGTTACGGCGTGAAGCAGCACATCGGCATCTGAATGCCCGGCGAGCCCCCGATCGAATGGAATACGGACCCCCCCCAGGATAAGCGGGCGGCCTTCAACAAGCCGGTGCACGTCGTATCCGAATCCGATCCTCATGCGTGTGCCTGCTCCCAGATGGGCCACATGCGCTGGGCGCGCTCCCAGTCCGAAGGCGTCGTGATTTTCACATTGTCGGCTGAGCCGGGTACGCAGCACACACGGCGCCCGGCCCATTGTACGAGCGCCACGTCATCGGTCCACTCCATGCCCTCCGCGCGGGCGGCCTCATGGGCCTCGCGGAACCACTCCCGGCGGAAGCCCTGCGGCGTCTGCATCCGGAAGAGTCCTTCGCGCGATATGGTCTCGCCGAATACGTCTTCTGCGGCGCGACGAAGGGTATCGGACACTGGAACGGCCAGTGCTGCCGCGCCCTCCGTGCGCACGTGGCGTACAAGTTCGGTAATGCAATCGGGCGCCACGAACGGCCGCACGGCGTCGTGGACCAGCACAACATCCACGTGGTCCGGGACCGAAAGGAGTGCGCGGTATACGGATTCCTGCCGGGATGCCCCGCCTTCCACGACGCACCACAGCTTGGTCGTCCCTATGCGACGCAGCTCCTGCTCCAGGGGTGCGACGGCATCGGCTGGCGTTGCCACTACGACGTGGTCGACTTCCGGATGCCGCTCGAACACCATCACGGTCTGCTCCAGTACCGACAGTCCTCCAAGCGCGCGGAACTGCTTCCGATGCCCCCCAAGGCGCTTGCCTTCACCGGCAGCCGGAATAATGACCGCAACACCCACAGGATACCTTCTAGATGATGAGCATGGCATCGCCAAACGAGAACAGCCGGTACTTCTCCTTGATGGCTTCCTCGTAGGCTTCCATCATGAATTCGTATCCCGCAAACGCCGAAACCAACATGAGCAGCGTGCTCGCTGGCATGTGAAAGTTGGTCAGGAGGCGCTCCACGATGTGGAACTCGTATTCGGGATAGATGAACTTGTCGGTCCAGCCCCTGTTCGCCTTCAGGTTGTACGACGCCGAGAGTGACGACTCGACGGCCCGGACCACCGTCGTTCCAACCGCGGTCACCGAATTTGTCTTCGATGCCAGCGCAATGTTGGCCTGCTCGGCTACTTCCGGTGTGATGTGGAAGAACTCTGAATCCATACGGTG
This sequence comes from Bacteroidota bacterium, assembly GCA_029262835.1. Taxonomy (GTDB): domain Bacteria; phylum Bacteroidota; class Rhodothermia; order Rhodothermales; family UBA10348; genus 1-14-0-65-60-17. The sequence continues at coordinate 2,560 of JAJCYQ010000083.1, forward strand.
CTTGGTCAGGTCCTCGACTTCGACCGGCCGAAACGTCCCAAGGCCGACATGCAGCGTAATGGGAAGCGTTTTTACCCCTTTCGCCTCGAGCGAACCAATGACGCCGGGCGTGAAATGCAGTCCGGCCGTCGGCGCAGCGACCGCGCCACGTTCCTCAGCGAACATGGTCTGATACCGCTCGCGGTCATCATCCTCCACGTCGCGCTTCAGATAGGGAGGAATGGGAGTCTCGCCTATTTCGTCAATTTTCTGATAGAGGTCTTCGTTCGACCCCTCAAAGACGAACCGGATGGTGCGTCCCCGCGACGTCGTGTTGTCAATCACCTCGGCAATCAGATCGTTCTCAAAATACAGCTTGTTGCCGATCCGGATTTTACGGGCCGGATCTACAATCACGTCCCACAGTCTGCTTTCGGCGTTGAGTTCGCGCAGCAGGAAGACCTCAATCCGCGCTCCGGTCTTCTCCTTGTTGCCGAACAGTCGGGCCGGAAACACCTTCGTGTTGTTGACCAGGAATACGTCCCCGTCGTCGTAGTAGTCGACAATGTCGGTGAACTGCCGGTGCTCGATTGTTCTCTCGGCACGGTTGAGTACCATGAGACGCGCCGAATCGCGCGGCTCGGCCGGATACTTGGCAATCAGTTCCTTGGGATAGTCGAACTTGAAGTCCGACAGTTTCATCTTGACAATGGGACCTGTCATGTAGTGTCTTGGATTCGGTCGCGGGTGGCGGGCAAAAACGGCCCAAAGCTCGGAAATATAAGGTGCCTCAAGAGGCGCTCCAAACGAAGATCAGAAGGGTTTGAAGATTCCCAGCCATCCAGCCACGCCGCCCAGCACGACGACGAGCGTCCACCAGATCATGGGCGAACCCTTGCCCCGGTTCACCAGCGCGATCGATGCGCCGAACAGCAGCCAGATGACCAGTTTGGCGTAAATCCATGTCGGAAGTCCATCCGTAATGCCAAGCCGCGCCAGCATCCCGAATCCGGATACCAGCATGAAAAGCAGTCCCACACCGTGCATGATGGACAGCATTTTGCGGCGTGGATGATCGGCCTCGCCCGTCTGCATGCGATGGAAGCTCGCCGCCCCGACGGACTGTACGAGCAGGATCAGACCAATGATGTGAAGCAGCGTGTAAAACGAAATAGACATGGGTGAGGATGGGTTGATGGTTATCGAACGGGTGGGCGGCGGCGGTGGAAGTCCGTCTCCGCCTGCATGGCAGCGGCCAGAGCCAGTACGCGCTCGTCGGCATACAGATCTCCAATGACCGTAATGCTGTCCGGATTCCGATAGTCAGAACGGTTCGCGGCGGCTTCGGCCTCCTCACCGCTCGATGGCGCGTGGAAGGCATTTGGCAGCGTTACGCTCGGGTGACCGGTGAGGTTTGTGATGGCGAGTTGTCCGGCGCCGAACGATGGAACGACAATGACGTCCACCGTCGTGAACACCTCACGCATGGCGGCCATGAGCAGCGTGCGGGCGCGGGCACCGTTGATATACTCGACGGCCGGAATGAACCGCGCGGCGCGGAAGGTCGTCGGCCACGCCCCGGCATCCTGGCGCACCAGTTCATGAACGCGCCCCGAGCGCACAAGCTCGTCGAACGCCGCCGAAGCCTCGGCCCGCAGCATCTGCAGCATGGGCCCCGTATCCATGTCTGGCAGCGTAACCGGGCGGAGCGTGACGCCCCTGCGCTCGAGTACGTTCAGCATGGCCTCGTCCGCCTCCTGGTTCCGGTAACCCTCCTCGCGCACAACGCCCACGCGCAGGTCGGTCACGTCCCGCTCGGCGGGCCAGGAAAAAGTCGTCGACCGCGATGTCGGGTCATCGGGGCTTGCTCCATGGATGGATGCGAAGACCAGCGCACAGTCCTCGGCGCTGCGGCACATGGGGCCCAACTTGTCCATGGACCAGGAAAGCGTCATGGCGCCTGCCCGGCTCACGCGTCCAAACGTCGGCCGATGCCCCGTGACACCGTTGCGGGTGGACGGCGAGACGATGGATCCAAGCGTTTCAGAACCAATGGCGAACGGGACACAGCCCGATGCCACCGCCGAGCCGGGCCCAGCCGACGAGCCGCTCGAACCCTGATCGGGATTCCACGGATTGCGCGTCGTGCCGCCGAACCAGACGTCTCCCATGGCGAGCGCGCCGAGCGTCAGCTTGGCCACCAACACGGCGCCGGCATCGTCCAGGCGCCGCACGACATCCGCATCGGTATCCAATTCCTGCTCCCGGTACGGCGCGGCACCCCAGGTGGTCGGGTAAGTGGCAACGCTGAGCAGGTCTTTCGCGCCCCAGGGCACCCCATGGAGCGGGCCACGCCAGTAGCCGGCGTCGAGTTCAGCATCGGCCGCCCGGGCCTGCCGAAGCGCCCGCTCTTCGGTGATTGTAACCACGTGGTGGAGCGTTGCATCGAGCCGCCGGAGCCTGCGAATAGAGAGCCGTGTCAATTCAACGCTCGTGACGCGACGCGACCGGAGCAGCGCGGCAAGCTCCGCCACGGAAGCAAACGCCAGATCTTCTTCTGTGGCCGGGGGGGGCGCGTGGGGCGCCGGCTGCCATGCGATGGGCCCTGGCGCGGCGATTTCCGGCGCCCGCTCTCCACCGACCGTCGGGTCGAAGACAAGCGACGGCAGCACGTGATTGGGCAGTTCAACCTCCCGGAGCGACGCATATCCGGCGCGGGCGCGCTCCAGGCTCGACAGCATGAGTTCGCGTTCCTCGTCCGTAAACGAAAGGCCTGCAAGCACTTCCGCGTGCCGGATGTGTTCCGGCGTGATTTCATCGGCGGCGCCCGCCGCCCGGTGCAGCAAATCGGGAAAAAGGGTAGAACCGGCGCCCACGAGCGTGGCGCTTTCGAGGAAGTGACGACGGGAAAGTGGCGGCATGGACTCTCGGGATTCTGGTGGCGGTTTCCGTGAACGGTGGCGCGTCGGTCACAAGCCTGGATCGTCGGGCCGGGGCGGCTCCATGCGGAAACCCCTCAGGCCGATCTCGCCCACCGGCCGACCGTCCGCAAAGGGTACAAAAAAGAGGCCGTCGGCTTCGCCCGTGACGAGACTCTTCGCGTCTACGCAGCCCGATACCAGGTCTTCGACGCGGTCCTCCCCGCTCTTGAAAATGACCGTCATCGAATAACACTGCGCCTGCGCACTCCGGTTGACCACTTTGAGCACGACGCCGCTGCGGCGCTCTCCGACCTCGGCGTAGAACAGATACTCAACCGATACGCTGTCGCCCAGCACAACCGGCTTCCAGGCCCAGTCCGACGACGTCTTTGCCTGCCCGGCGGCATCGGTGGCGAGTGCCAAGGCCACGAGGCTGGCCAACGATATCAAACGTCGGAATCGTATCAATCCGAACTGGTCCCTGTGGTATGTTGAACAACTACGAAGCGGGCAACTGGCCCCGGGCTGCCTGGACGACCGCATCTACAGTAAAACCAAACGCCTCAAACAGTTTCCCGGCCGGGGCCGAAGCACCGAAGTGGTCCAGCCCCAGACTGACGCCGTGCGCGCCTGTGTAACGCGACCAGCCGAGCGTGACGCCCGCCTCGATGGAGACGCGCGCCGTGACGCCCGGTGGCAGTACGCGCTCCCGGTAGTCGGCGTCCTGTTCTTCGAAAACTTCCCAAGATGGCATGGATACGACGCGCACGCCGACGCCATCCGCCTCGAGTATGGCCGCCGCATCCACAGCCAGCGCGACTTCGCTGCCGGTCGCCATCAGGATGACATCCAGATCGCCCTTTTCCTGCTGAAGGATGTATGCACCCCGCTCCACGCCCGCGTCCACGCTCCGCGAACGGTCAAGTACGGGGAGTTTCTGGCGCGTCAGGGCCAGCAGCGTCGGCCGGTCATTCGTGCGCAGGGTAAGCGCCCAGGCCTGGGCCGTCTCCGTGGCATCGGCCGGGCGCACGAAATAGACGTTGGGCATGGCACGCAGCGCCATGTAATGTTCTACGGGTTGATGCGTCGGTCCATCTTCCCCGAGCCCGATGGAGTCGTGGGTCAGGACGTACGTCACGGGAAGCCCCATCAGGGCGCTCAGACGCATGGCGCCACGCATGTAGTCCGTGAAGACCAGGAACGTGCCGCAGTAGGGCCGGATGCCCCCGTGCAGGCTCATGCCATTGCAGAGCGATGCCATGGCGTGTTCACGCACGCCGAAATAGATGTATCCGCCCGCTGGATCGTCCCGCTGGAGGCCCTCGCGACCAGGAATATCGGTGTTGTTCGATCCGGTGAGGTCCGCGCTGCCACCAAGCAACGAGCCCACGTGCGGGCCAATGGCGGCCAGTACCTTGCCGGAAGCGGCGCGCGTAGCCAGGGAGTCGCCGGCGCTGAACCGTGGGATGGCATCGTAGACGGTGTCGGGCAGATCATTCGCATGCCATGCATCCCACTCGGCAGCGAGCTCCGGATATTCCGACCGGTACGCCTGCATGACGCCCTCCCATGCGGTCCGCTCGGCAGCGCCGCGCTCTGCAATGGCCAGCATATGCTCGCGGACCTCTTCAGACACATGAAACGAGGGCTCTTCAGGCCATCCCAGCGCCTTTTTCGTTGCCCGCACTTCGTCTTCCCCGAGGGGCGCACCGTGCGACGCCGCGGTCCCGGCCTTGGCCGGCGAGCCGAATCCGATGACGGTCTTGACCCGGATCAGCGTCGGGCGGCGGATTTCAGCGCGCGCATCCGTCAGGGCCCGGTCAATGGCCTCCAGATCATTGCCGTCCCTGACGTGCAGTACCTGCCAGCCGTACGCTTCGAATCGACCCGTGACGTCTTCCGTAAAAGACAGGTCGGTCGATCCATCAATGGAAATGTCGTTGTCGTCGTAGAGGTAAATCAGTTTCCCGAGTCCGAGATGCCCAGCCAGCGAGGCCGCCTCGTGCGATATCCCCTCCATCAGATCACCATCCGACACGATGGCGTACGTCCAGTGGTCGACGATCTCAAATTCCTCGCGATTGAAGTGGGCCGCCAGGTAGCGCTCGGCAATGGCCATGCCCACACCGTTGGCAAATCCCTGCCCGAGAGGGCCGGTGGTCGTCTCGACACCGGCCGTATGACGCCACTCCGGGTGACCTGGAGTCAGACTGTTCCACTGACGGAACGCCTTCAGATCGTCGATGGACAGGGGATAGCCGGCCAGATGCAGCAGCCCGTAGAGCAGCATGGAGCCATGGCCCGCCGAAAGAATAAACCGGTCCCGGTTGGGCCAATCCCGGTGCGTCGGGTCCTGCAGCATGTGGCGGTGCCACAACACATACGCCATGGGGGCCGCCCCCATGGGCATACCGGGATGACCCGAGTTGGCTTTTTGGACGGCATCTACTGCAAGAAAACGTAACGTGTTCACCGCTTCGGTGGCACGCGCCGACTGGATCGGAGACATGGACTCGTGGGGCTGAAGTGGGGCTGGTCGAGGGAGCGGCAAGTTACGATCCCATTTACTCTCGCGCCCCGTCAATCAACTGGACAAGACATTCGTAGGACTTGCTGTCGCTCGACACAAACCGGCCGTTTATCATCACCGAGGGCGTACCGCGGACACCCAGGTCGGCGATTTCCTGGCGTCTTGAAATAATGGATTTCTGGTTGTGGCCGCGCTCAAGCCGCTCGCGGAAGGTCACTGGATCAATCCCGATTTCTCCGGCGATGGCCACAAGTTCATCCACGCTGAGGCCTCCGGGCTGCTGCCGGGCATATTGCATGTTCAGCATTTCGTGATACCGGTTGTCCTGCGCGGCTACGTACAGCGCCTCAATCTGGGGCAGCGAGTAGCGCCACAGCGGGAAGGGAATCTTGTAGAAAACGGCCACATCCTTGCGGTCGGCGATGACGCGCGTCATGATGGGGTGCAACGTCCTGCAGTGCGGACAGTTTGGATCGAAGTACTCGATCACGGTAACATCCGCGTTCGGGTTGCCGACGAATGGGTCGCCGAGCGTGATGAGCCGCTGCCAATCCTCGACCGGGGAAATACTGGTCGAATAGGCGCACATCAGGTTCGGGGGTGCCGCCGAGGTCTGGGCCACGGCCATTCGGGACGGCGCGGCGACAACGAAAAGCAGAGCGGCCATGGCGGCGCCCAGGCGACGGGCCACGGAAGCCACCAGAGGGGTATTATCAGTAGAAAACAGCATGTATCGACCGGTTCGGGAAGAAGTACCTTTCCATATAATATAAACCTGCGCCGTAGTTTCCTGACTCATCAAATTCCGAGATCATGCAGGATCTGGATCTGGGCGCCGCGTTGCAGAACGATGTCGTCATCAAAATCCTGATAACGGCTGCCCTGCTGCTGTTGACGGCGCTCGTTGTCCGGCTCTCAGGACGCCTGGCGCAGCGCTATTTCAGCGATCCAGGACGGATATACCGGTCTACCCGATTCTCGCGGCGAGCGGGCGGCTTTATTGCCGTGCTGGCAGTCGTGGCCATCTGGTCGCCTGGCCTGGGAGATCTCTGGACGCTTCTCACGGTCGTTGGTGTAGGCATAGCCATCGCCCTCAGGGAAGTACTGCTGTCCATGGCTGGCTGGATGCGCATTGCGCTGCTTGGCACCTGGCGCGAGGGCGACCGGGTGGAAATCGGTGGCGTGAAAGGCGACGTCATTGACGTACGCCTGCTTCGCACCTCGCTCATGGAAATAGGTGGCTGGGTCGACGCCGACCAGAGCACGGGTCGCATTGTCCACATCCCGAATTCCTGGATCTTCGAACACGCGGCATTCAACTACACGCACTCTTTCCGTTTCATCTGGAACGAACTCCGGGTCACGGTCACCTACCGTAGCGACTGGAGGGCGGCGCGCGACATCATGCTTCGGCACGCGGAGGAATCGGCGGCGATCGTGGAACAGCAGGCACGTGCTGAAATTAATGCCCTGTCCCGCGAATTTCTGGTCCATTACTCCATCATGACGCCGTTCGTCTATGTCCGCATGACGCCAAACGGCGTGGAACTCACGCTCCGCTACCTCTGTGAGGCCCGCAAGCGCCGGGGTAGTGAACACGCCCTGTCGGTCGTGCTGCTCGATGATTTCCGCGAGCACGGCGGTATAGAAATTGCCTATCACCAGATGAGCATCAACCCTCCCGACTCCCGTCAGTTCGACGGCCTCCCCGATCAACATCCGCGCCCCTCATCGTGATCGCATGCTGACTCTCGCATCTGTACAAGAACTCATTGCCGACAATCCACCGGCCGGTGGCGAAATCATCGTCATCCCGCTCTCGCTGCGCATGGGTGCCGATCTGCTGACGCCTGTAAGCGCATTCTACCTGCTCCGGAAGGGCGCGGAGCGACCTTTCCTGCTGGAGAGCGTGGAGGGCGGCGAGAAACTGGCCCGGTATTCATTTCTGGGTCGCAACCCGTTTTTGACGATTTCGGGTCGGGGACGTACGACGACCATCTCGGAGAAGGGCCGTCCGCCCGAAGTTCGCCGGGAGAGCGTTCCCGACGTACTCTCGGAGCTTGGGTCCCGATACCGTGAGATAGAAATCGATGGACTCCCCCGTCTTACGGCCGGAGCCGTGGGTTTCATGGCCTATGATGTGGTCCGAACGCTCGAACACCTCCCGTCGGCTCCCCCCGATGATCTGGACATCCCGGACGGCATCTGGGGCTTCTACGATACGCTGGCCGCGTTCGACCATGTATCGCACCAGCTCGTTCTCATGTCCAGCCTGCTCGTCTCGTCGGACACGGACGTGGAAACAGCCTACGCCGAGGCGCAGGACCGGTTGCTGGAGCTCAAAGACACGTTTTCCAGGCCCATTTCACCCCACTCCGAGCAGATCACGCTCACCGGCGACATGACGTCAAACATGTCCCGAGAAGCGTTCGAGCGCATGGTCGTGCGCGCCAAGGAGCATATCGTGGAAGGCGATATATTCCAGATCGTGCTGTCGCAACGCTTTACGACGTCCTTTGAGGGCGATCCCTTTCGCCTGTACCGGGCGCTCCGACAGGTCAATCCCTCCCCGTACCTCTTCCACCTCGAGTTCGATACGTTCACGCTCGTCGGTTCGTCGCCCGAGGTGCTGGTCCGCGTGGAAACGGGCCGCGCCGAACTCCTTCCCATCGCCGGCACACGTCGTCGCGGCACTACAAGCGCCGAGGATAACGCGCTTGCCTCTGAACTTCTGTCCGACCCGAAGGAACGCGCCGAGCACCTCATGCTGGTGGATCTGGGACGGAACGACCTGGGACGCATCAGCACGTTCGGCTCCGTGGAGGTGGACCGGTACGCCTACATTGAGCGCTACTCGCACGTCATGCATATCGTCTCGTCCGTCTCCGGCACGCTCCGCGATGGTCTTACCCCCGTCGACGTGCTCTCGGCCTGTTTTCCGGCCGGGACCGTCAGCGGCGCCCCGAAAGTGCGCGCCATGGAACTGATTGACGAGATGGAGCCCACAAAGCGCGGCGTCTATGCCGGCGCGGTCGGGTATATGGATTTCCGCGGCAACATGGATACGTGTATCGCCATCCGGACCATGGTTGTCCAGAACGGCCGCATCCACATCCAGGCGGGGGCCGGCATTGTGCAGGACAGCCAGCCTGAAGCCGAATACGAAGAGACGCGCAGCAAGGCCGAAGCCCTGCACCGGGCCATCGGTGTGGCGGCGGGGGAATTGCAGTGACGCCTCGTCTGTCGCTGTCGCTGCCGGTTTCGCTTTCGCTGCCGGTTTCGCCGCCGGTTGCGCTGTCGCTTTCGCGACGCGCACCCTCCACTGCATATTCCGCAGTAGATTCAAAGGCCCCGGCCGGGACAAATCGCATAAATACCCTACTTTCCCCGTCATCGAAAGGCCAATAGAAGATTCTTCCCAAGGCACAACCACGAGACCATGAGCATCAAGGACATTCTTTTACAGAAGGGGTGGGCCGGTACCACCATTGACCGGGAAGCAACCGTCGCTCACCTGAATCCGATTATCCGTGTCATGACGGTCACCATGCACGCGTGGGATGCAGCGCAGCGCGCGCTGGACGCAGGCTCTGCCCAGGCCGACGGGGCGCCAGTAGCCGACAGCATGCCAGTAGCCGACGCGCGGAAACTGCTCCGCATGGACATTGGCAAAATGTGCGAGACGGTCTTCAGCGCAGGTGGGGTTGCCTATAACGGTGTCGACCTCGAAGCCTCGGCCTACGAGTTTGGCGACGATGGCTGGGCCGGTGTCCGCCGCCAGGAAGAGGCGCTCGGCGAGGCGCTCGCGCAGCAGCTTGGCGTCGAGCATCACATGCGGACACGCGCCATTCTGGCGGCCGTCGCGGCCAACCACGAGACCCGCCTGCAGCTCGCCCGCAACCTCGATCACTGATCCCTCGCGCGGATTTTCCGACTTCCACTTCGCATGGCAGAACAGCTTCCTCAGCACCCGATTGTCGTTTCTGGCATCCAGCCGTCGGGCACGCTGCACCTGGGCAACTACTTCGGTGCCATCCGGCAGCATATTGCCCTGCACGACCAATTCCAGTCGTACTTTTTCATCGTCAACTACCACGCGCTGACGACGCTGCACGACGCCAACCGGCTGCGCGCCTATTCGCTGGATGTGGCACTCGACTACCTGGCGCTCGGCTTCGACCCGGCAAAGAGTCACCTGTTTCTTCAGAGTGACGTACCGGCGGTCAACGAACTGGCGTGGATTTTCTACACGCTCACGCCGGTCTCCCAGCTCGAGAAGGGGGTTGCCTACAAGGACAAAGTGGCGCAGGGCCTTTCGGCCAACGCCGGCCTCTTCAACTATCCCGTCCTGCAGGCGGCCGACATCCTGATCTACGGCGGACACCGCGTACCGGTCGGCGCCGACCAGAAACAGAATATCGAGATCTGCCGCGACCTCGCCGCCCGGTTCAACGACCGCTTCGGGGGCCATTCGGCCCGCTCCGCCGAAGAAACCCGCTCCGCTGAAGAAACCCGCGCCGACGGAGAAACCCGCGCCGCCGGAGAAACAGAAATCCTGCCCATCCCCGAGCCCTATATCCTGGACGATGTAGCCGTCGTGCCGGGTCTGGACGGCCGCAAGATGTCAAAGAGTTACGACAACACGATCGGCATATTTGACGAGGGCAAGGTCCTCAAGAAAAAGGTCATGGCCATCGTGACCGATTCCACGCCCCTTGAAGGGCCCAAGAACCCGGATACCTGCAACGTCTATGCGCTTATCCGCCTGTTCGCTGACGACGCGGTGCGCGAGCGCGTGGCCGCCGACTACCGCGCCGGCGGCTACGGCTATGGACACGCAAAGAAAGAACTGCTCGCGCTCATCACGGACCGGTTCGCCGAGGCCCGCGAGCGCCGACGGGAACTTGCAAGGCGTCCGGACGATGTGATGGATGTACTCCGGGAGGGCGGAAAGCACGCGCGCGAGCGGGCCGAACAGGTCATGGAGCGCGTCCGCGCCGCTACCGGCCTGATTACGACCTGGAACACATGATCCCGACGGCCTGACCGGCACGCTACCATGATCCTGATCATCGACAATTACGATTCCTTCACGTGGAACCTGGTGCACCTCGTGGCGCGGGCGGTCGGCGATGACCTGCGCGTCGTGCGCAACGATGAACTCACTGTCAAGGAAATCGAAAACCTGCACCCGGACGGCATACTGATTTCCCCGGGGCCGGGGCGTCCGGCCGATGCCGGCATCACGGAGGCGGTCATCCGAACGTTCGGCGACCACACGCCCATCCTCGGCGTCTGTCTCGGGCACCAGGCCATTGGCGAAGTCTACGGCGGCCGCGTGGGATACGCCCCCGTCCTCATGCATGGCAAGACATCGACCGTGACCCACCGCGGGACAGGTATTTTCGACGGCATCTCGCAGGACTTCACGGCCACGCGCTATCACTCACTGGTTATTGACCGCGACTCGGTGCCCGACGCGCTCGAAATCACGGCCGAAACTGATGACGGAACGGTCATGGGGCTTCGCCACCGCACGCACCCGGTCGAAGGCATCCAGTTCCACCCCGAAAGCCTGCTCACTACGGAAGGCCCCCGTCTCATAGACAACTGGACCGCTCGAACTGCACAGAGAGCTCATGCATGATATCCTCACCCGCATTGCGGAACACACGCCGCTCACGCGCGAAGACGCGGTGCGCGCCATGGAACTCATTCTCCGGGGAGATGCGGAGGCCGAGCAGATTGCGGCCTTTCTGCTCGGACTGCGTGGGCGGGGCGAGACGTTCAATGAACTTGCCGGACTGACGTCTGCCATGCGCTCGTTCGCCACGCAGGTTGTGGCGCCGGCGCACGCACTCGATATCGTCGGAACCGGCGGCGACCGCAGCGGCACCTTCAACATTTCCACCACCGCCGCCTTCGTGTGTGCGGGCGCCGGCGCCACAATCGCCAAGCACGGAAACCGCTCCGTTTCGTCGAAGAGCGGCGCTTCGGACGTGCTCGAGGCACTCGGCCTTCGGACAGAGCTCGGCAAGGAGGGCGTGGAATACTGCCTTCGGGAAGCGGACTGCGCCTTTCTGTTCGCTCCGTTTTTCCACCCGGCTCTGAAGCACGTCATGCCGGTAAGGCGAAAGCTCGGCGTTCGGACCTGCTTCAACATCCTGGGGCCCATGTGCAACCCGGCCGGCGTGCGCCGCTACCTGGTCGGCGCATTCACCAAGGATATAGCCCGCCTCATGGCCGAGATCCTGGCCGAACTCGGCGCCGAACGCGTCATTACGGCGCACGCACACGATGGGCTCGACGAGATTTCCCTGTCCGGACCGACCACGATCTACCGCGTGGACCACGTCGGCGCTGACGTCGTCGAGCAGACTGTATACCCCTTCGACTATGGGTTCCAGGTGGCCCCCCTGTCTGCCGTCCAGGGCGGCGATGCCATAGAAAACGCGCGCATCGCACGTGATATCCTGGATGGCAAAAAAGGAGCGCCGCGCGACATCGTGCTGCTCAACGCCGGTTTTGCCCTCGATGTCGCGGGCCTGGCGAGCGATCCGGCCGACGGCGTCCGCCTCGCCGCCGAGAGCATTGACTCGGGCAGCGCACGGGCCAAGCTTGAGCAGATGGTGGCCGTCACGCAGGAGGCCCCCTGACATGGCGACTATTCTCGATCAGATTGTGCGCGACACGCTCGGTGTCGTCGCCGACAGGCGCCGCCGCACGTCCGTTGCGGAACTCGAGGCGCGGCCTCACTTTGACCGTGAACCCCTGTCGCTGGCGCGTGCGCTCCGAAGGGCATCTGGGAGCGCGGAGGCCGACGGCCTGCGCTGTGCCATCATTGCCGAGGCGAAGCGGGCCTCCCCGTCAAAGGGCATCATCCGATCCGAATACGACGTGGCAGCCATCGCCAAAGCCTATGCCGCGGCCGGCGCCGCGGCCATGTCCGTACTCACCGAGCCGCTTCATTTCCAGGGTGCACTGGAGCATCTGGAGACAGCCCGCCGCGTGTCCATTCCGCTTCTGCGCAAGGATTTTATTGTGGATCCGTACCAGGTGACCGAGGCCCGCGCCTGGGGAGCGGACGCCATCCTTCTGATTGCCACCATCCTGGAGCCTGGACAGGCCGCCGAACTCATTGCGGCCGCCCGTGAGCTTGGCCTTTCCGTACTCATGGAGCTCTACGACGTGAGGGAGCTGGATAAGCTGGACGTGGATACGCTCGACATCATCGGCGTGAACAGTCGTGACCTGAACACGTTCGATGTGGACCTCGAGCGCGCCATGGATGCCCTCGCATCCCTCCCGGAACATGTCGTCCGGGTAGCTGAAAGTGGCATCCAGTCGCCGAAAGACATTCACATGCTGGCAGAGCGCGGAATCCACGCCGCCCTCATCGGAGAAACATTCATGCGCGCCGACGACCCCGGTGCGCTACTTGCCACGTTTGTGGGGCGCCACAATGGCCGCCCCGATGAGCCCGCCAACGCCGATATCGGTTACGACTCATGACGAAAATCAAAATCTGCGGCCTGACAAACCTCGCCGATGCCCGTTTTGCGGCGGGCGCCGGTGCCGACTTCCTGGGGTTCGTGCAACACGAAGGCAGTCCGCGCTATGTCACGCCAAAAGCCGTCGCCGAAATCGCCGAGTGGCTCTACGGTGCCCGTACGGTCGGCGTCTTCGTGAACCGGTCGGCCGACGAGATCAACCGGGACGCCGCCGTAGCCGGGTTCGAGTTTGTGCAGCTGCACGGTGACGAAACGCCAGCGATGGCCAGCGAGTTGGATTTCCCGGTCATCAAGGCGCTTCGCATTGAGCCCGGCTGGACAGCCGCCGATGTCGAGCGCGAGGCCAGCCAGTGGGCCGGCACGGCGGAATACCTGCTCTTCGATACGTGGGATCCGGCGCTCTACGGCGGATCTGGAAAACACTTTGACTGGTCGGTCCTGGCAGGCGCCAACATCCCGCTTCCCTACTTCCTAGCGGGCGGTCTGACGCCCGATACGGTGCAGGCCGCTATTGGCGCGGCCGAAGCCAGCGCAGGGAAAACGGCGGAGGAAACCGACGTTCCGTTTGGCGTCGACGTCAGCAGCGGCGTCGAAGAAGCCCCGGGGCGAAAGGATCCAGAAGCCATCAACCACTTTGTCCAGGCCGTACGTACGCCGTGAGACGTTCGCCGAGCAGAAGCAACCCGATATGACCTACAACGCACCCGACTCAACGGGCCACTTTGGTCCCTATGGTGGTCAATTCGTGCCCGAAACGCTGATTCCGGCGCTCGACGAACTCCGCGCGGCCTATGCGGAGTTGGCCGGTGACGCCTCGTTCCAGGACGAACTCTCCTCCATGCTGCGTGACTACGTGGGTCGCCCCACCGCGCTCACGTACGCATCGCGCCTGACAGAAGCCTTCGGTGGGGCCCGGATTTACCTGAAACGGGAGGATCTGTGTCACACGGGCGCCCACAAGATCAATAATACGGCCGGACAGATCCTGCTGGCCCGGCGCATGGGCAAGCGGCGGATTATTGCCGAAACGGGTGCCGGGCAGCACGGCGTGGCGACCGCCACGGTCTGCGCGCGGTTTGGCATGCCGTGCGTGGTCTACATGGGCGCCGAGGACATGGAGCGACAGGAACTGAACGTGCTGCGCATGCGGCTGCTCGGCGCCGAGGTCCGGCCCGCCACGAGCGGCAGTCGCACGCTCAAGGACGCCACGAACGAGGCCATCCGGGACTGGGTTACGAACGTGCGCGATACGTTCTATATCATTGGCTCGGTCGTCGGCCCACACCCCTACCCCATGATGGTCCGCGATTTCCACGCCATCATTGGCCAGGAAACGTCGCGCCAACTCCAGGAGCAGGTGGGGCGCGATGCGCCGGATGTGCTGCTGGCCTGCGTCGGCGGCGGCTCAAATGCCATCGGGCTCTTTTATCCCTTCCTTGACCGGGACGATGTCCGGTGTATTGGCGTCGAAGCCTCCGGCGAGGGGCTCGGCGGCCGGCATGCGGCGACGCTCACGCTCGGCGAGCCGGGCGTGTTGCACGGCGCACTGTCCTACCTGCTCCAGAATGCCGAAGGGCAGGTTGAGCTCGCCCACTCCATTTCGGCCGGTCTTGACTATCCAGGCGTGGGCCCGGAGCACGCGTTCCTCAAGGATTCGGGGCGCGTAACCTACGTGAGCGCAACCGACGAAGAAGCAGTGCGCGCCCTCGAACAGGTGTCCGAGCTGGAAGGGATCATCCCGGCGCTCGAAACCGCCCACGCGTTTGCCCGTCTTCCCGACATCGCGGCCGGCATGTCGTCGTCAGAGCTCATCGTGGTAAACTGTTCGGGACGCGGCGACAAGGACATGGGAACCATCAGCCAGTATATCCAGGAGCGTGACCAGTGAATGACAGACTTGCCCGTGCCATCCGCCGCTCGGCACCCGATCCGGCGCTCGGCATGTTTCTGACGTGCGGCTTCCCATCGCCGGGCGAAACACTCGGCCTGATGCATGCCATGGAAGAAGGGGGCGCCGACTTTATTGAGCTCGGCATGCCATTCTCTGATCCGCTCGCCGAAGGTGGTCCCATCCAGCGGTCGTCGGCCCGCGCACTGGCCGCTGGCATGACCATGCAGCGTACGCTCCAGACGGCCGCCGCCTTCCGGCAGACGAGCACGCTGCCCGTCGTGCTCATGGGATACGCCAATCCTGTCATGCGCTATGGACTGGGCAACTTTTTCGCCGCCTGCCACTCTTCTGGAGTAGATGGCATCATTCTGCCGGATGTACCGGTTGAAGAAGCAGACCCGTTCCTTGAGGAAGCATCCAGACAAGACGTGAACCTGATTTTCCTCGTCTCACCGCTCACGCCCGAAGCCCGACTCCGGCGCATTGATTCGCTGTCATCGGGATTCGTGTACGCTGTTTCGGTCGCAGGGGTCACCGGAGCCGAACTACCGGATCCGGACGACGTGGTCCGCTACGTCGCTGCTGCGCGGCACGCGACCAAGGCCAACCCACTGCTCGTGGGCTTCGGCATCCGGACGCGAGAAGACGTGCTGCGCTATGCCGCTGTATCGGATGGATGCATCGTCGGATCGGAGCTCGTCCGCGAAATTGAACGGGCCGAGTCAGAATCGCGCTCGGTGAAGGAACGCGTCCGGCAATTTGTACATATGTTGAAGCACGGAGTTTAGAAACACAGAGTTTTGAAACACGGGGCCGAACCACCAACCCAGGACCAGATATGACGACCACCAGATTTCCACACCACCTGGCAGGCATGCTGCTGCTCGTCGCCGGCCTCTTTGTACAGGCCGGCTGCGAGAACCTTGAATACCGGCCCATGGCCGCGGGCCGCGAAGGTGAACTGATCGTGGTCATGGATTCGGCGAGATGGAACGGGCCCGTCGGCGATGCCGTTCGGGAGCATGTTGCTCCGTACCTTGGCACACTCCCTGCTCCCGAACGTGAATTCGGGTTACGAAGGCTTTCTATGACCGGGCAGGGAGCACTCGACGCCATCCGTGCGCAGAAGAATGTCCTGATCGTCGCGCCTCTTGCAGACAACACCGATGAAGCCCGGTTCCTGAAGGCGCGGCTCGACAGCAGCTCCATTGCGGCGGTCATGGGTGGCGACACCGCCATCATATCACGCCGTGACCTCTGGCGCCAGCGTCAACAGGTCATGTATGTACTGGGAGCAACGGACGAGGACCTGGTACGAGCACTGGAATCCCAGGGCGAGGACGTCCGCTACCAGTTCAATACCATAACGCGCGAGCGCATGACGATCGACATGTTCGACAAGGGGCGCCAGCCCTCACTTGAAGAGCAGATGCTGGAAAAACATGGGTTCGCTGTCAACATGCAGCACGACTGGTTCACCGCTGTCGACTCGACGCTTTCTGACTCTACAGGGTTCATCTGGCTGCGCCGCGTTGTCAGCTCCGAGTCCTGGCGTAGCCTCTTCCTCTACTACGTGGATGACTTCAATCCGGCCAATCTGACCCCTGAGTGGGTGCAGGCGGCCCGCGACAGGCTGTCCGAAACCTGGATCCAGGGCAATGCCGGCGGCTACACGACGACCGACTACCGCCGCGAACTGACCAGTGAAAACATTGACTTCAGAGGCCGGTTCGCCTACGAAACGCGTGGACTGTGGCATATGGTCTATCGTGACGATGATGGTGAGATCAAGCCTTTCGGCATGGGTGGCCCGTTCCTGAACTATACGTTCTACGACGAGCCTTCTGGCCGACTGTACATGCTCGACGGCTCGGTCTTCGCACCCGGCTACGACAAGCGGGAATTCCTGCGCCAGATCGAAGTCATTGCACATACGTTCCGGACGGCAGATGATGTTGCGAGTGCCGCCGCCCTCGCCGCCGAATGATGGGCTGACATGCGCACTCCTTCGACATGCGCCCGCCAGGCTGATCCAGGTCTCCGGTTGGGGCCAGTTTCTCCAGCCTGCCGGGTACCGTCCCTCGCCCTGGTACTCCTCGTGCTCCCTGCCTTGACTGCGTGCTCCGGGAATGCATCCACGGACCGTCCCCCGCTGCCGGACTCCGTCTTCACGGCAATCCTGGTCGATCTGCATCTGGTAGATGCGGACCTTGCGCTCGGCGACACCGCTGATCGTGTCCCGAACATGTCCGACGGCGGGCCTGTCGGCGGTGCTCGCGATTCAGTCCTCGCGTCCCACGGCGCCACAACGGCCGAGTTCGACGATACGGTCACCTGGTGGGCCGAACGCCCGGAGGAATTCCTGACGCTCTATGAGGACGTGCTGGAGAAAATCAACAGAATGAGCATGTAGCGGTCTGATGAAGCACCAGCGTGGGGTCAGGTGGGCTGGTCGCGCGTGGGGCTGCCTGCACCGTTCGCGCGCCGGAATGACAGCACCGAGATCGGCGCTCAGAGCGCTCATGGGCGCTCTGACTCCCACAGGGCGCGCTGCTCCCGCTTCCAGGCAGGCTCGGCATACTGCGCATCCAGGCGCGCGAATCCAACGGGACGAACCGGCACATACGGCTCGTGGCGCCCAGTACAGTTGTCGCACATGCCACACGTAATGCTTCGCGTATCACCAAAATGCCGAACAAGCCACTCCCTGCGACACGTGGTGGTCCGGGCGTACCGAAAAACGGTTTTCATGGCGCGCCGTGCGCGCCGGTCACTGCCCGCGAGCCGACGACGATCCTTCTCCGCCTCGTCGGTTCGAATGAGCACGGCATGGGCGGGGGGGGCGGCGCCGCCCCCCCCCCCCCCCCCCCCCGTAAAAAGACCCCCCCCCACCGGCCGGGCCGAAAA
>JAJCYQ010000084.1 GCA_029262835.1 Bacteroidota bacterium
AGCAGGGTCTGAATCCTGAACGAAGCCACCCATCATCCTGAAACCCGACCCCTCGCTACGCTCCGACAAGATGGCCGCGTTCAACCGGAACAGGTGG
The DNA here is from genome assembly GCA_029262835.1 of Bacteroidota bacterium. Taxonomy (GTDB): domain Bacteria; phylum Bacteroidota; class Rhodothermia; order Rhodothermales; family UBA10348; genus 1-14-0-65-60-17. The sequence goes on from JAJCYQ010000084.1 coordinate 98, forward strand.
CTCTCTTCGACCGGAATGGGTGGCCGGGAACACCGGAATATGCAACAACGGCCCATTTCTCAAACAAAGTGTCTGGTTTCGGACGACCTGCATTCACATACTTCTGAAGTGAGAAGTAGTGACTTCCAATTCGGTTCAACACGCTCTGGCGACGAGGCATGAATGCCCTCCACAACTCGGCTGTGCGATTGTTACTCAAACTCATTTCAACATGCATTCCCACCAGCTCCTTCGCTGGGAGAACCTCAAACCTTGGTGCTTTCAATATATTCGGTTGTGACAGAGAATCATAACATCGAGCATGAGCTGCAATTAAAAGCGGCGCAGCCTTTGCGTCTGCAAGGGGTGTGAGGCTTTTGATTGTCGGCTCGATGCTTTTGTCAGACGGCACCGCGCTATGATATGACCCTGAAATCCTGATCCAGTCCTTATGTTAGTCTGGTCGGCATAGAACGGACACGACAGTGAGGCAAAAACGACATTCAGCAAGTCAGATCATCGACAAACTGCGGCAGGTTGAGGTCAGCCTGGGCCAGGGTAAGTCAATTGCAGAGGCCGTGAAGGCGATCAGCGTCAGCGAGCAGACGTATTATCGCTGGAAGGCCAAGTACGGACAGATGGAAAAACAGGACGTGAAGCGGCTCAAGGAGCTTGAACACGAGAACACGCGGCTGAAGAAGCTGCTGGCAGAGAGCGTTCTCGACCAACAGATACTCAAGGAGGCCCTTGAGGGAAAGTACTAAGCCCGTCGCGGCTCAGATCTGCAGTAAAGCACGTCATACGTGTACTGGGGGTCAGCGAGCGGCGGGCGTGCAAGGTGCTCGGGCAGCCGCGTTCCACGCAGCGGTTCAAGGCCAGGCTACCGGACAAGGACAAAGGGTTGGTTAAGGCCATTCGCAAGATATCTGAGAAGAAGCCGAGGTGGGGTTATCGGCGCATCACGGCGTCTCTCCAGAAGAAGGGCTGGCACGTCTCCACGACGCGTGTACAGCGCTTGTGCCGCCTTCACGGCTTCACCGTGGTGCGCAAACAGAGAAAGAAGAAAGGACTGCATGTGAACGCCGATCAACCACGTCACTTGCGGGCAAAAGGACCCAATCACGTCTGGTCGTATGATTTTATTTTCGACACGACCGAGAACGGTCGAACACTCAAAATCATGAACGTGATTGACGAGGGCACCCGGCGCTGCCTTTCAATCTCGATAGGCCGTCGAATGACGTCTGTGGACGTTGTAGAGCAGATTCGCTGCCTGATGACAAAGCACGGCGCCCCCCAGTTTATCCGCTCTGACAACGGCCCCGAGTTCATTGCAACTGCCTTGAGGAAGGCCTTCGCAGAACATGGTATCCGAACGCATTACATTGAGCCGGGCTCTCCCTGGGAGAATCCTTTCATCGAGAGCTTCAACGCCCGTCTTCGAGACGAGGTGTTGAACCAGGAGCTCTTTGGTAGCGTAACCGAAGCCCGCGTGCTCATTGAGCGCTGGCGAAACGAGTATAACGAAGAACATCCACACAGCAATCTCGGGTACCTGTCTCCGGACGAGTACGCCGCGACATTCATTCACCAGACGGCAGGACTGGCATAAAGACTGGTACAAGAAATCAGGTCATGTCAGCTAACCTCAATGCAGCGATGTTCGACCACCCCCCAGCGCACTCCATACTCGCTCTTGAGGACCCTTGAACCCGAATTTACTCGTGAGTGTCCCTTGGTGCCAGCAAATAATGAATTGCGGTCACTAAAACGAAGACGATGACAGCAACGGGAAGGAACCAACTGAGTGCGGTCTCGAGGACAACGCCCCAATGGGTACCACTCTCGCTCTGGAAGATGCCGCCGGGATTCTGCTTCCAATCGGCAACAGTGAAAAAAATCGCGACAGCAATGCCGACGACGGCCGCGACCGAACCGCCGATGATCCAGGATTTTTGCCGGAGCGCCTTCATTTCAGTCTTGCGTCCTCCCAGTTCTGATGCAGTGACTCTTGGTCCACGGCGGCGATTATTGAACCCTGAAGCCTCGCGTCGCGATTGCAGTGATAGTGCCGCCTAGCGGCGGGCGATTTGCGGTGTGCTGACGCCCACCAATCAGAAAGTAACTGTTTCAGGCTGGCTCTGCCACCCGTGCGAGTCCGCAAAACCATTCGCTTGTTATGCCGCCGATTCTCTCATCACATCCCAACCAGGGAATACCAGCACAGATGGGTGAACCTGAAGAGCACGGGCAATGACTTTGGCTCGCTCAATACCCAAATTGATCCGCTCGTTCTCAATGGCTGAAATTGTGGACTGAGGAATTCCCGTAAGGTCTGCCAGTTGCGTCTGGCTGAGTTCTTGAAGCTCGCGAATGACGCGGACAGACTCCCCAACAGTTACGGAGACCGTATTTTTGGCTTTGGTAAACTGACTCATGTCCATGGTTACTTCGTCCGATAGTCGTGAGGAGTGACCTCCATGACGAGGACAAACAGCTTGTCAGACTCGACGCGGTAGATAACTCGGTATTGTTGATTGAGGCGGGATGATCTGTGTCCCTTGCACTCTCCGCGGAGTGCTTCGTCTCGAAACCCCTTGATCAGCATGAGACCTTCAGGACCCGATACCTCAACAATGTCCTTCCACTTTTCGTAGCGCTTCAACACCTCTTGAGGCGTGCGCTTGAGCCGCTTGGAAACGTTTCGGTGTTCGTAGATATCCCACATACCATAAATATACTATATGCTTTATGGTATGTCAATCTATCGGCGGCATAACGGTAGGTGGATTTACGGCGAGCTGATGCCCACCTGCCAGAAAGTGCCTGGCAATAGATCAGCACGCCAGATCCGCGAGTCCGAATATCCGCTTGTTATACGACTTCAGAACAGGTCAGAATGGCTCCCTGTGCGAACAAGTACAAGCTCGTCGGAATGCTTCTCATAGAGAAGCAGCCAATCAGGCTCGACGTGTAGATCTCGAACCCCCTTGAAGTTTCCGCTCAACTCGTGGTCTTTGTAACGCTCAGGAAGCGGAGCATCTATGAGAAGCAAAAGAACGGCCTCTTTGATTTTGCCGACGTCTTTCCCCCGCATCTGCATCAGCTTGAAGTCTTTCTTGAAGCGAGAAGTCCTCCGAATACTCCTCATTTACTATCCCAGGTCGTCCATTAGGGCCTCGACAGAATCGTACGACTTGCCTTTTCCTGCTCGAGATTCCTCGATCGCCTTCACAGTTACCTCATTGGGGATCTCAAGAGAAAAAGGAATTCCGCGGCGGAGGTGGACCTGCTTATAAAACATGGTGATGGCTTGAGAAGCCGTTACTCCCAGCTTCTTGAATACCCGCTCGGCTCTTTCCTTGTCTTGAGAATTGATTCGAGCTGAAATCTGACTTGTCTTTCCCATTGAACCTACCGTGATGCTTTGCATGTGCATTGAATGTACACCACCGATCATCTTTGGTTCCGGCATGAAAGTCGTATAACGCCCAGCGGCGGCGCGCAGCGCTGTCCACTGGATGCTGTTGTTAGACATCAGTCGGGGCCACCGATCTCGGCAAGTACGTCAAGAATCGCCAACTGGGTGAGTGACTCCTGCGTTTTGCGGTTGATAGTTGCCGTACCATCGAACAGCTGATGGCCGTACCGGCCGAACTGCGAGTGATTTCCCCCTGCAATCTTCACCCACTTCGTGTGCGACGGAAGCAGCCCTCGGTTCGCAAGTACCCGGTCGGGAGGCGCGACGCCGTCGTTCGAGGCGTATATCTTTGTGACTGGAATGCGAAGGAAGGACAAGTCGTCGTCCTTCGGATGTGTCGTCGCCACCAACACAACCGCCGAAAGCGATCCTGAATCCGAACGTGCCATTCGAGCTGCCAATGCACCGCCGAGTGAGTGTCCTGCAATCACCCACCGCTCTACTTCGGGATGGGCTGCGATCAGCCCACGCGCGCGACTTACAGCCGCCTGCTTGTGCGATTCAAGTGGAGCGAAACGATAAGGTAGCCTGACTACGAACACCGGAAACCCCTTGTCAGCAACCGGCCGAAGCAAGGGAGCATAGGCTTCCGCAGCGATGCCTGAACCACAGATGAAGATCAGAGCCGCCTGGCCATTTGGCGAAGCGGGCAGGAACGTCAAACCGGTTGCATCGCTCAGAACCGAGACCTCCCCCTCGCTTCGCATCGTGTTCTCATCAACTCCACGCGTCCGCACTGAATTAGCCAGCCAGAACATTGCAAACAGCGCCCACAGGACGAACCCCACGCGAATCCAACGACGGAGAGTCCAATGCTTTCGTACGGTGTTGGCGGTCGAATCCGTCACAGTGCGTTCCTGATGTCTACCGGTGGGCGATTTGCGGCGAGCAAAGCCCACCTATCAGAAATCTAGTCGATCCTCAGCAGACCCGCATAGTGCGAAACGACCATTCTGGATCGACGAAATCCCCCTTCCACCGAAGCCGCATATGGTCGTGCGAGTCCGTAGAATTCGCTTGATATACGGAACTCAGACAAGTTCATGCACTAACGCGCCGAATCAACTTGAGATCTTTGGCTGCCGGAGCCCTCATGGCATGCCACAAATCCCAGTTGCGTTGGCCATTCAACCAGACTTCTGGGGTCGTACCAAGCAATGCAGATAATCGAAGGGCCGTGTCAGGAGTTATGCCGCGCTTGCCGTTTATGATCTCGTTCACCCGCGGATAAGAGACGTTGATCTCTTCTGCAAGCTCGACCTGTGTCATTCCAAGCGGTTTGAGAAACTCCTCAAGGAGCATCTCTCCGGGATGTGTAGGCGGCCGATATTTTGGAAGTCGTGCCATAAGTCAGTGGTAGTCTATGATTTCGACGTTCGCTGGACCATTTGGAGTCCAGACAAAGCAGATTCGGTACTGGTCGTTAATGCGGATACTATGCTGATCGGATCGATCGCCGCTGAGCTTCTCCAGTCGATTCCCAGGCGGAGTACGAACGTCATCAAGTTCAGCCGCCTGGTCCAACCAGTCCAGCTTCCGTTTCGCAACGTTCCAGAGAATGGTTGGACAGACCTTCAGAGCTCGTTTCGAACGCTTCCCGTCGAATAGGTCTTCGGTCCCGGAGTCGGCGAAAGAAAGGATCATCGTTTATAACGCATATCGTTATGCGATATACTTCGGCAGATGAGACCGAGTTCCGTATAACGGCTCGAGAATCTACGGCGGGCAAAGCCCACACACCTAACAGAAAGGAACAGTTTCAAACCGCCTCTGCCCGTTGTGCGAATCCGTAAAATGCCCTTGTCATGCTGCGAAAGAACTTACCGATCAACCCAATGTTGAGGCCGCCTTCTGTAGTGACTGACAGCCACAACCAGGCATTCGGTGGGTTCTACCCTGTAACTAATCGCATAGGGAAATCGACGTAGCAAGACCTTTCTTTCTATTCCCTCTTTCTGTCGGACTGCCGATCTCGGGATTCTCCGAAATCAGTAGATAAGCGTGGTTCAGATCATCAAACAGCGCGAATGGCAATTTCATTCCCTTTTCCGAGTAAAAGGATGCTGCAACCAGAACATCCTCTTCGGCTAAAGCTGTTATCTTAACCTTCACTTCGATTCAAACCGCTTGCGGATCTCTGCCATCGCCTCTGCAACCGGACGAGCCGAAAGCCGCCCTTCCGAATATGCCTTGTATCGACGCTCCGCTTCCTCATCCCAGGCTTTTTCGATATCACTCTCTTCGTTCAGGCTCGAAATCAAGCGTTCAACGAGATGTGCTCTCTCGCCAAGAGGAAGCTTCAGGATTTCTGCTTCAAGAAGTGCGGTTGTCATATCGAACCCACGATTAATGGTGAGGGGACTATAACAAGATTCCCGATGAGTTGCTCCCACGAAACCAGAACCAGCATAACGGCTGGGCAATTTGCGGCAAGCATCTCACCTGCCTGACTGAAATGTAGGAGATCTGGCTGGGAGTAACCCAGCCACAAATCCGAAACCAACCGTTGTCCCATTCCGGGCAGATCCTCATTCCCAGCCAGGTCTCCGGAGCCCCTGTTCTCCCGAAGGCAACTATGGTGGTGCGAGGCCGAGAAATTGCCTTGCTATACGTACCGCAAAAATTCGCCAGAACCCTATTCGGATGAAGACTGCGCCTCCCTTCGGTCGTAGAGAATCCCAAAAATCAGTCCAAGCGAGATCCCAAGTGCAAGCTGATCAAACACGACACCAAACGTGACTCCGAAGCATAGCCTGCGTATTCCGGTCGAACGAAGCCACTCATTCCGGTTGAATAAGGCCACCTATTCCGGACGAATGAAGCCACCCGTTCCGGTTCAATAGAGCCACCCATTCCGGTCCAACGCAGTCCATTTGAGGACGTAAACCGGAACGAGTGGCCGCATTGCGCCGGAATGGCAGTACGAATCTTGGGTTAGCGATGGGTCCCATACCTGAGCGGTGACGTTCTGCCTCCT
>JAJCYQ010000085.1 GCA_029262835.1 Bacteroidota bacterium
TGGTTCGTGGGCTCGTCCAGCAGCAGCGCGTCCGGGTCGCTCGCCAGCACCTGGGCCAGCAGCACTCGGAACTTGAAGCCCCCCGACAACGTCGAGAGCGGGTTGCGCTGAATGGCCGTGGGCAGCCCCAGCCCTTCGAGGATTTCGGCAGCGCGCGACTCCGCAGCGTAACCGTCGTGCCGCATCACGACGTCCTCGAGCTCCGCATAACGGTCCGCATCGAAATCCTGCTCGGCATTCTCGAGGAGCTTGTCCTTCTCGACGATCGCCTCCCAGAGTTCGCGGTTGCCCATCATCACGACTTCCAGAATGAGTTCCTTGTCGTATTGGAACTGGTCCTGTCGGAGAACTCCCAGCTTCAAGCGCTTGGGGATAGAGACCGTTCCCGCGCTGGCGTGCTCATCGCCGGCCACGATGTTCAGGAGCGTCGTCTTGCCCGACCCGTTGGCGCCCACCAGACCGTACCGATGGCCGGGATCGAGCTTGAAGGTCACATCGGAGAATAGATTCTGGGCGCCGTACGACTTGGCCAGACTGGAGACGTTGATCATGATCGTTCAGTTGTACCGATGGGCGGAGCAGGCGTTTCCCGATTGTGGCATCCACCGCGTCCACCCACATGCAGATTGGCGCGTGTGAGCCGACGCCGGCGACGGATTGTAGCGCGACCCGCCGCGCCCGCCTCGCAGCCTGCTACAGTCGGTCGCTCAATCCGCCCACTGCGCGCGACCGCGGCGCCCCCCGCGGTCGCACCCGCAAGGTAAGGTCGATGCCCCTTTTTCGCGGCCGAATCGCTCTGAACTCGTTCCTCGCCGCTGGCGTCGTCGTTGCTGGCTGTGCCGGTGGCGACCGCGTCGCCGACCCTCGTCTGGAGACTCTGCCGAACGTCATCTATCTGTACGCCGATGACCTCGGCTACGGGGAACTCGGATCGTACGGGCAGGAGATCATCCAGACCCCCAACCTGGATCGGCTGGCGGCCGAGGGGATGCGTTTCACGGCGCACTACTCCGGCAGCGCGGTTTGTGCGCCGTCGCGGGCGAGCCTGCTCACCGGCAAACACAGCGGCCACGCGTTCATTCGCGACAACAAGGAGCTCGGTGGATGGGGGCCGGATGAGCCGGAAGGACAGTGGCCCTTGGACGCCGCGGAAACGACGATCGCCGAGCTGCTCTCGGAACGAGGGTACGCGACGGCGGCTGTGGGCAAATGGGGCCTCGGAGGACCCGACGATCACGGGCATCCCAACGCCCAGGGATTCGACCTCTTCTACGGGTACCTATGCCAGCGCGTTGCACACAACTACTATCCGACCCATCTGTGGCGGAATCGCGACAAGGACATGCTGCCAGGCAACGCATGGTTCTCTGCCCACCAAGAGCTGGAAAGTGCTCCGACGGAGGACGGTGATTGGGGCGCCTACCGAGGCGAGACCTACGCGCCCGACCCTATGATCGAAGAGGCTCTGGCCTTCGTGCGCGACAACTCCGACCGCCCGTTCTTCCTCTACTTTCCCAGCGTGGTGCCGCACGTCTCGATCCAGGTCCCTGATGACTCACTGGCCCAGTATGCCGGCACGCTGGACGATGGCCCCTACCTAGGGCAGCGCGGATACCTTCCGCACCCGGAGCCGCGCGCTGGCTACGCGGCAATGATCACGCGTATGGATCGGGACATGGGGCGCATTCTCGACCTGCTCGACGAGCTCGAGCTGTCGGACAACACCATCGTGATGTTCAGCAGCGACAACGGACCGACCTTCAACGGCGGCACCGACTCTGAGTTCTTCAACAGCGCCCGTGGTATGCGCGGGCTGAAAACGGAGCTGTACGAAGGTGGCATTCGCGTGCCCATGCTGGCACGTTGGCCAGGTCGAATCGCCGCCGGCAGCACGACCGACCACGTGTCGGCGCAGTGGGATGTGCTACCAACGATCCTGGACCTCATTGGAGAGCGCCCGACCCCGGACAGCGACGGCATCAGCTTCGCCCCAGCGTTGCTTGCCCGAGGCGAGCAATCCCTCCACCACGCGATGTATTGGGAACTCGGGAGGCAGCAGGCGATCCGAGAGGGCGACTGGAAGCTGTACCGGCGAGCCGATCGCGACGGAGAACTCGTCACCGTGGAGTTGTTCGATCTCGGCACCGACCCCAACGAGAGCGTAGACCTGGCTGCCGAGCAACCAGCGGTAGTGGCTCGCCTGACGGCTCTGGCCGCGATCATACGGACCCCCTCGGACCTCTTCCCCTCGCCTTTTGACCACGCCGAATAACCGCATGTTGGCGGCGGCAGCAGACAAGCGCGGCCCCCACTTGCTACCATTGCCCGCATCCGAATGATGCACTTGGGGGTTGTGGTGCGTCTTCGATGCTCGTGACCGTCACCCTACTCTGGAGACCCCGGAATTGAACCACGCTCGACGCTCTACCTTCGTTATCTGTCTTCTCGCGCTCTTCGCCCTGGCCACGTCCCCGCTAGGGACCGTCGACGCGCAGAGCGGCCAGATGGCCGATGCCAGCTTCCAGCCCGACGTGCGCCTTGCGCAGTCGAAAACGGTCAACCTCAAGAAGCACTCCGCCCAGGCTCGCAGGTTCGCCGGCAACGATGTGTACGACGCTGGCGGACCGGTGACCGAGGGCCTTATCGTCGCTGCGGAACCCGATCAGACGCAGATCTACTTCCTCATGGTCCAGAACGACGGTAGCGAACGCGACAACATCACGTTCAGCTTCGAACGCGTCGACGTGCCGGACTCGGCTCGTATGGTCGAGCCGTTCACGGCGGCCGTGTACACGACCATCAAGAAGAAAGGGCGTTTCATCCGTGGCGATGATGTGACAACGGTCGCCTCGGGCGAAGGAGACACCGATGGTCTCACCTTCGACCTGCGACCGCGCCGCAAGGTGGTCCTCTGGTTCGAGGTCCAGACCTCCGCGGATCTCGAGGGCGACGACACAGCCCGCTGGCAGTTCACCGCCAGCTCGCGTGGTGCACGTGCCCGAGAGATCATGCTGAGCAGCATGCCCGGCGATGCTCTGCGGCCGCCGGTCCGGGATCGACTGTTCACCCAGGTGGGCGAACCGACCGGCAACGGCCTCGATGCTGTCGATCTGAACGACGTCAGGTTTGCTCATATCGTCGCCGGCTACCCGCAGCGTGTGAACATCGCCGATTGGGAAATCACCTCTGAACTGGGCCCCGTGACGGTTTCGGCAAGCAAGATATGCGTGCCGCACACCAAGATGGGCCAATGGCCGGGAGCACCCGATGTTGGCGGTCGCCCAACCATGCTCGAAGGCAACCCCTGGATCATCGCCGAGTTCGACGGCAAGCTGTGGGCGGGGTTCTGGGAGTGGATGCTCGACAACGGCAGCGACCGCTGCAAGACGCTTTCGTCGCGACCTCCCGCCACCACCACGGCCTCCGAGATGGCCGATCACATCAAGGCCGGGCCGTTCGGGAACTGGCGTCCGAAGAAGGGCGACAAGGTGTGGTTCTTCGTCACCAGCCTCGCATGGCCGGGCATCGACTCCGCACAGGAACGCACGCAGGTGGTTGGCCCGATCGACTGGCCCTTCTAGTCTTCTAGGGAGCTGGATGCGCGCGGCGCGCTGCGGCGCGCCGCGCATCCACTAGCGACACAGGGCGGATCAGTACGGCCAGATAACCTTGACGGCGCGAGTCCGCTCGTGGTCCACATCCAGTCCCGGCCAGGCCAGGCTGGTTACCATGATGTAGACGGTCTCGCCCTTCTTCGGCACCCAGGTGTTGAACGGCGCCACATGGATGTGGTTGGGCATCTGCGTGGCGGTCGTGCTCGCGGGCGGATTCGAGGACATCGACTTGCATCTGCCGTTGACTTCCATCCACTCGAAGAAGGCGCCGTACCACTGGCCGTTGATGTTGGCGATGATGTACGGGTTGCCTTCGACCCTGACGCCGCTGCCCGGCTCGGGGAAGACGGACCACTGACCAGCCTTGGAGTGCGGCATGCAGATCTGGCCGGGGCTCACCGACACCGAACTGAGCTGCGAGGTGACCTTCCATGAGGGGATGTTGGTCGCGTCAATCCAGCCCTGGTTGAAGTGAACGAACTTCACCGTGCGTAGGTCGATGTCGTCTCCGCCGCCCGTGTAGGTGTCCTCTTCTTCCTCGACTTTGACGGAGAAGTTCTTGGCCGCCGTCGCCCCGCTATTGTCGGTGTAGTCGACCTGCACGGTGTATGTGCTCACGTCCGACCAGCGATGTTCGACCTCGCCGCGGCCCTGAGCGACCGTGACCCTAGCGCTGCTACCGTCGCCAAAACTGACGACCGCCTCGCCGCGGGCCACGCTGCGGTCGGAACGTGTTACCGACAGGGTCAGCAGTTCCTTTTCGCCAGCCACCGGCTGGCCCGCGTCCAGGCTGATTGATACATCGATGCGTTCCGCGACGCGGACGCGTGCCGTATCGCGCTTGACGCGCCCGGCAGAGTCGATGGCCTCTACCTTCACCTGGTACGAACCCGTATCTCGATACGTGTGCTCGACCGTGGTCTTGCCGACAACATCCCCGATCTTGTGCGTCCGGCCATCTCCCCAGTCGACCGACACCTCTGCCGATGCCTTCCGCGCTGAGCTGGCCGTGAGCGCGATCGTGAACTTGCCAGGTTCGCGAATCCGAACCTCTTCCGGCCCGGTCACGGTTACCTGTAGTTCGTCTGCCGCCACCACCTTGATACCGAAGGCCTGCTCGCTCGAACTACTGTCCGGCTGCTCGAGGGACACGACGACATTGAACCGTGAACTCTCGCGATAGGTGTGCTCGACCTTGGCACGGCGTCTGAAGTCGCGCACGCGTTCCTGCCCGCCGTCGCCGAAGCCCACCAGGAGGTTGCCGCTAGCCCCGCTGCCATCCGAGTTGAGTGCCTCGATGGTGAAGGTCACGGGAGTCCCGACCTCGACCGGGTCGTGACTCTGTTCCAGCGAGAAACGGATCGACCCGGGAGTCACGCCATCAACCGTGATCGGAAGTTGTTCGGAAGTCGAGAGGCTCACACCCTGCGCCACGAGCGAAGCCGACACGCTCGTCGGCACCGTCACGCGGAGCGTCACCCGCGCCACGCCGCTGTCGTCGGTTGCCGCGCTCGCGTTACCAATGAACTCGCCGGCCGTAGCGCTGAACTGGACCGTCGTCCCGGCAACCGGAGCACCACCCTGGGTCACCGTCCCGCTAATCTCCACATCGGCACCGCCAGTGGGCACAGAGCTGCGGCTAGCAGCCAAGGTGAGTTGCGGAGCGGCCAATGGTGGAGCAACGAGTTCCTTGATCTTCTCGCAACCGGTGGCCGGTAAAACTGCGAGGAACAGCAGCGATCCAACCAGCATCCGCGAAATGCGGCGACTGTCGTGCAAAGCGGCAACGCGGGCAAATCCCATCTCGAGCACTCCTACGGCGTCCAGGTCGTGACCTTCGGCGATCGATATCTATTGGGTGATCAGCGAGAGTCATTAATAGCGCCTGAAAAGGCCCGAATGACATCAGAAACGGACACCGCTCAAGCAACGTCGGACATGCACTGTCATACGTTGCGGGAGCTGACTATCCGTGACTTTCAGGATCTGCGGCTATCGCCACGAAAGAGCACCCGTCGCCTCCGATTCGGGCGACCGAGACGGCTCGCGCTAGGCGGCGTAGCCGAGCGCGCCGCGCATGCGGGCCAGCAGCAACCCGGCCAGCAAATAGATGCCCAGTCCGATCAGCAGACCGGCACGGAATCCCCAGAACACGGAAATGAGGATGCTGCCGAGGCCGCCGATCACCGTGAAGAGACCGTTCATACCCCACGCCCAAGCCACTGCCGAGCGCGAGTGCTGCTCGATAGTGAGAATCCCGAGGGGGAACGGCATGCCCATGAAGAAGGCCACAGGAAACAGGTAGATCGCCGTGACCAGCACCTTTACGATCGTCGGCGCACCGAGAAAGAGCTGGGTCAGGAAACCGTGGGTCAGAAGGAAGAGGGCGCCGGTCACCAGCACGCCGACGAACGGCCACCACCAACGCGCCGAGCCCGGCGCGATCCCGAGGCGTTTCGAAATAAGGCTGCCACACCCCGCGCCGATCAGGACCGTGAACAGCACGGTCGAATACGTGTACAGGGGAAAGCCTACGAAGTGCATCAGCTTATGAATGAAGACGAGTTCGATAATGATGAACCCGGCGCCAAGACACCCGAAATAGGCCAACGAAGCGATCCAGCCCGGCCAACGGCGACGTCCGACGCGCGAGAGCAAGAGCGGACCGAGGATGAACACCAGGGCGAACAGAAACGACACGCCGCCCGTCACGTAAAGGTGAATCACGTCCATGGGGAGTCCGCCGCCCTGCCGCAGCTGCTCGTTCAGATAGTGCGCGACATTGGATGGTACGAAAGCCTCGTCGTCGGCCTCGACAGGATCCCAGGTGCGACGCAGGTACTTGAAGTAGGGCCGGTCATCGGTGGTGGGTACCACTCGGTAGGGAATCTTGGCCTGCGTCTCGGCCGAGATCGCGCCGCTGTAGAACTCGTCGCTGAGAAAACTCGCCGCGGGTCGCCGCGGGTCTTCATCGAATTGGAAGAGCGTCTCGTAGCGTCCCGACATCGATAGGAACCGCTGGACGTCGCGAATCTCCTCGACCGTCCACGGCTGCATCTTCACCAGAACCGACGGTAGCGAATCATCGTCGCGGTAGTTACGCGACACCACCAGCACGTGGTCGCGCAGGTTCTCCCGCCCCATACGCTGCCACGCCAACGCAGCCGTGCTGACGATGCGCGGATACGTATGGTGATTGATCTGCAGCACGCCGTTGTCGGTGAGATGCGTGAAGTAGTCGGTGAAGGCGTCTGCGGTAATCAGATACGTGGGATCGAGCGCCCCGGCGCCTGCCGCGATCGACGACGACGAGTGATTGCTGAAGATCTGGATGATGTCGTACTGCTGCCCGCGGGAGCGAAGAAACCCGCGCCCTTCACCGCGCGTCACGTAGACCCTGGGGTCGTTGAAGATGCCGCCGTTGAACTCGGCGTACTCGTTCTTGCCGAACCCAACGACAGTGCCAACCATCTCGACGGCGTCAACCTGGCCGGCGCCATAGGCCAGCGCCGCCTTCACTTCCTGGCCCGCAGCGCTACCGATCACCATTACCTTCTGGCCCTGATCGCGCTTGAAGTAGTGCGAGATCAGGACACCCCGGGTCCAGAAATGTCCCAGGAAGCCTTCTTCGTCGTTTCGTCGCACGAAGCGGTCCAGCTGCAGGCGAAAGCGCTCCATGTCTCCGTCGAAGTTGTACAGGAAGCTGCTCTGGCTACCGCCGTCGTAGACGATGTTCTTGACGTAGCCAGCAATGTGGATGACCTCGACCTTCGAGATCGGGTCCCAACGGACGATCTCGCTGCGACCTTCGCGGCGCGCCATGCCGATGCCGCGATCACCCTTGTGACCGCTGAAATCCAGATACCCAGGCCAGGCCAGTGCGGGCACCGCGACGGCGACC
>JAJCYQ010000086.1 GCA_029262835.1 Bacteroidota bacterium
CAAGGCCATCAAGGTCAAGAGCCGGGGCTTCCGCAACAAGCAGCGATTTGCAAATGCCATCTACTTCCATCTGGGAGGCCTCGACCTCTACCCTGCAGGGGCTCGATGAACGGCGCTACCCACACGAACAATCGTAGAGCCAAAATATGTGGTATAGTTCTGTTCGGTGTTGTTGGGATCGCGGTGGCGGAGTCTGTGGAGGTGGACTGTTCTGGTCAAGGTGTTGATGCATCATTAACCGGTTTCTTGGGTGCCACAGCTCTTGGTATTCTGGCTTTTAAGGGTTTTACGACAATTACCAACAGCGGCTCCGAGTTGAAAAATCCGCATAAGAATGTCGGCCGTGCCATCATAATCTCCATCGCACTTTGTGTTGTGATCTATGCCTTGGTAGGCTTTGCTGTTGCAAGCAATTTGTCTCTCCCGGAAATCATCGAAACCAAGAATTACTCGCTGGCCGCTGCGTCAAAACCGGCTCTCGGTGTCTATGCTGTATGGTTTACGGTCGTCCTCGCAATGTTGGCGACAGCAGGCGGTATTGTCGCCAGTATATTTGCGGTCACCCGGACGTTGGCCATGTTGACGGAAATGAAGCTCGTCCCTCACAGCCACTTTGGAATGCCGGGAAGCATTCAAAAGCACACGCTGGTCTATACCGTGCTACTTGGCCTCCTCCTAACGGTGTTCTTTGACATGACACGCATTGCAGCGTTGGGCATTATTCTATATTTGATAATGGACATCGCCCTTCATTGGGGCATTTTTCGACATCTAAGAGAGGAAATAGGAGCTAACCCCGCTATTCTGCTTGGAGCCATTTTTCTTGACTTGATTGTCCTTGCTGGATTCATCTGGATCAAGATTAGCAGTGACGTACTGGTTGTGGGAGTGGCTGGCGCTATTATGGTGACGATCCTGGCTGCAGAAGCTCTCTTCTTGCGTTACAACCAGGTTGAAGATGATGCGGTATCTCAACGGCATTAGTCAAAGGATCGGGTCCATTACTTGCTCCTGCGGCGGCTCATAGCGGACGCCCCAGCGCGGGATGAATCGGGGAATCTGCGTCGCATAGGAGTCATGGACCACTCCGAAGCGCTCTCGAATCTCACGTTCCTCGAGCCTTGCGAGACGGGCATACATCCAGACGAGCACGGGAAACATCGCCAGTGTCAGGATGGTGGGCCACTGCAAGAGAAATCCGAGCAGCACTGCCACGAAGCCGATGTATTGCGGATGACGCACATAGGCATAGGGACCAGTCGTTGCCAGACGCTCGTTGCGCTGTGCCTTGTAGAGAACACGCCAGGCATTCATGATCAGAATGACGCCGCCAGCAATGAAAACGTTGCTCAGTATATGCAACACGTTGAAGTGGGCCACCATTGGGTTGCCCGCACTCATGCCGAACATTGTTTGCCAGAGGTGGCCGTTGTCGTGGGCGAACAGATTCAGGTCCGGATACCGGCTGCCCAGCCACCCGGAGAGCAGATAGATTGTCAGCGGAAAGCCGTACATTTCGGTGAAGAGCGCCACGATGAAAGCCGCAAAGGCCCCAAAGGAGCGCCAGTCTCGCCAGTTCTTTGGGCGCGTGAAGCTGAAGGCGAAGACAATGAAGATCAGCGACATGACAATCGCCGTCAACCAGTAGCCATATTCGTAAGGGCCGTTCATGATGGGGTACCGCTTTGCTGTGGAATGCCAATCCCAAACCAGGCTTCGAGCGTTCGCCCAGTTTCTTCAAATTCCAGTTATTTTAATAGCTGACAGCCGCTACCGGAGCAGTTGGCCAGCACACTGGCGGCATACATTCCTGTTATTCCGCGCAATGTCCGGTAGCTGTGCCAGATCGTCGCTTCGTTCTCGGACACCGTTCTCGATAAGAAAGCCTTGGGTGCCTTAACCAGACCTGAACGTTCTCTTAAACTCACTTCAGGGGAGTTGCCTCGTTTCAGTGGACGCCTCTGGCGAGGACCTCAAGCGCGAGTTGACGTGGGTCAAGCAGGAACGGACTTGGCATCGCCTGAGGAAAAGCGGCCGCGTACTTCGCGAGCGAGTCCGTTTATTCTTGTCCAACAACCTTTTAGAGTCTGAGGCAATGTCTCGATTCTCTGGTGAGTAGCCATTTGGCCTCATGTGTCACTGTCTGAACGTGTCACGGAGTGGGGGGGTACCTGGACAAGGCGGTTGCAGCCACCACGAACGTCTGAAAATGATGGCCTGCTGGCTCACATCCAGTTGCTGCATGAGAACAGTGACGGTGCGTGGGAAGACAGCCGACCATGGGACGGGTTGACGAACGAGGGTATTGCTTGCGGGTTGACGGCATGCGGATGTCCTGGGAAGGGGTCATGAGGATTCCTCTTCGTTGAACGAGTTTGGGGAGCACAGTAAGGTCTTCCTCAACGTGAAGGCGCGTACCGGATGCGGTCGGCCGTAGGTAGAAGCCACGGTAGATGGGTAGCAACGCACCCGTCCTGGGTGCCGCCGGTCAGGCTTCATGACCGGTGGTCTCTCAGCAGGTCAGCGCCACAGCCGTACGCCGAAAACAAGGTGAACCTCGGAGCCAGACACACCTTCGGCTCGGGCGAAGTCTTTTGCGCTGCCAAACCGATTCGTCCACGAGATGCCGACATAGGGAGCCACCTCGCGCTGAATCTCATAGCGGAGGCGAAGTCCGGCTTCGATATTGTTCAGCCCGCTACCAACACCCCAGTCCGTGACCTCCTGGAGCGCGAGGTTAATTTCGGCCTCCGTCTGAAGCACAAGGCGCTGCGTTATGAGCAGATCATAGGACCCCTCCAGCCTGGCTGAGAGATCGCCCGCGGTGCTCAAGAATAGGGCCGGCTCAACCTCAAACCAGTACGGGGCCAGTCCTTCCAGACCCACTACCAGCTGGGGCCGGGCTCGCAGATCGCCCCCTCCGAATTCAGTGTCCAGCCGGACACCAGCCTGAGCCTCAAAGTAGGGACTGATGAGACGGCTGTAGAGCGCCTGCACTTCGGCCTCTCCCGTGCCCGTTGAGATCAGCCCTTCGCCCTCGCCCTTGAGCCAGAAACGGGTGTAGTCGTTGCCAATGCGGTAGAGTCCTTCAAGGCGGGCCGGCACGCCAGCCGCTACCGGCGCCACCTCGAAGAGGTCGAGGAGCGCGAGGCTATAGAAGTGCTGGTCGCCCATGGCCGAGGCACCCGGCTTGAAGTCCGGATATTCGGGGAAGGGCGGGTCGTCCTGCGCCTTCGCCGGAGACGCTGCGAGGAGCAGGGTTATTAAGAGAACAGAACGAAGCATATAGCTGGAAAGGAAGCTCATTGGGAAGCCAGTTCAGCGGGAATGGTGGCACCCGGCGGCTGGACCATCGCCACGCGAAACATGCCGAGTTCCATGTGATAGAGCACGTGACAGTGGAAGGCCCACGGCCCGAGGGCGTCGACCTCAATGAGCAGCGAGAGTCGCTCAGCGGGTTTGACGACGACAGTATGGACGCGCGGGATACGCTCGCGGTGGCCGTTCTCCAGTTCCATCCACATCCCATGCAGGTGCATTGGGTGGTTCATCATGGTATCGTTAACCATGGTGAGCCGAAGACGCTCGCCGAGCGTCATCGGGATGAGCGGCTCCTCGGCGTAGGTCTTGCCATTGATTGACCACATATAGCGCTCCATATTGCCCGTCAGGTGCAGTTCGATCTCGCGGTCCGGAGCACGTCGCGGCTCCGCGTGAAACGCACGCA
Organism: Bacteroidota bacterium; assembly: GCA_029262835.1. Taxonomy (GTDB): domain Bacteria; phylum Bacteroidota; class Rhodothermia; order Rhodothermales; family UBA10348; genus 1-14-0-65-60-17. The sequence continues at coordinate 3,728 of JAJCYQ010000086.1, forward strand.
GGTCGGTGTAGACAAGGACGCGGCGACCGTCACCACCAAGACCAACGCCAGGTTCATGGAGGCGGCTGCGAGTGATATCAGGAGTCATTGCGTTTCCCGGGCCGTGACCATCGCCCTCGTGGGACGTAGGCTCTGGGAGGGTGCCGGGCGGGCGCAGGCCATTGTGATCCAAACCAGGCATAGCCACATCTCCAGGCATATCGTGGCCGGAGTGATCCATACCGGGCATATCGTGGCCGGTCATGTCATCACCCTGCATGTCCATCGCGCCATGCGCCATGCCCATATCCATCATCGTGAGCATGGGCCGTTCGCGCTCTTTGGGGACTACGGCTGACATGCCGGGACGGGGCGCGAGGGTGCCGCGAGCGTAGCCCGAGCGGTCCATTGACTCGGCGAAGACCGTGTAAGCCTGATTTCCTGGCTCGACGATGACGTCGTAGGTTTCCGCAATGCCTATGCGGAACTCGTCGACCGTGACGGGCTCGACATGCTGCCCGCTGGCTTGGACGACCGTGAGTGGGAGGCCGGGGATGTGCACGTCGTAGAACGTACCCGCACTCGCGTTGATGAACCGGATGTGGACGCGCTCGCCCGGTTGGAACTGGCCGAACCAGCCGGGGTCGGGCGCCTGCCCGTTCATGAGGTAGGTGTAGGTGGCCCCTGTGATGTCGGAGATGTCCGTGGGGTCCATCCGCATTCGGTCCCATGTGAGGCGCTCGCTCAGACTCATCCCCTCCCCCTTCAGGAGTCCAGCGAGCGTCTGGCGCTGAAAGTTGTAGGAATTGGGACGATTCTTGAGGTTGTCGAGAACGGCAAAAGGGTTCTCGAACGTCCAGTCCGAGAGGACGACGACGATCTCACGGTCGAAGGCATAGGGATCGCCACCGGCAGGATCAATCACGAGCGGGCCGTAGTGGCCGAGTTGCTCCTGAAACGCCGAATGGCTGTGGTACCAGTACGTTCCGTACTGGTTGATCGGATAGCGGTACTCGAATGTCGAGTGGGCCTTGATGCCGGGGAAGTTGACGCCGGGTACCCCGTCCATGTTGTTCGGGAGCAGGATGCCATGCCAGTGGACCGACGTGTCTTCGTCCAACCGGTTATGGATACGAATGATCGCATCGTCCCCCTCGGTAAAGCGAAGGAGCGGACCGGGCACGGTCCCGTTGATTGTCACCGCGTTGCCGGTCCTGCCACCGAAGGCCAACGGCGTCCGGTCGATGGTCAAGTCATACTCCACAAGACGGCCGGTGCGACGGGTCGGTGCAAGGCCCGGGGGGCGGAAGGGACTGCCTGGCTGGGAGTGTGCCCAAGCAGGAATGGGCACGCCTATCCCCGACAGGAGACCAAGCGCTGCGGAAGAGCGGATAAATGTGCGGCGATCCATGGACATGACGATCAGTTGAATAATGCTCGGAATACGGGATGAACGAACAGGCGACCGAAACTTTCCGTCCACCTACGTGGATTTCCTTTAAGGTCGAGTAGGTAGATGTAATACTATCGTGAAGGTGTTACTGGCGCGGCCCGCCTGTCCGCTGACTGTGCACACGTGACACGACTCTACCGTAACGAGGTGGCAGCCAAGAGGCGCAAAAGCACTGTGCCGCTGCCGTCGAGGTAGAGGCCTACCGGACCAGGATCGGGAGCATCGCCGTGTCCGTGTGTGAGCATCTTGCCGCCGGCATAGCCGCGGAAGTGGGTGCCGTCACTGACGGCGCGGAGCGTGATCCACGCTGTAGTATCGAGCGCCTGCTCGGCAAATATTGTCCGTGTTCCACCTTGCAGGCGGCCCTGGTGCAACTGCCCATCAGTTAATTCCAGAAAATCGTAGTTTTGCGCATCCTGCACGTGATGCACCAGGCGTATGGTGCCGTCAAACTGCGCGGCATTCAGCGTGGCTTCGGCTTGGACACTGGCGATCTGCGCACCTGCGGTAAAGAGTACAGGGCCACGCTGAAGCTGCACACCGAGGGCGGAGTCCGCCACGGCTGCCTCGACGCTCAAGTCATTGAAGCTGCCTAGCGCAAAGCGGAAGTCCTCCGCAAGCACTTGCCCGGCACCAATCCCCGGCTGCCACTGCCAAGAGTCGTCCTTCTGAATAAGCATCCGCACGGCCTCGCCAGGTGCCACGTGAGGCGCTGGTTTCGACGGACTGGCCGCCGCCTGCTCCATGACTGGTTGTACGCCAAGGCCATGCGCGTAAACCAATCGGGCACCGAGATCCCCCGTCTGTATCACCAGATAGTAGCCGCCGACGCCTATGAGGAACAGGAGTGTGTGCACCCCTGTCTGTGCCCAGCGCCTGCCCTGGAGGTCGAACCAGAGAACGGTGAGTCGGATGACTGCGTAAATGCCGAAAAACCAAAGAGTAAGCTCTGCCATGTCGGCGTGGTTGTTTACAGCCGAAACGACCTCCGACGGCAGGTCAAAGGCGTCGGCGGCGCTGCGGCCGGTAAGAAACGCCGTGAGCACACCGAAAGCACCGAGCGCGAAGAGAATGACGGCTGCGATGCGAACGCCCTGCCACTTTCGTGTGAACAGCGATATCAGATCGATCAGAATCGCCGTAGACAGCAGCGCAATTGGGAAGTGGATGATGAGCGGATGGACGTTCGGAGCCCATTCAGGTAAAGGGAACATGTGAAGCTTGGATCAGGATGCAAAAGGGCAGTCCTCTCAGCGAGTAGCGTAGACGTCCTGCGTGCCCCGTTTGTCAAAAAAAGGATGTTGATTGCGGGGGACGGTCCAAAAAATCATCAATCTCAATGCAGACAGGAAGGGCGTAGCCTCGTTGAATGATTGGGTCTTAAATATCATTTTCATGGAGATATGATATTTTGTTATGGTCAGCTGGGGCCTTGCAGACTGCGGTCGAATGCTACCCAGCACGCGAGAAGGAGTACTATCCAGAGTGCGATTCCGACTTCAAACCACGGCATGACGCACCTCAATATCGGTTGATGAACCTGAACGCCACCTTAATACGATCTTAAATTCCACTAATCCCAAGCGACTGGCCGCGGCTTCGACCAGCACGTTGACCATGAGACACGCTAGTTGCTCCCCTTTATCCAGTTTACAGAGGACGGGTGACCTGCAAGCACCTCGTTTGGTGAGGAAGCAGGAATAGAGCAAGAATGGCTTTAGATTGAAGGCGTCGAGTGGTCCTTTCGTGCAGGATTCTCCCTCCTGCGCCTGCCGTTTCTTTCCGCTAACATAGATGAGGCCATAAATGCCATACGTTGTTGCTGAACCGTGCATCAACTGCAAATACACCGATTGCGTTGAAGTCTGTCCTGTAGATTGCTTTTATGAAGGACCCAATTTTCTCGTCATCCACCCGGATGAATGCATCGATTGCAATGCCTGCGTGCCGGTCTGTCCGGTTGAGGCTATCTACGCAGAAGATGAGTTGCCCGAGATGTGGGCACATTACACGCCGTGGAACGACCATCTGGCTCGACAATGGAAGTCATCTGACCACAACATCATTGAAAAGAGGGAAAAGGTGCCGTTGCAACCAGACTGTTCCGAGCAGGCGAAGTCAGAGGAGGACATCTTGACGTGGGGTGGGTAGATGCAATATCGGGCCTATTGAGTGATGAAGTCGTCTCCGGCAGTCCGACTTGACGGCTCGATGCCTGCTTCTCGCGCATCAGCCAGAAGTGCGTTCCTCTGGCGAAGTGTTGGCGGTCATCTCTTCATGATTGCGGATACGCACAACACGCTCGACAGGCATTACCGCCACCAAGCCGTCGCCCTCGGTATGGGTCTCGGCCGTCTCTACGATCGCACTGACGATGTCATTGACCTGATCCTCGGGAACGAAGATCTCCAACCGAGCGTGCTCGGTGTAGTGGTCGGTGTTGTAGTAGTTGGCATATTCACCGGTGCCCTTGACCCGGCAAAAGCTGAAGCCACTGACGCCCAGCTTCTGGAGCATTTCCTCGACCTCCTCCAAGCGATGGAAGCGGATATAGGCGTGAATCTTATGGTAACGCATGACTGGCCTCGCGTTCGGTGAAAAGAACTTTGACTCATGGAATCTGGCATTTCCCAGGCTCCAAGGACAACCTGCAACCTTGATTCTTAACGCAACCTGAAGGCATTCTTAATTTGCATTAAGGTGATGCCTTGGGCACCAGGTGCCCGGTGATTCCGAGGGCGAAATTGGTCTTTTCGATGGATGTTGCTCCCTCCTTTTCCAATTCTGTCAATGCCCGGATGGCGTCGATGGTTTCGGGGATGACGATGGCCTGATTATCGACCATGTAGGCGTAGAACGCCTCGTCGCCCTGCACCGTGAGCATGTCCTCCCAGAGCGCTACCTCGTAGAGGTTGTCGTGCGGGCGGCCCAGGTCGGCCATGAGTTCCTTGACCGTGTTGAGTGCCGTGAGGCCGTCCACTATGCGGATAAAAGCGATCCGGGACGAGGTGCGAAAGGCGTCCAGTACTTCGTCGTTCGAGGCCGTGCGCGTAAGCTGGACGGACCAATAGTGGAGGTGGGCGAGTGTTTCCGGTACCTTTACAGCCATCGTCACCACATCAAGGTCGGGATCGACGGTCTGGGCATCGGGACCCTGATGGCTGGGGATGTCCGGCTCGGGCACAAGCGTGTTCATGATGCCACCGAGGTGACTCTCCCACGGGTCGGTAGCGCGGCGCAGAAGCGTACCCCGCGCCCGTTTCAGCAGCCCGGCCCGCTTGAGCGCCGTGAGCGTCCGGACCGTTGAGGTGGTGTTGCAGGAGACGACGCGGGTGGCATCGCGCCCGAAGGCCGTATCGTAGTTGTTCTCAGCAGTGAACGAGTGGCCCGTGACGGAGTGCTTCTCGCCGCCCTGTACGATGAACTTGATGCCGCGCTCGCGGTAGCGCTCGACATTCTTAGCGGCCACCTTCTTGGGCGTGCAGTCCACAACGAGGTCGGCCGCGTCGAGGAGGTCTTCCAAGGTGCCTTTCGGGTTGAGACCAACCTCCTTCATGGCGCTGACGTGCTCAGCGGTGGTACCGTAGAGCGGGAAGTCCTTCGAGCGTACCACGGCCACACGCCAGTCGGTCGCCACGTCGGCGACTCCGATGAGGGTCATATCGACCTGCGCCGCCACGGCATCGGCGACGCGCTTTCCAATCACGCCGTAGCCGTTGACGGCTACGCGGATGTTCTGGGAGTGGATCATGATTATTCCTCTTGTATTGGAGTAAGCTCGGATTGGAACGTTATGTGTTGGTGATGGCTGGTGCCCGGACGGAGCTGGACGACAACCTGCGCCCCACGCCCCAGATTCCAGCGGACAGGAGGAGGGCTATGCCAGCCGTCACCTGAAAAGGAAGGTCGACTTGCCAGCCAAAAAGCAGCCCGCCCAGCAGTGGTCCGGCAATCTGGCCCAGGCTGCTGAAGGTGTTCTGCAGGCCCAGCCCGGCCCCGGTGTGCGACCCGCTGCGGTTGGCGACGAGTGTGAGCAGGTTTGGCGTGATGAGGGCCACGCCGAGTGCCAGCAGCCCCACCACCGCCAGCACCGCCGACAAGGAATGGACCCACAGCAGCAGCCCCACCCCTACTCCGAGCATACCGAAACCAGTAGCAATCTGGTGCCGCGGGCGCACCCGTCCTGTCAAAAAACCCACCACGCCGCCCTGGAACACCGCCATCACCAGCCCGCAGAGCGCAAATGCGTATCCAATCTCCGTCATTCCAAAGCGCAACACCTGGTCCGCATAGAGGGCAAAGACGGCTTCGAAGAGCGTGAGCGCGGCCTGGCTGAAGAACACCAGCGCGAGCACGTCCTTCAGGCGCAGCCCGAGGTCGGCCCATTGCACAGATGATCGGACAGCCTCGGGCGTACGGGAGGTTCCCAGCGATTCCGGGAGCCACACCGTCACGAGCGGGAGTGTAGCCAGGGCCAGCCCTGCAGCCGCAAAAAAAGGAATGGAGAATCCATCAAATACGAGATGACCCGGCGCCGTGCCCAGATGCCAGTCGTGCCGGGCCAGGAGTCCGCTCAGGACCGGGCCAACGAAAAACCCGAGGCTGAGGGCCGTGCCCATCCACGCCATTCCACGTCCTCGGGCATTTTCCGGCAGTGTGTCGGCCACGTAGGCGGAGGCCGCCGTCAGTAGCGCCGCCGAAAAGACGCCGGCGACCAGGCGCGCACCGTAGAGTAGCGGCAGGGACGTACCCAGGCCGAAGATGGCCTGCGTTAGCGCAAAACCGCCCAGCCCGATCACGATCATTGGCTTTCGCCCGTACCGGTCAGACCACAGGCCCCAAAGTGGTGCCAGTCCCAGTTGCGTCAGCGCGTAGGCACTCGTCAGCGCTCCCACATGGAAGGCGACTGCAGACCGCGAAGCCGCCTCACCGAGCGCCAGCCGTTCGACGAAGAACGGCAGTACTGGCAGCGTGATGCCAAAGCCGATCATGGCAATGAAGAGGGTAAAGAAGAGCAATAACAGGCGTTTGTTCATGTGGAGTCGTATGAAGCAATGCGACGGCCGCTGAATACCGACAAAGAAGGCGTCGTGATCGGAGGATACAAAGCGAGCATTCCGGTCGTCATTCGATGAGGCCTACCTATCTGCAGCATCCACGCTGAGATCCTCCCTACATGGCTCACTTCCTTCAATAGGCAATTTCTTGCGTCGCCTCGCGCTCCAAACACTCGGTTTCGAGTTGCACCGTGGAGAAATAGACATCAAACTGGTCCACAAGCAGCCGGTAGATTGTGTGCTGGAGCGCTTCGGTCCCCTCATGATTGTCCACCAGCACGTGCATTGAGACCACATTCTTGCCGGTGGTAAGGGCCCGAGCATGTACGTGATGAACGTCGCGGACGCCCGGCAGGGCTTCGACAGCAGCCTCCACAGCGGCAAGATCAAGGTCCTCGGGCACCTTGTCGAGCAAGATGTGCAGTGATTGACGGATGATACCCCAGGAGGCCCACAGCAGGACCACGCCGAAAGCCATGCCCAGGATCGGGTCGATCGCCAGGAACCCCGTAAAGCGGATTACCAACGCCGCTACAATAATGAGCAGGCTCCCGACGAAAGTTTGCAAGATGTGCCAGAAGGCTCCCTTCATGTTCAGGTTGTCCTTCTGTCTCCTGTACAACAACCGGATAGCAATCACTTCCGTTATCAAACCACCCACAGCCGCCAGGAGCATCGGCCCGGTAGGAACATCCACCGGGTTCTGCAGCCGGTTGGCACCCATCCACAGGACAAGTAAGGCCATGATGAGCAGGAAGAGGCCATTGAACAGCGCGCCCACGATCTCGGCCCGAATCAGACCGAAGGTGGCTTGCTCCGTTGCTGGGCGAGCGGCGTAGTGTCCGGCGACAAGAGCGACGAGAACGCCGCCAACGGCCGAGAAGGTGTGGAAAGCGTCCGAGGTGACTGCCACCGAGCCGGTCCACAGCCCGATACCCAGCTCAATGACGAAATAGACGCCAGTGAGCCATCCTGATATTTTCAGAGCACGGGTGTTGCCGTCCGTAACCGCCGGCATCACGTGCCCGCTGTGGCCTGAAGGCTGCTGCACTTGCTTTTTCATGGCTGCGTGGTGTTACATGACAAGACCCTATGCCGTTTTTGGGGTGCCCCAGCGCCGGTAAAGCGCATTGTGGATTGGCGTGAATACGAGCCCGATATATGCGCCCCAGAGGAAGCTCTCGATCAGGCCCAGCAGGAAGCTGCTGACACTGATCCACTCGAACGCTGGCAGCACGATTTCCAGGAACTCGTGCATGTGAAGGGTCTCTGGGGTGACCAAGCCAAAAATCACGCACAGCACGTAGCTGACTGTAGTGAACAGGCTCAGTGCCCATGTGATGAGTTTGGTATTCAGCATTGTGTCCTCTCTTTCATTGTTGGCAGGTAGATCAAGGTCGGAAGGAATCGCGCGTACCATGTCCTTCATGCCCGCCGTGACCAAACAGGTGTACGGCGATGAAGGCCAGCAGCAGCAGGGCGAAGAACCAGTTTTCAGTGAGCCATTCCATTTTGCGTGTCCGTATGGGTTTCGAATGTGTGTACAACAGGAGAGGGGGTTTCGGCTTCGTTCTGCGTCTCACCGGGCGCGAACGGATCGGCCGTGACGGTACTCAGCAGTAGCCCCAACTCGTCTCGGTGCTGCCGGACCACACCCATGCCGGCCGCGACGCATTCCCGGCGAGCATCAAAATCCATTGTGTCGATGGGGCGGCGAAATAACGGACGCAGCACCAGGTCGGCCCCTGAGAAACGGGCATCGGCGTGGCGCAGGTGGCAGATCTCCATGGCGCGCATCAGAGCTTGATACCCGTTGCGAATATCCGTTGATGCCAAATCCTGACCCGGGTCAATCGCGATGATCACTGGGTTGCCGAAGTCTCGCGCCACATCTACAGGTGCCATGTCGGCGTATGCACCGTCAGCGAGCAAGCGACCGTCTTGCTGCAAGGGTGGCAACACACCGGCCAATGCCGCGCTGGCATAGAGCGCATCTGCTGCATTCCCGGTACGCAGCACAAACCGTTGTCCAGTGTATAGATCGGTGGTCGAGACCGCCAGCGGAATTCGCCCTGCTTCCAAGAGGCGCCCTTGCGTCAGGTTTAGCAGAAGCTGCTTTCCGGCACCGAGAGCACGCACTCCCGGCCCCCACCCGAACACCATGTTTTGAATCACCCTTGCTTTTCCCATCCAGGTCCGCAACCGTGGTCTAAACCCACCCTTTTGTGTCGGGCGAATTTGGAGGGGCCCGGGGAAAGCGCTGGTGTCCATGTCCAGCACGGCTTGGTACCAGTCGCTGCGTAGTGCATAGGTCACGCCGACGACTGCTCCCATCGAGACGCCGACGACAGCACTGGGATGATAGCCTTCGGCTTCAAGGGCACGCAGCACACCGGCGTGGGCAAAGCCCCGCGCTCCACCCCCGGCCAAAACCAGAGTAAAAGGGCGATGTGCTTGGTTGGCCAAATGTGATGACATCGTGATATACGGGTCAGGCTGGTCTAAAGGATGGGCAATGGCTGTCCATATCCACATACATCCCGATGAAGCACAGCGTCAGAACAAGCGGGAAGAACCGCGGGCTGATGCTCATATTCCCAGGATGAATGAGACAATGTTATCGCAATCCGTTGGCTTGTCGGAATCAGGGTCAGATCTTCAATATGCTCAATGATCAAGATGCGGGCCTCACCGAATAGTCCTCAATGCATTCGTCCATATCAGCTGCGTCCTCGAGCCGGGCGTGCTCGCACCAGAGACACTGACAGTGCTCTCCATGACATGCAGGCTCCACAAGCATCGGGTGGTCCCCTTGCCGGGCAATTTCGTGGATTAGCGACTTCGTGCCAGAAGACTGGTATTGCCGCCTCAGGATTGCCATTGCATTGCGGCCTGCCGATTGCCGCAGCGCCCACGCATAACCTGCCTGTCCCAGCTGCCGGAATATGACGCGGTTGGCCAGTGACACCTCCTGCACGGGTACGATAAATCGCCGGCAAAGCGCATCGTAGTCCTCGTTCATGGCAATGGCCCGAGCAGCGAGCACGCCCGAGAGTAGAGCATAGCGTAGTCCGAAGCCCCAGAGTGCGTCTTGAAAGCCGGCGCGCTCACCCACGAACGAGAATCGCTTGCCGCGCGTCCAAGGTGGGGACATGCTGAAGTTCACATACCCCTGTACGTAACGGGGTGAACGAACATCAATGCCCAGTTCGTCGCGTACCGCAATAAGCGCCTGGGCAAGGCGTGTGTGCATGAGTTCCGCCCCGTCGAAGCACCAACTGGAGAGTGTGGCACGGCCATCGCGGATGAGCAATGAGGTATGTCCTCCGGGGGCCAGGCGGTCGTCAAGGAAGCCAACAAAAGCATCGGGATCCGAGGTCTCGAAGACCACCTGCGTCACATGTGCGTCTGCGGTGCGAGCACCTGTCGCTACGATGACGTGTTCGGCGTCGGAGTGCTCGACATGCTCGCCGAAGCGGATTGTGGCACCCGCCGCCAGGGCTTGCTCCTTCAGACCTCGGTCGAAGGCCCCTGGACTGCGTCCACGATCGACCTGGTAGAACAGTGGACGTGTCGCCGAAATCTCGTGCGCGTGGCGATTGGGATCGTAAAATGTTCCAACGGAGACGGGGTCGCAGCGGAAGTTGACGAGCATTCCAAGCGAGGCAAAAATCGCCTTTGCGTCTTCTTCTGTTGACCAATTTTCCAGGCACTGTAGTGTACCGTCAACGTGAACACCTACATCGTCGGCCTGCTCGAAGACTACGGGCTTTAGCCCTACACGAGCCAAATATATCGCTGCTGCCAATCCCGCCGGCCCGGCTCCTATAATATGGACGAGTGATTTCGTCATGCTGCTTCTCCCCTGGCGACGTAGACGAATCCCATGAAGTGCTCTCGCATCTCGGAAGCCGAGAAATACCGCGCAACGGACTCCCACGGGTGTCGCTCAGCCAGGTCGAGCGTTACTCCGAACGGTTTGGTGATGAGCAACATCAGCTTGAGAAGCCACTCAGGCGTGTTCTCAGGCTTCCTGAAATCCAGAATGACGAACCTGCCTCCCTGAGACAGAGCATTCGATCCTCGCCGAATAACAGCATCGTAATCCGGGAGGAGTGTAAGTGCGAACGTGGACAACACGCCATCGACCCGCTGCGGGAATTCGTAGAGTGACGCATCTGCGCAGACGAGTTCTACGTTCGACCATCCATTGCGGAGTACCCGGCCCTGCGCTGCCTTCAGCATTTGATCTGTCAGGTCCACTCCAACGATGCGCCCCGTTGGACCGATAGCCTCTTGCAGGTACGAGAAATTAAGCCCTGTACCGCAGCCCAACTCTACTACCGTTTCTCCCGGCTGAAGCCTGAGGGCGGCAACGGCTTTCTTCCTGTAGGCAGCTTCGCGGAAGCCGATGAGATAGTACAGATTGGCCGACACGTCGTACCACCCGGCACGTCGCCGATAGATTTCAATGACTTCCTGCTTGGAAAACGCCATGGCGACTGTCGGGTTATCAATCCGTCTTCAGAAAACGGGCATTGATGGATACGATGACGGTGCTTGCGGACATGAATACGGCACCGACGGCAGGACCAAGAAGGATCCCGAAGTTGAACAGCACGCCTGCTGCCAACGGAATGGCGAGAATATTGTAACCGGCAGCCCACCACAGATTCTGGATCATCTTGCTGTAGGTCGCACGTGAGAGCGTAACAACGGTTGTTACGTCCACTGGATTGCTCCTGACGAGGATCACATCGGCTGTTTCGATGGCAACGTCAGTTCCAGCCCCAACGGCAATACCAACGTCCGCCTGAGCGAGAGCAGGAGCGTCATTGACTCCGTCGCCAGTCATCGCTACCGAAAGGCCCCTGGCCTGTACTTCTTTGACCTTTTCCGCCTTTTGCTGGGGAAGCACTTCGGCGAATACTTCATCCAGCCCGATCTCCTTGGCTACCCAAGCTGCTACTTTCTTGTTGTCGCCGGTGAGCATCATGGTCCGGATGCCCATTTCTTTGAGTCGGGCAACGGCTTCCTTCGACTCGGGTCGGATGACATCGGCCAGTGCGATTGCCCCCGACAATGTGCCGTCAATGAGGACGAATACGACGGTCTTCCCCTGCTCTGACAGGTCTTCGAAACGAGGATCTTCAATATCAAGACCCAAGTCGCGGACGTAGCCGGGGCTGACAACCTTTATGTTCCGTCCCTCGACCACTCCCTCGGCACCCTTGCCGGGTATGGCGGCGAAATCCTTGACATCGGCCGGTTGTTCGGTAGCCGCTGCGATCGCCTGGGCAATCGGGTGCTCAGACCGAGCCTCGACCGACGCCGCCAACCGGATCAATTCAGTCTTGGATACCGTCTCGTCAAATACCAATGTATCCGTGATGCCGAAGCGCCCCTCGGTCAGGGTGCCGGTCTTGTCGAAGATGACTGCCTGGAGATTACGCGCTGCCTCAAATGCCGTTCGATTTCGAATGAGCAGACCATTTCCCGCAGCTCGCGAGGTGCTAACGGCGACGACCAGCGGGACGGCAAGTCCGAGCGCGTGTGGACAAGCGATTACCATGACAGTCACCATCCGCTCCATGGCGAATGCAAAGTCAGCCCCCATGACGGCTGTCCATACAAAAAGGGTGACTGCTCCGCCACCGAGGGCCACTATCGTGAGCCAGAGGGCAGCCCTGTTGGCGAGGTCCTGTGTGTTCGACTTCGATTCCTGTGCCTGCCGAACAAGGTCAATGACTTGCGAAAGGAAACTGTCGCTGCCTGTCTTTTGCACCTCAACAGTGATTGAGCCTTCACCGTTGATGGATCCACCAATGACTTCATCGCCGGTTTTCTTGGACACCGGGACCGACTCACCCGTCAGCATCGATTCGTTTACTGAAGTCTGTCCCTCGACGACGACGCCGTCCGCCGGAAGCTTCTCACCAGGCTTCACGACAATGCGGTCGCCGTGTTGAAGGTCCTCAACCGCCACGTCCACAACACGTCCATCGGCTTCTACGCGGTGCGCCTCGCTTGGCATCATGCGGGCAAGTTCTTCGAGCGCCCTGGAGGCTCCCATGACACTGCGCATCTCGATCCAGTGGCCGACCAGCATTACATCGATGAGAGTAGCAAGCTCCCAGAAAAAGATGGCTCCCTCGAGACCCACAACGACCGCGCTGGAGTACACGTAGGCAGTCGTGATAGCGACGGAAATCAGCGTCATCATGCCGGGCCGTCCACTGCGGATTTCCTTATAGAATCCCTTCAGGAAAGGCCAGCCGCCAAAGAAAAATATTGCCGACGAAAGACCCCACAGAACATAGGAACTCCCAGGAAAGGCCAATTCCGCCCCCAACCCCAGGAACTGCTGGATCATGGGCGAGAGCACCAGGATCGGTACCGTCAGGACCAGCGAGATCCAGAACCGCTTCTTGAAATCCTCGACCATCATGGCGTGGTGGTCGTGGTGCCCCTCGTGCTTGCCTTGGGACGAGTGTCGTTCAGAGTGGTCGTGCTGCATATGTCGTCAATTCAAGGGATTAGAGTTCTCTTAGCCCCGTGGTACTTATCGGGCCCATCGTTAAAGGGACTCGCGACCCATATGGAAGCTTGCAGACCAGGTCTCGCTGGCCATAGGCATGGTGACGTGGGCCGTAGTAAACTCGTGAGTTCCGGAAGGCAGAGTGCCCATCAAATGGTCTCCCATCATAGTGAGCGGAACGACGTGTTCTTCCCCGTCCACGGACTCGATTGTTGCCGTAGCATCGCCGATGCCTTCCATGGAGTGCGGTCGTTGGTCCCCATCGAACGGGTAAATGAAAAAACGACCATTGTCAAGGACCATTTCCATGTGCCCACTACCGGCGCTTTGCACCATGCCACCGTGCATGGCCGTTTGGCCTTCATGCATTTCTTGTGCTTCAGAGTGAACGTCGGCGGAATCGGAGGCGCATGCCGAGAGGCCAGCCGCAAGGACAATACTGAAGCTCAGCACGAGCATGTGCCGAGTGAGTGTTCGTAAGTATGGCATAGAATTTTTCAGTTTTGGGAGTCAGGAAAAGAATGGATGAGGCGGTCTTTACGCTCCTCGTATTCTTCGGTGGTGATATCGCCAGCTGCGTACCGGCGCTTGAGGCTATCCAGTGGTGTATCCGCCCGTGTTTCCGGCTGTTGGGTTCGGCCTCTCAGCCCGCGCGAGAGCGCTAGCACTACGATCAAAATGAAGGTGAGCCAGAAAACCCACCATCCCCAGTACATTCCCCACATGTCATGGTGTCCGTCAAACATCATTCAACTCGAGTGTTGGGTTCACTTGTTCATCATCCCCTGCTTCATCATCCCCATCTTTTCACCGGACATCATGCCACCGTGCATGGCCTGCATCATCTCCATCATGGTCATGTTCGTCATCATATGATGGTGCATTTGCATGGGCTTCATGCCGGACAGCTTCGCCCGTTGCTCGGCCGAAAGCATCCCTTTCATCTCCGCGGCCGTCTCGAAGGCCAAGGCCTGCATCCGTGCACCATGGGAGGCGGTTTCTTCGAGCATTGAACGGACGCGATCTGGCGGCGAATCTTCTGAAGCCAGAAGCTCATCCAGCTGCTCCTTCGCCTTCTTCATCTGCTGTTGGTGCGTGTCGTTGCGCTCTTTGAATTGCTGTGTGCTTTGATTCATGCGCATCACTTGGTCGTCGGAGAGGCCCAGCGATTCCTGCATGGTCGGTAGCATGTGCACGAGCATTGCCGAACGGCGCAATGGGTCATCCATCATAGTCATGTGCTCTTGCATCATGTTCATCATAGCTGGCCCGCTAGCAGGGGCCTCCTGCTGTTCATCGGCCTTCTTGTGTTCGTGCTGCGCAAAGGTTGGTGCCACCATACCCAGCATCAATATCGACAAGAGTAGAATTTTGGGTGCTGCTGTCAAGGATTTCATATACACTGCTTTTATCGAATGTGTCAATAATCAATTGCAAGATGCGGCGACAAACCTGATTGCAGCCTTAACGCCGTCTTAAATCTATTTCAGGTAAGAAACATTGCGCTGTACTGGTGTAAGTGAATGAGAAAGTGCTTCTGAAAACCCATCGCTCCAGATCCATGTGGCTACTACTTGTTGAAGATGAAACGCGCCTGGCCACCTCTCTCAAGATGGGTCTTGAAGAAGAGGGCTACGTTGTCGATATCGCGAGTGACGGGATGGAGGGTGAAGCCATGGCGATGGGTAGTGCGTACGATGCCCTGATCGTGGATTGGAGACTACCGCAGCAGGATGGAAAAACCGTCGTCGAACACGTGCGCGCCGCAGGACAAAACGTCCCCATCCTCATGCTGACTGCATTGGACGATGTCGAGCACCGTGTGGCTGGTCTGGACGCGGGTGCTGACGACTATCTTCCCAAACCGTTCAAGTTTGAGGAGTTGTTGGCCCGCCTTCGCGCCCTGCTCCGAAGACCACCCCTGAACACACAGCAAGACGTCATTCAAGTAGGTGGCCTGGAACTGCACACGAAGCAAAGACTGGCAACACTTCAAGGCGATAAGCTTGAGTTGAGGACAAAGGAATACGCCTTGCTTGAGGACTTCGCACGGCATCCGAATGAAATCATATCGCGAACGGTCATGGCCGAGCGCGTGTGGGGGGATGCGTTCTACGTGACCGACAATGTGATAGACGTCACGATTTCAGGACTTCGCCACAAGCTGGCAGAAGCAATGGAGTCCCATCCCGACGGTGAGCCTCTTCGAATCGAAACGGTACGGGGAGTCGGGTATCGCCTGGTAACCGAATAACTACTGGGTCCATTGCCCGGAATACGTCCAATGAAGCACTTCTTCCGCACGTTCTTTTTGCGCATCTCTACTCGACTGACAATGTGGTTCGGTCTGACGCTGCTTGTCCTGTTGAGCCTTTTTGCACTGTTCTCCTATCTGGCCTTTCATTCGAGTCTCCACCGGGACTTCGACCGACATTTGAGTCACGAGACCCGTGAACTCGTGCCGTATATCAGGTTTATCGACAACGGGTCCGTGGCCTTTGCCGCGCTGGACGAACTCAGGTCCGTTGCTTATGGGACGGACGGGATCTACGGTACGTATGTGCGCCTGATTTCACCTCAAGGGACCATACTGTACAGTAGCCCGAACTTTGAAAACCATATTCCACTTGCGGTCAGAATCCCCAGGACGAATTCGAACCATTCGATCAGCCGGGAGTGGGAAGGAAAACCCGCCCGATCCAGCTATACGCCCATGACTGCCGATTCAGGGGACATCAGAGGCTGGCTTGAAGTCAGTGGATTCGAGTGGTCCCTGCACCAAGAACTCTACCGGTTGCGTGTAGCGCTGCTCCTGGGAATCACTTTGAGTATGATTTTGGCAATGGGTGGCGGGTATTGGCTGGCCCGACGTGCGTTGCGTCCAGTGGCAGCCTTGACCGAGGCAGCGGACGAAATCCGCGCCACGAAGCTCACGGCCCGGCTACCTACCAGTTTCGGCGTACGTGATGAACTGACCGACCTGGCAGAGAGCTTCAATAAAATGCTATCCAGAATTGAAGCTTCCTTCGACCGCGAACGGAGATTTACCGACAATGCAGCTCACGAATTGCTGACTCCACTCACGACAATGCGCAACGGGATTGAGGTTGCACTCCGACGCGAGCGCACTCGAGAAGCATATCAACAAGCGCTTGAATCCATGATGCTGGATGTGGAAGAGTTGACAGAGACCGTCCAAGGCCTCTTGCAACTCGCACGTGTCGACCGTCTAAAAGAGCTCCCTCGAAGACGTGTCGACTTGAGCCGAATAGTGCACCAGCACACGAATCGATTCCAAGACCGGGCCGTTGGAAAAGGGATCAAATTGCAACAAAAAATTCTCCCACATGTCCACGTCTTGGCCGATGAAGGTCGCATCGGGGAGGTCATAGACAATCTCGTGGACAATGCCATCAAGTACTCCCCGGACGGAGCCACTGTGACTGTGGAAGTAAGTCGACAAGACGACAACGGTCGTCTTATCGTGTCTGACACGGGGATGGGCTTCGATCCTGAAGCCAAGGAACGCCTTTTCGACCGATTCTACAGGGCAGACGCCAAAGAGGTACAGGCACAACACGGTAGTGGTCTCGGCTTGGCGATCGTCCAGGCCATTACCTTCGTCTACGGCGGCAAGATTTCTGCCGAAAGTGATGGTATAAATTGTGGAAGTCGTTTCGTGGTTAGTCTTCCGACCGCATGAGAAACCATCACAGCGCTATTCTTCGCCCGTCCCAGTCTCGCTGCCGACAAAGGAATTACGTAATTGAAAGCCCTTCACAATCGTATACATGGCCGGAATGACCACAAGCGTGAGGATGGTCGCGCTCACGAGCCCTCCAACCATGGGAGCTGCGATACGCTTCATGACCTCACTACCGGTGGCTGTTCCAAACATGACAGGTAGCAAGCCCAGGATTGTCGTAAACACGGTCATCAACAACGGTCGGACGCGCATGACCGATCCTTCCTCCAGGGCGCGGTTGAGCTGACTTTTTGACGTAAGCCGACCTTCGCTTCGATAGCGCGCAATAGCTTCATTCAAATACACTTGAATGACCACGCCAGTCTCAGCGGCCAGTCCGGCAACCGCGATAAAGCCGACACCTACAGCGATTGACATGTTATATCCCAACAGCACGATGAGCCAAATGGCGCCCACGATCGCAAACGGGAGGGTAGCCATGAGAATCATCGTTTCAGTAACATTTCTGAAATGAAGGAAAAGCAGCAGGAAAATGATGGCCAGTGTAATCGGCACCAATAGTTGCAATCGCTTGTTGGCGCGTTCCATGTATTCGTACTGCCCGCTCCATTTGATGGAATAACCTGCTGGTAGTGAAATCCGCTCCGACACGACTTCGCGGGCACGCTGTACATATGTACCCACATCCACCCCTTGCTTGAGGTCCACAAACACCCAGGCGTTTGGTCGTGCGTTTTCACTTTTGATCATGGGTGGGCCGTCTACCAGGTTCAACTCTGCCAATTGACCGAGAGGAACCTGTATTCCTGTGGAAACGGGCACAAGCACCTGACGTAGTGACGGGATGTCCGAACGCAGGTCCCGGGGGTACCTCACGTTGACGTTGTACCGTTCCAGTCCCTCTACCGTCCTCGTAACGTTCATCCCGCCAATCGCGCTTACGATAACGTCCTGAACGTCACCCGTTGTCAAGCCGTAGCGGGCGGCCTCGACGCGATCGATATCGATATCGAGGAAGCTGCCTCCCATGACACGCTCGGCGTAGACGGATAGCGTACCCTCCGTTCCTTTCAATACGCCTTCAATCTGTTCGCCAATCTGTTGGAGGACCTGGAGGTCTTCGCCGGCTATCTTTATTCCTACGGGTGTCTTGATTCCGGTCGCAAGCATGTCCGTCCGCGTTTTAATCGGCATTGTCCATGCATTCGTCAGTCCCGGGATCTGTATCGCAGCATCAAGATCTGCAACAAGTTTTTCCCGCGTCATCCCTTCACGCCATTCATCTTCCGGCTTCAGAACAATGGTGGTCTCGATCATGGTCAGGGGGGCTGGGTCTGTTGCCGTTTCCGCCCGTCCGATCTTGCCAAACACCGACGCGACTTCAGGAAAGCTCTTGATGATGCGATCCGTCTGTTGCAAGATTTCCTTTGCCTTTTGAGGCGAAACACCTGGTAGGGTTGTCGGCATGTAGAGCATGTCCCCCTCGTTCAATGCCGGCATGAATTCCGAACCTATCTGAGGAAACGGAATCAGGGGATGACCCAGCAACATGCGCTGTACGGGAAGGAGTGTCATGAAAAGCACCAGAATCCCTGCTGAAACAACGACCCACGGGTGGCGAAGCGTCCCACGTATAACCGGTCGATACATGCGAATGAAAAATCGCGCTACAGGGTTTTCAGCCTCAGACCGAATTCGCCCCCGGACAAAGATCATCATCAGCGCGGGTACAAGTGTAACGGCCAGGATAGAGGCCGAGCCCATTGCGAACGTCTTTGTGAGCGCAAGGGGGCTGAACAATCGTCCTTCGACCTGTTCAAGTGTAAAGACAGGCAGAAAGCTGACGGTCACAATCAGCAGCGAGAAAAAGAGGCTTGGACCGACTTCTTTGGCCGCGTCGAGTACGGCTTGTGTTCGTTCCGCCGGCTCCAAGTCACGTTGAAGGTGATTCGTCATGCGTTCGATATGCTTGTGGGCGTTCTCGACCATGACAAGTGATGCGTCCACCATCACACCAATGGCGATTGCTATACCACCAAGCGACATGATATTGGCGTTTAGTCCGATGGCATTCATGATCAAAAGCGAAGCCAGAATCCCAACCGGTACGGTGATAATGGCCACGAATGCACTCCGGGCATGCATCAGGAAGATCATCACGATAAACGCAACCACGAGCAGCTCTTCCCAAATCTTCGTCGTCAACGTATCGACAGCACGCTTGATGAGTGCGGACCGGTCATATTCGACCACGATTTCCACGCCCTCCGGAAGTCCCACTTCCAGCTCAGCCAAGCGCTTCTTTACCCGTTCTATGACCTTCATGGCATTGTCTCCATACCGCAGGATGACAATACCACCAACGACCTCACCCTCACCGTTCTTCTCGGCGATTCCGCGCCTGATCTCAGGGCCCATCTGAACCGTGGCTACGTCATTGATGGTTACGGATGTCCCTCCAACGGTTTTGATCGGGATGGCTCTAATGTCATCCATACCCTTCAAGTAGCCTTTCCCGCGGACAATGAACTCGCGCTCCCCCATCTCAAGCAATCTACCGCCCACATCCTGGTTGCTCCTCTTGAGCTGCATCTTGAGGTGTGACAGGGAAATCCCGTACGCCGAGAGCTTTTGTGGGTCAACCACCACCTGGTACTGCTTCTGGAAGCCACCGATGGTAGCAATTTCGCTAACCCCTTCAATGGCCTGAAGCTCGTACTTGAGGAAAAAATCTTGAATGGAGCGTAATTGAGACAGGTCGTAGGTACCGGTCGTGTCCCGAAGGCTGTATTGATACACCCAGCCAACTCCAGTAGCATCCGGGCCGATGGCCGGTTTTGCCTGCTCGGGCAAGTCCCCCGTGACCTGGTTCAGATACTCCAGAACCCGACTCCGAGCCCAATACATATCTGTTCCATCCTCGAAAATGACGTAGACGAAACTCGTGCCGAACATCGAGTATCCTCGAACGGTCTTTGCGTACGGGACACTCAGCATTGCCGTGGCCAACGGATAGGTAATCTGCTCCTCGACAATCTGCGGCCCCTGCCCGGCGTATTCCGTCTTTACGATTACCTGTACGTCCGAGAGGTCCGGAATGGCATCGACGGGCATGTTCATCAGCGTCCAACCGCCAACGACAGACATCAGGACCGTCACGAGGATCACCAACAGGCGATTGTGTGCGCTCCACTCAATTATTGATCTCAACATCGTAATTGCCGTTGCTAGAAGTGTGTCCTGGAGGATGCGACGAACGTGCCTTTCAATACGTTGGCATCACAGATAATGGAGAGCGTCCCGGTGTTTTCGGCCAAGACATCGATGACAACCGATTCGTGCATGGGAAGCGCGGTCGTCTCTATCCCCAAGTCCGGAATGGCGACAGATAATGCGCACGCTGTATCCGAATGGCGTGTCACGGTGATCCGCGTGGTCTCGCCTTCGGCGAGTTCAATGTTCACCGGCTCGAACTCTGCACCCGATTTGCCCACATCGATAGTGACGGTGTGCACATCGGGTTGACCACCGCCCTTCGTCTGAGTCATGGCGTTGACAGCGCTTGCAAGTTGCGCCTCAGAGTCAATCAGGAACTGCCCGCTTGTCACGACCTGTTCCGTTCCTGACAGCCCATCCAGTATTTGTATTCGGCCATCGGCCTCCAGGCCAACCGTTACTTCTGTGGGCAAGAATCGACCATCCCCGAGGGCCACGATCACCACATCGCGTTCGCCCGTTCGGATGACTGATTCAGCAGGTACAACCGGGTATGCGGTGGCCGTCGTGCCAACGAGCCTCACGGAGGCATACATCTCTGGCTTCAGCCGTAAGCCGGGATTCGGAATGTCGATACGGGCCTTCACCGTCCGGGACGCCGTGTCCAACTCGTCATAGATAAAGCTTACGCGACCTTGTATGGTCTGACCAGGGTTGTACGGCAGCTCTATGGAAGCCATCGTCCCGACAGCCACCCATGCCAAATCCTGTTCGTACAGGTCGACATTGAGCCACAGGGATGACAGGTTGGACAGTTTCATCAACGTCTGTCCGGCGGCGATTCTCTGGCCTTCAACGACATTCGTTTCAGCAACGGTGCCGTCGGCCGGGGCATACAATGTCAGGGTCTTTGTTGGCTCGCCGGTCTCTTCCAGGCGCCGTACCTGGGCGTCCGAAATATCCCAATACGCCAAGCGGCGGCGGGCCGCTTCTATCAAGCGATCTGAATCGGCCGAGATTCCCAGACGTTCCGCATTGCGGAGGGCCAGTAGATACTCTTCCTGCGTTGCAACAAGTTCGGGGCTGTAAATTTCCAGCAGCGGCTGATTGGCCTTGACACGCGCACCCTCGAAATTCACGTGCAGGGTTTCCACCCACCCGCTGATTTTGGGCGATACGGCAACAACTTCTTGTTCATTCACGGTAAAACGCCCCGTGGTTCGTACCGTGTGCTGAAGCGGCTCTATGACCACACGTGCCGTTCGAACGCCGATGTTTTGCATCGTGACGGGGTCGATGGAGACAACCCCTTGCCCCGAGGCCTCATCTGCATAGACGGGAACGAGATCCATTCCCATCCGGGACGTTCCGGGCGCATCATAGATTTCGTTGGGGTTCATGGGCGCGCGCCAGTAGAGGACGGGGCGTTCCGCAGACTCCGCGTGCGTATTTCCATTCTCCGAATGGGGAGCGTCTGACGATCCTCCTGCACCCGTCATTCTTCCGGCAAAATATGCAGCACCTGCGACCAGGATCATGACGAGTAACGAGAGAGCAAGCCGTTGGGTACGTTGTAGAGTCTTCATATCGACGTAATCATTGTGGGGGCCACGGGTAGAAGAGAGCTGAGGAAATTCACCTACTACCTCTCAATTTCATCGAGTGTGCGGATACCGAGAGCACGCTCCAGACGTGCCGACGCTTGGAGGTATCGCTCCAAAGCATCTTCGTAGCCCATTTGCAGCGTAAACAGCATGCGTTGGGCATCGAGCAGGTTCAGGAAATCGGTTCGCGCTGTGGTGTAGGCCGACAGCGTCGATTCCAGTGTTGTCTCAGCCTGAGGGATAAGGACGCCGCTGAAGAGCGAGAGCTGTTCCTCCTCTCGTTTCAGCTGATTCAGGAGATCGGAAAGCTGGGTGCGATAGCTGGTCATCAGTGCCTCCTGGCGTGCTGTGACCTGTGCAACCCGGATCTGCGTCTCCTGGACGCGGGCCCTAAGCTTCTTGCGCCAGAGAGGTACCTTCACCGAGATGCCGAGTGCCAAGGCGTCGCGGCCATTCGCGGTCGGCGGCATTGGCCGCGACGCCATATCGAAATAGGTGATATTGAAGCCAAAATCGGGTAGAAACTGCTTTTGAGCGAGTTCAACCTGCATTTCCGCGCGTGTCATGGCGCTGGCCAGGGCATCCTCTTCCGGTCGCTCCCGTCGGGCGATCTCGATGAGCTGTTCAATTTCTGAGGTAATGGGTCCAGGCTGTGCTACACGTACGTGGACGTCTGCCGCGATGGGCTCGTTGATGAGACGGCTCAGCGTCTCGATCGCTGTCATGCGACTTCTGGTCAGAGTGAGAAGTCGTTGAGACAGGGCGTTCTTTTCCAGTTGGGCTTTCAGGATCGCCTGCTGCAGCCCGATTCCCACTTCATACTGCGTTGTTGCAGCATCCTCGAACGAACGCATCCTCTCCTGGAACTCCTCCACGTATAGAATCTGCTCCTGTATGCGGTACAATTCGTAGTACATCGTCTTTACCTGGAAGAGCAGGTCCTGCCTGAATGTCTCGGCCTCATAGTGCGCCACGTCTGCGCTAAGCCCCGCAATGTCTCCCTGAAGGCCAAGCTTGCCGGGGAACGGGACCATCTGCTCCACACGCCACTGCGAGCGCTGGGCGCCTCGGCCGGTCAGCACGGAAAACGGTTGGTAGGTTGCCATCACTACCGGATCCGGAAGTGACGATACCTGGGCCCCCTTTGTCGCTAGCGCATCTGTTTCCATCAACGCAGCGCGGAGTGAGGGATTGTTGGCTTGAACAGCCATCAGCAAATCGTCCATCCGCAAGAATCGGACGTCGGCTGAGTCGGCGGCTCCGTGGAAATCGTTTGGAAGTACCTGCGCTCGGGCAGTTCCTACCAGCAGGAGCAGAGGGAGTACGGCGCAGAGCGCGCCGAAACGTCGGGATTGAGACATGATGATCTGACGGAGGACAGTGGTTTCGGATAGCGGGTCTGGTAGGTATTCACGCGCACGCGGTGCGGGAGTGATACCAGCTTCCGAAACGGGTCAGATCAGGAACGAACCAAGGAGTGCATGTCGAAGGGGCGTAGTCGTATAGGAAGGGGCACGGGCCCTTACATCTGACGACTTACCATTTGGCACACCAATCGGTACCGTTGGAGTGTCACGCAACAGGAAGTCGGTAGCGGGTAGAGTGGCAATGCGTTGGCCTGTGGCCGGGAGCAGTGTCACCAATACCGGCAGCGCCCCGTGTTGATTGCAGCACACGTGACGGGCCGCAGACTGGTCCATTGGGCAGCGGACGTCGACCGTTTCATGGCTCGCCATTTCGGACGTGTGCGTACCCAACGTGTGCGAACCCATTGACGCCATTTCACAGGCTGCCGTGACCGAAGGGACGGCCATTCCGAAGAGTAGCACGACGCCGACGATCAGCGGGAGAATGCGATATGTACGAAGATGGAACGTGGCTCTGGCCTTATTGATGGATATAGGACTCACATGAGACAACGCTCACACGATCAGCCGGTAGCTTACGGAGTATTTTCTTAACGACTCCTTAAGCCATTCTTAAATTTAATTCAGGTTGCTTTTCCTGATCGAAGATGGCCACAAAAGAGTAGATCAGTCCGTCACGTTCAGTACTCCACGCATCAGTACATAATGACCGGGGAAGGTGCAAGTATAATAGTATGTGCCCGGGCTGGGCGCGGTGAATGTCACTTCAACCGTTTCACTGGGAGCTGCCAGCGGAGTATGGAACAGAATGTCTTCATCCTCTGGGATGTACTCGGTCTCTGCTGCTGCAATAGCCGCCACACCCACCCGGTCTATAGCCTCTTCATTGGACAGAAAAACCACGTTGTGTGACATCCCCATGACCGTCGCTTGGTTTTCGAAGACCAGATGCACCGTTGTACCGGTTTTCAAAGTGACTTCCGTTTGTACGAACTTGAGTTCATTTCCGGAGGATTGAATGACAACTTCAGAGGGCACTTCCTGCGACTCAGATTCAAGTGCAGGCGTTTGAGCCTGTGCATTGAGGCAAGCGGACAGGCTGATTCCAATAAGTATCAGGGTTGAGCGTAACGTACTATGTTTCATAAGTTGTTAAGGGGTGTGGTTTGGCCTTGGGACACAGCCCAGACAAAAGCAGCAACCTGTTGTGCCTGTTCTTCGCTGATGCCGCCTGGATAGGCCGCCATTGCGGTTCCTGATACACCATTTCGGACAATCTCCAGGATCGTGGTGAAGTCCCCGTTGCCGCGCTTCCATTGGCTGTCCTTCAGGTTGGGGGCGATGGGACCTCCTTCAAGCCCGCTCCCATGACACGCAAAGCACGTTCCGGCACCGTTATAGACCAGTCTTCCTTGTGCGATTAGTTCGTCCGTCACTTCAGAGGGCGGGGACAGATCGCCGCGTAGACGGGCAGGCCTCAGGGCCGCATCGTTCGAGGCCAGCAGAAAATCCCGGACAAGCGACGCCTGCCTGCGGGTGAGATTGGCGCGCGTCTGCATGTGTTGCATGATTATCACCCATTCCCGGTCGGTCCGCTCTTCCGGCCCACGAGGGTTATGGCACCGTTGGCACGTCCGCGAAAAAAGTTCAGCGCCCTGACCGATGCGCACTGCCAAGGTGGTGTCACTCAGCGTCGCGTCGTCCAAAGACAATGGTGGCACGGGAGTCTTAAAAGCCAAGCCCATGTAGAGCATGATGAGTGCAGCCATCGTAGTCGAAAAGAGTCGCATGGGAAGTCTCCGATTTAAAATCCAAAAGCGATTTGGATAGCGAGGCGGTTGTTGTCAATGCTGTGCTCCTCTTCATTGATGAGGTACTCCACCTTGACCACAACCGCTGGCTCGAACCAGTAGTCCAGCCCGAGGGCGAGTTGCTGTCCGGCATCCGTGACGACTTCTCCATCGATGTCGCTTTCAAAAAGCTGGGTCCAGCGTACGACCGGCTGCCACTTACCCTGCCGATAGCCCGCCTGCACCCAATAGCCGTTTCGCGTCAGGGTTTCGGCGCTGTCGTCAACTGCCGGGATCTCGTCCTCCTCGTGGGCCACGTCCTGCCAGGTTTGTATGAACTCGCCGTGCACCGTGATGCTTCGGTGCCGCCCTTCCACGTGCGCCCCGACGGCGCTGAAGCGAAGGTCACCTGCCGGGTCGAACGCGGCTGTCATACCGGAGACATTGACCTCGAAAAACGGGGCAATGCCGAAACCAAGCCGACCACCGAGCAGCTTGTTTTCATTGTTGTCCGTAAAGTCACCACCAAAGGCGAGGTCCCCAGGACCGGTGATCCCCTCCCCGCTGGCAAAGCCGACCTCCGTGGTCGCGATGGTGGCCTCATCGTGCCCCTCCTCTGCTCCGTCTTCGTGTGCTGCCTGCATAGGCCCCTGTGTAATGAACGCCTCGGCCGTGATGGTTCTGAAGCGTCCAACACTAAAAGCACCACGTAATTGTACGCCCACGTCTGAAAGAACGGGCAAGAGCGGATCGGTCGGTGTAAGGGCACCGTGGCCGCCGTAGAGAGCCGGAGCGCTGATAAGTCGATTTATCCAGGTAGGATGGAGCCTCTCCGAAAACGTATTAAAGGGCAGGAGGAATTTGCCCGCGACCAGCGTCAGGTTGTTGCTGAGCGCCATATCCACTTGGGCATACTCCAGCGAGGTGGCCGTGACGTCGTCTTCGATCCCGAATTCAAGTTCTCCCTCAAAAAGAAATCGGTCGGAAACCTGGAACAGCATGATGGGCGCAAAAATTGCCGAGAAGTCGTTGGGCTGTCCTTCTTCGGCGAAAAGCGTCTGAAAGCCAGCACCCCCATAACCCGTGAGCAGGTAGCCTTGCCGGGGGAAGAAGCGTTGCGCATCCGCTTGATCCTGTGCACTGGCCAAGTCCGAGCCGAAAAGAGCCAGCATGACGCAACCGAGCAGTAAAGGATGGGTCCGTTGGTTCATTGTCGTCACCAATTGGTGGAAAAGGCGTGAGCCCAAGGGAAGGAGAGCTGATTGCCCCTGACAGACAGCGCGCACCGAGCGAGAAGACTGAAAGTTGAATCGCCGAAAAAGTGAGTCAGAGAAACTTAAATGAACCTGAACAAGACCTTAAATATGTTTCAGGTGTTCGTGTACCTGGCAGCGCGCCATCATGCAACAGCGTAAACAGCGCTGGTCCGGGTCTGCCGGACACGTTGAATGCACATTTACGTGCAATCTTGCGATCTGGGCGATCCAGCATCGCTTCAGTATTCCGACCGGGCGGAAATACACTAAATGCGCGAGAAGGTATCCCAGTCCGGTATTCGAGGCTGAGTTCACCTCGCCGTTGACCATCATCTATTCTTGACCTATTCCTTGACCCAGAATCCGCTCACTTCTGTAACTCGTTGACAGACAAACAGATATAGCGTATCTATGGACTCCAGTCCTGGGCACAAAGCGGAGCCGCTCTTACGAGCCGCTCCGCTTTTTTTATGCGCGTGTCACGTCACCAGTGGGAATCACCCCTCATCCGCGCTCGGGCCGTAGAGTGCGGGCACGGGTACGTCGAGCAGGCGGAGGTACACGCCGAGCTGCCCGCGGTGGTGAATCATGTGATTCATGACGAAGGAGCGAAGCACCACCGCGCGTGGCATGGTAAAATAGACCTCATCGCCAGCCCTGAGCGACCAGTTGACCGCGAGGTCCTCGGCCGTCGCGGGCTCAAGCGCCGCGCGGGCCTCTGTAACCGCCTTGTCGAAAAGCGCAACGAGGCCCTCCGTCGTGTCCGGTTTCGGCTCCTCGAAAGGACCCGACACGTCGAGATCTTCGGTCGCCAGCGTCATGCCGATCCAGGACGGCACGTTGGCCAGATGGGACGCCAACTTGTGAAGCGTCATGGACTTTTCATGGGGTGCCCAGGCGAACTGGCCCTCGGGCACGCGCTCCAGCATGCGGCGGGTGCCCGCCATTTCCTGGTCAAATTCTGCTATGAAGTCAGCTCCTGTCATGGTGTAGGCGAGTTTTCATTATGTTGATAGTCGATCCACCAAAAGTACCCACCACCATGTACAGGCGCATTACCTCCGCATCACTTCTTTTTCTCGCCATCGCCCTGCTGCCGGCCGTCTCCCTGCTGCTGTGGGCGCCGATGGCGGCCGAAGCACAAACCGGCGCATCCAGCGAATATACTGCGATTCAGACGCGCGCTGTGGTCGACGTGGAGCGCGGGACGCTGTTGCCAGGTGCCACGATTCTGATACGCGGCAACCGGATAGAGGCCGTAGGCGCGGACGTGGGCGTGCCATCTGGAGCCCGCCACATTGACCTCTCCGACAGGTATGTGCTGCCTGGTCTGATGGATGCGCACACCCATATCACCCTCACCCCGGGATACGCCGAGCACAACCCCATCCTCTACAAATCCGTGCCCTACCGGACGGTTGAGGCGGTTGCGGCCGTGCGCGAAACGCTGATGGCCGGCTTTACGACCATCCGCGATCTGGATTCGGAGGGCGCCGACTGGGCCGATGTCGGTGTGCGCGATGGCGTGAACAACGGGATTGTGCCGGGGCCGCGCATGCAGGTCGCAACACTCGCCATCAGTATTACGGGCGGGTACATGAACAACGACGGGCTGGCGCCCCAGATCGATGTGCCGCAGTTTGGCGCGCTCGCCGATTCGCCCGCCGCGATCGTGGAGACGCTGCGCCGCCAGGTCAAATACGGCGCCGACTGGATCAAGCTCTACGCGACCGGCACGACGAAGCACATTGACCTCGACAACATGGCACCGCTCCCGCAGTTCACGGACGATGAAATCCGCCTCGTGGTAGACGAAGCCGCGCGCTTCGGAAAACCCGTGGCTGCTCATGCCTACGGGGGCCACGCCGCGCATGTGGCCGTGGACGCTGGCGTCCGCTCCATTGAGCACGGTATGATGCTGGGTAACGAGACGCTCGACCTGATGGCCGAGCGCGGCACGTTCTGGGTGCCGACCATCAACGTGTATTTTCCGCTGGATGCGGACGCCGAGCTGACCGAGCGCCAGGTGGCGATCACGGAAAGTCACAGGCGGGTGTTTGGCGAGGCGCTCCGGCGCGGCGTCCGGATTGCCTACGGGACTGACGCTGGGGCGCTGCCGCACGGGGACAATGCCATTGACTTCGCGCGCATGGTCGAGTACGGCATGACGCCTGCCCAGGCGCTCCGCTCCGCCACACTCACCGTCGCCGAACTCATGCAGCTCGACGAGGACCTGGGCACGATTGAATCTGGCAAGCTCGCCGACATCATCGCCGTGGACGCCAACCCCCTTGATGACATCTCAGCCCTCTGGAATGTCAGTTTCGTGATGAAAGACGGGGTGGTGTACCGGTGAACCGCGTCCGTAGCAAGGCGTACCTACCATTCATTTGACCGACAGTCCCATGCCAGATGTTGCTTTTACTCATGACGCATTAAAACAAGCCCTGAAAGAGGCACTGCAGGAGACGCTAACTGAGCAGCGCGACCTGTTCCGGGATGTTTTCGCCGAAGTGCTGGAAGATTTGGCAATGGTCGAAGCCATGGAGGAAGGCCGCACATCCGGTACCGTGGCCAGAGAACGGATTTCATCTCAGTTGCCGTAGCACTTCCTCCTTGCTTACTTCCAGATGCGAAGCTACATCTGTCAAAATGCCGTTCAACGTACCGACACGAAGAGAAGCATGAAGAGGCACCGTGATGTGATGATCTCCCGTCAGTGATTTCCTCGTCAGCCGCACATGACTTCCGGTCTGCCGCGTCCGCTCATAATCAAATTTCTTGAGCCGCTGAATCAAGTCCTGTCCGCTCCAGTCCCTCGGTACCCTCATGCGGCAATGATCTCTTCCCGGACAAAGTGCAGACGGATGACCTTTGGACGCTCGGCATCATCGAAATGACACGCAACTGCATCGCGGATCATGTCGCGCAGCTCATCGAGTGAATCGGCCTCTGTATGGATCGAATGCGACAAGGCCTTTGCCTCAAAACCGCCTTCGGGGGAATCATGAACCTGGAAAATAATCTCGCTATCCATGGCGTTTTTTCGGTCTCCGTGGAGTTTCTGTAATGCGCTGAACGAGCGTTAACTCTTCGTTCCGCATTCAGTTGCAGCAAGTATGTGCTGATATATCATAAATATATCTATAATATATCAGTTGCAAACGCCCGGTTGAAAGCGCTGCTTTTCGCCGGTTGGCCCCGTTCCCTGAACGATTTTGCACGGGTTGGGTCGGATTGACTACATTGGGGTCCCCTTTTCAACCACGCCCCACCTCGACCATGACCTTACGCCAGATGTCCGCGACGTCGCGCCGCACCGCACACCTCTTCTCCGTTTTTGCCGCCGCCCTCCTGTTTGCGGCCTGCGCGGGCGAACCCGCACCCGAAACCGAAGAGCAGCTCGTGGAGCGCGCGCGAGGCATTCATGAGCGCGTCATTACGCTCGATACGCACGACGACATCAACGTCGCCAACTTCACGGACGAAAAGAACTATACGATGGATCTGCCGACGCAGATCACGCTTCCAAAAATGCGCGAGGGCGGGCTGGATGTGGCCTGGTTCGTGGTCTATACCGGGCAGGGCGACCTGACGGACGAAGGATATGCGGCCGCGTATGAGAACGCGATTTCCAAGTTCGATGCCATCCACTGGCTGGCCGAAGAAAAGGCTCCGGACGAGATTGAACTGGCCTACACGTCGGACGACGTCCGGCGCATTGTATCGGAGGGCAAGCTCGTTGCCATGATCGGCGTCGAGAACGCGTATCCGGTGGGTCTTGACCTCGACAACATTCGGCTCTTTCACGAGCGCGGCGCGCGCTACATGTCGCTTTCGCACAACGGCCACAGCCAGTTCTCGGACTCCAACACCGGCGAGCGCGACGATGTCTGGCTCTACGACGGCCTGAGCGACATGGGCCGCGAAGCCGTTGGCGAGATGAACCGGCTGGGCATCATGATCGACCTGTCGCATCCATCGAAAAAAGCCAATATGGAAACCATGGCGCTTTCCAAGGCGCCGGTCATTGCTTCGCACTCATCGGCCCGCGCCATGAACGATGTGTCGCGCAACCTGGACGACGAAGAGCTGATGGCGCTCAAGGAGAACGGCGGCGTCGTGCAGACGGTGGCGTTTCGCAGCTACGTGGACAGCGAAAAAGATGCCGCCTACCGTGAGGCGGTGAACGCGCTTCGCGCTGAGATTGCGGCCGAAATGGGCGTGGAAATCGTGGCGTCGCGCCGCGAACTGTTCGACATGTCGGCCGACGACCGCGCGGCCTACGAGGCGCGCGTTGCCCCGGTCGAGGAGGCGCTCGAAGCCCGTATGGATGAAATCACCGCCGAGCCCGTCGGTGTCGCCGACTTTGTGGACCACATCGATTACATGGTCGAGCTGATTGGCCTCGAGCACGTCGGCATTTCGTCGGACTTTGATGGCGGCGGCGGCGTGGACGGCTGGATGGATGCATCGGAAACCTTCAACGTGACGCTCGAGCTCGTCCGGCGCGGCTATACGGAAGAGGAAATCGGTATGCTCTGGAGCGGCAACCTGCTCCGCGTGCTCGACGAGGTGCAGGCCGTTGCGGCCGAACTGCAGGGGGAATAGGCGGACCGTTCTTCTCGTCTATCCTTGCATATTGAAAGTCTCACTTTGAATTTGCAAGGATGATCGATCAACGTGTATATGCTGATTGGCCCGCGCCCGGTCGGCAAGACGACGCTGGCCCATGAGATCGGCGTAAACGTAGCGGCCATCGGCCTCCGAGGCTGAGTGTCATCTTGCCAACCGTGGTATTCGCGCCGGATGGATTCGAGCGCCGGATGGTTTCGGGCGCCTCCAGGCGCCGCTCAAAAGGTTGCTCCTGGGAAAGGGCGAGGCTCCTGATGGGATTGATGTTGCGGGAACCGAATCTCCATTATTGTCTTATGTAAACGACTTATTGATTCTTATGTCGTACATATAAGACAATATGAACAAAAATCCCATCCAAACACATTCCCGCGCGCTTTCGCTGAAGACACGCCTGGCAATAAGCGTGCTGGGTAAACTCATTCGGACGAGCCGGATTGAGCGGAAAATGACTACGACTGAACTCGCCGAGCGCGCGGGCATTTCCAGGGACATGCTGTACCGCGTGGAAAAAGGCGATCCCCGATGCGGGATCGGTGTCGTATTCGAAGTAGCTACGATCGTTGGGGTCACGTTGTTGGAACCGGAGGAGAGCGCGCTGCGGAGGCTCGACTGCACGGTCACCGACCGGCTCGCCCTGCTCCCGAAATCGGTCCGGCATACACCCGACGAGGTGTACGATGACTTCTGACCGTCAGGCATTCGTCTGGATCTGGTTGCCCGGTTCAACACGCCCGGTGGTTGCCGGCCTGTTGGCGCATACGCCCAAGGGATTGCAATTCAACTACGGCCAGAGCTACCTCGACCGAGCCGATGCCATACCCATTTCGACACGCGAATTACCTCTGAGAAAGGGCCTTCAACCGCTGTTGCCGGGTCTGAGCATGCCCGGATGCCTGCGCGACGCCTCGCCCGACGCGTGGGGGCGGCGCATACTTCTCAACAGATTGCTCGGCCTCAAGGGTCGGGACGCCGATCCTACCATTGTCGATGAACTGACGTATTTGTTGGAATCCGGATCGGACCGGATTGGGGCATTGGATTTCCAGCGTTCAGCTACCGAATATAAGGCCCGGTCGGGCGATTCGGCCACACTGGAGGATCTGATGGAGGCAGCCGAACGCGTGGAGAAAGGGCAACCGCTTCCCGACGTTCTGGGCACAGCGCTGCTGCACGGCTCTTCCATAGGCGGCGCCCGGCCCAAGGCCATACTTGACGACGACGGAACGCCTTTCATCGCAAAATTTTCCGCGAGCACGGACCTCTATCCGGTCGTTAAGGCAGAGTTTGCCGCCATGCGTCTGGCGGCTCACGTGGGCATCCAGGTCGCCGAGGTTCGACTTGTGCGTGCAGCCCGCCGGGACGTTCTGATGGTGAAGCGATTCGATCGTGAACCAGCAGCAGACGGTCACTGCCGACGACTCATGATCTCTGCGTTGACGCTGCTTGAACTGGATGAAATGATGGCTCGCTATGCCAGCTATGAACGCCTGGCCGATACCATTCGGCACACGTTCACTGAGCCCGATGCGACGCTGCGCGAGCTGTACGCCCGCCTGGTATTCAATATCCTGTGCGGCAATACGGACGATCATGCGCGCAATCATGCCGCGTTCTGGGATGGCCACAATCTTGAATTGACGCCGGCATACGACATTTGCCCCCAACTCCGAAGGGGCGGAGAAGCAGTCCAGGCCATGTTCATCCACGGAGACAGCCGATTCAGTCGCCTGGACGTCTGCCTGGATGCAGCCACCATATTCCACCTCTCAACGCACGAGGCCCGGGCCATCATCGACAATCAGGTGGAGACGATCCGGTCGCGTTGGCCCGAGGTCGCCGATGAGGCCAGCCTGTCCGAGGCCGAGCGCCAGCAGCTCTGGGAACGCCAGTTCCTGAATCCGTACGCGTTCGGGAAATAAGCGAAGCGCGAACATTTACGTACTCCGGAATCTTCTACTCCAGCTGCTCGAGATCAGCACGGTCCTGGTGTCGACCCACCGACCGCTTGTTCTGCTTCAGGTGCTCGAGATCAATGAATGGAACGGATACGCCATCAATTTCCACCAGCACCTTGGCTTCATAACACGCGTCAAATTCAACCCCTTTCAAGCTCGTGATGAGATCAATGGGATGAGGTGTATGTCCATGGAATGCAATGGCATAGCCACCAACCACCAGAAACCGAACGTCACGTGCGTTTAACAACGCGACAAACTCTTTGAAGTCGGGGCTGAGTGTCATCTTGCCAACCGTGGTATTCGCGCCGAATGGTTTCGAGCGCCTCCAGGCGCCGCTCAAAGGGCTGCTCCTGCCAGTAGGCGAAGTCGCTCGGCGCCTCATCAATCCTGTATTTCCGTACAATCTTGCGGTCCATCCTGCATAGTAGGTTGCCCAGGTGATGCTGTCAAGCGGGAAGAGCAGGCACTCGATTATCGACGTTTCTTCCAGTATCCCGGCTGACGATGGAGGCTCATCACCGCTACCACATATATCCCGGTCGGCTCTTCGGAGTACAGGATTCCGTACGGAAATCGCCTTACCAAAGCTCTTCTTACATCGCCCTCGAGTACAGCCCACGCTTTCGGCAATTCGACAGACCGTTTGATGGCTGAATAAATCTCCAGCGCAAAGTCATAGCCCAACCCGGGCTCGGCGTCTTCGTAATATTCGACTGCTGCATTGAACTCCGCTTCTGCCTCTGGATGAAAGGAGAAGCTCATTTCTCAAACCGTTCCCAAATCTTCCGAAAGACTTCTTCCCCTGAAATTGCCTCCACGTAGCCCGAACGGAGTTCCGCAAGGCGCCGCGTTGATTCTGCGGCCCACAGCTTATCCATGGCCGATTCTGGCCTGTTTAGACTGCGCAGTAGCGAGTCTGCCACACGGACGCGCTCTTCAACCGGCAGAGATACAACTTCATCAATGAGCTGCTTCGTGGTCATCAGCGACCTCAGGAAGGTAAACTTTTAAAACGTGAGACCTATGTAACTACAGTGACCAGTTGGGGGTTTCTGCCAGCATTCGGGCACTCCACGGAATGCCGTGAAACCGGCGCAATGCCCGTCACTCCGCCTTGACAACCGTGCGCAGTACGCGGCGCTCCCCGGCGCGGATTTCAATGACGTACATACCGGTGCCAAGCGTGGGCGCGGCCGCCCAGTCCACGTCGTGCGAGCCGGCTGGCAGGCTGCCGAGGGCAGCGCGCGACACCTCGCGGCCGAGCAGGTCCCACGTTGTAACGGTGACAATTCCTGGAGCGGGCAAATCCAACCGTAGCGTCGCCCGGTCCCGGACCGGGTTTGGCCAGAGGGCCACGCCGAGCTGTGGCAGCGTAATTTCCTGGGTCGATACGCTCGTCGCGTCAAACCCGAGCTCCGTGAGCGGCCGTCTGTAGAGTCCAAACCCGGCGCTTGTCGGCGCTTCATCGTCGTTATCGACCACCAGCACGTACATGTCGTCGCCTACAATCTGCCACCGACGGATGGCCGAGTCGCGGGCGCCTGCATCTACCAGGTTCTCGCTCATTTCCGTGAAGGACGCGCCGCCGTCGTGGCTCACGTAAATCCGGTCATTCGGCGCGTACATGATGGACTGGCCGCTGACGAACAGCAGGCTCTGCTGGCGCAGGGGCGTCGCCTGCCCGCCGAAAATGCCGCCGCGTGAGGGCGCGATCGTGACGTCCGACCAGGTCTGGCCGCCATCGGTGCTGCGCTTGAGCACAGCGCTTGCCGTTGGACTGACAAAGGGCGACATCAGAACGTATAGATCATTGTTTTCAGCCACGAACCCGGCGGCGGCGCTGCTGAGGCCCGTGTCGATGAACGTCAGGCCGCCATCGGTCGAGAGAAAGGTGTCGCCCCCGAACTGATTATACCCGGCGAGAATGGTGTCGCGCCGGGCGTGAACCCACGTGATTTCCCCGTCGAGGCTCACAAGGGAAGTCGGCGACCACGTGGCGCCCTCATCGGCACTCGTGAGCAGGTTGGCCGACTGGGTTCCGGCGTAAAGCCGTCCCGTTTCTCCGTCGCGGAAAAACGTGGTCACGTTTGATCCTGGTCCGGGTACGTCCGACCAGTCGTTACCCGCAGCCGATGCCGTGTAGTTTACCTGCCCGGCAAGATTGGTAACGAATCCAGTAGACGTGGCCGCCACCGCACGGCCATCCCGCGTCGTGAGCGGCGTGGTAAACGTCCAGGTCTGCCCGAGATTGGGCGATGTAATGAGCGCTTCTCCTCCACCGCCCTTGTTCGTGACTACGATTGTCGATCCGTGGACAGCAAAGTCGGTGTACGTGCGCCCAGGTTCAGATATGTTTACCCACTGGGCGCTGGCTGGGTGGATGACAGCGGCAAGCGCGAGAATGACGAAAAGGGAAGTAACGGGCCGCAACAGTCCAGTCATGGCACAGAACAGGGCGAGTGAGAAGGGCAGAAAGGGATTCTGCCATCAAACTACCCGTGGGAGTGCATGCTGGATATACCCGGTGGTGGGTATTTCGCGTATTTCAAGCGCAGCTCACCCAATGCCTTCCAGCTTCGCATTTATTCGACCCGCGCCAGCTTCCTTCCAATGATGAACGGCACCATGTCTTGAAGCATACCGCCATTTATTGTTGACCAGAGCATTCCCGCTTCAGACGAATAAGAGGAGATACCTTCACCACTCTCAAGTTGAAAGGACGAAAGGTATTTTCCACTCATATCGAACACGTCTACGCGTCGAGGCCTACTTATATCAGAATATCTGACCTCAACCAGAGTCCAGGTACTCTCTACCTCAAGTATTTTACTAATCTGGGCCGGCAGACTACCTCCAATATTCATTCCATCTACGACACGAGGCCTGGAGGGCTCCGATAATCCTGAATCAACAAGCTCAATGTTAAGCAGTGGACTGAAATCACGTTTCAGAACCTCAATGCGATATGGGTACGGCCACGCGTAATAGACGCGTGTTTTTGATATATGTACAGATGGGAAGGCACCGACTCACCATTCAACTCCATAACCCGGTCGTATGAGGTGTTGAATTCATTTACCACGGTCCCATCACCGGAGAAAGATACCATATTTACAGCCTCATCCGAAGATAAAGCCATAAAATCAGATACGTGTATCACACCATCATCATCGACGCCCCACGACCCAAAAACATCAACCGGAATAGACGTCTGTACAGAGCCATCATTCATGCTAAGACTGGATATAGTTCGAGTTGAGTCCCTATTCTTGTGTAAAAGCTGTCGGTGACTGAAAGAGCAAAGGTCACCGCGCCCGCTTAGGTTGGCTTCTAATCACTGAAGTAACCCCAACCCAGCGAACACGATGACCCGAGCACAGATTAACCTTGACGCCGACCAAATCCAAGACCTTCTCAGCGGAGACACGAACGGCATGCGCCTCCTCGTCCAACAGGCTGTGAATCAGTTCCTTCAGGCCGAGCTCAGCGAGCACCTCCAGGCCGATCCGGGTGAACGCACAGGTGAGCGGCGCGGCTACCGCAACGGAACGTACGCACGCCGAATCACAGCGCGTGTTGGAACGATTGAACTGGAAGTCCCCCGTGACCGCGATGGGACGTTCCGTACGGAGCTGTTCGAGCGTTTTCAGCGTAGCGAACGGGCCCTGGTACTTGCCCTCATGGACATGGTCGTTCACGGCGTAGCGACCCGTAAGGTAGCTACGATCACGGAGACGCTCTGCGGACACAGCTTTTCAAAATCGACGGTCAGCCGCCTCTCGGCAGATCTGGATGCCGTGGTCGAGGCCTGGTGCAGTCGGCCTTTGAGCGGGCAGAACTACCCGTTCGTGATCGCCGATGCCATGTACATCAAGGTGCGGCGTGAGGGGCGTGTGCGCTCGACAGCAGTCCTCATTGCGGTGGGTATCGGCGAGGATGGCTACCGCGAAGTGCTCGGCGTTGAGACAAGCATCAGTGAAACGAGAGCGGCCTGGAGCAGCTTTCTGGGCCGACTTCGCGAGCGGGGCCTTCACGGTATTGACTACACGGTGTCCGACGCGCATGAGGGCCTTGTAGACGCCCTCAGAGAACACTTCCCGGGTTCCACCTGGCAGCGGTGTCAGGCCCACTTCATGCGCAACGTGCTCGATGTCACTCCCAAGAAGCACCGAGACCGCATGGTAACGCTCCTCCGGCAGATATTGCACGCCGATACGCCTGGCGATGCCCGTGAGGCGCTAACCCGCGCCCAGGAGGAAATGGAGGATAGCGCCGACAAAGCGTTGTCCATTCTGGAGACGGGCTTCGACGACGCCACCTCCGTCATCGTTCTGCCAGAGAAGTACCGCAGGCGCCTTCGCACGTCGAACATGCTCGAGAGGCTCAACGAGGAGGTCCGGCGCCGGGAGCGGCCCATCCGCATCTTCCCGAACGAAGAGTCCGCACTACGGCTCATCGGAGCCCTGGTCATGGAACAGCACGAAGCATGGGTGGCCAGCCGACAATACCTTGACCTCGATGAATTCCGGCAATGGAAGACCGACACCGAAACTGACGCAGAAAACACCATGACGACAACAAACGCAGCTTAACCCTCCGCCAACCTGAGCGAAATCGCTTTTACACAAGATTCAGGACTTGATCGGCTCCCTTTTTATCATGTTCCGAGTTCCCGCAGTTCCACCAAAGCGCCTGGATCAAGATCACGCCACCTCTATGCCGGACACCACCCACCCAGTCAACAGGCACCTGATGGGCTTGTCCCGGAGATAGTTGTCGCCTCCGGTTTTGATGTCGTCTAATCAGTTTCGACACGTCAATAGTGATTCGTTTGCACTCGTCTTCTTGATCCTTACATGGTAACCATCCGGTGAACTACACGTTGCTCTTTTCCCAGCTGTTGGGTAGGAGTTCTGCGACGCGTTTGGCTGGATGGGTCGGGATGCGGGCCAGGACATCGGCCATCCAAGCTTGAGGGTTCACGCCGTGCTTCTTGCACGTCGCCAGGAGCGAGTAGATGACTGCAGACCGCTGCGCAGCGTTATGACTGCCGGCGAATAAGTAGTTCTTACGACCGATTGCTACGGGACGGATGGCATTCTCGACGAGGTTGTTGTCAATTTCCAATCGCCCGTCATGGACATAACGCGTCAGTTTGTCCCACCGAGTAAGGGTATAGGCCACGGCCTTGCCCCAGGGCGACTTGGGCAGCCCGGGGTTCTCTGTGAGGAACGTCTTCAACGCGTCAAGGACCGGCATGGCCATTTCCTGGCGCAGCTGGGCGCGTTCCTCGGGGCTCGCTTCCTCCTCGCGAAGCCGCCGCTCAATGTCATAGAGTTCTCCAATCCGCAACATGACCCATTCCGCCCGCTCCCCGGCCGAGTCCTTCGCGTCATGGAAGTATCGACGTGCATGCGCCCAGCAACCCGCAAGCGTTGCCCGCACGAACTGATCATATACGCCGTAGCCATCGCATTGAAGCAATCCGTCATAGTCCGGTCCGAGCCACGTGGCCGGGCCCGCCCGGCCACGGCCCTTTTGGTAGTCCATGACGACCACGCCGCGTTCCGGCGCATGATAGACCCAGTACCATCCCCTGTGCGTGGCGCCCGGTTTATCGCTGTCCTGCACCTTGATCGGGGTTTCGTCCGCCTGGATGTAGCCGGATGCCCGGGCCTGCCTCGCCAGTTCGTCGTAGAGCGGCGCGAGCAGGTCCGCCGTCTGGCTGACCCAGCCGCCGAGCGTCGACTCGGACACGGTAACGCCCTGCCTGGCCAGCATGCGCGCCTGCCGGAAGAGCGGAAGGTGGTCCTCGAACTTGCTGACAACCGTGTGCGCAAGCAGTCCGGCCTCGGCAATGCCCTTTTCAATGGGGCGGGCAGGAAGCTCTGCAATGATGATTTCGCCGCTTGTGGCCACGTACTTCGGCCGCTCGCGACGGATGACTATGATTTTGGCCGCCTGGTAGTCCAGTGTTTCCGTGACCTCGGTTCCGAGCCTGCGCATGCCGGTCGTATCCACGTCCGGCTCAATCACAATGCGGTGGCGCGGAAGGTGCGACGGAAGCACCATCCGAACGGGCTTCTTGGCCTCGCGAACCGGCGTGGTGGTCTGTTTTTCGAGCGCCGGAGCCGAGGCAGCAGGCGGAGTCACCTGGAAGAGCGCCAATTGATCCGGATTTTCCGGCTCGAAGCGCTCGCTTTTCGTGCCGTACACAATCCGCTTCAACTGATCGAGCTCAAAGCGCAGAAGAGCCACGTTTTCCTGGCTCAGTGCCAGCATGCGCTCGAGCTCCTCTTTGCCCTCGCGTAGCAGGAGATTTTCGGCTTTCAGCGCGGCCATTTGTGCGGACAAATCCATACCAGAAAGATACGGATTCAGGCACTTTCAGGCCACATAAAAACAGCAATAATAACGCTATCAGGCCACTTTATTGGGCAATTCGTACCGCTTTCTGAAGCGCGCCGTTCGCAGCGATACGCCCTCGAGCATGAGCATCAGGTTGGGCCACGAGAGCGCGCCGCCAGCCGTCAACCTGGGCGCCTCGAACGTGCCTTTTTCAAGCCTTTTGTAGTACAGCACAAACCCGTTCCGGTCCCACGCGAGCAGCTTGATGTGTGTTCGGCGCCGGTTGAGAAAAACGAACACATCACCGGAGGTCGGATTGCGCCCAAGCTCGCGCGAGACGACGCCGCAAAGACCGTCGAAGGATTTACGCATATCCGTCGGCTCAACGTGCAAAAAGAACCGCTGGCTGGGCGTGAACGGTGTCATCGGGCGCGGTCGACAAGCATGAGAAGAAGCGCCGCGTCCAGCGGACCGCTGTACGAGAGCCGGGCGCCGTTTGCAAATTCAAGGTCGACGGCTGACCCTCGCTCGTGCATATCAGGCCGCACTTCGATAAAGGCCTCCTTGCCCTCTTCCCGGAACCTGCGCCGCCAGTAGTCCAGCGTTCCGACCTTGATGTCATGCCGCGCTGCAAAGTCCTCGCGCCGCTCCGAACCCGCTTCGAAAGCCTCTACGAGCGGCCTCATATCCTCCATTTTTCGTCGTCCTGGCATCCCCATTCCTTTTTGCCAGAAAGATGGGGACCGACAACGACCTGCGCAATGTGTACTTCACCGAGTGCTTAC